>NZ_JBVJPA010000009.1:0-116715 GCF_055582885.1 Streptomyces sp. NPDC107454 | reverse complement strand
ACCTTGGTGCTGCCACCGGGATCCACAGTGCTGGAGGCAGGCTCCAGCGAAGTCCAAAGGCTCACCCGACGACGCTATGGCCGGGGCGTCGCTCCGGTCAGGAGACCAGAGGGCACAGTCGCTGCCCGGAAGTCCCCTGACACGGCTCCCGGACGGAGCGCCAGACGTCACGCGGACCCACTCCGTGGCCCTTTCGGGCACGGGGTCTGCTCCCGGACAGGCCCCCCATGACCTTGCGGGCCGGGCGGAGGACGCTCGCATCATTCTTCTGGTGAGTTGTGTGACCGTGCGCTCGGCGGACCACACGCGGACGGCCGAGGAGGCAGATGGTGCAGGAACGCCAGACAGACCAGCAGCAGGCCCGAAAAGGTGGGCCTGCCGATCGGGCGGCTGCACGGCGGACGGACGGGCCCGCGGGCGTCGGCCCGGTATCTGGACCCGCCCTGCTCCCCGGCGGCGGATTCTCCCCGTCGGCCGTGACCGCGCTCCAGCGCACCGCGGGCAACGCGGCGGTCGCCGGACTGCTGGCCCAGGAGGCCCACGAACACGGCCCGGCGTGCGGGCACTCCGCGCCGGTGCAGCGTTCGGCGGTCCACGACGTCCTGCGCAGCACGGGAAGCCCCCTCGAGACCGGGGTCCGGACAGAGATGGAGGCCCGTCTCGGCGCCGACTTCTCCGACGTACGCCTGCACACGGACACCGTGGCGCAGCGTTCCGCGGCCGAGATCGGTGCCCACGCGTACACCTCCGGCAGCCATGTGGTCATCGGCCCCGGGGGCGCGGACAAGCACACGCTCGCTCATGAACTGACGCATGTGGTCCAGCAGCGGCAAGGTCCCGTGGCGGGCACCGACAACGGCAACGGGCTGCACATGTCCGACCCCGGGGACAGCTTCGAGCAGGCGGCCGAGGCCAATGCGAAGCGCGTCATGTCCGGGCCGGTCCCCCTGGAGAACCGGCCGGTGTCCACCGGTGCGGTCGAGGCGGCTCCGGTGCAGCGCGCCGCACTGCCGATCCAGCGGGCCCGCATGGCCAGCGGGAAGATCGCGTTCACCAACGTGGCCAACAAATACCCGGAGTACTTCGGCAAGGCCCAACGCGTTCTTCAGCTGCTGTCGGAGCACAAGCTCATCCAGGATTACCTCCGCGGCCGCCCGTGCGACATCGTCCTGGAGAAACGGATCGCGGACACTCCGGCCGAGGTCAAGGACAACGGGGACGAGGGTGTAAAGGTCATTCTCGCCGCGTACTACTTCGAGAACTACGACATCGGTTACATCGTCGGAATGCTCTCCCACGAGTTCGGCATCCATCCTCTCGCGGAGGCAAAGCCTCAACTCCTCGACGAAGAACAGCATTTGAAGGGGATGCCCTTCCCCGTGCCCGGTCTCGAGGAGCAGCCCAAGTTCATGAACTCGGCCGAGGCGAAGCAGGCCGACCACGTGCTCGGCGCGATCCCCCAGGGCCCCCGCTACGGGGTCTACAAGGCGGTCACCACGGAAATGGCGGAACGTCTCCTTCAAGACGTGAATGACCAGGTGGACGGCGCCAGGCAGCAGGACGTGACCGACCTTCTGGACTGCTTCCTGATGGATGTCGCCTCCATCGCGGCGACGAATGACAACCGGCTCCTCGGAGCGCCCGCGAAGAGCGGATCGGAGGCGGTCCGCAATGACATCGCGAAGGTCTACAACCGCTACCGGGCCCTGCTGTCGGCCGACTTCCCCGAAGGCTCGCCGATCAAGCCGCTCTTCCCCCCGGAGAAGACCCCGGAGGCCGTCAAGCAGGACTTCCTGACGCTCGCGGCGAGAATCGCGAAGGGCGCCGCGTGGGCGTGGAGCATCAGCAACTAGTACGGCGGAACGCAACCCGTACGACAGCGGTCAGGCGCCGATCTTCGGAGGGCCGGCGCCCCTCCTCCCCCGCAATGTCGCTCCTGAATTGCCCCTGGGGGCAACACGGCTGCCCCCGACCCGGCACCGCAGGACGTTTCGGGGACGCGCTTCGCGCGTGAGGGTGAGTGACGTCCCATCTCGTACCCCGAGGAGAGCAGAGCATGCCGTCCTACTTGTCGCCGGGCGTCTACGTCGAGGAGGTGGCCAGCGGCTCGCGTCCGATCGAGGGCGTGGGCACCTCGGTGGCGGCCTTCGTCGGTCTTGCCCCGATCGGCCCCCTGCACGAGCCGACACTGGTGACCAACTGGACGCAGTACGTGGCGGCCTTCGGTGAGTTCACCGACGGGTACTACCTCGCGCACTCCGTCTACGGTTTCTTCAACAACGGCGGCAGTGCCGCCTATGTCGTCCGGGTCGGCGGAACGCCCGGCGGCGCCTCGGGCGACTCCGCGGCCCCCGCCGCGGTGACCGGCTCGGGCGCGCAGGCCGCGCTGCCGCCGGGCGAGCCGAAGCAGCTCGGCACGTTCTCGGTGAGCGCCGTCGCGGGCGGCTCGCTGAGCGTCGAGGTCGCCGACCCCGAGGGCGAGGGCCCGGCCGAGCGGTTCAAGCTGATCGTCAAGGACGGCGACAAGGTCGCCGAGACCTTCGACGTGACCGCCAAGAAGGGCGGCCGCAACTACGTGGTCACCCAGGTGAAGGAGCGCTCGAAGCTCATCGCCGTGCAGGAGGCCGCGCCCGCCGCCCAGCTGGCCCGCCCCGACAACCAGACGGTGGCGCTCGCCGCCCCGTCCGCCACCTCCCCCGCCGTCCCGGCCACCACGGACGGCGGCCACCCCGGCCCCGCCCAGTACCTCGGCGACTCCGCCGACCGCACCGGCTTCGGCGGCCTGGAGGCCGTGGACGAGGTCTCGATGGTCGCCGTCCCCGACCTGATGGCCGCCTACCAGCGCGGCGCCATCGACCTGGAGGCCGTCAAGGCCGTCCAGCTCGGTCTGATCGCGCACTGCGAGCTGATGGGCGACCGGGTCGCCGTCATCGACCCCCCGCCGGGCCTCAACGCCCGTCAGATCCGGGTGTGGCGCCAGGAGACGGCCGGCTACGACTCCAAGTACGCCGCCCTCTACTACCCCTGGGTCAAGGCCTTCGACCCGGCCACCGGCCAGTCCCGGCTGATCCCGCCGAGCGGCCACGTCGCCGGCATCTGGGCCCGCAACGACTCCGAGCGCGGTGTGCACAAGGCACCCGCCAACGAGGTCGTACGCGGAGCGGTGGACCTGGAGCTCCAGATCACCCGCGGCGAGCAGGACCTGCTCAACCCCATCGGCGTCAACTGCATCCGCGCCTTCCCCGGCCGCGGCATCCGCGTCTGGGGCGCCCGCACCATGTCCTCCGACCCGGCCTGGCGCTACCTCAACATCCGCCGGTACTTCAACTACCTGGAGGAGTCGATCCTGATCGGCACCCAGTGGGTGGTGTTCGAGCCGAACGACCACGCCCTGTGGGCCCGGATCCGGCGCAATGTCTCCGCCTTCCTGGTCAACGAGTGGCGCAACGGCGCCCTCTTCGGCTCGCGGCCGGAGGAGGCGTACTACGTCAAGTGTGACGAGGAGACCAACCCGCCGGAGTCGGTCGACCTCGGCCGCGTCATCTGCGAGATCGGCATCGCGCCGGTCAAGCCCGCCGAGTTCGTGATCTTCCGGCTGGCCCAGTTCTCCAGCGGCAGCGGTGAGTTGGAGGAGTAGTACCGCCCTCTCGGCCACCAGCTCCGCCCCGTACGCCCAAGAAACCCTAGAAGGACAGAGAACAGATGAGTCTCCAGCCGGGTGACGCCCTTACTTCACACAATTTCGGCCTCCAGATCGACGGTGTGATGGTCGAGTACCTCGCGGAGGTCAGCGGCCTCAGCATCGAGCAGGACGTCATCGAGTACCAGCAGGTCTCCTCTCAGGGCATCCCCGTCACGAAGAAGCTGCCGGGTGTGAAGAAGGCCGGCACCTGCACGGTCGTCCGCGGTATGACGCAGTCGGCGGCCTTCAACCAGTGGATCACCGAGTCCGTCGCCGGTCAGATGAGCACCGCCCGCAAGAACGCCACCATCATGGTGATGGACTACATGAACAACCCGGTCAAGCGGTACAACATGCGCAACGCCTGGTGCAGCAAGATCGACACCAGCACCGTGAAGGCCGGCGAGGCGTCCGCGCTCACCGAGACAGTGACGATCACCTTCGAAGAACTGGTCATCGAGTAATGCGCCGTACGGCTCCCAGGGCGGCGGCTGCGGCCGTCGCCGAACCGGAGCCGGAGCAGACCGCTGCTCCGGCTCCGGCCCCGGCCCCGGCTGCAGCCGCGCAACCGCTGCGCACCGAGTTCGAGTTCGAGCTGCCGCGTGGGTACGTGGACGACTCCGGCACCGTGCACCGGCACGGCGTGATGCGGCTCGCCACCGCTCGCGACGAGCTGGTCCCCCTGCGGGACATGCGGGTGCAGGAGAACCCGGCGTACCTGTCGGTCGTGCTGCTCGGCCGGGTCATCACCCGGCTCGGCACGCTTCCGCTGGTGCACGACGGGGTGGTGGAGAACATGTTCGCCTCGGACCTGGCCTTCTTGCAGGACTTCTACCGTCAGGTCAACGCGGAGGGCCACACCCGTGCCGCCGTGACCTGCCCGCACTGCGAGGAGCCGTTCGAGGTCGAACTCGGCGGGAGCCGCCTGGGGGAATCGTGACGTACGCGACCGACCGTATCCAGGAGGAGATCGCGTACATCGCCTATCACTTCCACTGGAGCCTGGAGACCATCCTGGATCTCGAACACCGCGACCGGCGCGGCTACACGGAACAGATCGCGGCACTCGTCAACCGCGGCGCCGGAGAGAGGTGACACGGCGTGGGGCTTTTTGATCGGCTGCGGGGCGGCGGACCCGAGCGGGGATCCGGCAGCGGTTCCACCGCCGTGTCCGCTCCCGGACCGGCGGGCGCTTCGGCTCCGGCCGGCGGTACGGATGCCGGGGTGAGCGATACGTCCACGGCGGGCGGTGCGGGGCGGGGAGCCGGTGCGCGTGTGGTCCGGCCTGCCGCCTGGCCCGCGCTGCCGCCGATCCAGCGGGCGACGGACCGGCCGGGCTCCGTCGCCGACGCCGGGTTCGGCGGTCGTCTGACAACCTGGCAGAACCCCTCCTTCACCGGCACGCTGTCGCACGCCGTCCTCGACGGCGCGCCCGGCGGACTGGTCAAGGGCCTGCTCGCCGCCCCGGTGGGACCTGCCTCCGGGCTCGAACTCCCCTCGCTCTCCCTGCCGGTGGCCCTGCCCGTGGAGTCGGGCGAGGAGACCGGTGCGCTGCCCGTGCAGCGCATGAGTTCCCCGGTGGCGGCCCGTGGGCCGGCCGGCCCACGGGTGACGCCCGCCGCTCCCCGGGCCACCCGCCCGACTTCACTGACCAAAGCCCCGGCCAGGCCCGCGGTACAGCGACGGGCTCTGCCGGCGATGAAGCCGTCCGCGCCGTTGCCGTCCGTACCGGAGCCGCCGTCGACGCCCGCCGTCACCGTCCCGGCTACCGGTGGCGGCGCAGGTGCGGGTGGCAGTGGCAGTGGCAGTGGCAGTGGCAGTGGCGGAACGTCGGTCGGTTCTGCCGCTTCGGTGAGTGCTTCCCGGACATCGGACGCCGCTCCCCGGGCTTCGGCTCCCGCCGCCATGGTCCCGGGTTCCGGGACACCGGCTGCCTCCGCCGGCCCGGTCGCGCCTCCCGTCTCCGTGTCGCGATCGCGCGGCGGTTCTGCAGCCGGGTCCGATCTTCCGGTCCAGCGGAGTACGTCGGGCGGTTCCGGACGTACGGGGCCGGGGGCGCCGTCCGTCGGGGACGAGCCGTCGGCCGGGGCATCCGTACCAGCGCTCCCCCTTCCGGCAGCACCGACGGCGGCGGCACCGACCGCTCCAGGAGCTCCGGTGACTCCGGGCGGCAGCCCGACCGCGGTTCCCCCGCGTCGACGCTCGGGGCTGGGCGCGCCCTTGTCCGCCCCGCCTTCGAACGCGACGCCGGTACGCCGTCCGGTGCAGCGTGCGGCGGGAACCCCAACGGGACGACCGACCGCACGCAGCGGTGCGACGACTCCCCCCGTTCCCTCCGCTACGACGTCCCCCAGGACGGCGACCCCGGAGCCAGGGATGCCGCCTTCGGGATCGTCGTCATCAGGTGCGGCACCGTCTCGACCGGAGATTCCCGAGGCGGGAACCCCGTCCGGGGACCTGCCTGTTCAGCGTGCGGTGTCGACCGCGCCCCAGGCTCTGGCACCGGCCGGTTCCGCCGCGTCAGGGACGGCCACGGTGGGCAGCCCTGTCGTACAGCGGGCCGTCGTGGCGGAACCTCGCGTTCAGGAACGTACGAGTGCGGTGGAGGGCACGGCGCAGAGCCCGGCGGGCAGTGGGCCCGTCGCCCCCCTGCGGGACGGTGGCGCGGAGCAGGTGGCTCCCACCTCCTCGCCATCGCCGCGTCCACCGGTGCGCCCGCTCGCTCCCGCACGCGCACTGACCTCGCTGCTGCCCACCACGCCTCCTGCCGCCGCCGTGCAGCGTCGTACGGCTCCCGTGGCCGTACCGCTGCGGCGCGCGACAACAGCCGACAACGGCCGCAGCGGGTCCCGTTCCGGCGGCTCCGGCGGTGGCTCCGCGAGTAGCCCGTCGGCGGGGCGTGCCGACGGGCCCGGGTCGGCAGGAGCAGCCGGCCCGACAGGGGGCACGTCCATCGCCCCCGGTGGGGTCGCAGCCGGAACGACCCCGGCACCGGGCTCGGCACCAGCACCGGCACCGGCACCGGCCGTGCAGCGTTCCTCGGCAGCCGGGGCCCGTTCCGGGCCTGGCGGCAGTCTGGTATCCCGTCCGATACGCCGATCGCCTGAGGCACCGGGAGCGGCACCTTCGTCGACCCGTGCGCCTGGGTTGCCCGGTGGCACCGGTGGCACCGGTGCCATGGTGCAGCGGGCAGTGCCGCGACCGTCGGCCGGCGGGCCCGTCGCAGGTACCCATGGCGGTCCGGCGGCGCGCGGCCCCGAGGCTCCCGGCGCCGATGCTCCAGTCCTCCGGCGCCTTGCCACCGTTCCCCTTGCCCAACCCGGCACCGTTGCGAGCGGACCATCGGCGCGACGCGGTTCGGCCTCCGCAGGCCCGGCAAACCCGTCGACGTCGAGTTCACCGACGGCAACTGTCCCTGCAGTACAGCGTGTTGCCTCCTCGACGCCCTCAAAGTCCACGACACCGTTGCCCCGTGCGAGTGCGTCACCGGCAACACCCACAAGTGCCACGGGACCGCTCGCACCTCGCGCATCTGCGCCGACTCCAGCTCCAGCTCCAGAGCTTTCCGGCATCGCCCGTACGCATGTCGCCGGGGCCGCCGTGCCTCCCGTGTCTCCCCTGCCCCCGGTGCAGCGCTCGGCAGTTCGGCAGCCCGAGACCTCGGCGCCCGCGTCCCCACCCCCGGTGTCCGCGAAGCAGCACCGCGCTCCTCGCCCCGATGCCACGACCCCACACCGTCTCGGCCTCGGTGCCCCCGTCGTCCAGCGAGTCGCCACCGAGCCCGCTCCGCCACGGCAGGCACCCGACGCACCCGCAGTTCAGCGCTCGACGGCTCGCCACACCCCTGCGCACCCGCAGCCCACCGAAGGCGTTTCCCTCGGTCTCACGCCGCCGGCGACGCACAGCGCAGCCTCCGCCCCCGTCGTACAGCGTTCCTCCACTCCGAGCACGCCGATGCCTCGCCCGTCGGACGGACTCCCCCTTCCGACAGACCCGGCGCGACCGGCACGCCCGACGCCACCGACGCCACCGATTCAGCGCATGACCTCAACGGCCCCAGCGCAGCCAACGCCCTCAGCGCCCCCGACGAGTTCCGCGAGCCCCACCCCCAAAGCGGCCGTCCCCCTCAACGCAACCCCCGCCGCCCCACCCGTGGCCCTGCCGGTACAGCGCTCCTCGGCCGTACCTCCCGTACCTCCCACATCCCCCGTACTGCCCGCACCCGCCACCACCGGCACCGCACTCACCACCACCGGCACCACCATCACCACACCTGCCACCCCCGCCATACCCCCCGCCCTCCTCTCGGTCCAGCGGGACGTCAACCCGACGTCCCCGCCCCCCGCGTACTCACCCGCCTCGCCGCCGCCGAGCGGCCCCCCGCCCCCGTACTCCTCGATCGAACCGCCCCATCGGCCACTGCCCTCGCACGCCGAGCGCGAAGAGGCCCCGCCCGCGTACACCCCCGTCGATTTCGATCCCCGGTCCCTGACCCAGGGTCAGATCGACGAGCTGACGCACAAGATGGCCGGGCCGATCACCCGCTTGCTGCGGACCGAACTCCGCCTCGAGCGGGAGCGGATCGGCAAGCTGCGCGATCCCCGTCGCTGACCTCCACCACCCCGTACGCCTACACGACACCCCAAGAAAGGCCGATCCCCGATGGCCACCGATCGAGACCCGGGCTCCACCATCTTCTTCACCCTCACCATCGACGGCGAGAGCCTCGGTTACTTCAACGGGTGTGAAGGACTCTCGTCGCAGGTGGAGATCGAGCAGCGCCAGGAGGGCGGCAACAACGGGTTCGTGTGGCAGCTTCCGTCCCGCGTGACCTTCTCCAACATCCGGCTGACCCGCCCCCTGACACCGGACACCGCGAAGGTCGCGGCCTGGGTGTCCTCCGTGACCACGGGGGTCAAGCGGCCGACGGCGCAGATCGCGGCGCTGCGCGCGGACGGCTCGGAGGTGGCCCGCTGGGGTCTGCTCGACGTGCTCCCGGTCAGTTGGCAGGGGCCCTCCCTCAACCCGGCCAGCCCGGCCGTGGCCACGGAGGTGCTGGAAATCACCCACCACGGGTTCACGGACTAGGGAACGGCGAAGAACATGGCAGGCAAGTCAGGAAAGGGCGGCGCGGGCAAGAGTCTTGTGAGGGCCTCACTGGCCATTCACGAGCCGCCCATCGGCCGCAGCACCACTCCGGGCGGGTTGATCAAGACGTTCAACTTCGACTTCAACCCCTCGACGCTCTCACTCAGCCGTCGCGCCCGCTGGAAGACCACTCCGACCGCGGCCGTACGGAAGGGCTCACTCCCGGAGTTCATGGGGCCCGAGCCCCAAGAGATGACCGTCGAGATCTTCCTCGACTCGTCCGACGACCCGACCAGCAACTCGGTGCTGAAGAAGGTCGAGTCGCTGTTCTCCTGCTGCGAGGTGACGGAGAAGAGCATCGCCGCCAAGCAGCCGTCCACTCCGTGGGTGGTGTTCCAGTGGGGGTCGTTCTCGACCGCGCGGTTCACGGCGTACGTCAGTTCGGTGGACGCCAGTTACTCCCTGTTCGGCACGACGGGCGTGCCGATCCGCGCCACCTGTCAGGTGCATCTGCACGAGATCCCCAGCAAGACCAAGGGGCAGAACCCGACGTCGGGGGCGCTCACCGCGCAGCGTGTGCACCGGGTCGTCGCGGGCGACTCGCTGCAGTCGCTGGCGTGGCGGGAGTACGGGAACGCGGCGGCCTGGCGGGCGATCGCCGAGGCGAACGGCATCGACGACCCGAACCGGCTGTCGAACGGCACCGAGCTCGTGCTGCCCGCCGCCGAAGAGGTGGGTTTCTGATGGTCCAGCCTTCGTACTCCAACGTCGTCCACGTGACCGTGGACGGCAGTCCGGTCCCGGAGAAGATCGCCTCCGACCTCGTCGGCTGCTGGGTCGACCTCGGGGCGGGGGTGCCGGCCGCGTTCCGGCTGACCTTCCGCGACCCGGACCGGCTGGTGCTCGGCGAACTCGGCATCCAGTGCGGCACCCTGGTGACGCTCGCTCCGGTCGCGGACGGCCAGGGCGCGGCCTCCCCGCTGCTGACCGGCGAGGTGACCGGCATGGAGACCGACTACGACGGCACCGGCACCTTCACCGTCATCCGCGGCTACGACATGGGCCACCGTCTGATGCGCCAGCGCAGGGTGGCCGCGTACCGCAACCAGACGGCCGCGGACATCGCGAAGAAGCTGGCCACGATGAACGGCATTCCGATCGGCACGGGGAAGGGCGGCATCAAGCCCACCACGACGGTCTACGAGTTCATCAGTCAGGCCAACGTGACCGACTGGGACTTCCTCGCCCGGCTCGCCGACGAGAACGACGTGGTCATGTCGCTGGACTCCGAGGGGAAGTTCCAGTTCGTCAAGGCCGACCCGGCCTCCACCGCGCCGCCGACCAGCACCCCTGGCGACAAGAGCCCCTTCGTGCTGCAGGGCGGCGTGGACATACTGCGCTGCCGGGCCGCGGTGACCTCCGCCGACCAGGTCGCCAAGACCGAGGTCCGCGGCTGGAACATCACGACGAAGAAGAAGCTCACCGCCACGTCGCCCGCCACGTCCAACGACGGCTTCGCGATCGGCACCACCCCGCAGAAGACGGCGAAGAAGTTCAAGACCGCCAAACTGGTCGAGACCGACACACCCTACGACCGCCTGGCCGAGGTGAAGGTCGCCGCCAAGGCCCTCGCCGACGACGTGACCTCCTCCTTCGCCGAGCTGGAGGTCATGGTGTTCGGCAACCCCAAGCTGCGTCCCGGTGTTCCGGTCACGCTGACCGACGTGGGCAAACCGTTCGAGGGCAAGTACACGGTGACGTCCGTGCGGCACGTCTTCGGCTACGACGAGCACTACCAGACGTGGATCACCGTCAGCGGCCGGCAGTGGCGCTCCCTGTACGGGCTCACGTCCGGCGGGGGCACGGCCACCGCGCCGAAGCTGCCGAGCGTGGCCAACGCCCTGGTGACGAATGTGCAGGACCCGCTGAAGCAGGGCCGGGTCAAGCTCCAGTTCCCCTGGCTGGACGACGCGTACGAGAGCGACTGGACGCGGACCGTGCAGCTCGGTGGGAAGGGCGGCGGCGGGGTCTTCCCGTTCGACGTCAACGACGAGGTGCTGGTGGCCTTCGACCGCGGCGCTCTGGACCACCCGTTCGTCATCGGCGGCCTCTACAACGGCAAGGACAAACCGACCGTGGTCAGTGACGTACCACTGCACGACGGGCTGAAGAAGCAGGCGATCCGGCACACCCTCTCCGACCGGAAGGGCAACCGGGTGGACCTGCTCAGCCAGCAGACCGGTGCCCGCAAGCAGGGGGTGCGGATCGCCTCCGGCAACGACAAGCTGACCATCAATCTCGATCGCACGAAGACCGAGATCACCGTGGACAGCAAGGGCTCGGTCACCATCAAGGGCTCCCGGTCGGTGTCGGTCGAGGCCGGCACCGACCTCACCCTGAGCGCGCGCCGGAGTCTGACCATCAAGAGCGGCGGCCCGCTCAACATCGAGGGCCGCGGCCTGGTCAACCTGAAGTCGCTCGGCGGTGCGGTCACCGTCGACGCGCTGGGGGCGCTCAGCCTCAAGGCGGTGGGCGCCGCGACGCTCACTGCCGGCGGCAGCGTGCAGGTCAACTCCATCGCGAATGTGGGCATTCGGGCCATCACGCTCGCCTTGCAGGGTGTGGTGCTGGTCAACAACAAGCCGTATCCGCTGCCGTGACGGCCGGGACGTTCTTCAGGAGTAGGCGGGTGGCCCTCTGATGGCCGAGCAGTTCGTTGGATCCGGCTGGGCGTTCCCCATGCGCATCGGTCCCACCGGTGGCATCGCCATGGTCAGCGGGGAGCGGGAGATCGAGGAGGCCATCCGGCTGGTGCTGGCCACCGCGCCGGGCGAGCGGCCGATGCGGCCCGAGTTCGGCTGTGCCATCCACGACCTGGTGTTCGCGCCGGTCAACGAGGCGACGGCGGGCCGGATCCAGCACGAGGTGTACACCACTCTCGACCGCTGGGAGCCACGGATCGAGGTCAACGACGTCGAGGTGACGGCGGGTCCCGACCAGGGCGTGCTCTTCATCGACGTGCGCTACTCGATCCGCGGCACCAACAACCCGCGCAGCCTGGTCTTTCCGTTCTACGTCATCCCCTCCCACGAGGAGCCCGACGCCTCCGGCGCGGGCAACTCCCTTGAAAGCGACCGCTGATGGCACTGCCCTCCCCGAACCTCGACGACCGCCGCTTCCAGCAGTTCGTCGACGACGCCAAGCGCTACATCCAGCAGCGCGCTCCCGAATGGACCGACCACAACGTGTCGGACCCCGGCGTCACCCTCGTGGAAACGGTCGCCCACATGGCCGACCAGATCGTCTACCGGCTCAACCGCGTCCCCGAGAAGAACCACCTGGCGTTCCTCGACCTCGTCGGCATCACGCTGTTCCCGCCCTCGGCCGCCCGTACGGACCTCACGTTCTGGCTGTCCGCGCCGCACGAGGAGCCCATCGTGCTGCCCGTGGGAACCGAGGCCGCCACCGTGCGTACCGAGAACGAGGAGGCGGTCGTCTTCGCGACCGAGCGCGAACTGACCGTGGTTCCCTGCTCGTTGCGTCGTCTCGTCGTGCAGCAGAGCGGTGGTGCGGTCACCGACCGGACGGCCGATCTCGCCGAGGGCAAGGACGTGCTGTGTTTCGCGGAGTCACCGAGCCCCGGTGACTGCATGCTCCTCGGCCTCACCGCCGCCGTACCGCACTGCGCGCTGGGCCTGGAGCTCGACAGCCGGGTCGACGGTGTCGGTGTCGATCCGCGGCAGCCGCCGCTGGTCTGGGAGGCGTGGACCGAGGACGGCTGGGCGGCCTGCGAGGTGGACCGGGACGGCACCGGTGGTCTGAACCGGCCCGGTGAGGTGGTCCTGCACGTGCCGGGCGGCCACACCCTGTCGCGCACCGGAGGCCAGGAGGCGGGCTGGCTGCGTTGCCGGGTCACCGAACCGCTGTCCGACCAGCCCTTCTACACCACGTCTCCGACCATCCGGTCCGTCGACGCGTTCACCCTCGGCGGGACCACCTCGTCCATCCACGCGGAGACCGTCCAGGACGAGGCGCTCGGCGAGTCCACCGGTCTGCCCGGGCAGCGGCTGCGGCTCGCCCACTTCCCCGTCGTGGGCGACACCCCGCCGGTGCTGTTGCAGACCGCCGAGCGCGACGGCTGGGTCGACTGGGACGTCGTCCCGCACTTCGCCGCGTCCGGTCCCACCGACCGGCACATCACCCTGGACGCGGCGACCGGCGAGATCGCCTTCGGGCCCGCCGTCCGCGAAGCCGACGGCACGATGCGCCAGTACGGGACGGTGGCGCCCAAGGGGGCCGTGATCCGCGCCCGCCGCTACCGCACCGGTGGCGGCCGGGCCGGGAACGTCGCCCGGGGCGCCGTCCAGGTGCTGCGCAGCTCGGTGCCGTACGTGGCCGACGTCGTCAACCGGGAGGCCGCCCGGGGCGGCGTCGAGGGCGAGACGGTCGAGGAGGCCAAGACCCGGGCGCCGATCACGCTGCGCGCCCAGGAGCGGGCCGTGACCCTGCGCGACTACGAGGAACTGGCCCGGCGCGCCGCCCCCGAGACGGCCCGTATCACGTGTCTGGAGGGCGAGGAGGGCGAGCACGGCGCCTACGCGGTCCGTGTCCTGGTCGTCCCGCAGGCCGTGCCCGACCCCGGCGGACGGCTGCGCTTCGAGCAACTCGTCCCCGGCGACTCCCTGTTGCAGCGCATCACCCGCCACCTCGACGAGCGCCGGCTGATCGGCACCCGGCTCGCGGTCGGGCCGCCCTTCTACCAGGGCGTCACCGTCGTCGCCACCGTGCACGCCTTCCGCGGGGTCGACACCGACCGGGTGCGCCGCCAGGCCCACGACGCGCTCTACCGCCATCTGGACCCGCTCACCGGCGGCGCGGACGGCACCGGCTGGCCGTTCGGCCGGCCCGTGCAGGCGGGCGAGGTCTTCGCGGTGCTGCAACGTGTGCCCGGCGTCGAACTCGTCGACGCGGTGCAGCTCCACCCCGCCGACCCGCTGACCGGCAAGCGTGGCGACCCGACCGACCGGATCGACCTGGAGGCCCCTTCGCTGGTGTTCTCCTTCGACCACCGGGTCCGCGTCATCGGAGACGGCTCATGAGGGGCTCCATCGACGGCCTGGAGTCCTCGGCGCCGATCGGCGGGATGCTCCCCGCGGTCTTCGCCGACGACGACCTGGCGCTGCGCTTCGTCGCGGGTCTTGACGAGGTGGTCGCGCCGATCCTGCTGGCCCTCGACTGTCTGCACACCTACTTCGACCCGGCGCTCGCACCCGCCGACTTCGCCCGCTGGCTGGGCACCTGGGTCGGCGCCGAGGTCGACGGCACGGAACCGGACGCGCGGCTGCGCGCGGCCGTCGCCGCCGCCGCGTACCTGCATCGCGTACGAGGCACCCGCCGCGGCCTGTCCGAAGCGGTACGCCTCGCCTTCGGTGTCGAGCCGGAGATCACCGAGAGCGGCGCCGCCGCCTGGGACCCGCGACCGCTCGGCCCGGTCCCCGGCGACCGGCGCCCCCGGCTGCACGTCACGCTCCGGCTGCCCGAGCCGACCCCGGCGGACGAGTACCGGCTGGAGAACCTCGTGGCGGCCGCCCGTCCCGCCCACATGCCCTACACGGTCCAGGTGACCGCCGCCGAAAGGATCCCCGAGAAATGACCACCCAGACCCCAGGCACCGGCACCGGCCCCGGGCGCGCCCCGGCCTGCGCCGAGTGCGGCACCCGGGCGGAGCCCGGCCAGTCCTTCTGCGACGCCTGCGGCGCGGTGCTCGACTGGGCCGGGGACCCGGCTCCGGCGGGGGTCGCGGCTCGGACCCGTCGTCCCGCGGCTGGTGCCGACGAGGCGCCGCCGGCGGCCGGCGACCAGGGCTCCCGGGCGGCGGGATCCGCCGGGTCGGCCGAGGGCGAGCCGGGCTGGGACGCGTTCGCGCGACCGGGCGCCGGTACGGGAACGGCTCGTACGGCGCACGACGCGGCGCCCGGAGCCGGCGGGCGGCCGACGCCGGACGCGATCGCGGACGCGGACACCGTGAGCGCCGACAGGACGGGCACCGCGCGACCCGCCGACGGCCCGGACGAGGACGGTGGAGTGGGCGGTGGGCCGACCGGACCGGACGCGCCGGTCCCTGGTGCGCCGGTGTTCGGTGACGCGGCGGATCCGAGCCCGATGAGCGACGACACCGCGCGTCCCCACCCGGCCCCCGTCGCCGCCCACGGCTCCGTACCGGCCGCTCCCGCGCGGCCGGACGAGACCGCGGCCACCGAGCCCCTGCCCTCCGCCGCCCCCGGCCAGGACTCCGCGGCCGAGCGGGCCAGGTCCCTGCTGGTGCCGGTGGCGGACCCGGAACCGCGGGTCGCGCCGTCGGTGGCGCCCGTACTGCCCGGCCGCCCCGCGGCGAGCCGCCCACAGGTCCGTACCCCGGTCGCGGAGCCCGGTGCGGACGGGGGTGTGCCCTGTCCCTGGTGCGCCACTCCCAACCGGCCGGACCGGCACTTCTGCGGGCGTTGCGCGCTGTCGATGGCCGGGGAGCGGCAGGTGCCGGGCCGGCTGCCCTGGTGGCGCCGGGTGCTCAACTCCCGCAACGGAGAGGTGCCGTGGGCCGGGGACCGGCCCCGACTGCGGCGGGGCTTCGGACGCGTCATGAACTGGGTGGTCGGCGCCGTGGTGCTGGGCCTGCTGGTGTTCGCCGTGATGAACACCGGTACGGCCGTGCAGGCGGTGAAGGACCACTTCGCCAAGCGGGTCCCGGTCGGCCCGGACCATGTCAAGGCGTCCCGTTCCTTCCCCGGCCACGGCGCGGGGCTCGCCTTCGACAAGCTCAACAACACCTGGTGGGGACCCGGCGTAGCGCAGTCCGGGGACGGCGAGTGGCTCGAGGCCCGCTTCGAGCAGCCCACCCGGCTGCTTGACGTGATCTTCACCTCGGGCACGTCCATCCGCGCGGACCAGCTCTCGAAGTCGGCGCTGCCGCACCGTATCGAGGCCCGGATCACCACGGCGAACGGCAAGACGAGCACCCGCTTCCTCACTCTCGACCAGGTCGCGGGCAGTCAGCAGCGCAAGTTCCGCGTGGGTGATGTCACGGCGGTCCGTTTCATCATCCGCTCGGCCTACGGCGCGGCCAAGGACAAGCAGGTCTCCATAGCCGAGATCGAGTTGTTCGGTCCCTCGAGCGCCAACGACTCGTAGGGACACCGACGGTTCGTGGGGAAGGTGCCATTCCTTGGTCGGGTGGTTCCGGTTCTGGCCGAACTGGGAGGATGAGTCCCGCGGCACCACCGCGGCCTTACCGTAGAGGCAAGGCACCAGACCCGAGGAGAAGCACTACCTGTGCACGACGCACCGATCTACGCCCAACTGATCTCCGAACGAGGGGACATACCCCTGCAGGTCCGCAACGAGGCCCGCAGAATCCAGCGCGAACTCGAATGGATCCTCAACAGGGATCCCTCGTCGGGTGGTCTCCTCCCGAGACCGCCCGGCGCTCCGGGCCCCGGCCCTCGCGCGCTGCCCCCGTCCCTTCCTCCCGGCAACAGCTCCACCGGCTGGCTTTCCTGACGGAACGTCGATACCGGTGTACCGCCCGGGTGGGAGCGTGCCGCCGTCCCCAGGGAACGGCGGCCGCTTCACTCCGTCACTCGTCCACCACCGCACCGAACCGGACGCACGCGCCGTTGCGGTACGGGAACCTCGGGTCAGGTCGTCGAGGACGGGCCGCCCTCCGGCTCGTTCCCGTCCCTGTCCTGTTGTTCCGGGGTCCGCCGGTAGCTCTGGAGCTCCAGCAGTCCTTCCGTCTTCTCCGAACGCCCCCCGGACTTCTGGTCGCCCGCGTTCTGGCCGTTCAGGTTCTGGCGGACCGAGTCCAGGATCGTCAGGCCCTGGGCGACCAGCCCGGCAGCGATCTCACCCAGGCCGTCCGCGCCGTTCAGGACGTTGACGTTGGCGCCGGCGAGACCGCCCGCGGCCTCCTTCACGATCAGCGGGAGCTGGTCGATCAGCATCCGGTCGAGCGCCACGCGGTCGTGCGAGGCGGCGGCCTCGGCCTGGATCTTCATGCGTTCCGCATCGGCGATGGCGAGCACCTTGATCCGCTCCGCCTCGGCCTCGGCGGGCTTGACGATCTCGGCGACGAGCTGCTGCTGACGCAACTGGGCCGCCCGCTGGGCCAGTTCGGTCTGCGCGGCGAGCACCTCCTGCTGGGCGTGCGCTTGCGCCAGCGGTCCGGCCTGGGCGGCCTGCGCCTGGGCGCGGTCCACCTCGGCCGAGTACTCCGCCTTCACGATCGCGGTCTGGCGGGCGTACTCGGCCTGGTTGCGCGCGGCCACCTGCTCCGCCTCGACCGAGGCCTGGGTCGCCTGGGCCTGCGCGATCTGGGCCTGCCGCTGGATCGCGGCCTTGTGCGGTGCGGACATGGCCGCGATGTAGCCGGTGTCACCGTCGTCGATCGACTGGATCTGCAGCGAGTCCACGATCAGACCGATCTTCGCCATCTCGACCTTCGAGGTGTCCAGGACCTCCGCGGCGAGCTTCTGCCGCTCGGTGACGATCTCCTCGACGGTCATCGAGCCGATGATGGCGCGCAGATGGCCGGCGAAGATCCGGCCGGTCAGCACCGACATCTGTTCCTGGTCGGAGAGGAAGCGCTGACCGGCGTTGATGATGCTCTCGGTGTCGTTGCCGACCTTGAAGGCGATGACGGCGCGGACGTGCAGCGCGATGCCCTGCCTGGTGACACAGGTCTCGGTCACCTCGGCCTCGCACATCGACAGCGTGAGGAAGCGGGTCTTGCGGAAGACGGGCAGCACGAACTTTCCGTGCCCCGTGACCACCCGGAACGGCGCGCCCCCCAGTCCCCGCCTGCCTCCCGAGATCAGCATCGCCTCGTCGGGAGCGGGAACGCGGTAACCGAACATCCTGTTTCTCCTTAACCGGCGTCGACGGAATCGCCGTCCAACGCGTCCAGCGGATCGACCCAGCGGATGACGTCGACCTCACGGCATCCTCTGGATTCGACCACGAGCACGGTCGCCCCCATCGGCAGGGGCTCCTGCGACCAGGCGAGGAAGGTCTCGGATCCGCCTCTGACCCGCACGAGTATCTCGCCGGGACCGGCGGTTCCCCGTGTGCCGATGAGCAGCTCCCCGGTACAGCCGATCACGGCCTCGTCCTGCACCACTGTCGGCCGCCTCCCCATTTCTCTGGTTCTGCTTCCGACCTTAGACCTCCCCCACCTCGGACGCCTACGCTCCCGTCGCCGCCGGTGTCACTCCCCGCGTGCGGACGCTCAGCTCTTGGTGAACCGGTAGGTCTTGCTGTCGGTCAGGACGCAGAAGCCGGGCGACACGACGATCACGCGCAGTGTGCCGGTGCGCCGGTCGTAGTCGATGCCCTCGGCCTCGAAGGTGCCCGAGCAGGAGCTGCGCAGCGGGAGCTGACGCAGGGCGGTGACATGGCCCGTCACGTCGCCGCTGCCGCTGGGGGCGGCGGACAGGTCGATCTGCAGCAGCGGCTTGGTGATGCCGAAGAGAGTGCCCGCCGGGTCGTCGGAGGAGCACAGCAGCTGGGTCGCGGTGACGAAGTCGCAGCCCTGTACGTCACGGACGGCGTGGTCGAGGTTGATGGTGGAGGCCTGCGGGAGGTTGGCCGAGGGGGAGGTGCTCGGGTTCACGCCGGGGGTCGGGAACACCAGCAGCCGGGTCATCGTGCCCCACTCCCCGGACACCATCCACTGGCCGTCGGGGGAGATGGTGTCGAAGGAGTTGTTCAGCGCCTCGCCGGGGCTCAGCGCGTGGACGTACTCCGACCAGGCGCCGCCGGGCGCCTGCACCCGGTACATCTTGGAGCTGCCGGAGTCGCTCTGGTACGGCTCGACGTAGTAGCCGTTGTAGGAGGCGTCCGGGTCGCCGACGTGGTTCCAGCCCCGGCTGCTGACGCCGATCGGGATGGTGCCGATCCCGGTGTAGTGGTTGGGGCTGCCGGCCGGGACCTCGACCGAGGTCAGGCCCTGGCTCTCGGTCAGCGGGTCGGCGCGGTCGGAGCCCACCTCGGTCCAGGTGTCGGCGGCCGAGGCGGGTGTGGTGACGGAGACGGACAGCACGGCGGCCGTGGCGAGGGTGACGAGTCCGGCCAGGACCGCGTGACAACGTTGCCGGGCGGGCATGCGCATGAGGTGCTCCTCGGTGGGGGGTGCGGTTTCGGCGCACAGTCTGGCCCGTCAACTGCGGTCATGTACAGACCAATGGAGGAGCGTTGGCCGTCAACTCACCCACCGGTCAACGGCAGTTACCCACCCTGCCCTCTACACCCTTGTCACCGCCCCGAGTTCCGTCCGGACCCGGGACGCCGCGCCGATCGCCACCGCACGGCTCCCCAGCCGGGCCCGTACGACTCGGATCGGCTGTCCGCTGACCGGTGGCTCGGCGGCGAGCGCGGCGGCGATCGACGGTTCGAGGAGGTCCCAGGCCCGGCTGACCCCACCGCCGATCACGAAGGTCGTGAGGTCCACCAGGCCCGCCGTGATGAGGATCGCGCGGGCGACGCCCGCCCCCGCGGCCTGGTAGACGGCGCGTGCCGCGGAGTCGCCGTTCACCGCCGCCTCTGCGATGCCCCGGGCGGTCAGGGAGCGCCCCGTCCGCTCGCCGTAGCGGGCCGCCAGGGAACGGCCGGAGGCGAGCGTCTCCAGGTGGCCACGGCCGCCGCAGGTGCACGGCAGGTCGCCGAAACCGGGGAGGTGACCGATCTCGCCCGCCGCCCCGTGCGCCCCCTCGAACAGCGCACCGTCCAGCCACAGCGCGCCCCCGACCCCGGTGCCGAGCGTCATCCCGAGTGCCGCGGGCTCTCCCGCGACGGCCCCCTTCGCGACCTCGCCGCGCAGGAAGGCGTTGACGTCGTTGTCGAGGAAGGCCGGTACGCCGAGCGCGTCCTCGACCGTCGCCGTCACCGGGAACCCGGCCCAGGAGCGGAAGGAGTCGCTCGCCACGAGGATGCGGCCGGCGCGGCTGTCGACGACACCTGCCGCGCCGACCCCGACGCCCAGCAGTCGCGAGCCCGCGCGTGCGCGCAGCGGATCCAGAGCGGCGAGCGCGGCGCGGACCATCGCCCGTCCTCCCTCGGCCGCCGGTGTCGGCACCTCCACGGACTCGACGACGGTGAGGTCGGCCGCGCAGAGCACGACCTGGGTGGTCGTACCGCCGATGTCGATTCCGGCGTACACCCCGGGCGTCGGAGGGCGGCTCCCGGATACGGTCACGCCGTGACCCCCGCGGCGGCCCGCCGTTCCGCGCGCCGACGGCGTTGCAGCACCGGGTCGGGCACAGGCACGGCGGCGATGAGCCGACGCGTGTAGTCCGTGCGCGGGTGCAGGAGCGTGGTCGCGGTACTGCCCTCCTCCTCGATGCGCCCGGCCCGCAGGACGACCACGTGCTGGGCGAATTGCTGTACGACGGCGAGGTCGTGGGACACGAACAGACAGGCGAACCCCAGCTCGCCCTGGAGCCCCGCGATCACTTCGAGGACCGACTGCTGCACACTCACGTCGAGCGCGCTCGTCGGTTCGTCCGCGACCAGCAGCCGTGGCTCCAGGACAAGGGCCCGGGCGAGGCTCACCCGCTGCCGCTGGCCACCGGACAGCTCGCGCGGACCTCGATGGGCCAACTCCCTCGGCAGACGCACAAGTTCGAGTGCGTCCCCGACCCGGGTGCGGCGCTCGGCCGCCGGCATGCCGCGGCGGTGCACGCGCAGCGGCTCGGCGACGCACTCCGCCACGCTCATCCGGGCGTCGAGCGAGGCCACCGGGTCCTGAAGGACCACGCCGACACCGGCCAGCAGGGCGCGCCGTGCCCGCCCCCGGGTCCTGCCGAGGTCGGCGCCGAACAGCGACACCGAGCCCGACGACGGGGGTACGAGGCCCAGCGCGACGCGCGCCGCGGTCGACTTGCCCGAGCCCGACTCCCCCACCAGACCCACGGTCTCACCGGCCCCGACCGTCAGCGAGACGCCGTCGAGTGCCCGGACGGCGCGGCGCCCACGGCCGAACCGCACGCTCACGTCCCGCAGTTCGACCACCGGGTCCGCGGCCGGCCGTTCCGCTCCGGTAAGCCGGGGGCCGGCCCCCGGCTCGGCGACGGCCAGCCGCGGCACCGCCCCGAGCAGGCGCCTGGTGTACTCGTGCGTGGGCCGCAGGAGCACCTCCTCCACCGGCCCCGTCTCCACGATCTCCCCCTGGAGCATGACGGCGACGCGGTCCGCGAAGTCGGCGACCACTCCCATGTTGTGCGTGACCAGCAGCACCCCCGTGTCGAAGTCGGCGGCGAGCGACCGCAACAGGTCGAGGATCTCGGCCTGCACGGTCACGTCGAGCGCGGTGGTCGGTTCGTCGGCGATGAGCAGGCTCGGCGCGTTGGCGATCGCCATGGCGATGACCACGCGCTGCCGCTGTCCCCCGGAGAGCTGGAACGGGAACGAGGACGCCCGTGTGTCCGGATCCGGGATGCCGACGCGGCGCAGGAGTTCGACCGCCTCCCCGGCTGCTTCCCTGGCCGTGACGGGACGGTGGTTGCGGATGACTTCGGCGATCTGGGCGCCGATCCGGGTGAGCGGGTCGAGCGCGGTCGCGGGTTCCTGGAACACCATCGACGCGGTGCGACCCCGTAGCCCCGCGAGGTCGGCCTCGGTGGCGCCGATGACGTCGGTGCCGCCGACGACGGCGTGACCCGTGGCGCGGGCGGTGCCCGGCAGCAGCCCCATCGCGGCCAGCGCGACGGTCGACTTGCCGGAGCCCGACTCGCCGACGAGGGCGAGCGTCTCACCGGGCCGGACCCGCAACGAGACCTCTCGTACCGCGGCCACGTCACCCGTCTCGGTGGCGAAGGTGACGCCCAGGTTCTCGATCCGCAGGAGGTCGGCGGTCATCCGCGCCCCCTCACGTCGAAGGCGTCGCGCAGTCCGTCGCCGATGGCGTTGAAGGCGCAGACGACGAGGATGATGGCGAGGCCGGGCGGCACGATGAGCCACCAGCGTCCCGAGTACGCGGCGGTCAGACCGGCCGAGAGCATGCCGCCCCAGTCGGTCGACGGAGGTTGGACGCCCAGGCCGAGATAGGACACGTAGGCGACGAGGAGGATCGCGTCGGCGACCTGGAAGGTCGCGGCGACCACGACCGTCGAGACGGAGTTCGGCAGGATGTGCCGGCCGATCGCCCGGCCGTGCGTGCCGCCGATGGCGCGCAGTGTCAGCACGTAGTCCCGGCCCTTCAGGGTGAGCGTCTCGGCCCGGACGAGACGGGAGGGGACCAGCCAGGAGACCAGACCGAGGATGACGACGAGCCCCCAGGTGTCCGGGGTGGTGATGGCGGAGACGACGAGGAGGATGAAGAGCGCCGGGATGGCGATTCCGGCGTCCACGACCCGCATCATCACCGCGTCGATCCAGCCGCCCGCGTAGCCCGCGACCGCGCCCCAGAGCGTGCCGATGACGGTCGCGAGCAGGCCGGAGGCGAGTCCGACGAGCAGCGACACCTTGCCGCCGTACATGAGCCGCCCCAGCTCGTCGTGTCCGACGGCGTCGGTGCCCAGCAGGTGCGCGCCGCCCGGCGCCAGGTTCACCTGGGTCAGATGGGTGTGGGTCTGGTCGGTCGGGTGGAGCAGCGGGCCGGCGAAGCAGAGGAGCAGGAACAGGACGACGACCGCCAGACCCGTGACCGCGAGCCTGTTGCGCGTGAACCGGCGCAGGGCGAGGCGATGGCCTGCGGCCGCCTCCACGGTGGGTGTCACCGGCAATACGGCGCTCATGACCGGCCCGCCTTCACTCGGGGATCGACGATCCGCTGGACGATGTCGGCGAGCAGGGTGCCGACGACCGTCGCGACGGAGATGACGAGGACGCAGCCGAGCAGCACCGGGTAGTCGGAGGACTGCGCGGCGCTCCAGAACAGCAGCCCCATCCCCGGGTAGTTGAAGAGCTGCTCGACGACGAGGGCGCCGCCGAAGAGGACGGGCACGTAGTAGCCGAGCATCGCGACGACCGGGGTCAGCGAGTTGCGGAACACGTGCCGCCACAGGATCGCGCGGGGCCGGGAGCCGCCGGCCCGCGCGGTGCGTACGTAGTCCTCGGAGAGGTTCTCCAGGGTCGCGGCGCGCATGTACCGGCTGAAGACGGCGACCATGGACGCGGCTCCCGCCACGACCGGCAGGACCAGTGCGTTCGGCTGGGAGAGTACTTGCCCGAGCGTGTCGCCCTGCGGTGCCTGCGAGGGGAACCAGGGCAGCAACTGCGTGAAGACCAGGACCAGGACGAGCCCGAGGAAGTACACGGGGGTCGAGTACGCGACGAAGCTCAGCGTCGTGATGACGTAGTCCACCGGCTTGTTGCGCCGGACCGCCTGCCACATGCCGAGCGGGATCGCGAGCGCGAGCCCGGCCAGTGCCGACAGCACGGTGAGGACCAGGGTCTTCGGGAGGCGCTGTTCGATGAGCCGGGAGACCGCCTCGTTCAGGGTGTACGAGGTGCCGAGGTCGCCGTGCAGCAGGGTACGCAGGTAGTAGAGGTACTGGACGGGGAGCGAGCGGTCGAGGCCCTGCTCGTGGTCGAACTGCGCGATCTGCTGGGCCGTCGCCTGCGGGCCGAGGATCCCGCGTGCGGGTCCGCCGGGCAGCGCGTGCAACAGGCAGAAGACCACCACCGTCACGATGAGGATCACCGCGAGGGACTGCAGGACGCGCCGGGTCAGGTAGAGGAGGGTGTCCATGCGGTCAGCGGTTCCACTTCCACTGCGCCGGGTGGAAGTTGGCGAGTGAGTCCTGTGAGAAGCCGCCGAGGCCGTTCTTGAGGACCGAGATCTGGTAGTCGGGCTCCGGCAGCCAGATGACCGGGAGGTCCTTGGCGACCGCCGCGCTGTAGTCCCGTACGGCCTGCGCGGAGTTCGACGTGGTGGAGGCGGTGATCAGCTGGTCGATCTCCGGGTTGGAATAGCTGCCGAAGTTCGAGCCGCCCTTGCTCTGGAAGAGCGAGTCGCCGGTCGGGAAGGCGTTGAAGTACCAGCTGCCTGCCGTACCGAAGAACGACAGCTGCCACGTGCAGATCGACTGGCCCGCGGTGCACGGCGGGGTCTGGGACAGCACCGAGTTCACGGGCGCGGTCTTGATCGTGAACTTGATCCCGGTCTTCTCCAGCGAGGACTGGACAGCGCTCATCATGTTGTCGGTGACGGTCGAGCCGGACTGCGACAGCACCTGCATCTGGAACCTGGTGCCCTTGGCGACCCCGTCACCGCACTGCGAGGCACCTGGGCCCGCGTCCGTGCACACCATGACTCCGCCCTGTTCGGTCCAACCGTGGCCGGTCAGCAGGGACTTGGCGGCCGAGGTCGAGAAGGGGTACGGATTGGCCTTCTGCGTGGGCGAGAGGAAGTCGCTCGACTGCGCCTGCGGGATCGGGCCGTAGCCGGGGACCGCGGTGCCGTTGAAGATGACCTTCGCCAGGCTGCTCTGGTCGATCGACCGCTGGACTGCCTGCCGGGCGTACAGCTGCTTGAACACGGCGCCCATGGACGGGTTGTTGAAGTTGTACGGCATGTAGGTGATCGCCCAGCCCGACCAGGGCTTGACCGTGTACCCCTGGGCGGTGAACCGGTCCTTCTGGTCGAGGTCGGTCGCCTCGATGTAGCCGTAGTCGACGCTCCCGGAGCGCAGTGCGTTCTTCTCGGCGTCCGCCGTCGTGAACGGGAGGAGGTTCACGGTGGCGATGTCCGGCTTCTCACCGCCGTCGTACTTCTTGTTGGCGGTGAGCACGACCTTGCCCGCGGTCGAGAAGGACTTGACCGCGTAGGGACCGCTGATGGTCTTCCACAGCGCGTCCTTCTCGTAGCCGGAGATGTTCTTCGCCGCCGTGTTGAGGTACGTCCACACCTGCTTGGCGCCTGCGGCCGTCCGGTCGGCGTCCGCCACCGCGGACGATGCGGCCGTCTTGTCCCATGCGTGCTGGGGGAGCGGGTTGATCGCGCTCAGCTCGTTGGCGAGCATCCAGTCGGAGTTGTAGGCCTTGTCGAACGTGAGCGTGAAGTGGTGGTCGTCGACGGTCTTGAACGAGGTCCAGTTGTCCGGCGCCTTGCCGGGGTTGTAGCCCGCCCACTGTTCCTTGTTCGCCTTGATGAGGTTGAACCAGAACTCCACGTCGCGCGAGGTGACCGGCTTGCCGTCGCTCCACCTGCGGTCGCCGAGTGTGAGGGTGACGCTCTTGCCGTCGGAGGCGAAGTCGGCGGCGGTGGCGATGGACCCACTCTTGTTCCAGGCGATCTTGCCGGTCGAGCCGTCGTACGCGACGAGCGGCTCCCAGAGGCTGTTGGCGATGGAGATGTTGTTGGTGTTGAGGTGCGCCGCCGTGCCGATCGGCAGGATCCAGTTCGGGGTGAAGTTCGCGGGCAGCGCGTAGTTGATGGAGTCGGGGGACGTGGACGACGTGCCGCTCGTCCCGGAGCAGCCCGCGAGCAGCAGCGTGCCCGCCGAGACGACGGCACCGGCGACGAGTGTCGCGCGAGCAGGGGACATGACTCTCCTCGGGGTGAACAGGGGTGAACAAAGGGGTGGGGCAAGGGGCGTGGCGGAGCCAGTCAACGACCCGACTGTTCGAAGAAACAGACGCCCTCCTGTAAAAAGCCTGTTTCTGCTGTTCTGAAAAAAGTGGAGAGGCGGATTCAGGGACGTACGCTCGGCATCCCGATCCCGTCGTCGGAAGTTACTTCGTCCATGCCTGAAAAAAGTGCGGTACACCGCAGGGGTGCCACGGGCGTCTCGTCCCTGGCCGAGCGCGTCCTCGAACTGCTGGCCTCCGGGCAGGCGACCACGCGCACCGAACTCGCCGATCTGCTCGGGGCCGCGCCCTCGACGATCTCCCTGACGGTCGGTCAGCTCGTGGCCCACGGGCTGGTGGCGGAGCAGGGCACGCGCTCCTCCGCGGGAGGGCGTCCGCGCAAGGTCCTGCGGCTCGGCGGCAGCGACGGGTTCGCGGTCGCGGCCGAACTCGGGGGCAGACACGCGCACGTCGGTGTCGTGCTGCCGGGCGGCGGGCTCACGGACGTGTCGACGGTGCCGTTCCCGACGGCGGAGGGGCCCGAGGCCGCGCTGCCCGGGCTCGCCGAGACACTGGAGACCCTCGCCCAGCAACATGGGCGGGAGTTGCTCAAGGGGGTCGGCCTCTCGCTGCCGGGGCCGGTCGACGTCGCCTCCGGAGTGGTGACGCTGCCGTCGCGTATGCCCGGCTGGAACCGGTTCCCCGTCCGGGCCTGGCTCGAGGACCGCTTCGGCGTTCCGGCGGCGATCGAGAACGACGCCAACTGCATGGCCGTCGGCGAGCACACGGTCCAGCCGGCCGAGCGCCGCCAGTCGATCATGGTGAAGATGGGCTCCGCGATCGGCGCGGGCGTCATCGCCGACGGACGGCTCTACCGGGGCGGGACCGGCGCCGCCGGCGAGATCACCCACGTACGGGTCGAAGCGGGCCACGACATCCCCTGCTCCTGCGGCAACACCGGGTGTCTGGAGACCGTCGCGTCGGGCGCGGCACTGGTGCGCGTCCTGCGTGAGCGGGGGCTCGACGTCGACTCGATCGAGGACGTCGTCCGGTTCGCCTCCGACGCCGACCCGGAGGCGACCCGCGCCGTCCGTCAGGCCGGCCGCTACCTCGGCATGGTGCTGGCCGCCAACGTCAACTTCTTCAACCCGGACGCCGTGTACCTCGGCGGCATCCTCTCCACGCTCGAACCGTTCGTCGCCGCCGTCCGCAGTCAGCTGTACGAGGGGTGCCATCCGCTGGTGACCAAGCACCTGGTGATCGAGCGGGCGAGCCTCGGCGCGGACGCCGGGCTGGTCGGCGCGGGCCAGTTCGCGCTCCAACGGGCGCTGGTCCACGCACTCCAGACCGTGACCGGAGCGGGAGCGGGACCCCATACCGACCAGCGCATACGAATCGAGGAGCCATGACGCATCCCCGTACCGCCGTCGCCCGGCCCGTCATCGCCATCGCCGGACTCGGCATCGAGTCGTCGACGTTCTCACCGGCGCGGACCGAGGCACCCGCCTTCCACCCGCAGCGCGGCGAGGACGTCCTCACGCGGTATCCCTTCCTCGCGCCCGGGACGCCCCTGCGTGACGCGGCCTCCTGGCGCGGCGCGCTCGTCGGCAAGGCGCTGCCCGGGGGTACGGTGACCGCGGCCGCGTTCGCGGAGCTCTCCGCGGAGCTCCTGCGGCGGCTCGGGGAGCTGCCGCGCCTCGACGGGCTCTGGTACGACATCCACGGCGCCATGACGGTGGAGGGCGTCGACGACGCCGAGGCCGTCCTGCTCGCGCGGATCCGCGAGACCGTCGGAGCCGACGTCATCGTGTCCGCCTCCATGGACCTGCACGGCAACGTCTCGCGCGAGCTCGCGCACATGAGCGACCTCATCACCTGCTACCGGACGGCTCCGCACGAGGACCACATGGAGACGAAGGAGCGGGCCGCCCGTCATCTCGTGGATCTGCTCGCCACCGGTGCGCCCCGGCCGGTCAAGGCCTGGATCCCGGTGCCGGTGCTGCTGGCCGGTGAGCAGACCTCGACGCGCATCGAGCCCGCCAGGAGTGTGTACGCGGCCATCGACGAGGTGGAGGCGACGGACGGCGTGACCGACGCCGCGATCTGGGTCGGGTACGCATGGGCGGACGAGCCGCGCAACCGCGCCGCGGTCGTGGTCACCGGGCCGTCCGAGGCCGCCGTCGCGCAGGGCGCCGAGCGGCTGGCGCGCGGATTCTGGGAGGCGCGGGGCGCGTTCGCGTTCGTCGCGCCGACCGGGTCACTGGACGAGTGCCTCGACGAGGCGCTGGCCTCCTCCCCCGACGCCCGGCCGTTCTTCATCAGCGACACCGGCGACAATCCGACGGCGGGCGGCGCGGGCGATGTCACATGGGGGCTCGAACGCGTCCTCTCCCGGCCGGAGTTCAAGGAACCGTCCGGGCCGAGGGTCATCTACGCGTCCGTGCCGGGGCCGGCCGCCGTCGCGACCGCGGAGCAGGCGGGCGTCGGCGCGACCGTAACGGTCACGGCCGGTGCCGAGGTGGACGACCGGCACGCCGGGCCGCTCACCATGACCGGGGTGGTCCACGCGGTCCGGCACGGGGACCGGGACGCCGGGACGGAGGTCGTCCTGCGGGTCGGAAGCGTGTACGTGATCATCACGCGGCTCCGTAAGCCGTACCACTACGAGCACGACTTCACCGGCCTGGCGCTCGACCCGCGCGGCGCCGACGTCGTCGTGGTCAAGATCGGCTATCTGGAACCGGAACTGTTCGCCATGTCCGCCGGCTGGAAGATGGCGCTGACCCCGGGCGGAGTCGACCAGGACCTCGTCCGCTTGGGCCACCACCGCATCCGCCGCCCCATGTTCCCCTTCGACCCACAGATGCCCGACCCAGACCTCACGGCCCGCATCATCCCCCCGTCGAACGAGCCACTGGACGCAACGGACGAGTAACCCACCGGGCGCCCGACATCCAGAACCCCTCATCGGTACGGCCGGCACCCATCGGTACGGCCGACACCCCGCCGGTACGAGCGGCACCCCGCCCGGATCGGAGGCAGACCGCCCGGATCGGAGGCAGACTGCCGGGTCGGAGGCACGGATCCCCGGCTCTGATGGCACATCGCCGGGCCTGGCAGCGCTTCCCCAGAACCAGTGGCTGACTGCGGGGGGCGGCCCACCTTGGTACCGACGGCCACCTGCCGTAACGAGTGGCGGCCCGCCGGGATCGACAACGGCCCGCTGGGTCGGGTGGCCGCCCTCCGGGTCGGGCGACGGCCCGCCGGTATCGATGGCCACCCGCCAGGACGAGCCGCGGCCCGCCGACACCCGGGGCAGTCCGCCAGGGCCGATCCCCCTCCGCCGGAATCGGTGGCCGTCCGCCAGGACCGGCGCCCCAGCGCCGAAGCCGGTGGCCATACGCCATGTCCGGCAGCGGTTCGCCAGAACGGTAGCTGTCCGCCAAGACCGGCGCTCGTGCGCCGATGCCCGTGATCGTCCGCCAAAACCGATGGCCGACCGGCGACGTCCGGCACCGGTTCGCCAAAACCGACGCCGTTGGCAGCGGCCCGCCGACACCAGTGGCGTCCGCCAGGGCAGATCCCACTCCGCCGGGATGGGCGGCCGTCCGCCAGAACCGACGACCCGGCCCCGAAGCCGATGGCCGTCCGCCAAATCCGGTGGCCGTCCACCACATCCCGCAGCGGTTCGCCAACACAGGCGACCATCCACCACCACCGGCAGCCGTCCGCCAGAACCGGGACCCTGCGCCAACGCCAGTGATCGTCCGCCAGACCGACGGCCCACAACCGCCGCCCGACAACGGTTCGCCAACACCGACAACCGTGCGTCCAAGCCGGTGACCGTCCACCACATCCCGCAGCGGTTCGCCAACACAGGCGACCATCCACCACCACCGGCAGCCGTCCGCCAGAACCGGGACCCTGCGCCGACGCCGGTGATCGTCCGCCAGACCGACGGCCCACAACCGCCGCCCGACAACGGTTCGCCAACACCGACAACCGTGCGTCCAAGCCGGGGGCCGTCCACCACATCCGGCAGCGGTTCGCCAACACAGGCGACCATCCGCCACCACCGGCAGCCGTCCGCCAGAACCGGGACCCTGCGCCAACGCCGGTGATCGTCCGCCAGGGCACGAGGCCACCCGCCCAAGCCGATCCCCGTCCGCCAGGAATCCGGGGCCGTCCGCCGGGCAGGGGGAGACCTGCCCGGCGCGGCTCGGCGGTCAGCCGGTTCAGTCGCTCGTGCAGGTGGTCCCCGCGGCCGGGTTCAGCAGACCCACCGGGTCGATGGAGTCGCCGCAGAGGTTGAGGCCGAGGTCGAGGGGGATCTGGATGACGTTGCCGGACAGCAGACCAGGACTGTTCGCGGCGACACCCATCGGGTCGGGGTCGGCGGCGGCGGTCCCGGCGGTGGCGAGCAGGGCCACGCCTGCCAGCCCGGCGGCGGCCATCAGACGAATACGCATTACAGGCTCCGATCAGTCGCAGGGGTGCGAGTGGTTCCACCATCACCTCCGCGGCCGACGACCGACATCGTTGTACGTCCGAACGGGGCGCGGGCACCCCGACCCCTCCCCGAACGGCCTCCGCACGGGGCGTGTCGCGCGGGGTGTGCGGAATGCCCGTAGCGTGAGAACAGGTCAGGTGGAAGAGGGAGAGATCATGCCAACAAGCCAGCCCGATTCGTCCTCACCGTCCGACGACAGGGCGACCCCCGACACGCTGCTTCACACCGGCTCCGAAGGCCCCGTGACCGCCGAGGACATGGTGCTCGCCGCGGGTCGCGACCTCAGTCCGAAGAACCTCGCCTGGGCCGAGCGCAGGCTGCGGGAGGACGGACCCACAGCCATCGAACGCCTGCTTCCCTAGCGCGTCCGGCGACCCGACTACCCGGCCACCCAGTTCGCCGGCTCCACTTGACCGGCTCCGATGCGGCGGAGCCGGTCAAGGTCACGCGGACGGAGCGGGAGGTCAGGAGGCGGGGCACTCCTTCCAGGCGAGGTGGTAGATGGTGCTGATGTCACCGTCCGTGGAGTCCATGGTCATGAAACTGCTGCTGCCGGGCGTGGACGTGCCCGCGTTGACGCGCAGCTCGGTGTTGATGTTGAAGTTCCGCTGGACACCGCAGGGCGCCCACACCAGTTGGGCCCAGTCGGTGACGTCCGTGGACTGCCAGTTGTCGTTGTAGGGGCCGCGGAAGGGGTGGGTGATGGCCGCCGTGCTCGACGAGCCCTGGAAGTAGTACGAGGCCTTCTCGGTGCTGCTCGCGCCCGACTGGAGTGCGGCGAAGCCGCGGTAGTCCGCGCTGGCGATGGCGTACGTGAAGCCCTGCGGCACGTGGACGATCAGGTTGAGCTGACAGTTCTTGCGGAAGGCGGTGGGGTCGGAGTTGCCTCCGACCTGGGCGAGGTAGTCGCTGTAGGTGACCGTGAAGGCCGTGTTGTCCGGGGAGACCGCGACGGCGGCGGTTCCCTGCGGGCAGCCGGAGCCGTTCACGGTGGCGACCTTGATGACGATCTTGTCCGGGGGCGGGTCGACGATCCCGGAGGACGGGTCCGGACCCGGTAGTGCGGTGGCGAACAGGGCGGCTATCGCGCCACCCAGAAGCAGCCCACCAGCCATGGTGCTCCAATCCGTTGCGTTGGTGTCTACGGCGGCACGGAACGTGTGCCGCCGTGAATTGGGGGGTGCGGCGCCTCACGCGGACGTGCGGTGCCGTCGCAGACCAGTGCGTTGGATCAAGCGCGGATCGTTGAAGCATGGACATGTCAAGTACATGCCGATGCGACCCCGCCCTGTGAAGGAGCTGTGAAGGCCGGGATCGACCGCATCGTATGTACGCCCGTCACCCTTGGGCAGGGCGATCTCCGGCCATTCAGCCCGTACGTCCGTAGCGCCCGACGAGGGTGCCGGAGCCCACCGTGTGACCGGCCAGCGCGCGCCGTACGGCGTCGACGGTGGCGTCCCCGGGAAGGTGCAGCCGCACGTCGGCGGCGAGGACCGAGAAGACGTAGTGGTGAGGTTTGCCGGCGGGCGGGCAGGGACCGCCGTAGCGGCGCTGTCCGAAGCCGTTGCGGCCCTGCACGGCCCCCTTCGGGACGGCGCCCGCACCCAGCGTCGTCTCGTGCGGGTCGACGCCCCACATCAGCCAGTGCACGAACGTGCCGGACGCGGCGTCCGGGTCCTCGGCCAGCACGACCAGCTCGGCCGCGCCACCCGGCACACCGGAGAGACGCAGCGGCGGGGACACGTTCGCACCGTCGCAGGTGAAACGGCGTGGGACGGTGCCGCCGTCCCCGAACGCCGAGCTCGTCACCGCGATCGCCCCCGAGGCGCCCGGTGTCGGTGCCGCGGACGCGGCGGGTGCCCCCGAGGCACCGCCACACCCCGCGGTGAGGGCCACCACGGCTGCCGTCACGACGGTTCCGAGCCAGTTCCCACGGCGCATGTCCGCCACGTTAGCGCCAGGCGTGCGACCCGGGCGGGCAACCCGGCCGACCGGCTCCGCTCCCCCGGCACTGGACGGCGCGCTCCGCGAAACCCGCGCCGCCTCACCACTCCCCGCGCGCCCCTGAGACACTGAAGGGCATGGAGCCCCGACACCTCAGAATCGGCCGCCGTCGCATCTGGATGCTCAGCGGGGCCTGCCTCCTCGTGCTCGGCCCGATCGGCTACTTCCTCGGTGGCTGGATTCCTCTTACCGCGCTCACCGTCTCCCTCCTCGCGGCCACCACCGTGGCCCACTGGAAGGCCGCCGCCTGGCTCGGGCCCGCCATCGCGCGGGGACAGCGGGAGAGCCGCCGTGATGTGGCGACCTTCTGCGTGGTCATAGCGGTCAGCGGGTACGCCCAGCCCCCGGCGCGGCCCGCCCCCACCGCCGAGGAACTGACGGCGCTGCGTCTTGAGGCGTACCGGACCGCGGCACACGACGACCTCGCCGAGGATCTGCGGGGCCTGGCGGCCGACGCGCTGGCCGCCGCCGACACCGCGCACACCGAGGACACCCCGGTGGCCTGGCGGGCGGCACGCGCGAGTGCGGAGCGCCTGGCGCACTCCGCACAGGAGGGCAACCCGTACGTACGCCAGCTCCTCATCCAGTGGGTCGAGGGCAACCCGGCCGCGGACCGCTAGAACAGGTCGCACACGCTCGACAACAGGTCACACGCGCTCACGGAGGGCCGACGTATCCATATTGTGGTTACGGTCTGACCTTTGTTATGTTTCGCAGATATCAAAGCTGCGGAGGGGTCCAACATCGTGGACTTTGAGCTGACCGAAGATCAGGAAACCATCCGCAAGGCAGTCGTCGGGCTCCTGCGCGGCTTCGACGACCGGTACTGGATGGAGAGGGACCGGGACCACCGGTTTCCCGAGGAGTTCTACGCCGCCGTCGCGCACGGCGGATGGCTGGGGCTCACCATTCCGGAGGAGTACGGCGGTCACGGTCTCGGCATCACCGAGGCCACGCTGCTGCTCGAGGAAGTGGCGCGATCCGGCGGCGGGATGAACGCCGCGAGCTCGATCCATATGTCGATCTTCGGAATGCAGCCCGTGGTGGTGCACGGTTCCGAGGAACTCAAGCGGCGCACGCTTCCCCGTGTCGCCACCGGCGATCTCCACGTCTGCTTCGGGGTGACCGAGCCCGACGCCGGCCTGGACACGACGAGCATCACGACCTTCGCCCGGCGGGACGGCGACCACTACGTCGTGGGCGGCCGCAAGGTATGGATCTCCAAAGCCGTGGAGTCCGAGAAGATCCTGCTGCTGACCCGCACCACGAAGGTCGGCGAGGTCGCCAGGCGGACCGACGGAATGACACTGTTCCTCACCGACCTGGACCGCGACAGGATCGACGTCCGCCCCATCCCGAAGATGGGCCGCAACGCCGTGACCTCGAACGAGTTGTTCATCGACGACTTGCGCGTCCCGGTCGAGGACCGGGTGGGCGAGGAGGGCCAGGGGTTCCGCTACCTCCTCGACGGGCTCAATCCGGAGCGCATGCTGATCGCCGCCGAGGCACTCGGGATCGGCAGGGTGGCACTGGAGAAGGCCGTGAGCTACGGCAACGAGCGCGTGGTGTTCGGCAGACCGATCGGCATGAACCAGGCCATCCAGTTCCCGCTCGCGGACTCGCTCGCCCGGCTGGACGCGGCCGAGCTGATCCTGCGCAAGGCGACCTGGCTCTACGACAACGGCCGGCCGTGCGGGCGTGAGGCGAACACCGCCAAGTACCTGTGCGCGGACGCCGGGTTCACCGCCGCCGACCGGGCCCTGCAGACCCACGGCGGCATGGGCTACTCCGAGGAATACAACGTGGCCCGCTATTTCCGCGAGGCCCGTCTGATGAAGATCGCGCCGATCAGTCAGGAAATGATCCTGAACTATCTGGGATCGCACACTCTGGGAATGCCGAGGAGCTATTGATGGCCGACAACACCGGTCTGTTCGATCTCAGCGGGCGATCGGCCCTGGTCACCGGCGCCGCGGGGGGCATCGGTTCCGCGGTCGCCCAGGCGCTCGCGCACGCCGGGGCGGCGGTCCTCGTCACCGACGTCGACGGGGCGGCGGCGGCCGCGGTCGCCGAGAAGATCTCCGCGGCCGGCGAGCGGGCGGACAGTGCCGTACTGGACGTACGGGACCGCGCGTCCGCCGACGCCGCGGCGGCCCGGGCGGCGGCGCTGACCGGCGGGAAGCTGCACATCCTCGTCAACAACGCCGGAATCATCGCGCCGGACATGTTCGAGAACCTCCAGGAGGAGGCGTTCCGCCGGATCGTCGACATCCACCTGATGGGCGCCTTCCACTGCGCCCAGGCCGCGCTGCCGTACCTGCCCACCGACGGCACGGGGCGGATCATCAACGTCACCTCGTCGGCCGGCATCGTCGGCACCCTCGGCCAGGTGAACTACTCCGCGGCCAAGGCGGGCATCATCGGCCTGACGAAGTCCCTGGCGCGTGAACTGGCGCGCAAGCAGATCAAGGTCAACGCGCTGGCACCGCTGGCCGCGACGCCGATGACGGAGACGATCCGCACCGACAAGAAGTTCGCGGACGCGATGCTCGCCCGGATCCCGCTGGGACGCTGGGCCGAGCCCGAGGAGATCGCCGGCAGCTTCGTCTTCCTCGCCTCGGACGCCGCCTCCTTCGTCACCGGGCAGGTGCTCCCCGTCGACGGCGGCATGGTCATGTGACCCGCGTCCGCGGCTCGTGGGGGCCATGAGCATCCGTACTATGCTGAATGGTTCAACCAAAGCAGTGGCATCGGTCCCAGGAGTACGTACATGCCCGGTAGGTCTCACCCGCGCTTCGACGCCCTGACGGTTCCGAAGGCATCGGACGTGCTGGCGTCGGAGGTGCGGGAGCGCATTCTCTCCGGCGAGTTCACCGAGGGCATGGCGCTGCCGCCGGAGCGTCAACTCGTCGAGCAGACGGGGCTGAGCCGCGCCACGGTACGGGAGGCGCTGCGGATCCTCGAGGTGGAGAAGCTGCTCCAGATCAGGCCGGGCCGCGGGGGCGGCGCCTTCGTGCACCGACCGGGCCGTGAATCGCTCGCCAGTACCGTGCAGTTGGTCATCCGGGGCCAGCGGATCCGGCTGGAGGCGCTGCACGAGACGCGGGAGGCGATCGAGCCCACGTGCGCCGCGCTGGCGGCGGTGCGCCGCACCGACCGCGACCTCGCCGAACTGGACGCGGCCCAGCGGGATCTCGTCGAGGCCGGGGACGACATCCCGCGCTTCCTGCGGGCGAACATCGACTGGCACAGCGCGGTGGCCAGGGCCAGCGACAACGAACTCCTGATCGGGTTCATGAGCGCGCTCTCGCAGTCGATCTACGCCGCCACGAACCTCGAACAGTTCATGGACGCCGAGATCCGCTCGATCACCGCCCGCACGCACGCGAAGATCACCGACGCGATCCGCGACCAGGACGGGCCTGCGGCGATGCGGCGCATGGCACGCCATGTGTGCGGATTCGCCGACGCCGCCGCACGGGTGGACCAGCGGGGCCAGGTGGAACTGTCCGGGCCCACGGAGGACTGACTCCCACGAGCTCAAGGCGGGCCTCCCCGGATCATTGACGGCCATTCGGTCTGACCTTTAATATCATCTGAGGTTGGGGCGACTGAGGCACTGGAGATGGGGTCCCCATGGGCGAGGTCAGCTCCGTCATCACCGTCGAAGCGGACGGCGACATCCGTATCGTCACGCTCAACAGGCCCGAGCGGCTGAACGGCGTGTCCGAGGAGCTCCACCGCCGACTGGCCGACGTCTGGCGGGAGCTGGCGGACGACCCCGGCGCACGGGCCGTCGTCCTCACCGGCGCGGGCCGGGCGTTCAGCGCGGGCGGCGACTTCGACCACCTGCGGCGCCACCACAGCGATCCGGAGCTGCGCGAGCGGTCGATCCGGCTCGACCGCAGCATCCAGACGGCGATGATCCGCTTCCCGCTGCCCGTCATCGCGGCGGTCAACGGCCCCGCGGTCGGGCTGGGTTGCAGCCTGGCGCTGGGGTGCGACCTGGTCCTGATGGCGGAGGACGCCTACCTCGCCGACCCCCATGTCTCGGTCGGCCTGGTGGCGGGCGACGGCGGGGTGACCCTCTGGCCCCTGCTCACCAGCCTGCTCCGCGCGAAGGAGTACCTCTTCACCGGCGACCGCATTCCGGCCGCCACGGCGGTCGAACTGGGCCTGGCGAACCGCACCGTTGCCCGCGAGGACCTGCAGAAGGAGGCCCTCGCGCTGGCCCGGCGGCTGGCGGCCCAGCCGGCCGAGGCGCTGCGTGCCACCAAGATGGCCCTCGCCGTGGTGGTCGAGCAGGTGTCCCGCGGCGGCATGGAGGCGGCGCTGATGGCCGAGCGGGCGACCATGACCAGCCCGGACCACATCCGGATCGTCGAGGAGCTGGCGTCCCGCGCCCGGCGACGGCCGAACGGCACCGAGGCCGAGGAGGACTGACGGTGGAGGCCGAGGAGTTCCTGCTCGTACGGGACATGTTCCGCACGTTCGCCGCTCGGTTCCGGATCGGCTCGGCCGACGAGGTGAAGCCGACCGCGCGCACCGCCGCGCAGGAGGCGCTGGGCGATCTGGGTCTCACCGAGCTGCGCCGCTCCTCACCCCCGGCCGCCACCGTCCAGGAGTGCGCCCTGCTCGCCGAGGAACACGGCCGGCAGCCGCTGACCACCTCGCTGGTCGGCACCGTGCTCCTCGCCCCGGAGCTGCTGCGGCTCCTCGATCGGGCCGAGCCCTCGGCACACGGCGGGACACCGACGATCGCCCTCGCCCACGACCTGCGCTTCCCGGACTCCTCCCCGTCCCGACTCCTCGCCTGGGACTGCGAGGGAGCGGACAGCGCACTGTGCGTCACACCCGACGGAACGGTGACCGCCCTCGAACTCGGCGCGACCGCACCGGGCATCGACCTCCTGCGCGGCATCCGCTCGGTGCCGTCCCAGTCGCCCGCACGGGTCCTCGGCCGACTCGACGCCCAGGAGTACCGGCACTGGCAGGCCTACGCGCTAGTCATGGTCAGCGGTGAACTCGTCGGCGCGGCCGGATCGTTCGTCCGGCTGAGCGTGGAGTACGCCCGGGAGCGCCGTCAGTACGGGCGGGAGGTCGGCTCGTTCCAGGCGGTCCAGCATCTGCTCGCCGACGCGACGGTCCTCGTCGAGGCCTGCACCAGTGCCACCCGGTACGCCGCCTGGTGCCTGGACAACGAGTCGCCCGCGAGGGCCCTGACGGCCGCGCGCGTCGCCAAGGCCGAGGTGAACGCCTCGGCCCTCGACGCGGTGTACGCGGGCATGCAGGTCTTCGGCGGTATCGCCCAGACCTGGGAGCACATCGCGCACCTGTACCTCCGCAAGGTCCGGCTGGGCGCCATGACGCTGGCGACGACGGCCGATCTCCTGAAGACGCTGGCCCGGCCGGAGCTGACCCGATGACCGACATGCCCCTGGACTTCGGCGACCCCGCGGACCTCGACCGGCTCCGCCGTCGCTTCCGTGCCTGGCTGGCCGACCACCCGCTGCCCGAACGTCTCCCGGACGAGCCGGTCCCGGTCTTCCTCCACCGGTGGCACCGCCTGCTGTACTCGGGCGGCTGGGTGGGCCTCGACGTCCCCGTCCAGTACGGCGGCCAGGGCCTGAGCGCGCTGCACCAGGTCGCCATCAGCGATGAACTCGGTGCCTGTCACGCCCCCGGGGTCCCCCGGATCGGCTATCTCGCCCACGCGCTCCTGGAGTTCGGCTCCGAGGAGCAGCGCGGGCGCTGGCTGCCGCGCATGCTCGCCGGTGACGACGTGTGGTGTCAGGGCTTCAGCGAGCCGGGGGCCGGATCGGACCTCGCGGGGATGAGCACGGTCGCGACCCCGCACGAGGACCACTACACCGTACGGGGGCAGAAGCTCTGGACCAGCTACGCGCAGTACTCCGGTCTGTGTCTGCTGCTCGCAAGGACCGACCGGTCGGCGCCCGCGCACCAGTCGATCTCGGCGTTCGCCCTGCCGCTGGACCGGCCGGGAGTGACGGTACGGCCGCTGAGGGCGGCGAACGGTGACGACGAGTTCTGCGAGCTGTTCCTCGACGACGTACGCGTCGCGCGCTCCGAGCGCATCGGCGCCGAGGGCGACGGCTGGCCGCTGGCCATGACGACGGTGTCGTACGAGCGCAACGCCCTGGACACCGGGCACCTCTCGAAGTACGGGCTGCTCGTCGAACGGCTGCGGCGCACCGCCCGGGAGCGCCGGGGCGACCTTCCGGACGGGCTGCTGTCCGAGATCGGCCGGTGCTTCGTGGACTACGAGGTCCTGGTGGCGCACGCCCGGCGCCGCACCGCCGAGCGGCTGGGCGGACAGCCCGCCGGACCGGAGTCGTCCATCGACAAGCTGCTGATGACCAGGGCCGAGCAGCGGCTGTACGAGACGGCGCTCAAGGTCTTCCCCGAAGAACAACTCCGGGGCGAGGAGGAAGAAGGCGAGGAGCGGGCAGGGGCGAGCGAGCTGTTCGGGGACTACCTCTATTCCAGAGCCGCGTCCGTGTACGGCGGAACATCGCAGATCCAGCGCAACATCATCGCGAAACGGGTCCTGGGTCTGCCGTCCGGCGACTAGGGCTTGGATCAGCGGGATTTCATGTCCGATGGGAGTTCACCCGTGCGATACGACCTCGAATTCCGGAGCATTCCCCATGTGATCAGAGTTGCCGCCAAGCGATTCGCGGACGCGCCGGCCCTCGTCGACGAGAGCCGCCGGTGGAGTTTCCGTGAGCTGGAGCACCACATGGTCCGGGCCGTGAAGGCCGCCGTCGCGCTGGGGGTCGAGCCGGGGGACCGTGTCGGTCTGTGCGCTCCGAACTCCGCCGAGTGGATCCTGGCCGCGCTCGGCATCCAGGGCGCCGGGGGCGTCGTGGTGCCGCTCAACACGAGGTTCAAGGCACAGGAGATCTCCTACATTCTGCGCAGGTCCGGAGCGAAGGCCGTCTTCGCCTCGTCGTTCCTCGGCCAGGACTACACAGCCGGGTTGAGGAACACCGATCCGGATCTGCCCGCGTTGCGCAGGACGGTGTCGATTCTCGGCCCGCAGGGGGCGGCGGACCTCGGGTGGGAGGACTTCCTTCGCGCGGGAGAGGCCGACTCGCCGTCCACGGCCCATGACTTGATCGACCGGCTGACTCCGGACGACGTGTCCGACGTGATGTTCACCTCCGGCACCACCGGCCATCCCAAGGGTGTCGTGCTGACCCATGGACAGTCCCTGCGCGCCTACGGCTGGATGTCCGAGGAATACACGTTCAGGCATTCCGACAGCTTTCTGGTCATCCCGCCGTTCTTCCACTGCTTCGGTTACAAGGCGGGGTGGCTCGCTTCCCTGATGCACGGTGTGAAGGTCATCCCCATGCGCACCTTCGACGCGGGGCGTGCGCTCGAGATCATCGGCCGGGAACGGGTCAGCATTCTCCTGGGGCCTCCGACCATTTTCCAGGATCTGGTCAACCACCCGGACCGATCCGCGTCCGACCTTTCCTCGCTGCGGGTGTCCATGACGGGCGGCACCACCATCCCGGAATCGCTGATCCGCGCCATGAAGTCGGAACTGTCCTTCGACATCGTGATGAGCGCGTACGGGCTGACGGAGTCGACCGCGTTGGTGACGACCACCCGGATCGGGGACTCGGAGGAGACGGTCGCGCGGACCACGGGTCGGACCATCCCGGACGTCGAGGTGAGCATCGTCGACGACCGGGGCCTGGCCGTTCCCACCGGGCAGGACGGCGAGGTACTGGTGCGCGGCTACAACGTCACGCGCGGGTACTGGGACGACCCCGAGGCCACCGCCGCGGCCGTCGACGCCGACGGCTGGCTGCACACCGGTGATGTCGGGCGCCTCGACGAGAGAGGAAACCTCTCCATCGTCGACCGCAAGAAGGACCTGTACATCGTCGGCGGTTTCAACGCCTATCCGGCCGAGATCGAGAAACTGCTGCTCGGGAACGAGGCCATCGGGCAGGCCGCCGTCATCGGAGTGCCGGACGAGCGGCTCGGTGAGGTCGGCTGCGCCTTCCTCGTCAGGAGACCGGGCCACCGGCTCACCGAGGCCGACGTCGTCGCGTGGGCACGCGAGAACATGGCCAACTTCAAGGTCCCCCGGCATGTCCGGTTCGTCGACGCGCTGCCCCGTAACGCGAGTCAGAAGGTGCTCAAGGACGGGCTGCGGCGCGATTGGAGCAAGCCGAGTGACAACTGATCGCGCGGACACATCAGGACACGGCTCGGCCGGTCCCCTCGCGGGCATCACCGTGGTGACCCTGGAGCAGGCGGTGTCGGCTCCCCTGTGCACCCGCACACTGGGTGACTTCGGGGCGCGGGTGATCAAGGTGGAGAACCCCCGGGGCGGCGACTTCGCCCGGCACTACGACGACGTGGTGGGCGGCCTCGCGGCCCACTTCGTCTGGCTCAACCGGGGCAAGGAGTCGGTGGCCCTGGACCTGAAGTCCCCGGCCGGGATGGCGGTGCTGCGCCGGCTGCTCGACCGCGCCGACGTCCTGGTCTCCAACCTCACGCCCGGGGCGACCGCGAAACTCGGCATCGCTCCCGCCGACCTGGCCGTGAGCCATCCCTGGCTCATCGCGGTGGAGATCGACGGGTACGGGCCCGGCGGGCCGCTCTCCCACAAGCGCGCCTACGACCTGCTGGTCCAGGCCGAGTCGGGGGCGTGCGCGACCACGGGCCGACCGGGCGCGCCGGCCAAGGCGGGGCCGCCGATGGCCGATGTGAGCACCGGTCTGTACGCCGCCCTGTCGATCATGGCGTTGCTCTGCGGAAAGGAGCGCGGCCGGGTGCAGGGGCCCGCCTCCGCCGCGGTCAGCCTGTTCGACACCATGACGGAGTTGATGGGCTATTCGCTGACCTACACCCGGCACACGGGCGTGGACCAGGAGCCGAAGGGCATGGGCTCGCCCGCGGTGGCGCCGTACGGGGCCTATCCCACGGCCGACGGTCACACCGTCGTCCTCGGCACCACCAACGACGGCGAGTGGCAGCGGCTCGCACGTGAGCTGCTCGGCCGCCCGGATCTGGCGGACGACGAGCGCTTCGGGAGCAACTCCGGCCGGGTCGCGCACCGTGAGGTCCTCGACGCGGAGATCGGCGCCTGGTGCGCGCGTCATGACCTGGCCCACGTCCAGGACCGTGCGGATGCCGCGGGGATAGGGAACTCCCGCTACAACACCCCGAGCGACGTCGTCGCGCACCCGCATCTGACGGCCCGCGACCGCTGGCGCGAGATCGGCACGCCGGGCGGTCCGGTTCCGGCGCTGCTGCCGCCCCCGGTCATCTCCGGTTACGAACAGCCGATGGGGCCGATCCCGGCCCTCGGTGAACACACCGCGGCCGTTCTCGCCGAGTTGGGGATCGACGCCGAGGGGGAGTTGCTGTGAGCGAGGAACCGGTGCTGCTCTGCGACGACTCGGGCGGCGTACGGACGCTGACGCTGAACCGTCCGCACCGCAGGAACGCGATCGACGAGGAGTTGTGGCGCGCCCTGCGGGACGCGCTCACGGACGCGGGGAACGATCGGTCCGTACGGGCACTCGTGCTGACCGGGGCCGGTGGCGCGTTCTGCTCCGGCGCGGACATCTCGGGGGGACTCAGTGCCGCGCACCCCATGTACCGGATGCGCATCCTGAGCGAAGTGACCTTGCTGCTGCACGAGTTGCCCGTCCCGACCATCGCCAGGGTCAGCGGAGTGGCGGTCGGCGCGGGCTGGAATCTGGCGCTCGGGTGCGATCTGGTGGTCGCCACTCCCCAGGCGCGTTTCTCACAGGTCTTCGCGCGGCGCGGGCTGTCCCTCGACTGCGGGGGATCCTGGCTGTTGCCGAGGCTCGTGGGCCTTCAGCAGGCCAAACGGCTCGCGCTGCTCGCCGAGACGATCGACGCCGAGGAGGCGCGGTCGCTGAACCTGGTGACGTGGGTGGTGCGCGCGGAGGAGATCGACGACTTCGTGGCGCGCCTCGGCGCACGTCTGGTGGCGGGCGCCCCGGTGGCCCTCGCCCAGAACAAGGCACTGCTGAACGAGGGGGCCGACCGCACACTGCGGGACGCGCTCGCGAACGAGGCGCGGGCCCAGGCGGTCAACTTCGCGACGGCGGACGTCCCGGAGGCGTATTCCGCGTTCAAGGAGAAGCGTGCGCCGGTCTTCACGGGCCGCTGGGCAGTGGCGAGTTCGGGGCCATCTCACCGACCGGAGGGGTCGACATGCGGGAAGCAGTGATCGTGGAGGCGGTCCGTACCGCCGTCGGCAAGCGCGACGGCGGGCTGTCGGGCATGCACGCCGCCGACCTCTCCGCGGTCGTCCTGGGCGCGCTCGTCGAGCGGACGGGGATCGGTCCGGAGGTCGTCGACGACGTGGTCTGGGGCTGTGTCTCCCAGGTCGGGGACCAGTCGAGCAATATCGGGCGCTATGCGGTGCTGGCCGCGGGCTGGCCCGAGAGCATCCCGGGCACCACGGTCAACCGGGCCTGCGGATCGAGCCAGCAGGCGCTGGACTTCGCCGCGCAGGCGGTCATGTCCGGCCAGCAGGACGTCGTCGTGGCGGGCGGCGTCGAGGTGATGAGCCGGGTGCCGCTCGGCTCCGCGCGCTCCACCGGCATGCCGTACGGGCCCCAGGTCCTCACCCGCTACGAGGACTTCTCCTTCGACCAGGGCATCTCCGCGGAGAAGATCGCGCACAAGTGGGGCTTCGCACGGGAGCGGCTCGACGCGTTCTCGGCGCTGTCGCACGAGCGGGCCGCGGCGGCGCAGGACGCCGGTGCCTTCGAGGCCCAGATCACCGCCGTGCCGACCGAGGGTGCGACGACCGTGACCCTCGACGAGGGCATCCGGCGCGGTACGAGCGTCGAGACCCTCGCCAAGCTCAGGCCGGCGTTCACCGAGGACGGTGTGATCCACGCGGGCAACGCCTCCCAGATCTCCGACGGGGCGGCGGCGCTGCTCGTGACGACGCCGGAGAAGGCGCGCGAGCTGGGACTGACGCCGCTCGTGCGCTACCACGCGGGCGTGGTCACCGGCTCCGACCCGGTGCTCATGCTCACCGGCCCGATCCCCGCGACCGAGAAGGTGTTACGGAAGGCGGGCGTGGGCCTGCCGGAGGTCGGCGTCTTCGAGGTGAACGAGGCCTTCGCGCCCGTACCCCTGGCCTGGCTCGCCGAGACCGGCGCGGACCCCGCGCTGCTCAATCCGCTGGGCGGCGCGATCGCGCTCGGCCATCCGCTCGGCGCGTCGGGGGCGGTGCTGATGACCCGCATGGTCCACCACATGCGGGACCACGGGATCCGCTACGGCCTGCAGACCATGTGCGAGGGGGGCGGCACCGCCAACGCGACCCTCGTAGAGCTCGTATCCCCCGCATCCTGAGCACCCTCACGGAGGACGTCGTGCGCCGAGAACTCTTCACCGCCGACCACGAGGCGTTCCGGCAGCTCGTCCGGGAGTTCGTGGCCAAGGAGGTCGTCCCCCATTACACGGAGTGGGAGCACGCGGGCCGGCTGCCGCGCGAGCTCTTCGATAAGCTCGGCTCGCTCGGAGTGCTGGGCATGTCCGTACCCGAGGCGTACGGCGGAGCGGGCCTGCACGACTACCGCTACAACGTCGTGCTCCAGGAGGAGGCGGCCCGCGCCCTGGTCACGCTCGGCACGGTACGCACCCAACTCGACGTCGTCCTGCCGTACTTCCTCGCGTACGCCGACGAGGACCAGCGTGCGCGCTGGTTCCCCGGCCTCGTGGCGGGCCGGCTCCTGACCGCCGTCGCCATGACCGAACCGGGCACGGGCTCCGATCTCGCGGGCATCCGCACCACCGCCGTACGCGACGGGGACGCGTACGTCCTCAACGGGGCCAAGACCTTCATCACGGGCGGTCTCCTCGCCGACCTGGTGATCGTGGTGGCGCGCACGTCGACCGATCCCGACGACCGGCGGGCGGGCCTGACGCTGCTGGTCGTGGAGGACGGCATGCCCGGGTTCGCGCGCGGCCGGGTCCTCGACAAGATGGGCATCAAGGTGCAGGACACGGTGGAGCTGTCCTTCGACGAGGTGCGGGTCCCGGTCGCCAACCGGCTCGGCGAGGAGGGCGCTGCCTTCGGCTACCTCGGCCACAACCTCCCCCAGGAGCGGATGACGGTGGCGGTCGGCTCGGTCGCGCAGGCGAGGGCGGCACTCGAGACGACCCTCGCATACGTCAAGGAGCGGCAGGTGTTCGGGACTCCGGTCGCCTCCTTCCAGAACACGAAGTTCGAACTCGCCGCGGTGGCCGCCGAGATCGAGGCCGCGCAGACGATGCTCGACCGCGCGGTGCGCGAGCTCGTCGACGGCGCACTCTCCGGCGCGGACGCGGCCAAGGTCAAACTGTTCTGCACGGAGATGCAGGCACGCGCGGTCGACCGCTGTCTGCAACTCTTCGGGGGGTACGGGTACATCCTGGAGTACCCCATCGCCCGGCTGTACGCGGATGCGCGCATCACCCGCATCTACGCCGGCACGAGCGAGGTCATGAAGGTCATCATCGCCAAATCCCTGGGACTGTGAGCAGCATGGGTGACTTCTCCGGCAGGACCGGCGTCGCGTTCGTCGCGGGCGGCACCGGCGGCATCGGCGCGGCCGTCGTGCGCATGCTGGCCGAGCGCGGCAGCGACGTGGCGTTCACGTACCGCACCAGCCAGGCCGGGGCCGACGCCCTGGCCGCCGAGGTGAAGGCGTACGGGCGCCAAGTCCTCGCGCTGCGCCTCGACCTGGGCGACGAGCGGGCCACTGCGGAGGCCGTCGCCGAGGCGTCCGACGCCTCCGGGGGCCTGCACACACTGGTGTACGCGGCGGGCCCGCATGTGCCGATGGTGCACCTCAGCAAGGTGACGCCGAGTCAGTACCGGGCCCAGCTCGACGCGGACGCGGTGGCGTTCTTCAACCTCGTCCATCCCGCGCTGCCCCGGCTGCGGGAGAGGCGGGGCTCCATCGTCGCCGTCACCACTGTGGCCACCCGCCGGTTCCCCGTGCGCGACGGGCTGTCGTCGGGTACGAAGGGGGCGGTCGAGGCGGTGGCGCGGGCGCTGGCCGCCGAGGAGGGCCGCTATGGCGTCCGTGTGAACTGCGTCGGCCCCGGCATGCTGACCGACGGCATCGCCGCCCGTCTGATCAGCTCCGGCGAACTCGACACCGCGGCCCTGGACATCACCCGGCGCAACATCCCGCTGCGCCGTTTCGGCGAGGCGAAGGACATCGCGGAGGCGGTGGCGTTCCTGGCCTCGGACCGCGCGGGCTTCATCACCGGGCAGGAGCTGGGTGTGGACGGCGGGTACAGCGTGTAGTGCCCCGGGTGTTCACTCCGGCGGCGTGATCCGCCGTCCGCCGACGAACGTCGCGCGTACGACGTCGGCGGACATGAGGTCGAGGGCTTCTTTCAGCGGTACGTGGAGGAGGCACAGGTCGGCGACCGCGCCGACCGTCAACCGCCGTACCCGGGAGGGGTGCCGGGGCTCTCCGGCGAACAGGTCCAGCGCCGCGCGCCGGTCCACCGCCTCCCCGCCGGAGCGCTCGACGGCCGCCCGCATCACCGCCCAGGGGTCGGCACTTCCGTACGGCGCGTCGGTCCCGGCGGCGAGCGCGATCCCCGCCTCGGCAAGGTACCGGCACCGGTACAGGTGGGCCTGGTCGTCCTGGTCCACATCGGTCGCGTACTCCCGTCCCCGCTCCACGGGAAAGTGCGGCTGTGTCACGACCGTCACGCCGAGACGCGCGAGCCAGGGCATCGTCTCGGCCGGGATCACCGACCCGTGCTCGATCCGGTCGCCCGCGACCGGCCCGGCCTCCTCCAGGGCGAGCAGGGTCACGAGCAACTGCACCCGGGTCACACAGTGCACGGCCACCGGGCGGGGCCGCACCGCCGCCACGGATGCCGCCGGCTCACCCGGCGTCGGCAGGGTCGCGTCGTCGAGCAGGAACTTCACCGGCGCGTCGCCGGTCCCCATCACGACGAGCCGCTGCGGCAGTACCGAAAGCAACTCCGGCAGGCCCTGGCCCGGATGCGGATCCGCGTTGGTGAACCCGGTGATCCCGTACGCCGCGGCGTCGGACGCCCCCTCCTCGTCCGACGCGACGGCGGCCGGGCGCTGAACGCGCCGCGCGGCGCGGCGATCTGGGGGTCACGTGGGCACCGTACGACGGCCGTCGCAGGACGCCGCGCGTCAACTGCCGTTCCACACCGGCGTCCTGCGCTCCGCGAAGGCGTGGGCGCCCTCCGCCGCGTCCTTGCTGCGGAACACCGACATGACCTCGTCCGGTTCGGCCCAACGGCGTTCCCTCATCAGCTTCTTGGTCATGGCGACACCCAGCGGACCGTTGGCGGCGATCCGCCCGGCCAGCGCGAGCGCCTCCTCCCGTACTCGGTCGGCGGGGACCGCGCGGTTCACCAGGCCGGCGCGCTCGGCCCGGGCGGCCGTGACCGGATCGCCGGTCAGGCCCATCTCCAGGGCGACCGCCAGCGGCACCCGGTCGGCGAGCGTCGTACCGCCCCCGGCCGCGAACAGACCCCGCTTGACCTCGGCGATCCCGAGCTTGGCGTCCTCAGCCGCGACGACCAGGTCGCAGGCCAGCACCATCTCGAAGCCGCCGCCGAGCGCGGAGCCGTTCAGCGCCGCGATCACGGGGGTGCCGATGCCGTCCCGGAAGAACCACACCAGGCCGTCGAACTTGCCGCCGCCCTTCGCGAACGCCTTGAGGTCCATGCCGGCGCAGAACACGGTTCCGGCGCCCGTCAGGACGATCGCCCGGACGCCCGGATCGGCGTCCGCCTCCCGCAGTACGTCCGACAGGTCGTCGATCAGCTCCGGACTCAGGGCATTGCGGGCCTCGGCCCGGTTCAGGGTGGCGACGAGGACGTTGCCGACCCGTTCGGTCAGCACCAGGTCGCTCATCGGGAGGCACCCGTCGCCGCGCGCGCCCGGGAGCGGTACGCCTCCAGCTTCTCGGCGGGTTCGATCAGACGGTGGCTGCGCGACTGGATGGACACGTCGTGGCCCTCGGCCCGCTTGCGCAGCGCTCCCACGGTGGCCTGCTCGCGCGGGACATGGGTGAAGGGATCGAAGGAGTACCAGCGCATGGCGTTCTCGTGGGTCATCTTGTTGATGTCCGAGTCGGGCACGTCGAAGCGCTCCATCACGCCCATGAGTTCCTCGGGCGCCTGAGGCCACATCGAGTCGCTGTGCGGGTAGTCGCACTCCCAGGCGATGTTGTCGATGCCGATCTCGTGACGGAGTTTCACCCCCGTCGGGTCACTGATGAAGCAGGTGAGGAAGTGCTCCCGGAAGACCTCCGAGGGCAGCTTCCCGCCGAAGTCCTGGAGGGTCCAGGCCGCGTGCATCTCGAAGGTGCGGTCCACCCGCTCCAGGAAGTAGGGGATCCAGCCCGTGCCGCCCTCCGACAGGGCGATCTTCAGATCGGGGAAGTCCTTGACCGGCTGGGACCACAGCAGGTCGGCGGCGGCCGAGACGATGTTCATCGGCTGCAGGGTGATCATGACGTCGGGCGGCGAGTCGACCGCCGGGATCGCCAGCTTGCCCGAGGAGCCGATGTGCACCGACAGGACGGTGCCGGTGTCGGACAGCGCCCGCCAGAGCGGGTTCCAGTACGGATCGTGGAAGCTCGGGTACCCGAGCACCGCGGGGTTCTCGGTGAACGTCAGCGAGTGGCAGCCCTTGGCGGCCACCCGGCGGACCTCCGCCGCGCACAGTTCGGCGTCCCAGATGACCGGAATCGCCATCGGGATGAACCGCCCGGGATGCGCCCCGCACCATTCGTCGATGTGCCAGTCGTTGTAGGCCCGTACCAGCGCGAGCGAGAAGTCGGCGTCCTCCGTGGCGAACAGCCTGGCCGCGAACCCCGGGAAGGACGGGAAGTTCATCTGGGCGAGGATGCCGCCCGCGTTCATGTCGGCGACGCGCTCGTTCACGTCGTAGCAACCGGGGCGGATCTCGTCCAGGGCCTGCGGTTCGAGGCCGTACTCCTCCTTGGGCCTGCCGGCCACCGCGTTCAGCGCGGCGGTGCGGATCACCGTCTCCCGGAACGTCCAGGTGTCGGTGCCGTCGTCCTGGTGGACCAGTTGGGGCGCGTCGTCCTTGTACCGCTCGGGGAGGTGGTTCACGAACATGTCGGGGGGTTCGATGATGTGGTCGTCGACGCTGATGAGGATGAGATCGTCTCGATCCATGACGGGTTCCCTTCCGGAAGGGGGAGGCAGGCGGCTCGGGTGGGGGCTTGAGTGCGTACGGCTAGTCGGAGGCGGGCAGCGGCTTGGCCGCCTTGATGGTCATCGGGACGCCGTCGCAGCTCAGTTCGCCGGTGCCTGAGGAGGTGCAGAGCACTTCGAGGGCCCCGTCGGCGTCCACGTACCGCTTGCCGATGAGGGTGACGGCCTCGGCAGCCCCGACGGGCGCCGGCTTCGCGGCGGTCGCGGGCAGCATCGGACTGCCTCCGCAGGAGAGCTGGACCGAGCCGCCGGCGGGGGCGCGGACGACGACCACCCGCGTGCCGCACACGGCGCTGGCGAGCTGGTCACCGGGGCGCGGCGTCGTTACCGGTGGGGTCATGGTGGATGTCCCTTTCGAGCAGGCGATCGGCGAGCAGGTCGATGTCGTAGGACTGGCGGGCCATCCAGAACCGCAGGAAGCCGGTGAGCGAGTACCGCAGGAAGAGCGCGGAGCCCACCACGGTCGCGCAGACGCCCCCCAGCCCGAGTGCGAGTCCGTCGCCCTGGACGAGCGGGTCGACGGTGTTGTGGGACACCAGGTAGCCCGACACGCCGAGCACCAGGCCGCCCGCCATCAGCAGGACGCCGAGGCGCAGCCAGAGGGTGGCCCGGGCGGCGGCCGGGTCGGGGATCTTCAGTACCGCCAGTTCTCGGACGAAGCGGTCCGCGCGCGGCTCGGTGGTGGTCATGCGGAACTCCCCAGGTAGAGGGCGGACAGTTCGGCGCGCAGCCCGCCGTCGGGGTGGCCCTGCCGTTGGACCCCGCCACGTACGAGGACGGCCGCGTGGTCGGCGATGTCGAGGACGGCGGCCGCGAACTGCTCGACCACCAGGACGGCCACCCCCTGCCGGGCGATCTCGGCGACCTGTTCGTAGAGCCGGCCGACGATCAACGGGGCGAGTCCCATGGAGAGTTCGTCGAGCAGCAGGACGGCGGGGTCGGTGGCGAGGCCGCGGGCGAGCGCGAGCATCTGCTGCTCGCCGCCGGAGAGGGTGCCGGCCGCCTGCGAGGCGCGGCGGTGGAGGATCGGGAAGCGCTGGAAGGCGATCTCCTCGATCTCCGCGCGGCCGCGGCCGGTGAAGGTCATCATCAGGAGGTTGTCGCGGACGGACAGGTTGGGGAACACGCCGCGGCCCTCGGGGATCAGACAGACCCCGGCGCGCGCCAGGTCACGGGGGTCGGCTCCGGTCATGTCCCGGCCGCCCAGCCGGAGGCGGCCGGATGCGAGGGGGTGGACTCCGGAGGCGACGCGCAGGGTGGTGGTCTTGCCCGCCCCGTTCGGGCCCAGCAGGGCCACCACCTGTCCGGCGGCGACCTGGAGGTCGACGCCGTGCAGGACCGTGATCCGGTCGTAGGCGGCATGGACGCCGCTCAGTTCGAGAATGGCGCTCACGCGTCCCCCAGGTAGGCCGCCAGGACGGTCTCGTCGTTCCGGATCACCTCGGGCGGGCCGGACGCGATGACCTTGCCGAGATCGAGTACGTACACCTCGTCGCACACGCCCATGACGAGGCTCATGTCGTGTTCGACGAGGACCACGGCCGTGCCGTCTTCGGTCAGCGAGCGCAGCAGCGCGGCGAACCGTTCGGTCTCCTCGCTGTCCTGTCCCGCGGCGGGTTCGTCGAGGAGGAGCACCTTGGGCCGGATGACCATCGCGCGGCCGACCTCGACCAGGCGGCCGACTCCGGTGGGCAGTGCGTCGGGCGGGCTGTCGGCGAGGTGGGTCAGGCCGAGCCTGGTGAGGGTCTCGGTGACGGCGTGGTGTGCCCGGCGCCGGTCGGGACCGAGTTCGGCCGCGACGAGGAGGTTGTCGCGGACGGTGAGGCGGCCGAAGAGTTCAAGGCGCTGGAAGGTGCGGGCGAGTCCGCGCCGGGCACGGCCCGCGGGGCTGGTCCGGGTGACGTCCTGGCCGTCGAGGAAGACCTGTCCGCAGGAGGGCTTGCGCAGTCCGGAGGCGACGTCGAACAGGGTGCTCTTGCCTGCTCCGTTGGGGCCGATGAGTCCGGTCACGCGGCCCGGTTCGGCGCTCAGGGCGACGCCGTCCAGAGCCCGGTTGCCGCCGAAGGCGACGGTCACTCCGCTAATCCGCAGCAAGGCCACGGGCGAGCACCTCCCTGTCCTCGGGGCGCCAGGCGCGCTTCAGTCCCCACCACTCGACGGGGACCTCCGGTTCGGTCGGTGCGGCGGTCTGCCGAGCACTCGCCCAGATCCTCAGCGCCACCCCCGCGGCCACCGAACAGCCCAGGAACGTCCAGCCGTTGATCAGGTCGCCGAGCCGCAGGACCCACAGCAGGGCGAGTACGCAGAGCAGGCCGGGCAGGGCGATCCGGTCCCGGCCGAGCGGCTCCCACTCGCGGCGGAAGCGGACCACGATGCCGTCGGGGTTGTGGCCGAGTCCGATGCCGGCGAGGCCGGGCAGCAGGGCGACCAGGTTCTGCGCCCAGGGCGCCACGGCGACCAGCGCGTTCGTCGGGCCGATGTAGGCGGTCCCGGCGAACAGTCCGTTGCCCACCGCGCCGAGGCCGCCGACCACCGCGACGAGGAAGACGGGCAGTCCCGCCACCAGGCTGAACTGGTCGGCGGTGATCGACCGTTGCTGCATTCCGTACAGCGCGCCGCCGAGCCCGGCGATGCCCGAGGAGAGCGCGAACACCAGGACCTTGGCCCGCAGCAGGCTGCCGCCGAGGGTCGCGTAGGCGGCCTCGCTGTCGCGCAGCGCGATCAGCCGCCGTCCGAAGGGGCCCCGGCGCACCGCCGCCACGGCCAGTGAGGCGAGCGCGAGGCAGACGGCCGCGAACACCAGCTGCTTCGCCGCGGTGTCCAGTTCGAGGCCGAAGAGCCGGGGTCCGGCCACGTCCACCGAGCCCTGGTCGAACAGGGCGATCCGCATCCCGAACAGGTGGAAGGACGGCAGGGTGAAGATCCACCGGTCCAGGACGACCGCGAAGGCGGCGGTCCCGAGCGCCAGGTACACCCCGGACAGCCGCAGTGCGGGCAGCGCGACGAGGGCGCCGGCCACCGCGGAGACCAGGATCGCGGCTCCGAGGGCCCAGAACTCCCCCTGCGCGCCCAGGTGGGCCCATACGACGGCCCCGATCCCTGCCATGCTCAGCTGGCAGAGCGATATCTGCCCGGCGTACCCGGCCAGCGGTACGTACGACAGGGCCACCACGCCGAGCGAGAAGATGGCGCCGTAGGTGATGAGGTCGGCCTCGCCGAGGACCGAGGCCAGTACCGCGCCGAACGCGACGACACAGGCGGCGAACACGGCCGTGCCGCGGGCCGTCGGAACCGGCACCGGGCGCAGCTTGCGGTCCCGGCCGCGCAGTCGCCGGTGCGGGAACGCCAGCAGGGCCACGAACAGCAGCAGCGCGGGGGCGGCCAGCCTGAGGCCGGGCAGGTAGGCGTTCTGCGGGAGATAGCCGGTCAGATAGCTCTCCACACAGCCGACCACGATCGCGCCGACGAAGGTCAGGGGCACGCTGCGGAGCCGGCCGAAGATGGCTGCGGTGTAGGCGCTGACGATCAGCAGCGAGAGCTGGGCTGCGTCGAGGGTGACGGTCGGCGCGATCAGGATGCCGCCGATCGCGGCGAGTTGGGTGCCGAGGATCCAGGCGGTCCTGTTGGCCCGTACGGGATGGGCTCCCGTCAGCCCGACCAGGGCGCGGTCGTCGACGGTCGCCCGCATCTCGGCGCCCGGGCGGGTGCGGTAGAGCAGGATCCGCAGGCCGACCGCGACCAGCACCGCGACGGTCATGGTGAGGGCCTGGTGCCATGTGACCACGGCCGAGCCGAGGTGGAAGGGCTTGCGGTCGGCGAAGAACGTGGGCAGCGTGCGCGGCACGTTGGGATCCCAGATCCAGCGGGCGACGGCGATGAGGCCGCTCAGCAGCGCCACCGTCATGACCAGCCGTTCGGCCTCACCCAGTGCCTGGACGGGCCGGAGGACGACCTTCTCGACGAACAGGCCGAAGGCAGGCGCGAGGACGAGCAGGACCACGGCCAGCGCCACCGGTACCGGCCAGCCCCAGCCGGCGGTGAGCTGCCAGTAGGTGAAGGCCGACAGCATGCCCGCCGCGCCGTGCGCGAAGTTGAAGACGCCGGTCGTCGTGTAGGTGAGCACCAGTCCGCTGCCGATGACCGCGTAGATCGCGGCGGTGCTCAGGCCGACGATCCCGAAGGTGAGGAACTGCTCCATGACGGGCCGTCACTCACACACTCGCCGCGACCGGCGAGGACGAATGGTCTCGGCGGCCGGTCGGCCGGGAGGCGGTGACGGCGGTGCCATCTGCCGCCAGGCGTACTTGGCGATCGCCCCCAGGGCGGCGAAGGGTGTGGGCTGGTTCAAGGGGTCTCCTCCTCGGTGCTGTCCCCGAGCGGCCGGCGGGAACAGGTGATCGCCGCGGCCACCTTGAGCGCGAGGTGGTTCTCCTCCTCTCTATGGGTGGAAACTAGCTTCTCACTAAGAGAGAATCAACCATTCACACAAAGGCAGGAGAGACGATGAGCGGACAGCGCAGGGGAACCGCGATCGCCATGACCGACTCCGAGCGGGACGCCTTCCTGCGAACCCAGCCGCTGTGCCGGGTCGCGACCGTAGGACGGGACGGGGATCCCCACGTCAGCGCCCTGTGGTTCGTGTGGGACGGGTCCACGCTGTGGCTCAACTCGCTGGTACGCAGCCAGCGCTGGACCGATCTGGACCGGGATCCCCGGCTCGGCGTGATCGTCGACGACGGGGGCACGGACTTCATGGCCCTGCGCGGCGTCGAACTACGAGGCAGCGTCGAGGTCGTCGGCGAGGCACCCCGCAAGGGAGACCCCCTGGACGAGCTCGCGCGCCCCGAACGGCTCTTCGCGGACAAGTACATGGGCGGCGGCGCGTTCCGGTACGACGGGAAGCACGGCTGGCTCCGGCTCACCGCGGAGAAGGTCGTGAGCTGGGACTTCGCGAAGCTCCGCCGCGACCGTTGACACCACGGCCGTTGACGCCGTGACCCACACATGGAAACCTGCCACTCATGAATGAGAATGACATTCTCATCGGCATTCTCACCGAAGGGCGGACAGGTCCTTGTCCACTGACGACCTGATGGAGATTCAGCAGCTGCTGGGCCGCTACGCGGTCCACATGACCCGGGGCGACATCGACGGGGTGCTCGCGGTCTTCACCCTCGACGGCACCTACAGCGCCTTCGGGGACACCTATGGCCTCGACGAGTTCCCGGCGCTGGTCGCCGCCGCGCCCAAAGGTCTGTTCCTGGTGGGTACGGCCGTGATCGAGCTGCCCGAGCACGCGGGGACGGACGGGAACACCGCGACCGGCACCCAGCCGCTGTGCTTCATCGAGCACGCCACCCACGCCATGCGGATCGGCTACTACAACGACACCTATCTGCGGACCGCCGACGGCTGGCGGCTGCGGACGCGGGCGATGACGTTCATCCGCCGCAGCGGGGCGCACGACTCGGGCCGCCCGCACTCCTTCGAACGCCCGGGCGCGTGAACGTCACGGAGTTCCGGTCGGGTCTGCGCCACTGGCTCGACCGGAACGACCTCTCCCCCGGGCCCGATCACTCCCTCGACGGCCAGGTCGCGCAGCTGGCCCGGGTGCGGCGCGCGCTCTACGAGGCGGACTGGATGCGCTACGGCTGGCCCGCCGGGGTGGGAGGTCTCGGCGGGCCGGCCGTACTGCGGGCCGTGCTCGGCGAGGAGGTCGCCTCCCGGGGCCTGGCCGAGCCCGGCATCTACTCGATGATCGAGGTGCTCGCCCCGACGATGATCTCGTACGCCCGCCCGGAGCTGGCGGCAGAGATGGTCCCGCTGCTGCTCGGCGGCCGGGAGCAGTGGTGCCAGGGCTTCTCCGAACCCGGCTCGGGCAGCGACCTCGCCTCTCTCACCACCCGGGCCGTCCCCCGGGGCGGGGACTGGGTGGTGACGGGCCAGAAGGTGTGGACGAGCCTCGCGCAGTACGCGGCGCGCTGTGTCCTGCTCACCCGCACCGCGCCGGGCCACGACGGGATCACCGCGTTCTTCGTCGACATGGACACCCCCGGCATCACCGTGCGGCCGCTGCGCACGATGCACGGCGTGGACGAGTTCGCCGAGGTGTTCTTCGACGACGTGGTCGTCCCCGCCGACCGGATGCTCGGCCGCCCCGGCGACGGCTGGCGACTCGCGATGGACCTGCTCCCGCACGAGCGCTCCACCTGCTTCTGGCACCGCGTCGCCCACCTCTACACCCGGCTCGACCGGCTGCTCACGGAGCTGGCCGAACCGGATGACGCCGGGGAGGACCTGGCCCTGGGCGCCGCCTATCTGGCGCTGCACACCGTGCGCTGCCGCTCCCACGCCACCCAGCGGCGCCTCGCGGCCGGCGCCCGGCTCGGCCCGGAGACCTCCGTCGACAAGGTGCTGCTGGCCACCGCCGAGCAGCAACTCTTCGACACCGCCCGGGACCTGCTCCCCGGCGTGCTGGAACTGACGGACGCGCCATGGCGGGAGGAGTTCCTGTACTCGCGGGCGGCGACCATCTACGGCGGCACCGCCGAGATCCAGCGCAACATCATCGCCCGTCGACTGCTGGACCTGGGAAGGGACTGACCCACGATGGATGCCGCCGAGCGAGACCTGTTCGCGCAGACGCTCCGCAAGACGATGACGGCGGCGTCGGGCCGCGCCCTCGACACGGCCCTGGCCGCCCTCGGCTGGTCCGACCTGCTGACGGAAGTGCCGGACGTGGCGGTCCCGCTCACCTTCGGGCTGCTCGGCGAGACCGGCGCGCACGCGCCGCTGCTCAACGACGTCCTGCTGCACGCGGCGGGACGTGCCGTCGGGGGCACACTGCCCCTGCCGTACACGGGCGGCGCGTGGGTCGCGTGGGAGCGCACGGACGAGACGGGCGGGGCGCTGGACGGCGAGCTGCCGCTGCGGACCGTCGCGGCCGGGGATCCCGTCCCGCTCGCCGCGGGACGCCGGGCGCTCGGCTGGTGGCTCCTGGGCACCGGCCGGGCGATGCTCGCGCTCGCCCGCTCACACGTGCTCGACCGGACCCAGTTCGGCCGTCCCCTGGCCTCCTTCCAGGCCGTACGGCACCGGCTCGCCGAGACCCTTGTCGCGCTCGACGGCGCCGAGGCGACCCTCGTGGCCGCCGAGGACGACCTCGGCTGCCTGCTCGCCAAGGCGGCGGCCGGACAGGCGGCGCTGACGGCCGCCCGGCACTGTCAGCAGGTCCTCGGCGGGATCGGCTTCACCGCCGAGCACGACCTGCACCGGCACGTCCGGCGCGCCCTCGTGCTGGACGGACTGCTGGGCAGCGCACGGGAGCTGACGCGGGAGGCCGGGGCGCTGATACGCGAGGACCGCTCGGCTCCGCGACTCGCACAGCTGTGACGCGGACGCGTGAGCGGCCCGGTCTGCCGCGGCGGTCGCGGAGCCGGGAGCCCACGAGCGGGGCCGCGTAGGCCCGTCCCTCGACCGGGCGCCCGGGTGTCAGTGGTCGGCGGCGACTCCCCCCGACGCCTCCGCCCTCCCCCCGAAAGAACCTCACGGCCGGCCCAACCTCACAGCCGCAAGGCCCACATCCCCTCGCATCCCACCGAACCGCACCGGGAGTGCCCGTGACCGACCTCTGGAACGACCTGCTCAGCTGCCTGGAGCTGCGCCCCGGCCCCTCGGCCCCCGAGCCCGTCACGGGCTTCGAAGGATCCAACCAACACCTCAGCCATCACCGGCTGTTCGGCGGACAGCTGCTGGCCCAGTTCGTCCGGGCCGCCGCTCTCACCTGCCCGGACAAGGCCGTCAAGTCCCTGCACGCCCAGTTCCCGCGCGAGGGCCTGACTGACGAACCCGTCCACTACGAAGTGACGCGCCATCGCGAGGGCGGCACCTTCGCAACCCTGACGATCGTCGCCCGGCAGACGCCTGGCGTCATCGCCACCGCCTCGGCGTCCCTGCACGCCGTGGAGGACGGACTCGACCAGCAGAGCGACTTCAAGGTCCCCTCCGTGCCCGGCGCGGAGCACGACGTGGACCTCGGCCTCATCCCCTGGACGACCCGGTCGGTCACCGACCTGGAGTCCCCCAAGGCGGCGCCGCCCGAGTACGACCTGTGGATGCGCATGCCGGAGGCCGCCACCGAACTCGCCCCGGCACTCGTCGCGTACTCCACCGACCTGACACTCATCGGCACCGCCGTGCGCCGCCTCGACGGGATCTCCCAGCGGGACTCGCGCACGGCGTTCACCTCCGCCGTCACCTCGCACAGCCTCTGGTTCCACCGGCCGCTGCACATCGAGGGCTGGCTGCTGCTGCACCAGCACAGCCCGATCCTCGCCCACGGCCGCTGCTTCGGCCGTGGGGACGTCCTGACCGAGGACGGCACACTCGTCGCCTCGTACGCCCAGGAGGCGCTGCTCCGCTTCCGGAGCTGATCCACCGGCGGCGGGGGTCGTCCGGGGTGCCGATCAGTGGGGCACCCCGGCGCGGCCACGCGGCATGCGCCGGGCCTCCGCGCCGGGGGGCGCTGTCAGGTCAGGGAGCCGGGACCTCGATGACCGTCGCCGACCCCATACCGCCGCCCGCGCACAGGGCGGCCACCCCGATGCCGCCGCCGCGCCTGCGCAGTTCGTGGACGAGCGTGACCAGCATGCGGGCCCCGGTGGCGGCGACCGGGTGACCGAGGGAGCAGCCGCTGCCGCTGAAGTTCACCGTGTCCGGGTCGAGTTCGAGCAGCCGGACGGCGGCGACGGGCACCGAGGCGAACGCCTCGTTGATCTCGAACAGGTCGACGTCGGCGACCGACAGGCCCGCGCGGGCCAAGGCCTTGGGGATCGCTTTCACCGGGGCCAGGCCCATCTCGGCGGGGTCGACACCGACGGACGCCCAGGACCGTACGGTGGCGAGGGCCGTCAGCCCCTCACGGGCCGCCGTCGCCTCACTCGCGACGACCAGGGCGACCGCGGCGTCGTTCGCACCGCCCGCGTTGCCCGCCGTGATGCTGAAGCCGTCGATCTCCGGGTGCAGCGGCTTCAGCCTGGCCAGTTTCTCCGCGCTGGTGTCCCGGCGCGGGTGCTCGTCGACGGAGAACAGCCCGTGGGGGGTCTCGATCGGGACGATCTCCTCCTTGAAGCGGCCCTCGTCGATGGCCGCCACGGCGTTGCGGTGCGAGCGCAGCGCCCAGGCGTCCAGTTCGGCGCGGGTGAGGCCCGCCGCCACGGCGGTGTTCCAGCCCACCGTGATCGACATGTCCTTGTTGGGGGCGTCGGGGCGGTCGGGGTGGGTGGGCGACATCCAGGGTACCCACGCGCCGTTGACCCGGAAGAGCGCCTTCGGGGAGGTGGAGGCCGAGTTGACGCCGCCGGCGATGACGAGTTCGTCCATGCCCGCCATCACGCTCGCGGCGGCGCTCTGGACGGCGGCCATGCCCGCGGCGCAGTGCCGGTTGCTGGCCAGCCCCGCGACCGAGGTGAGCCCCGCGGTGACCGCGGCGTGCCGGGCCAGGACGCCGCCGCCGTAGAGGCCCTCGCCGAGGATCACGTCGTCGATGAGGGCCGGGTCGAGGCCTTCGGCCGCCGCGGTGACGATGTGGTGGGCCAGGTCGAACGCGGTCGTGTCGCGCAGGGTGCCCTTGACTGCGGTGCCGATGGGGGTGCGCAGGGCGGACGCGATGACTGCTTCAGGCATGGGTGGTCTCCAACTCGGCCAGGAGGGTGCGGCGCAGCAGTTTTCCGGTCTCGGTCTTGGGGAGTTCGGCGCGGAACACGATGGCGTCCGGCGTCTTGGACGAGCGGAGCCGGTCCTTGACCCACTGCCGGATCTCGGCCGGGTCGCCCGCGCCGACGACGATGGCGACGATCCGCTGCCCCCACTCGGGGTCGGGCAGCCCGACGACGGCCGCCTCGACGATGCCGGGGTGGGCGAGGAGTACGTCCTCGATCTCGGCCGGGGCGATGTTCTCGCCGCCACGGATGATGGTGTCGTCGGCGCGCCCCTCGATGAAGAGGTAGCCCTCGGCGTCGAGCCGTCCCCGGTCCCGGGTGGCGAACCAGCCCTCGGCGTCCAGGGCGCTGCGGCCGCCGTACTCGCCGGAGATCTGCTCGCCGCGTACGAAGACCAGTCCGGTCTCCCCCGCCGAGGCCGGTCTGTCGTCGTCCGTGCGGATCTGGATCTCGATCCCGGGCAGCGCCCGGCCCACCGAGCCGAGGCGGTCGCGTACCGCGGGGTCGTCCGACACGGACGCCCGCCAGTGGTCGTCGGGGCCGAGGACGGCGATGGAGGAGGCGGTCTCGGTCAGGCCGTAGGCGTTGACGAAGCCGGTCTGCGGGAAGATGCGCAACGCCCGTTCCACGATGGGCCCCGGGGTGCGCGCACCCCCGTAGGCGAGGCTGCGCAGCAGGGGCGCCCCGGCGTCGTCGCCGGGCACCTCGGCGACGATCCGGGCGAGCATGGTGGGGACCACGAGGGCGTGGGTGATCCGCTCCCCGCGTACGGTCTCCAGCCAGTGCCGTGGTTCGAACGTCTGCAGGTACACGATCCGACGGCCGGAGTAGAGGTTCGTCAGCAGGTTCATGAGTCCCGCGACGTGGTACGGCGGTACCGCCACCAGCGACGCGTCGTCCTCCTCGGCCGAAGCGAACTCCTGGGTGTTCAGCACGTAGGCGAGCAGATGGCGGTGCCGGAGCACGGCCGCCTTGGGCTCGGCGGTCGTGCCGCTGGTGTAGAGCAGCACGGCGACGGACTCCTGGTCCTGCGGCGGGTCCAGGAACTCCACGTCCGGCCGCTCGTCGAGCAGGGCGTCGAGGTCGGCGGGGCACAGGACCACGGCGCCGGGATGGCGGGCCAGCAGGGCGTTCAACTGCTGCTCGCCGAGCCGGTAGTTGACCGGGACGAAGGGAACGCCCGCCAGAGCGGCTCCGAACAGGGCGACGGGATAGGCGAGTTGGTTGGCGCCGAGATGGACGACGGCCTGATGGCCCCGGAAGCGGTGGGCGGCGGCATGGGCGCGGCGCAGCAGTTCGGCGGCGGTCAGCGAACGGCCGCCCGCCGTTATCACCGCCCGATCGCCGGCCGAAGCCGCCATCTCAAGGATCATGGTGATATTCATGAGAATGCTATTCTCGTATACACAGAGCCCTGCTTGCAAGAGAGGATAACCTTGATGCAGATCAGTGGGAGTTCCGCGGTCGTGGTCGGTGGGGCGGGGGGCCTGGGCGAGGCCACCGTCCGTCGCCTCCACGCGGCAGGAGCGAAGGTGGTCGTGGCCGACCTCGCCGACGAGAAGGGCAAGGCGCTCGAGGCGGAGTTGGGCGTCCGCTACATACGCACGGACGCCACCGACGAGAACGACGTGAAGGCGGCGATGGCCGAGGCCGAGGCGGCGGGACCGCTCAGGATCTCGGTGGACGCGCACGGCGGCCCGGCCAGTGGCGGCCGGCTCGTCGGCAAGGACGGCGAACCCCTGGACCTCGCGGGCTTCCGCAAGACCATCGACTTCTACCTCACGGCCGTCTTCAACGTCATGCGCCTGGCGGCCGCGGCCATCGCACGCCAGGAGGCGGTCGACGGCGACCGGGGCGTCATCGTCAACACCGCGTCGATCGCGGCGTACGAAGGGCAGATCGGGCAGATCCCGTACGCCGCCGCCAAGGGCGGGGTGGTCGGCATGACCCTCGTCGCCGCGCGCGACCTCTCGCCGCTGGGCATCCGGGTCGTCACGATCGCCCCGGGCACCTTCCTCACCCCGGCCTACGGCGCGGCGGGCGACCAGCTGGAGGCCTACTGGGGGCCCAAGGTCCCGCATCCCAAGCGCATGGGCCGCTCCCCCGAGTACGCGGCTCTCGTGGAACACATCTGCGAGAACGACTATCTCAACGGCGAGGTCGTCCGCCTCGACGGCGCCCTCCGGTTCCCGCCGAAGTGAACGGCCGCCCGAACGTGAGCGGCGAGCTCAAGGGGAAGGTGGCGTTCGTCGCCGGGGCGAGCCGGGGCATCGGCCGCACGATCGCGTGGGGACTCGCGGAGGCGGGGGCCGCGGTCGCGGTCGCCGCGCGCTCCGAGGAGGAGGGCCGGACACCCGGCACGATCCACGCCGTCGCCGGGCGGATCACGTCGGCGGGTGGCCGCGCCCTCGCGGTCGCGTGCGACGTGACCTCCGAGGCGTCGGTCGAGGCCGCCGTGGCCACGACCGTCGAGGAGTTCGGCGGGATCGACATCCTGATCGCCAACGCCGGGGTCATGTGGCTCGGCCCGGTCGAGTCCACGCCGCTCAAGCGCTGGCAGCTGTGCCTGGACGTCAATCTCACCGGGGTCTTCCTCGTCACCAGGGCCGTCATCCCGCACATCAGGGCGCGCGGCGGAGGCTCGCTCGTGGCGGTGACGACCAACGGGGTCGGCATGACCGACAGGGGAGCCAACGCGTACTGGGTCTCCAAGGCGGGCGTCGAGCGCCTCTATCTCGGGCTCGCCGCCACCCTCAAGACCGACAACATCGCGGTCAACTGCCTCGCCCCGTCGCGTGTCGTCGTCACCGAGGGCTGGCAGGCCGGGGGCGGCGGACGCGAGATCCCACCGGAGATGATCGAACCCCCGGAGGCGATGGCCCACGCCGCGGTACGCCTGGCCGGCCAGGACGCGAGCGGTATCACCGGCACGGTGCAGAAGTCGGAGTCGATGCCGGGGTGAACGCAAGGGGGTCCCGGGAGTCGGACTCCCGGGACCCCTTCGCGTGTTCGCCGCGAACGGCCCACGCTCTACGAGCCGTGCTCGCCCAGGCGGGGCGGGGGCCCGTACGCGGGCTCGTACCCGGCCACCCGCACGGGACCGCGTACGAGCCGGAATTCCCCCGCTGTCACGATCGCCTCCGGTGTCGCCGCCAGCGCCTGAGGCAACGTCCGTACGGCCGCCGCGGGCACGCCCAGGGGACGCAGGCGTGTCTCCCAGGCGGTCGCGGTGTCGCTCAACAGGGCCTTCGTGACCACGTCGAGCACCTCCTCGCGACGCGCCGCGCGTTCGGCCATCGCCGGGAAGCCCTCGATGCCCGCCTCGGCGGCGAAGGACTTCCAGAAGTTGTCGTGGGTGATGAACAGGGCCAAGTGGCCGTCCGCCGTGGGGAAGAGCTGCGCCGGTACGTAGTAGGAGTGTGCGCCCAGCGGCAGTCGGCGCGGCTCGACTCCCTCGTTGAGGTAGGCGGACGCCCGGTAGTTGAGCTGGGAGAGCATCACGTCCCGCAGTGACACCTCGACCTGCCCGCCGCGGCCCGAGACGATCTGCGCGAGCAGGCCGAGTGCCGCGGTGAGGCCGGAGGAGTTGTCGGCCGAGGAGTAGCCGGGCAGGGTCGGCGGGCCTGCCGGGTCGCCGGTGAGCGCGGCGACGCCGGTGACCGCCTGGACGACGTAGTCGAAGGCCGGGTCGTCGCCCGCGTCCAGGCCGAATCCGGTGAGCGCGACGCAGACGATCCGTGCGTTCCACTTCTTCAGCGCCTCGTAGGTGAGCCCGAGCCGGTGGATCGCCGACGGTTTGAGGTTGACCAGCAACGCGTGGGCGTCCGCGACGAGTTCACCGAGTCGTTCCTGACCGCTCGGCGTGCTCAGGTCGAAGCGGACACTGCGCTTGCCCCGGTTGAGGCTGGCGAAGTACGCGTCGCTCACCTGCCGGGAGATGTCCCCGCCCGGCGGCTCGATCTTGACGACCTCGGCACCGAGGTCGGCGAGCATCATCGTGGCGTAGGGGCCCGCCAGCATGTGGCCGACCTCCAGGACGCGGATGCCGGCCAGCGGGCCGGGGGTCGCGGGGCCGGGGGTCATCGGAAGTCCGCCGCGATCCCGGCGAGCACCTCGCGGGTCCGGCGCTTGGAGGCGATCAGTTCCTCGCGGCGCTCGCCGATCGGCAGCAGGCGTACCGACAGATCCGTGACCCCGGCGTCGGCGAAGCGACGGAAGCGGGCCGCGATGGCCGTCTCGTCACCGGCCGCGCACAGGTCGCCGATGTCCCGGGCGTCGCCGTAGTCCAGCAGCCGCTGGTAGTTGGGCGAGATCTCGGCCTCCCCGAGGATCCGGTTGGCCCGCTCGCGCGCCGCGTCGACCTCGGCGGGCCGGCACAGACACACCGGGATGCCCGCGACGATCCGCGGCGCCGGGCGCCCCGCGCCGTCCGCCGCCTTGGTGATACGGGGTACGACGTGGTCGGCGACCGCGCGTTCGTCGGCCATCCACAGGACGGTCCCGTCCGCCCGCTCGCCGGCGAGTGCCAGCATGACCGGGCCGAGCGCGGCGAGCAGCACCGGGAGCGGGGCCACGGGGGCGAGGTCGAGCGGGTTGTGCACGGTGAACGTGCCGTTCTCGACGTCGACCGGGCCCGGTCCGCGCAGCGCCGCGTCCAGGACGTCCAGATAGTCACGGGTGAAGGCGGCGGGCCGCTCGTAGGGCAGTCCGAGCATGTCCCGGACGATCCAGTGGTGGGAGGGTCCGAGGCCCAGGGCGAGCCGCCCGCCCGCGGCGCCTTGCGCGGACAGCGCCTGGCGCGCAAGGGCGATCGGGTGCTGTGTCTGGAGCGGTACGACCGCGGTCCCGATCTCGATCCGCTCGGTCCGCGCCCCCATCAGGGCCACGGCCGTCAACGCGTCGAAGTCCGTGGGGATCTGGGGCACCCAGGCGGTGTCGAGGCCCGCCCGCTCCGCCCAGGTCACGTCGTCGGTCATCCGCGCGACCTTGCGCGCGGAGTCCCCACGCTCCGGCCCGATCATCACACCGACCCGCACAGTGCCTCCCAGTTCTCGGGGTTTCGGGGTTTCGGGGTTTTGGAGTCCCGTTGTTTCGAGGTGCCGATGCTTCGAGGTGCCGATGTTTCGAGTGGCCGGTCTCCCGCGTCATCCGGCAGCGGCAGGTCCGGGGGGCGCGGGCGAGGCCGGGACGACCGCCGTCAGGGCGCGCATCTGCGCCACGATGGCGTCGAGGGGTGTTCCGGTGGGGAAGACCGCCGCCGCACCCGCCGCCTTCACGCGGGGCACGTCGGCCGGCGGGACGGTGCCGCCCACGACGACGGCGATGTCCTCGGCCCCGGCGGCCCGCAGCCCCTCCACGACCCGCGTCGTCAGCGCCAGATGCGCGCCGGAGAGAATGCTGAGGCCGACCACGGCCACGTCCTCCTGGATCGCGGTCGCCACGATGGTGTCGACGCGCTGGCGGATGCCGGTGAAGACCACCTCGAACCCGGCGTCGCGCAGTGCCCGCGCGACGATCTTGGCCCCGCGGTCGTGGCCGTCCAGACCGGGTTTGGCGATGAGCACACGGGACGACATCAGAACACCACCGGTTGCCGGAACTCGCCCCAGACCGCCTTGAGGGCGGCGACCATCTCGCCGACCGTGCAGTAGGCCTTGGCGCAGTCGATGAGCAGGGGCATGAGGTTGTCGGTGCCCTCGGCGCCACGGGCGAGGGCGGCGAGGCGGTCCCGTACGGCCGCGGCGTCGCGGGTGGCCTTCACGTCGGCGAGCCGCTTCAACTGCCGGTCGCGGCCTTCCCCGTCGAGCTCGTACGTCTCCAGCTGGGGCGGCGGCTCGGGCGTGGCGAAGCGGTTGACGCCGACGACCGGCCGGGTGCCCGCCTCGACGTCCTGGTGGAGGCGGTAGGCCTCGTCGGCGATGAGTCCCTGGAGGTAGCCGTCCTCGATCGCCCGGACCATTCCCCCGTGGTGTTCCAGGTCCGCCATGATCTCGGCGATGCGTTCCTCGGTGGCATCCGTGAGGGCTTCCACGAAGTACGAGCCGCCGAGCGGGTCCGCGACCCGGGCGACGCCGGTCTCGTGGGCGAGGATCTGCTGGGTGCGCAGGGCGAGCGTCGCCGACTCCTCGCTGGGCAGCGCGAACGGCTCGTCCCAGGCCGCCGTGAACATCGACTGCACGCCGCCCAGCACCGAGGCCATCGCCTCGTAGGCCACCCGGACCGTGTTGTTCTGCGCCTGCGGCGCGTACAGGGAGGCCCCGCCCGCCACACAGCCGAAGCGGAACATCGACGCCTTGTCGGTGCTCGCGCCGTACCGCTCGCGGACGATCGTCGCCCAGCGTCTGCGGCCCGCACGGTACTTGGCGATCTCCTCGAAGAAGTCGCCGTGGGTGTAGAAGAAGAAGGAGATCTGCGGGGCGAACCGGTCGATCGTCATCCGGCCGCGCGCCAGCACCGTGTCGCAGTAGGTGACGCCGTCGGCGAGCGTGAACGCCATCTCCTGCACGGCGTTGGCGCCGGCGTCGCGGAAGTGTGCGCCGGCCACCGAGATCGCGTTGAACCGCGGCACCTCGGCGGCGCAGAATTCGATGGTGTCGGCGATCAGCCGCAGCGACGGTTCCGGCGGCCAGATCCAGGTGCCCCGGGAGGCGTACTCCTTGAGGATGTCGTTCTGGATCGTCCCGGTGAGCTTCGCCCGGGGTACTCCGCCGCGCTCGGCGGCGGCCACGTAGAACGCCAGCAGGATCGCCGCCGTGCCGTTGATGGTGAAGCTGGTGCTGATCCGGTCGAGGGGGATGTCCTCGAAGAGCACCTCGGCGTCGGCGAGCGTGTCGAGGGCGACGCCGACCCGGCCGACCTCCTCGCTCACCTCCGGGTCGTCGGAGTCGTAGCCGCACTGGGTGGGCAGGTCGAGCGCCACGGACAGTCCGGTGCCGCCCTGTTCGAGGAGGTAGCGGTAGCGCCGGTTGGACTCCTCGGCGGTGCCGAAGCCGGAGTACTGGCGCAGCGTCCACAGCCGCCCCCGGTAGCCTGAGGAGTAGTTGCCGCGGGTGAAGGGGAAGCGCCCCGGCGCGGGCGGCTCGACGGGCCGGTCCGCGGGCCCGTAGACCGCCTTGAGGGGAATCCCGGAGGCCGTGTGGGAGAAGTCGTCCTTCTCCGGCGGCTTCGCTTCAGACGTCATCGCAATCGGTCCTTCATCACCTTGCCGGTGGCGTTCAGCGGCAGCTCTTCGAGGAACTCCACATACCTGGGCACCTTGAACCCGGCCATCCGCTCCCGGCTCCAGGCGATCAGCTCGCCCGCCGCGAGGACCTCGCGAAGGACCACGAAGGCCTTGCCGACCTGGCCGAGCCGCTCGTCCGGTACGCCGATCACGGCGGCCTGCGCGACGGCCGGATGCTCCATCAGGAAGCCCTCGATCTCGGCCGGGTAGGCGTTGAAGCCGCCCACGATGAACATGTCCTTCTTGCGGCCGACGATCCGCAGCCGGCCCCGGTCGTCGAGCGTCCCGAGGTCCCCGGTGTGCAGCCAGCCGTCCGGGTCGATCGCCTCGGCGGTCGCGGCCGGGTCGTCGAGGTAGCCGCGCATGACGCTGTACCCGCGCACCAGGACCTCTCCGTCGTCCGCGATCCGGATCTCGACGCCGTCACAGGGGGTGCCGACGGTGGTCGCGATGTCCTCGAAGGAGTCGCCGGGGCGCGAGGCCGTGGCCGTGCCCGCCTCGGTCAGGCCGTAGCCCGTCATGACGGTGCGGAAGGGCAGGTCGGTGACGATCCTGCGGACGAGGTCGACCGGGATGTCGGCGGCTCCGGTGACGGCGACCCGCAGCGAGGACAGGTCGTGGCCGCCCTGTGCGGCCAGCAGTGAGTGGTAGAGGGTGGGCGGCCCCGGCAGGACCGTCACCTTCTCGCGCTCGACCAGTTCGAGAACCCGGTCCACGTCGAAGACCGGCACCGGGAGGATGGTCGCGCCCCGGATCAGGGACGTGATGCAGCCCGCCTTGTAGCCGAAGATGTGGAAGAACGGGTTGACGACCAGATAGCGGTCGCCCTCCCTGAGGTCCGCCAGGTCGCACCACTCCGCGTACAGCCGGAGTGTCTGGGCGTGTGTCATCAGCACACCCTTGGGCCGCCCGGTGGTCCCCGAGGTGAACACGATGTCGCACACGTCGTCGCCGCTCACCTCGGCCTCGTAGGGCGAACCGCTCGCGAGGAAGTCCGACTTGATGTCGCACACGGGCACGCCCGACGGCACCTCGAAGTCCAGACCGAGGAAGCCCTTCTCGACGAGGACGACCTTGGCTCCGCTGCGGCGGATGATGTCGCCCGCCTCGTCCGCCTTGAACCGGGTGTTGACCGGGACCAGGACGCCGCCTGCGGTCAGCAGCCCGAAGGCCGCGATGATCCACTCGGCGGAGTTGGGCGCCCAGATGGCCGCCCGGTCGCCCCTGCCGACGCCGGCCGCCGCGAACGCCCCCGCGGCGGTGCGCACGCGATCGGCCAACTCCTTGAAGGTGAGCCGGAGTCGGCCGTCCACGACCGCTTCGGCGTCACCGAAGCGGTCAGCCGCGCTCAGCACCATCCGCGGGATGGTCTCCCCTTTCATACGCCGATCAACCGGGCCAGGTTGCCGCCCATGATCTTGGCCTGGTCGGCCTCCTTCATGCCCTGGATCGCGTCGATGTAGGTGACCGGGTCGGCCAGCCCCTCGGGGTGGGGGTAGTCGGAGCCGAACAGCACCCGCTCGACACCGATGATCCCGGCCAGCTCGGCCATGTCCTCCTCCCAGAACGGGCTGATGTGGATCCGGTTCCTGACCTCTTCGACCGGGTCGCCCAGGAAGCCCTGCGGCTGCTTCTTGTAGACGTCGGCCAGCTGGTCGAGGAGCGGCACCAGCCAGGAGGATCCGTTCTCGATGACCGAGACCTTGAGCTCGGGGAACCGGAACAGCGCGCCGTGACAGACCCAGGAGGCCACGGAGTCGGTGACCGGCCGCCATTCGCCCAGCATCCGGAAGGTCTGCGCCTGGAACGGCGTCATCTCCTGGCTCCTGCCCTCCCAGTCGCTGGAGTAGCGGGAGTAGCCGCTGTCGGAGGAGTGCATCGACACCAGCACCCCCGCCTCCTCGACCCGCTTCCAGAAGGGGTCGAACTCCGGCAGCGCGAAGGACCGCGAGCCACCGAACCCGGGGACCGGGGCGGGCCGGACGAGGATCGAGCGCGCTCCGCGCTCCAGGCACCACTCCAGCTCGGCGATCGCCTTGTCCAGGATCGGCAGGCTGATCACCGGCGTGGTGAAGATCCGGTCCTTGTAGTTGAACTTCCAGGTGTCGTACAGCCACTCGTTGAGCGAGTGGACGACCGCGTGGATGAGCTCCGGGTCGTCCCGCATCCGCTCCTCGATCAGGCTGGCCAGAGTCGGGAAGTTCAGCGCCTGCTGGATCCCCATCTCGTCCATGAGCTCAAGCCGCGGCCCGGGCTCACGGAACGCGGGAATCGACTTCATCGGCTCACCGAACAGCTCGCGGTGCGACTTGCCCTCCGGATTGCCCTCCCGGAAGTACCGCTCCCACGCCCCCGGCCGGGCGACCACCGAGAACGTGGGGTTGGGGATGTAGTCGCTGATCCGACCACGGATCGCGATCTTCGTACGGCCCTTCACCTGCACGTACTGGATGGCGCCCTCGTACTGCTTCGGCAGGTACCGGGTGAGCGCATCCTCCGTCTCGTACAGGTGGTTGTCGGCGTCGAACAGCGGATACGGCAACACGCGCGACGGCATGAGATCCTCCTTCGCTGATTACGAGAATCCTATTCTCAACTTGCTCGTGCGGCAATGTCCCGACGGAGAACGAACTTCTGCACCTTGCCGCTCGCCGTCCGCGGGAACTCCGGCACGACATGCAGCTCCTCCGGCCACTTCTGCCGGGCCAGGCCCGCCCGTTCGAGGTGGGCGCACATCTCGTCGAGCGTGGGCGCGGGGTGACCGGGCCTCAGCCGCAGGACCGCGGCCGCGTGTTCGCCGAGGCGGGCGTCGGGGGCGGCCACCACGGCGGCCTCGGCCACGGCCGGCAGGGCGAGCAGCGCCTCTTCGACCTCCAGGGCACCGATGTTCTCGCCGCCGCGGATGATGATGTCGGCCTTGCGGTCGGTGATGGTGAGGTAGCCGTCCTCGTCGATCACCCCGATGTCACCGGTGCGGTACCAGCCCTCGCCGTCGAAGGCGCGCTCGGTCAGGGCCGGATCGGTGTACCCGAGGCACAGGTCGGGTCCGCGGCTGAGGATCTCGCCGTCCGGGGCCAGCCGGATCTCCGTGCCGGGCAGGGCGTCGCCGTCCGTGTGGAGCCGCTTGCCCTCGGGAGCGGTGTACCGGGAGCCGGTGATCGAGGGGTGTTCCGTGCTGCCGTACGAGCGGAAGACCGTCATGCCGAGTTCCGTGAGGCGGGTGGTGACCGCGACCGGGACCGCCGCCCCGCCGAGACCCGCGTACTTCATGGCGGCCAGGTGCCGGGGGGTGAAGTCGGGGTGGTCGAGCAGGCTCGTCATGAAGTACGCCGCCCCGCCGCCCACGGTGAGTCCATCGCTCTCCATCAGCTTCAGCACCCGCGCGGGGTCCCAGACGTCGGCGAGGTTCACCGCCGAGCCGTCGAGGACGGGGATCAGGAAGGAGTTCACCATCCCGATGAAGTGCCCGACCGGGGCCGCCGTGAGCTGGCGGCCGCGGTCGGGCGGGTAGAGCCCGGCGAGCTGGCGCGTCTCGAAGCCCAGTGTCCGATGGGAGTGGACGACACCCTTCGGGTCACGGGTGGTCCCGGAGGTGAACGCGATCAGCGCGGGCGCCGCCGGGTCCGTCGCGAGGACACCGGACAGCGGCTCGTCGGCGAGCAGGTCGTCGAAGTCCCGCCCCACGAGGCCGACGACGGGCACCGCGGCCGACAGGTCCGGCTGGTGTTCCATCCGGCCGAAGCGCTCGGCCGTGACGAAGACGCGGGGCGCGACGGCGTCGAGGATGTAGCCGACCTCCTTGCGCCCGTAGAAGTGGACGATGGGCACCACGACCGCCCCGAGGAAGGCCGAGGCCCAGAACACCGCGGCGGCTTCCATCCAGTTGGGCAGCTGGAAGGCGATGACGTCACCGGGGCCGACCCCCCGGGCGCGCAGCCCCGCGGCAAGCCTGCGGGCCGTCCGTTCGACGTCGGCGAAGGTCCCTTCCCAGGGCCGGACGGCCGAGTGCACCCGGAACTCGGCATCGGGGGCGGCGTCGAGGCCGTACGCCAGCAGGTCCCCGATCGTCTCCCGAGTCCACCAGCCCTCCGCTTCATACCGTTCGATCAGCTCGGCGGGCATCGTCCGCATGGCGGTCCGCATGGCGAGAGCTCCCTCCTCGGTGCGAGAATTGCACTCTCGCAGAAGGAGAAGCTAAATTCCATACATGGTACGAGACCACGGCTTCCACTCGGTCCGGATCAAGCGGATCGTCCAGGAGACAGCCGACACGCGCACATACGTGCTCGACGCCCCGTTCCCCTACCGGGCCGGGCAGTTCCTGACGGTCAGGGCCTGCGGCGCCCTGCGCAGTTACTCGATGTCGAGTTCCCCGGAGACCGACGACGAGTTGATGACGACGGTGAAGCGCGTGCCGGGCGGCCTGGTGTCGAACTGGATGCACGAACATCTCGCGCCCGGCGACGTCATAGAGACCACGGCACCCGCCGGAGTGTTCTGTCTGCGGGAGTCCGACGAGCCCCTGGTGGCCTACTGCGGGGGCAGCGGCATCACACCGGTCCTCTCGCTCGTCAAGACCGCGCTGGCGACGACGAACCGGCGCGTCCGCGTCCTGTCCGCCAACCGGGACGCAGGCTCGGTCATCTTCGGGTCCGCGCTGACCGAACTGGCCGAGCGGCACCCGGACCGGTTCGAGATCCGCCACCACCTGGACGACCAGGGGGGTTTCCTCACGGATCCCCAGGTGCGTGAGTTCGCCGGCGTCGACCTGGACGCGGACTTCTACCTCTGCGGCCCCGCGCCCTTCATGGACCTGGCGGAGCGCGCCCTGCTCGTGCACGGCGTCGAGGCCGGGCAGATCCTCGCCGAGCGCTTCACCCCGGCGACCGAGGAGACTCCCGGCAGCCCGGTGAGCGGGAGCGCGGCCCCGGCGGAGCAGGAGGGCACGGTCAGCATCGCCCTCGCCGGCAAGCGGCGCTCGGTGCCGCGGCACTCCGGCGAGACCCTGCTGGAAAGCGCACGCCGGGCCGGTCTCCTGCCGCCCTTCTCCTGCGAGTCGGGCAACTGCGGCACCTGCATCGCCCAGGTCACCGAGGGCGAGGCCAAGATGCGGGTCAACAACGCCCTCGACGACGACGAGGTCGCCGAGGGCTGGGTGCTGACCTGTCAGGGCGAGCCGGTGACCCCGGACATCACCGTCGTCTACGAGGACTGACGAGCGCCGCGCGCCCAGAAGAGGACGGCGTCGGCCTGGACCGCCACCCTTAGTAAGAATATGATGTTCGCTCAGCGAGAATGACACTCTCCCTCATGGAGAATCCCGCATGGTTGATCTTGAATTGGACCAGGGGCTCGCGGTCATCACCATCGACCGTCCGCACGCCCGCAACGCCATCGCGCCTGCCACCATGGACCAGTTGGACAAGGCCCTCGACGCGGCCGCGGACGCCCTGGCCCTGGTGGTCAGGGGCGCGGGCGACCGGGCGTTCGTCTCGGGCGGGGATCTGAAGGAACTGGCCGCGATCCGCACCGAGGACGAGGCGACGGCCATGGCCCTGCGGATGCGCGGGGTCTGCGACCGGCTCGCGCACTTCCCCGGCCCGGTGATCGCCGCCCTGAACGGCCACGCCCTGGGCGGCGGCGCCGAGTTCGCCATGGCCGCCGACATCCGGGTGGCCGCGGACGACATCAGGATCGGCTTCACCCAGGTGAACCTCGCGATCATGCCGGCGTGGGGCGGCGCCGAGCGGCTCGCGGAACTGATCGGCAGGGGGCGGGCGTTGATGCTCGCCGGCTCCGGAACCGTGCTCGGCGCCGAGGAGGCCCAGCGGCTCGGGGTGATCGACCGAGTGCTGCCGCGGGCCGACTTCGACGAGGGCTGGCGCGCCCTGGCCCGCTCCCTCGCCTCCGTCCCGGCGCGGGAGATCAAGCGCGTCATGAGCGGCGCCGTACCGGCGACCGAGGCGGCGCGCGCCTTCGCCCGCCTGTGGGTGGCCGACGAACACTGGCAAGCAGCGGAGAAGGTGATGTCCCGTGGCAAGTGAGGTCCAGGTGGAGACGAGCCCCGTGGGTCCGGTCGTACGGCCGCCCGGCGACACCGAACTGGTCGTGCTCTATCTGCACGGCGACCGGCACCTCTCGTGCACCCCGGAGGCCGCGCTCGGCCTGGCCGGCCGCCTCGCCCTGTGGACGGACGCCGTCGTGGTCTGCGCCCGCTACGGGGGCACCTTCCCAGACGCGCTGGACGACGTGCACGCCGCGTACGACTACGGCGAGTCCAGGGGACCGGTGGCGGTGGCGGGCGAGCGGCTGGGGGCCGGGCTCGCGGCGGCCCTGCTGGTGCGGCTGCGGGACCTCGGAGCCCCGCCGCCCCTGTGCGGGGTGCTCGACTCGGCGCTGCTCGACCTGACCCTGGACTCCCCGAGCCTGTTGCTCAACGCGGCGGCCGATCCGGCCTTCGACGTCCCCGAACTGCGGCGCCGCTGCGCGCACTACGCCGCGGGCACCCCGCCGACCGATCCGCTGCTGAGCCCGCTGCACGCCAACCTCCACGGGCTGCCCCCCGTCCAGCTGCTCGCGGCGGGCACCGATCCCCTGCTGGACGACTCCCTGGGGTTCGCCACCCGTGCGGCGCACTCCGGAGTCACGGTGGACCTGCGGATCCGGCCCGACGCGACGAGTCTGCACCCGGAGACCGTCACCGCCATGGGCGAGTTCATACGGGCGTGGACCCCAGCAGCACGGACAGCACATCCCGCATGATCTCGGGATAGTCGTCCTGTTCGCCGTCCAGCAGCCACTGCTGCTGCATGCCGTCGAGCATCGCCAGCATGGCCCGGGCCGCGGCCCGCGGGGCCAGACCGCTGGGCAGGCGCTCGCCGTACCGCTCGGTGAGCCGGGCGATCATCAGCGCCTGCATGGTCTCGTAGTGGTCGTGCAGGTACTGCTGCGCCGGGTCGGCTCCCGTGACGCCCTCGGCCAGCATCACGCTGTGGACCTGGGCCAGGCAGGGGTAGGTGTGGTCGTAGGCGACCACCTCGGCGAACAGCGCCGGCCAGTCGTCCTTGTCGTCATGGCCGGCGAGGTGCTCGCGGTTGAGATCCTCCCGGAAGCGCAGGAGCGCCATGAAGAGCTTCTTCTTGCTCGGGAAGTAGTGCAGCACACCCTGCCGGGTCAGTCCCGCCCGCTCGGCGACCGCGTCGATCGAGGTCCCCCGGTAGCCCCGCTCCGCGAACACCCGCAGGGCCGCCTCGAGGATCTCCTCGCGCCGGGTCTCTTTCATGCGGTACCCCTCCCGCGACGGACCGTGCCGACGTAACACTACGTTTGCCGTCGCCGTCGGGGGACCCCTCGAACACGCGCCGTTCGTACGGCCGGGGGTCAGCGCTCGTGGTCGATCAGGGCGAGGGTGGTGTCGGCGGCCTCCAGCACGATGCCCGCCGAGGCCTTGGCCGCGTCGGCCAGCTCGGCCACCAGCCGGACGTCCTTGCGCAGCAGCGGTCCGGCCTGGGCCGCGATGCGGTCGAGCCTCCCACCGGCCGCCGCGATCCGGTCCAGCGCGAAGCTCGATCCACTGCCGTGGGCCATCACCTCGGCGAGAGCGGCGGGATCGACGTCGAACTCCCGGCCGAGTGCGAGGGTGCCCGCCGCGGTGGCGAGATGTGCCGTGAACAGCACGTTGTTGAGGAGTTTGGCGAGCTGACCGGAGCCCAGCGGGCCCATGTGGACCACGGGATCGCCGTACGTCTCGAACACCTTGCGGCAGAACCGGACGGTGCCCGACTCGCCCCCGGCCATCACCAGCAGTCGGCCCTCGGCCGCCGCCGGACCGCCGCCGCTCACCGGCGCGTCGATCAGCGTGACCCCGTGGGCGCGGGCCCGGTCGGCGAGACGGTGACAGGTGTCGGGGTGGACGGTGCTGTGCACGGCGATCACCCCTCCCTGCCGAAGCCCCGCCAGCACCCCGCGATCCCCCGCGACAACCTCCTCGACGTCCGCGTCGTCGACGACACAGACGCACACGAGGTCGCTGGCGGCGGCCAGTTCGGCGGGGGACACGGCACGCTTCGCGGGTGTGTCGTCGAAGGGGGCGAGCGAGGCGGGACGGCGTGCCCACAGGGTCGTCTCGAAGCCCGCGTCGACGATCCGGCGTGCCATGGGGGCGCCCTGACTGCCCAGACCTATGAATCCGACGCGCATCAGCGGCTCTCCCGCTCGGCCGGTCTCGGTGCCGGGCGCCAGAACACTCCGAGCAGACCGGCCGTCGCCGCCATGGCCACCCCGAGGGCGATGCCTCCGCCGGCCCAGCCGGTCACCTCGATGTCCCCGGCATGGTCCACGGAGAGCCGGCCGGGCCCCAGCACCGCGAGGGCCAGCGAGACCAGCGCGAGGACGAGGACGTACTCGTAGCCCTCTTTGAAGACGAAGAATCCGTTGGGCCGGTGCGCGAGGACGCCCGCGACCAGCATCACGGAGATGACCGCCGCACAGGCCAGCGGCGTGAGCAGCCCGGCGATCAGCAGGGCGCCCGCGCCGACTTCGGTGGCCACGCTCGTCCACGCCTGAAGCGTGCCGTGGCGCAGGCCGAGGCCGGTGAACCAGCGGGCGGTGCCCTCGATCCGGCCGCCGCCCCGCCAGTGGTTGAGTCCGTGGGCGATCATCACGATCCCCAGGAGCACCCGTACCAGCAGCAGTGCCGCCACGTCCGCGTCGCTCAACTCGCCCTCCCGGGCTGCTCTTGTGCCGCGCTCGCGCGAGCCAGCACACACTCCTCGGCGAACGACAGGATCTTGAGGTGGTACGCCATCGCCGTCAGCCCGATGCTCAAGTTGTGGCCGCCGTCCGCCTGTTCGCCGACGACGACGCGCGGCGAGGCGGTGAACAGGGACGCGATGTCGGCCAGTGCCGCGGGCCCGGACCGCCATACCCGCTCGTGCTCGCCGAGGCTGTAGTGCACGGGGACGCGCACCAGAGGGGCGAGTTCGGAAAGGACCAGCGGCCAGCTCCTGGCCACGGCCCCCTCGTAGGAGGGCGAGGGCGAGGCGAACCGGGCGCCGCCGACGACATCGTCCTCGTAGAGGTGCGAGGGATTCCACAGCAGGTCCCGGACGCTGCCGGCCGCCGGCCTCGGCCATGACTCGTTGTGCCGTACGCCCAGGATGTCCACCGCGTCGTCGTGGTGGTGGCGCCCGGTGCCGGCGATCTCCACGCCCAGCAGGTCGCTCCCCCGCTCGTCGGCCGCCATGCGCAGCGCCAGCTCGCAGCCGATCGAGTGCGCCATCACGAAGACGCCCGCCCCGCGCGGACGCGAGGCGAGCAGCCGGTCCACCGCCGCGTAGGCGAGATCGACCCGCCGCTCCACCGGAGCCAGCTCCCCGGCGTGCGGGGCGGAGCTGCCGTATCCCGGCCGGTCGAGAGCGAGGACGGTGAACCCGAGCGCCGTACCGGTGCGCAGCAGCGACAGATGCGGCCTGCCCGGGTAGTCGAAGTACCCCGAGTGCGCCGCCCCGCCGTGCAGCGCCAGGACGACGGCCCGGGGCCGTTGCGCCTCCTGGAGCAGCGCCGATACGGGGATGCCGTCGACGTCGACGACACGGGAGACGCCGGTCATGTGTCCGCCCGCAGCAGGATGACGCCGCTCGGGGTGAGACCGCCGGTGCTCGTCACGGCGACCCGGGCACCGTCCACTTGGCGCGCTCCGGCCTCGCCGCGCACCTGTGTGACGGCCTCGTGGACGAGCCCCAGGCCGTGGGTGCGGCCGTGCGAGAGCTGGCCGCCGTGGGTGTTCAGCGGGAGCAGTCCGTTCCTGGCGATGTTCTTGCCTCCGTCGAGGAAGTCCTTGGCCTCGCCGATGCCGCAGAAGCCGAGCCCCTCGATCCAGGAGAGGCAGTTGAAGGTGAAGCCGTCGTAGAGCTGGGCCACGTCGACGTCCGAGGGGCGCAGTGACGTGCGCGTCCACAGGTGGGCGGACTGGCCGAGCACCTGCGGTTCATGGGTGAGGGAGCTCTGGTCCCATTCGAGCCGCTCCATGATCTGGGTGCCGACGGCCTCCACCAGGACGGGCGGCTTGGCCAGGTCCCGTGCGGCGTCCACGGCCGACACGATGACGGCCACCGATCCGTCGCAGGGCACGTCGCAGTCGTACAGCCCGAAGGGGGTGGTGACCGTCCTGGCCGACAGGTAGTCGTCCATGGTCATCGGATCGCGGTAGATCGCCGTCGGGTTGAGCGCGGCGTTCGCGCGCTGGTTGAGCGCGATCCAGCCGAGCGTCTCGCGCGAGGTGCCGTAACGGTGGAAGTGCCGCTGGGCGTTCTGGGCCAGGGTGTGGGCCGCCGAGATCGCCCCGAAGGGCTTCTGCCAGCCCGTGACCCTGCGACCGGCCTCCTGGGTGATCCGGCCGCGCCGGACCAGCTCGCCGTAGGAGGCCTCCCAGACCGTACGGAAGCACAGCACATGGCGGGCGAGTCCCCCCGCGACGGCCAGCATCGCGGCGATGAGCGAGCCGCCGGGACCGAAGGTCTCGGCGCCGCCGTTGTACCAGGTCGGCCTGATGCCGAGGGCGTCCTCCAGCGCGGTGATGCCGCCCTCGGCGAAGCCGCCGTAGGCGCCCGCGCCCGGGTAGGTGGCCAGGCCGTCGATGTCGTCGAGGGTCAGGCCCGCGTCCGCGACGGCGCGTTCGCAGGCCCGCACGGTCAGCGACAGCGGCGGGACCATCAGCCGGCGCCCGATCTCCGACATCCCGATGCCGCTGATCGCGACCTTGTCCTCGAACTTCTCGGGCGTGGCCATGGGGCGTATGTGGCGCCGCATGTGCTCGGGTTCCACCTCGTCCGAGGGCAGCGGAGCCGGGGTCCCCTGCTCGGCCGCGGGGCGGAAGAGCGGCAGCCATACGTCCTCGACCTGTTCGAAGACGACCTCCAGCCGCATGCCCAGTTCGAGCGCGTCGGGGTCGCATTCGACGAGGTTGGTGGTGAGCCGGACCCGGGTGTCCTCCTCGACGGCGACCTGCGCGACCACATAGGGCGCGGGCATGCCGGGCGCGCTGAACCGGTGGTTGACGGTGAAGCCGATCAGCGTCGCGTACCCGGAGACGGCCCGCACCACGGTCTCGCGCCCCCGGCAGTAGCGGCAGACGGGCTGGGGTGGATGCAGCAGGGACGAGCAGGACTCACACTCCGTCAGGCGCAACCGGCCGTCCGCGCCGGAGGTCCAGAAGAACTCGTTCTCCTCTGTGATCACCGGCAGCGGACGTCCCGTGGGTCCGGCCACATCGTCTCCTCACCGTGCCACCGCTCGGGTGGCACACGTACTCCTGACGGGCCGCCGAAGATCAGCGGTCGAGCCTCGCCTGCCCCTTGCGTACCGTGACCGGCTCGGCGAGCCGCTGTTCGTCGACGACCCTCTGGAGGGTCTCCAGGGTCTCGTCGAGGCCGGCACCGGTCCGGGGGCCCGGCGTGAAGGTCGCCGGGAGGTGCCGCATGCCCTGGATGATGCCGATGGTCTCGTAGTGCTCCGCGCCCTCGGGGTCGCAGCGGAAGTCGGGCATCCGGTCGAGGACCTGGGTGACCATCCGCTTGAACACCGTGCGTGCCACGTTGGAGCCGATGCAGCGGTGGATGCCGAGTCCGAAGCTGCTGTGCCGGTTGCCCTTGCGTTCCATGTCGATGGAGTCGGGCTCCGGAAACACCTGCGGATCCCGGTTCGCCATCGCCCAGGACAGCCAGAGGCGTTCGCCCTCCTTGAACCGGGTGCCGGCGATCTCGCAGTCCGCGGAGAAGGTCCGTCCGTCCCCGGGCGCGGGGGCGTAGAAGCGCAGGAACTCCTCGGTCGCGGAGTCCAGCAGTGCCGTGCGGTCCCGGCTGAGGCGGTCCCGTTCGGCCGGGTGCTCCGAGAGCCACTCCAGTGCGTGCGCGGTGAGCGCCGTGGTGGTGTCGAAACCGCCGCCGATCAACAGGGCGAGCACACCGAGGAGTTCGTCGTCGGGCGGCATCTGGCCGTTGATCTCCGCGCGGACCAGGGCGTCCACCAGACCCGGCCGCGGTGTCTGCCGGATCTCCGCGATGGTCATGGCCAGATCCATGCCCATCGCCTTCTGCAGTTCGACGACGCGGGCCTGGTCGGGAGAGTTCGGCGGTGTGTAGACCGAGGCGTGGGCCGCCTCGTTGTAGATGGTCCACTTCCTGACCGGGATGCCCATCATGGCGAGCGTGAGCACGGCCGGCACGACGTTGGCGAGGTCGTCGACGAAGTCGATCCGCCCCGACTCGGCCTTCTCGTCGATGCAGGCGCGCGCCACCTCGTCGATCAGCGGAATCCAGCGGCTGATGGCGGCGGGCGACAGATAGGGGTTGAGCGTCTGGCGGTAGTAGCGCTGCTCGGGCGGATCCATCTCCAGGAACCCGCCCCTGGCTGCCTTCGCCCGGGGCGGCGGCGGGATGGTGATGCCCTGGTACCCGCGCCGCTCTCCCTTGACGTCATGGTCGTTGGAGAGGAACTCGGCGGACCGGGCCAGCTCGAAGACCTCGCGGTTGCCACTGGCGACCCAGTGGCCGCCGTAGGTCTCCGACCAGGCGATGGGGCACTTGGACTGCAACTCCTGGGTGACCGCCTGGAATTCGTGGCGGTACTCGGGAGTGTGCCGGTCGAAGTGCACCGGGTTCCTCTTGGGGTCGTCGTTGACGGTGTCGTCCGTGGTCATCGGAGTGTTCTCCCCTCAGGAGATGAAGATCGCTCGCTCGGGGCAGGACCTGACGGCCTCGACGGCCTCGTCCTGCTGGTCGTCCGAGACCTCTTCCTTGATGACCGATGAGTGACCGTCGATCTCGCTGAGCTCGAAGATGTCCGGAGCACGCATGGCGCAGAGCGTGTGCCCCTGGCAGCGCTCCGGGTCTACCCGTACCTTCACGTCGCTTCCTTCCTGCCGCGGGGGTGGCTACTTGAGGTCGGCCAGGGACTTGCCGACATCGGCCAGGGTCATGGGCTTGGTGTAGGTGCCCTTGAACTTGTAGGGGGTCACGTTGCAGCGATAGGCGCCGGTGTCGGGCTTGAAGTCGGCGGCCACCCAGCCCTTGGCGGTCGCCTTGACCGGGTCGAAGCACTTGGGAGGCACGGTGGAGGACGACAGGTCCATCGGGGCCTGAAGGCCACCGCCCGTCCACGCGGTCTGCTTGATCGCGTTGTCGTACACGCACGTGCGGGTGAGTTCGGCGCAGTCGCCCGCGGCGGTGGCGAACAGCAGCCAGCTGGAGAAGGCCTTCAGCGCCGGCAGGGTGACCTGGGCGTTGGGGGCGTACTTCTTGTAGAGGTCCTCGACCAACTTGGTCGCCGGATTGGCGGAGGCGTCCTCCAGCGGCGAGAAGCCGCCGAGGTCGGCGAAGTTGACCTGCTTCGCCAGCGCGGTACCGGCCAGCTGGAGGAAGGCGGGGCCGTAGGCGTTGCTGTTGGCGTCGATCCAGTCGGGTGCGTAGCCGATGTTGGTGAGCACCTGCTCCAGCTTGGCCAGACTGGCGAAGTCACCGAGGAAGACCAGTCCCTTGACCTTCTTGTTCTTGATGGCCTGGGCGTACGGCGTCCAGTCGGACACGCCCTGGGCCGGATACAGGTCCGAGTAGGTGATCTTGCCGCCCGCCGCGGTCAGCGTCTCCTTGTCCTGCGCGGTGATGGGCTTCACGACCGGGGAGTCACCGGCGATGATCCCGACGCTGCCCGCCGACGCCGGGTACGCCTCCTTGAGCAGCCAGGAGAAGTAGCCGCCGTAGGGTGAGTAACCGGTGGCGGCGCCCTGGACGGTCACCTGGAGGTCCGATCCGATGGCCTGGCTGGTCTGGCCGGGGAAGTCGGGGAGCAGGCAGTTCAGCCTGTCCTTGACGCCCATGCCGTCGAGGGCGGCGCCGCCGCCGACGAGCGCGAAGTCCGAGCGGCAGGCCTCGATCATCCGCTGACGGACCTCGACGAGCTTGGAGTCGTGGGTGACGGGAACGAGTTTGCGTCCGTTGATGCCGCCCGCGTCGTTGCACCAGGAGGTGAACACCTTGGCCGCGTCGACGAACTCCGGGTTCTTGGTGAAGCCGACGTCGCTGAAGACGCCGACCTTGATCTCGGAGTCGGTGACTCCCTGGGAGGTGGAGGCCTTGGCGGTGCCGGAGTGGCAGACGTTCTTGAGCGTGCCGAAGTCGGCCGCCGAGGCGGAGTCGGACGCCGACGCGGAGGGCTTGTCGCCGCTCGGCGACGTGGTGGACCGGGCGGAACACCCGGCCAGGGCCAGGACGGCCACAGCGATGAGCAAGCGTCTCATCGGTTCTCCTCGGTTTCGTTCCCCGAAAAAAGGGTGGTCAGGTGACCGCGCCCGCTTCTTTCAGCTCGATGATGCGGGGCCAGTCCAGTCCCAGTTCCCTGAGGATTTCCTCGGTCTGGGCAGCGAACTCGGGCGCCGGCCCGAGTGCGGGAGCGGTGGTGTCGAACTGCACGGGGCTGGCGGCCAGATCGATCTCGCCGACCCGGAGCAGGTACTCGTTCGCCCGGATCTGCGCGTCGGCGCCCACTTGCAGGGTGTCCTGCACCGGGGCCCACGGCCCGGCAAGGGTGGCGAAGCGTTCGGTCCACTCGGCGAGGGTGCGGCCGGCCAGCACCGTCCGCAGGATCTTGACGGCCTCTTCGGTGTTCGCGGCCAGCAGCTCCGCCGTGGCGAACCGGGGGTCGTCGGCCAGCTCGGGGTGGTCGATGTGGTGGCACACGTCGGCCCAGAACTTTCCGGGCTGGAGCATGACGAAGGCCAGATAGCGGTCGTCGGCCGTGGCGTAGATACCGGACAGCGGGTTGACCGGCGAGCCGTGGGCACCGGGCACCGGTGCCACCCAGGACGTGTCGAGGTGCAGCGAGACCGCGGTGGCCTGGCCGTTGGCCCATACGCCGCTGCCGAGCAGGGAGACGTCCACGACCGACGGTTCGCCGGTGCGCTCGCGCCGCAGCAGTGCCGCCGCGATGCCTCCGGCGAGGTTCGTGCCGGAGATGGTGTCCCCGTAGGCGGGTGTGGGGCTGATCATGCCCTCGACGCCCGGTGGGGTGATGCTGGCGGCGGTGCCGCCCCGGGCCCAGAAGGCGGTCATGTCGTACCCGCCCTTCTCGGACTCCGGTCCGCGCGGCCCGAGCGCGCTGCCCCGGGCGTAGATGATGCGGGGGTTGACCACGCGGATGTCGTCGACGTCGATGCCGAACCGCCGCCGGTGTCCGGGCAGAAAGCTGGTGAGGAACACGTCGGAGCGGCGGGCCAGGTCGTGGAGGACTTCCTTGCCCTCGGGCCGGGTCATGTCGAGGCCGAGGCTGCGCTTGCCCCGGTTGGCGTGCTCGATGTTGGGGTTCGGGTCGCCCTCGACGCGCAGTGTGCCGGTCTGGCGCAGGCCGCGCTGCGGATCGCCCGTGACGGCGTGTTCGACCTTGATGACGTCCGCTCCCCAGTCGGCGAGCACGGCTCCCGCCGAGGGGACGAAGCCGTACATGGCGACTTCGAGGACGCGGATGCCTTCGAGCGGACGCATTACGGGACCACCACCGCGAAGGACTTGGTCTCCAGGAACTCCTCCAGTCCTGCGACGCCGCTCTCCCGGCCGACGCCCGACTGCTTGTAGCCGCCGAAGGGGACTTCCTGGGAGAAGTAGTTGCCGCCGTTGATGCTGAAGGTGCCGGTACGGATCCGGCGCGCCACGGCGATAGCCCGCTGGTCGTCGGCGCTGTGCACCGCGCCGGACAGGCCGAAGATCGAGTCGTTGGCGATGCGTACGGCGTCGTCCTCGCCGTCGTAGGGAATGACCGCGAGCACCGGTCCGAAGACCTCGTCCTGCGCGATCTCGCTGGCCGGGTCGACGTGGGCGAGCAGGGTGGGCGTGTAGAAGAAGCCCGGGTCGACGCGCTTGCCGCCGGTGACCAGCGTGGCGCCGGCCTCGACGGCTCGCCGCACCATGCGGTCGACCTTGTCGCGCTGGCGTTCGCTGATGAGCGGCCCCATGAAGGTCTTGGGGTCGGCCGGATCGCCGTACGACACACGTTCGAGGCCGGCCGCGACCATGGCGACGATCTCGTCGTGGTGCTCCCTCGGCACGAGCAGCCGGGAGGTGAGCGCACAGCCCTGTCCCGAGTGGGAGCAGATGGTGAAGGCCGCGAACATGGAGGCGGCGCGGAAGTCGGCGTCGTCGAGCACGATCATGGCGGACTTGCCGCCGAGTTCCAGGAAGACCTTCTTCACGGTGGCGCTCGCGGCCTCCATGATCCGTCGGCCGGTCGCGGTGGAGCCGGTGAAGGTGATCATGTCGACGTCGGGGTGCTGGGTGAGCACCTCGCCGGCCTCGATCCCGGAGGAGACGATGACGTTGACCACACCGGGCGGGATGTCCGTGTGCTCGGCGATCAGTTCACCGAGATACAGCGTGGTCAGCGGGGTGTCCGGGGCGCCCTTGAGGACGACCGTGCAGCCGGCGGCGAGCGCGGGGACCAGCTTGGCGAGCGCGAGCTGGTTCGGGTAGTTGTACGGGATGATCGCGGCGACCACCCCGGCCGCCTCCTTCTCCACCCAGCGGCGGTGGCGCTGCCCGCGGATCTCGGTCTCGCCGAGCTCCTCGGTCAGGGGGTACTTCTCCAGCAGGTCGGCGTAGTACGCGACCAGCTTGACCGGCTCGTCCAGCTGGGGGCCGTGGGTGAGCATGCGGGGCGCGCCGACCTCGGCGATCGTCAGGTCGCGCAGCTCTTCCTGATGGTCGGTCAGCGCCTGGTGCAGCTGACGGAGGCAGCGCAGGCGCTGGGCGGTGTCGGTCGCCCAGCTCGTGGTGTCGAAGGCGCGGCGGGCGGCCGCGACGGCGGCTGCGGTGTCGGCGGCCGTGGCGTCGGGGGCCTGGTCGAGCACCTCGCCGGTCGCGGGGTTGAGCGAGGGGAAGGTCTTCTCGGTCCCGACGAGCCGGCCGTCGATGAGCAGGCGCTTCACAGCCGGACCACCTGTCCGCCGTCGACGCTGACGACCTGACCGGTCAGCCAGCGCGCCTCGTCGGACAGCAGGAACAAGACGGCGGGCGCCAGGTCTTCGGGCGTGCCCATCCGCTTGATGGCCAGGCTGTTCGTCATCTGCTCCTGGAACTCCTTGGGCACGATGCTGCGGGTGGCGTCGGTGTCCGTGGGGCCCGGCGCGATCCCGTTGACCCGGATGTTCTTGCCGCCGAGTTCGGCGGCGAGCGAGGCGGTCAGGCTGTTGATCCCGGCCTTGGCCAGTCCGTAGTAGCCCCCACCGAGCCAGGCGGCGGTGGACGACTGGTTGACGATGGCGCCGCCCTCGGGCATGTGCGGGACGACGGCGCGGGTGCAGTGCAGCGCGCCCATCAGGTTCACCTGGAGGAAGCGGTTGAGGTAGTCGAGGGGGACCGTGGTGAGGCCGTCGCGCCGCATGCTGTGGAAGATGGCAGCGTTGTTGACCAGGTAGTCGATGCGTCCGAACTCCGCCATCACGGCGGCCGCCATCGCCTCCGCCGACGCCGGGTCGGCCACGTCCACCTTGACGAACAGCGCCGCGTCGCCGATCTCCTTGGCGACCCGCTCGCCCTGTTCCTCGTTGAGTTCGGCGACCACCACGCGTGCGCCCTCGGCCGCCAGTGCCCGGGCATAGCCCTCGCCGATGCCCTGGCCCGCGCCGGTGACGATCGCAACCTTGTCCTGGAACCGCATCCTGCCTCCTTGCTCGGATGCCGTGGAAACTACATTCTCAGTCTGCGCAAATCAATATTCCGGAAACGAGAACGTCATGGCAGCCAAGAGAAGGCGAGGACCGGCCAAACCTGACCATCATTCAGGATCAGAGGCTCACCTCCACGGACAGCGGGAGGCGAGAGGCCGGTCGTCCCGGGCCTTCCGGTAGACCAACCGGCGAGAATACTATTCTCGCATCCGGAAGGGAGATTTTCATGATCGCAACGAAGACCCTCGGCCCGAGCCTGGGCGTAGAGGTCACCGGCGTCGGCAATCTGCTCGACGATCAACTGATCAGCCGGTGCGCGGAGGCGCTTCAGTGGCGCGGCATCCTTCTCATCCGCGGACTGCACCTCGACGACGAGGGCCAACTGGCCTTCAGCCGCAAGCTGGGCAAGGTCTTCGCGGTGCGGGGCAAGGAGATCTTCACCGTCTCGCTCGACCCGGCCAGGAACCCGACGGCCGAGTACCTCAAGGGGACGTTCCACTGGCACATCGACGGCACCACCGACCCCGTACCGACCAGGACGACCACGCTGACCGCCCGGCACGTGGCGATGACCGGCGGCGGGACCGAGTTCGCCAGTACCTACGCGGCGTACGAGAACCTTCCGGAGGCGGACCGCAAGCAGTATGACGACCTGCGCGTGGTGCACAGCTTCGAGGCCGCCCAGCGACTGGTGACGCCCGAACCGGGTCCCGAGCTGCTCGCGGGCTGGCGCGAAGTCCCCACCCACGAGACGCCGTTGGTGTGGAAGCGCCGTGACGGCCGCCGCTCACTGGTGATCGGGGCGACGGCGGACCACATCGTCGGCATGGCGGCCGCCGAGAGCCGGGCCCTGCTGGACCGGTTGCTGGAGTGGACCACCCAGGAGAGGTTCCGCTACACCCACGACTGGCGGGTCGGCGACCTGGTGGTGTGGGACAACACCGGGATGCTGCACCGGGCGCTGCCGTACAGCGCCGACTCGCAGCGCACGCTCCAGCGCACCACCATCGTCGGCGACGAGGAGCTGTCATGAGGACGGCGGTCGTCACCGGCGGCGCTTCCGGTATCGGTCTGGCCATCGCGGAGCGGCTGGCCAAGGACGGCTACCAGGTCGCCGCACTCGACCTCAATCCGTCGGACACGAGTGTCGTTCCGGCCACCGACGTCGCCGACCGGGCCCAGGTGGACACAGCGCTGGCCGCGGTCAGGGAGCGGCTGGGACCGGTCACGATCCTGGTCAACGCGGCCGGAATGGACGGCTTCAAGCGCTTCTCCGACCTCACCTTCGAGGCCTGGTACCGGGTGATCAACGTCAATCTGAACGGCGTCTTCCACTGTGTCCAGGCCGCGCTGCCGGACATGATGGAGGCGGGCTGGGGCCGGATCGTCAACATCTCCTCCTCGAGCGCCCAGTCGGGCCAGCCGTTCATGACGCACTACGTGGCGTCCAAGTCGGCGGTCAACGGCCTGACGAAGGCGCTGGCCCTGGAGCTCGGCCCGTTCGGCGTGACCGTCAACGCGGTGCCGCCCGGATTCATCGACACCCCGATGCTGCGCAAGGCGGAAGCGCGCGAACTGCTCGGCGGGACGGTCGCGGAGCACATCCAGCGCACTCCGGTACGACGGGTCGGCCGCCCGGAGGACATCGCCGCGGCCTGCGCGTTCCTCGTGTCGGAAGAGGCCGGCTACATCACGGGCCAGATCCTGGGCGTGAACGGGGGCCGCAACACATGAACCGCATCCCGCCGCTCCCCTATGACGAGTGGGACACCGAGGCGCTGGCGCCCCTCGCGCCGGGGCGCAGGCTGCCGCCGTCCAATGTCCTGGGCCTCTTCGCGCAGCACCCGGAACTGGCCACGGCCTTCCTCGGCTACAACCGCTATCTACTGGGCGGCGGTTCGACGCTGTCGCCGCGCACCCGCGAGCTGGCCATCCTGCGGGTGGCGTGGCGCAGGCGCTGCCGGTACGAGTGGGTCCAGCACGTGCTGATCGCACGCAAGGCAGGCGTCACCGACGAGGAGATCGACGCGATCCGCGCCGGCGAGCCGACGCCGATCACCCGGGCGGTGGACGAACTGGAAGCGGATTCGGGCCTGTCCGACGACACCTACCGGGCGCTCGCCGCCGAGCTGGACGACCGGCAGCTGATGGATCTGGTCTTCACCGTCGGCACATACGGCCTGCTGGCCATGGTCCTCAACACCTTCGAGGTGGAGCTCGATCCCGGCCTACCTGCGGAGAACTTCACTATCACTGAATGAGAATGCTATTCTCACCCTGGAAAGGGGGGCAGCCATGCCACACTTCAGCAAGCCTGAGGCCGGGAGCTGGACCGAGCAGTACCCCGAACTGGGCACGAGTCCCGTGAACTACGAGGACTCGATCGATCCCGCCTACTACGAGGCCGAGCGGGAGGCCGTCTTCAAGCGGACCTGGCTCAACGTCGGCCGCGTCGAGCAGGTCCCCAAGCCCGGCCACCACTTCACCAAGGAACTCGCCGCGGCCGACACCTCGCTGATCATCGTCCGCGGCCGCGACCAGCAGATCCGCGCCTTCCACAACGTCTGCCGCCACCGCGGCAACAAGCTCGTCTGGAACGACTTCCCGGGCGAGGAGGTCAAGGGCACCTGCCGCCAGTTCACCTGCAAGTACCACGCCTGGCGCTACGACCTCACCGGCAAGCTCACCTTCGTCCAGCAGGAGGGCGAGTTCTTCGACCTCGACAAGGACGACTACGGCCTCAAGGAAGTCGCTTGCGACATCTGGGAAGGCTTCGTCTTCGTCAACCTCGACCCCCAGCAGAGCCTGCGGGAGTACCTCGGGGACATGGCCAAGGGCCTGGAGGGTTACCCCTTCCACGAGATGACCGACGTCTTCACCTACAAGGCCGAGATCGGCAGCAACTGGAAGCTGTTCATCGACGCCTTCGCGGAGTTCTACCACGCTCCCGTCCTGCACCAGAAGCAGGCCACCAAGGAGGAGGCGGAGAAACTCCTGGGCTACGGTTTCGAGGCGCTCCACTACGAGCTGCACAGCCCCCACTCGATGATCTCGTCCTGGGGCGGCATGGCGCCGCCGAAGGACCCCTCGATGGTCAAACCGATCGAACGGGAGCTGCGCAGCGGTCTGTTCGGCCCCTGGGACCGGCCCGACATCGCGGGCCTCGATACGCTGCCGGCCGGTGTCAACCCGGCCCGCCACCACTCCTGGGGCACCGACTCCTTCGTGCTGTTCCCCAACTTCATGCTGCTCCTGTGGGCACCCGGCTGGTATCTGACGTACCACTACTGGCCGACGGCCGTGGACAAGCACCTGTTCGAGGCGCACCTCTACTTCGTCCCCGCGAAGACGGCCCGCGACCGCCTCGCCCAGGAACTCACCGCCGTCACCTTCAAGGAGTACGCCCTCCAGGACGGCAACACCCTCGAGGCCACCCAGACCATGCTCAAGGGCCGCTACGTCACCGACTTCCCCCTCAACGACCAGGAGATCCTCCTGCGCCACCTCCACAAGGTCGTGAGGGACTACGTGAAGGAGCACGCCGATGCTGCCGAGTGACTTCGCCGAACTCGAGCCCTACAGCGGCTGGATCCTCGGCAGCGAACGCGAACGCTACGCCAAGCGCCTCGCCAGCAGCATGCCGGACATGCAGGCGTTCTACGACGCGGCGTTCCCCCTGCTGGACCGCGCGACGACACACCTCGACACGTTCCCGCTCGACGACCTGCCCGAGCCCGAACGCAACCTGATGCTGCTCATGTTCTCCCTCGTCATGGTGTCGTTCCCCATCGAGGTCTGGAAACAGCCCCGCGTGCCCGACTCGGGCGCCGCCTACCTCGACGTCATCGCCGAGCCGCAGGTCTGAGGTGGTCACGCTCAAGGCCGCCCGCGTCCTGCACGTCGACACGGGGCGGATCGAGGATGCGGGCCTGGTCACCGTCGACGGCGACCGCATCGCGGGCGGCGCAGAAGGAGGCGACAGTGACGTCCTGGATCTGGGCGACGTCACCCTGCTGCCTGGCCTGATGGACATGGAGGTCAACCTCCTCATGGGAGGCCGGGGCGAGGTCCCGGGCCTCTCCCCCGTCCAGGACGACCCGCCGCTGCGCATGCTCCGCGGGGTCGCCAACGCACGCCGGACACTGCGCTCGGGGTTCACCACCGTCAGGAACCTCGGCCTGTTCGTGAAGACCGGCGGCTATCTGCTGGACGTCGCCCTGGCGAAGGCCATCGACGCCGGCTGGATCGACGGCCCCCGCATCGTCCCCGCGGGGCACGCGATCACCCCGACCGGAGGGCACCTGGACCCCACGATGTTCGCCGCGTACGCCCCCGGCATCATGCCCCTCTCCCTGGAGGAGGGCATCGCCAACGGCGTCGACGAGGTCCGCAAGGCCGTCCGGTACCAGATCAAGTACGGCGCCCAGCTCATCAAAGTCTGCGCGTCGGGCGGGGTCATGTCCCACACGGGCACCGCGGGCGCCCAGCACTACTCCGACGAGGAGTTGCGGGCCATCGTGGACGAGGCCCACCGGCGCGGACTCAAGGTGGCGGCGCACACCCACGGCGCCGCCGCCGTCCGGTCGGCCGTGGAGGCCGGCATCGACTGCATCGAGCACGGCTTCCTGCTGGACGACGAGACCATCGAGCTGATGGCCGAGCGCGGCACCTTCCTCGTCGCCACGACCGCCCTGATCGACGGCATGGACATCTCCAAAGCCCCGCCCGAACTGAGGGCCAAGGCCGGCGAGATCTTCCCGCACGCCAGGACGGTCGTCGCCCGTGCCCTCAAGGCGGGCGTGAAGATCGCGGTCGGCACCGACGCGCCGGCGATCCCGCACGGCCGCGGCGCCCAGGAGCTCGTCGCCCTCGTCGAGCGCGGGATGACCCCGCTGGAGGTGCTCCGGGCGGCGACGGTCAACGCGGCCGAACTGATCGACGCCGAGGACCGCGGACGGATCGCCGAGGGACTCCTCGCGGACCTGATCGCCGTCCCCGGCAATCCGCTGGAGGACATCTCGGTGATGGCCGACGTCCGCTTCGTGATGAAGGGAGGGAAGGTCTTCCGTCACGAGCGCGGCTGAACAAGATCTGCCCGCGGGGTTGTTCCGAGGGGCGGGGCGCGTCGCGCGCCCCGCCCCTCAAGACGTCGTCCTCAACCCGGCCGCGTTCACTGCGCCTTGATGTGGTCCTTCATCTCTTCCAGCCGCGTGAGGATCGGGTAGCCGCCCACGCTCAGCGCGTTCCCGTGCCCGGTCTCGTGGATGTCGAACACCGACTGGACGGCCGCGTAGAAGCCCTGTACGTCCAGGGTCTGGTTGACCGCCCGCTTGGCCTGGCGCAGCGCGAAGGGGTGCATCCGCGCGATCTGCCCGGCCAACTCCATGGTGGCCGCGTCCAGTTCATCGAGCGGGACGACACGGTTGACCATGCCGACCTTCTCCGCCTCCTCGGCGGTGACGGCCCGGCCGGTGAACAGGATCTCCTTCGCCTTGCGCGGTCCGAGCTCCCAGGTGTGGCCGTGGTACTCCACTCCCCCGATGCCCATGTGCACCACGGGATCGGAGAACTCGGCGTTCTCGGCGGCCACGATCAGATCGCAGGGCCAGCAGAGCATCAGGCCGCCCGCGATGCACTTGCCCTGGACCGCGGCGACCGACGGCTTGGGCACGTTGCGCCAGCGCAGGGTGTACTCCAGGTATCTGCGCGCCTCGGCGGTGTAGATCCACTCCAGGGTGATCTTGTCGGGGCTCGGCCAGCGGTCCTTCAGGTCGTGGCCGGCCGAGAAGTGCCGTCCGTTGCCCCGCAGCACGATCACCCGTACGTCCTCGTCGGCCGCGGCGCGGGTCCAGGCCGCGTCCAGGTCGTCGAGGAGTCCCATGGTCTGGGCGTTGGCGACCTCGGGCCGGTTGAGGCTGATGACCGCGACCCGGTCCTCGACCTCGTACAGAATCTGGTCCATCCACGTCCTCCTGGGTTATCTCGGCAGGCCGAGGACGCGCTCGGCGATGATGTTGCGCTGGATCTCCGAGGTGCCGCCCGCGATCGTCCCGGCGAAGCTGCGCGCGTACCGCTCGAACCAGCTGGAGATGAAGTGGTCGATGCTCATGTGGTTCGGCGGGCCGGTCACTTCGGGATGGACCAGGCCCTCCGGTCCGCGGTCCTCCAGTGCGTTGAGGCTCGCGGCCTGGATCGCCTCGGAGCCGAGCAGCTTGAGGACCGACAGCTCCGCCGGGTCACGGTCGCCGCCCAACTGGCGGTAGCCGAGCAGCCTGAGCGCCTGGGCGTCCATGAGGAGCGTCGCGTACCACTCCTCGTCGCTGGGCGCGTCCCGGATCAGGTCGTCGAGGCGCTCGGCGAAGCTCAGCCACAGCATGGTCCGCTCGTGCCCGAGCGAGCCGTGCGCCACCGACCAGCCCTTGTTCAGAGGACCGACGAGGTTCTCGCGCGGGACCCGGACGTCGGTGAAGAACACCTCGTTGAAGTCGAGGTCGTCCTGGGCGGCCATGGACGCGAACGGCCTGCGCACCACACCCTCGGTGTCGGTGGGGATGAGCAGCACGCTGATGCCCTTGTGCTTGGGCGCGGCCGGGTCGGTGCGGACGAACGTCAGCAGGACGTCCGCGTCGTGCGCGCCCGACGTCCACACCTTCTGCCCGTTGACGACGAAGTGGTCGCCGTCCAGGACCGCGCGGGTGCGCAGCCCGGCGAGGTCGGATCCGGCGCCCGGCTCGCTCATGCCGAGCGCCGCCGTGATCTCGGTGCGCAGGAGGGGAATCGCCCACCGCTTCTTCTGCTCCTCGGTCCCGAAGGTGAGGATCGAGGCGGCGATGATGCCGATGCCCTGGGGGTTGAAGCTGTGGTAGATCCGCCGCCTCGACAGCTCCTCCAGGTGGGCGAGTTGCTGCGGAAGGGTGGCGTTCCGGCCGCCGTACTCGGGGGGGTTGCCGGGCAGCAGCCAGCCCGCGTCGAACAGCGTGCGCTGCCAGCGGCGCGCCCAGGCGGGGACGTCGGCGCTCGACCGCGACGCGGGGTGGGCCTCGTCGGGGGTGGGCAGCCGGGCGTCGAGGAAGGCGGCGAACTCGGCGCGGAACTCCTCCACTTCGGAGCCGGAGTCCAACTTCATCCCGCCACCAACCCTTCCTGCCCGCTCGTCTCTCGATCCGGCCCGGACCTCTCCCGTTCCTGCCGCGTCTTCTCCAGCAACGCCCTGCGGTGTACGGCCGCCGTCCCCAGCAGCAGATCGCCGGCCTTGGCCCGCTTGAGGTGGATCTGCAGTTCGTTCTCCCAGGTGAAGCCCATCGCTCCGAAGAGCTGGAAGCCGTTACGGAAGACGATCCGCTGGCACTCCCCGGCGGCGGCCTTGGCCATCGAGGCCGCTCTGCCACGCCGTGGGTCGTCCTCGGCGATGGTCAGCGCGGAGAAGTGGGCGAGGGCCCGGGCCCGTTCGATGGCGACGTACATGTCCGCCGCCTTGTGCTTGACGGCCTGGAAGGAACCGATCGGCACGTCGAACTGGACGCGTTCCTTCACATGCGCCACGGCCAGATCCAGGATGCGCCGGCAGCTGCCGACCGTGGAGATCGCCAGGCCCATCAGGGCGAGGTCCGGGATCCCGGGGACCAGGTCGGGGACCTCGACATGGGCCGCGTGGAAGGTTGGGTCGAAGATGTCGACACGTGCCGCGCCGAGCTCAGGACCCGCCACGATCCGCACGCCGTCGCGGGTGAGCAGGGCGATCTCGTCCGCCCGGTCCGCGTCGAGCACGAACCGGCCGGTGCCGTCGAACACCCCGGTTCCCGAGCCACTCGGCAGCCGCCCGGCGAGCGGAGCGAACCAGGTGGCCGTGGCCAGGAAGGGGGTCGGATCGGCGGCGTACCCCAACTCCTCCAGGACGATGGCGAGTTCCACCGGTGGGGCCTCCAGCCACCCCAGTTCCAGATAGGTCGCCCAGAGCTGGTCCGGGGGCTGCGAGCGCGACTTGGCGACCGTCTCCCGTACCAGCCGTTGCAGCAGCCGTTGGTCCTCGTCGAACTCAAACTCCACGGCCCACCTCCAGAAGGGTCTTGCCGATGGCACGGCGGTCCAGGTCCAGGGCCGTCGCCACCTCGTCGAGCGGGTGGACGGCGTGGACCCGGGGGTGGATCAGGTCCTCGGCGAACATGCGGTTCAGCTCGCCGCGGGTGACGGCCAGCTGCTCCCGGCCGTGCCGCGCCCAGCCGCCGAAGTCGAAGCCGTGGATCGTGACGCCCTTGAGCATCGCCAGATTGAGCGGGAGCCGGGGCACCTCGCCGCTGGCGAAGCCGACGTTCACGAACCGGCCGCCCCAGCGCATGGCCCGCAGCGCCTGTTCGGAGTGCGGTCCGCCGACCGGGTCGATCACGAGGTCGGCCCCGCCCGAGTCCCGCAGCCGCCGCTTGAGGTCGTCGTACGGGAGCGCTTCATGGGCGCCCTGTTCGAGGCAGGCCGCCCGCTTCTCCTCCGTGGAGGCCACGGCGACCACCTCCGCGCCGAGCAGCGCGGCCAGTTCGACGGCCGCGAGACCGACCCCGCCGGCCGCCCCCAGTACCGCCACCCGCTCCCCCTCCCGGAGACGGCCGATCAGCGTCAGCGCGTTGTAGGCGGTGGCGTGCGAGACACCGAAGGCCGCCGCGCGCCGGGTCGGGACCGTGTCGGGGATCCGGTACAGGCTGGCCGCCCGGACGGCGACCCGCTCGGCGAACGCGCCGACGAAGACGGACCCGAAGACCCGCTCGCCCTTCTCGAACCCGTGCCCCGACTCGGCGACCACCCCGGCGAACTCGCTGCCCGGAGTGAACGGCAGGTCCGCCTTCACCTGGTAGGTGCCTTCGACCACCAGGACATCGGCGAAGTTCACCGCCGCGTAGTGCACTTCGACGGGTACGTCACCGTCCGGGTCGGGGATCTCCTCCACGACCACCGGGCCGCCGACGGCATGGCACCGTGCCGCCCTCATAGCCGTGTCGTCGCGGCCAGTTCGGCCGCCCGAGCCGCCATCTGCAGGACCGCGTCCCCGTAGTAGGCCATCTTCGGGTTGCCGCCGTCGCCCTTCACATGGCGCGCGTAGCCGCCCTCCAGCACGATCGCCATCTTGAACCGGGCGAGGATCACGTAGTAGTCGATGTCGGCGACGTCCCGGCCGCTGACCTTGGCGTAGTGCTCGATGATGTCGGCCCGGTCCGGCATGCCCGTGTAGTCGGCGTACCTGCCCGCCGCGTCCCGGTCCTCGTCGGCGTTCGGCCAGCCCATGACGACCCAGCCGAGGTCGAGCAGCGGATCGCCCACCGTGGCCATCTCGAAGTCGACGAGGGCGGCGAGCTCGGCGGGCGCCCCGTGCTTGAACATCACGTTGGCGAACTGGTAGTCGCCGTGGATGATGCCCGGTTCCCAGTGCCGGGGCCGGTGCGTGCGCAGCCAGGCGGCCGCCGCGTCCAGTCCCGGTATCTCGCGGAACCTGAACTTCGCCAGATGCGCCTGCCAGCGGTCCACCTGGCGGTCGTGGAAGCCGTCCGGCCGGCCGAAACCTTCGAGTCCCCGGGCCCGCCAGTCGACGTTGCCGAGCTTCGCGATGCCCTCCACCAGCTCGTAGGCGAGACCGGGGCGCAGGGACAGATCGCTCCTGAAGGGTTCGGGCCAGCCGTCGGTGTTCATCGGCGACCAGCCGTTCACATGGCCCATGAGGTAGAAGCACGAGCCGATCACGTCGGTGTCGTCGCAGACCGCGATGGCCTCCGGGTGCGGCACCTCCGTCCCGCCCAGCGCGTTCAGCACCCGGAACTCCCGCAGCATCGTCTCGTTGCGGCCCGGCGGGACCTTTTCCGGGGGCTTGCGCAGCACCATCCGCCGCTCGCCGCGCCGGATGTCGAAGATGTCGTTGGAGGTGCCCCCGGATATGAGGGACACCTCGACCGGTTCACCCGGAGCGATGTCCTGACCGTCCAGCCAGCGGGCGAGCGACTCGATGTTCACATGTTCTCCAGCTGCTTGCGGGCCCACTCCCGGCGAGCGGGCAGATGCTGTGAGGGCCAGGGCCCCGACGCGGCCTCGTAGCCGCGCAGGAGGTCCTTGGCCACCGTGACCTTGTGGATCTCCGAGGGCCCGTCGACGACCGCCATGACGGCCGCGCCGGTCCACATGTCGGCGAAGGGCATCTCGTTGGACACACCCAGGGCGCCGTGCAGGTGCATGGAGCGGTACACGATGTCGTGCAACACCTTCGGCGTCAGGAACTTGATGGCGGAGATGTCCTTGCGGACCCGCTTGTAGTCCTGGTAGCGGTCGATCTGCCAGGCCGTGTGCAGCACGAACAGCCGGAACTGCTGCAACTGCGCGTAGGAGTCGGCCAGGTCGGCCTGGACGAGCTGCTTGTCGGCCAGCCTGCTGCCCTGTGTCTCCCGGGACAGGGCGCGCTCGGCCATCATGTCCAGCGCCTTCTGGCACTGGCCCACGACCCGCATCGCGTGGTGGACGCGCCCACCGCCGAGCCGGGTCTGCGCGATGGCGAAGGCCTGGCCCTCACCGCCGAGCAGCGCGTCGCCGGGGACGCGGACGCCGTCGTACTCGATGAGCGCGTGCATGCCGTCGTCCGGGGCCTCGCTCATCAGACCGAGGTGGCGCTCCATCCGGATGCCGGGGGTGTCGCTGGGCACCAGGAACATCGACATGCCCCGGTACGCGCTGACGTCCGGGTCGGTCACCGCCATCACGATGACGAACTTGGAGGTGCGCGCGTTGGAGGAGAAGAACTTGCGGCCCGTGATGACCCAGTCGTCGCCGTCCCGTTCGGCGCGTGTGGTGAACATCTTCGGGTCGGCGCCCGCCTGCGGCTCGGTCATGGAGAAGCAGGAGAAGCACTCACCTTCGAGCAGCGGCTCGAGATAGCGCTCCTTCTGCTCCTCGGTGCCGTAGCGGGCGATGATCTCCGCGTTGCCGGTGTCCGGCGCGGCCGTGCCGAAGATGACGGGGGCCCAGCTGGACTCGCCCAGGATCTCGTTGATGAGGGCCAGCTTGAGCTGTCCGAAGCCTCGTCCACCGAGCTCCGGGCCGAGATGGGGAGCCCACAGGCCCTGGTCGCGCACCTGCTGCTTGAGGGCCCGGACGACCGGACCGGTCTCCTCGTCGAGGGGGTGGAAGGCCCGGTCGGGGTAGACCAGGTCCAGCGGGTCCACGCGCTCGGCGCGGAACCACCTGATCCACTCCAGTTTCTTCTCGAACTCCGGCTCGGTGGAGAAGTCCCATGCCATGTCAGACGATCCTCGTTTCGTGGTTCCGCCAGTACGTCTCCCGGAGCAGGCCCCTCACGTCGGCGGCGGGCAGCTTGAACATGCGGACGGACAGGGTGGGGACGAACGGTGCGCGCGTGACCCGGTGACGCTCGATCAGCTCCAGGCACTCGGCGGCGGGGTCGCCCGGCTTCGCCTGCCATCCCAGATACATGAGGTGAGAATAACATTCTCAGTGAATGCAAGTAAGAGTCTCGTAACCTGTGATGCGCGATTCGGTAGGGCGCCGCAACTTATTCCCACTGAAGTGGAGTATCGTTCTGCAAGTGACCGCAGTCCCCGAAGAACCAGCGTGGCGCCAGCGCGCCGTAGAGCGATCGACCCGTGCCGCGAAGCTTCGCGCGGAGCAACGCGTGCAGCGCTTCCTGGACTCGGCACAGGAGTTGATCGTCGAGAAGGGCACGACCGACTTCACGGTCCAGGAGGTCGTCGACCGCTCGAAGCAGTCTCTGCGCAGCTTCTACCAGCACTTCGACGGCAAGCACGAACTGCTCCTCGCTCTGTTCGAGGACGCCCTCTCGATGGGCGCCGCCAAGGTCCGCGAGGCCGCCGCCACCGAGAGCGACCCGCTGCAGCGCCTGCGGATCGCCGTCGAGACGCTCTACGAGCAGTCGCACCCCAGCCCCGGCGTCCAGCGCCCGCTGTTCAACGACTTCGCGCTGCAACTGCTGGTCAAGCACCCCGAGCAGGTGGCGACCGCCCACATCCCGCTGCTCACGGTCTTCACCGAGATCATCGAGCGGGCCGCCGAGGCGGGTCTCATCGCCGGCGGGAAACCCCGCCGTCAGGCCGCCCTCGTCATGCAGACCGTCATGTTCGCCTCGCAGGCCCACGGCGTCCCCGCCGACAGCCACGCCCACCCGGTGACCTCCGAGGAGGTCTGGCAGTTCTGCCTGGGCGGCATCTCGGGCGTTCCGGCCACGGCGGGCAGGTCCGCCTCCGCGTAACACGGGCCCGGACCCTCTGACCCCCCACGCAGGGAGTTCCATTCTCCCCTTCGGAGAGTATGGTTCTCATCATTGTGCCGGAGGATCAGGGGGTTCCCATGACCGTACGGACGGACGCCAGGCCTCACTACCGGGTCGTCCAATGGGCCAGCGGCACCATCGGCTCCCATGCGCTGCGGGCGGTCCTCGAACATCCGGACCTGACGCTGGCCGGGCTGTACGCGCACACGCCGGACAAGGCGGGGCGTGACGCGGGCGAGCTGTGCGGCCTGGGCCCGACGGGTGTGATCGCCACCCACGACATCGACGAGATCGTGGCGCTCGGCGCCGACTGTGTCCTCTACACGCCGCGCGCCTGCGACATGGACGAGGTGTGCCGGTTGCTGGCCTCGGGCGCGAACGTCGTGACGACGCGCGGCGAGTTCCATCGTGCCGCCAGTCTCGACCCCGCGGTGCGCGAGCGGGTCGAGGCCGCGTGCGAGAGCGGCAAGTCCTCGATCCACAGCACCGGCAGCAGCCCGGGGTTCATCACGGAGGCGCTGCCCCTCGCCCTGAGCTCGATCCAACGGCGGCTCGACGGCCTGACGATCGAGGAGTTCGCCGATCTCTCCCAGCGCGACTCGCCCGCACTCCTCTTCGACGTGATGGGGTTCGGCAAGCCCCCCGCCGAGTACGACGAGCGCCGGCTGTCCGTGGTCCGCGACAGCTTCGGTCCGTCGCTGCACATGGTCGCCGACACGCTCTCGATCCCGCTCGACTCGGTGGAGGCCGAGGGGGAGGTCGCGACCGCGCCCCGCCCCGTCCACATCGCGGCGGGCACCCTGCGGCCGAACACCGTGGCCGCCCAGCGGATCACGGTCTCGGGACTGCGCGGCGGCCGACCGTTGCTGCGCTTCCGAGCCACCTGGTACTGCACCACCGACCTCGACCGCGCCTGGGACGTCCGCGCCACCGGCTGGCACATCACGGTCGACGGCGACGCGCCGCTCGACATCGACCTGCGCTTCCCGGTGCCCCTGGACCGGATGGCCGCCGTGTCACCCTCGTACACGGCGAACCGCGCCGTCAACGCCGTACCGGTCCTGTGCGAGGCGCCCCCCGGAATCCGCTCGACGGCCGACCTTCCGCACATCGTGGCCCGGCTCGGCTGAGCCGCTGAGCCGCTGAGCCGCTGAGCCCCAACAGCACACCGGCCACCGGCCGTTACGGGATCCTCGGCGCCGTGGCCTACGTCCGACGGGCCGAGGCCCCGGAAGGCGGCGGCGCGTCGACGGCCTCGCGCCATGACGCACCGGTGGCCACGGCCTGGCGCCAGCCGCGGATCGCCTTGGGCGGCATACCGATCGCCAGGGCCCCCACCAGACGGTCACCGGTACGGTAGGCGACCACAAACCGACGTGCGGCCAACTCGCCTTCCACCACGGCGACTTCGTCGTGTCCGCGCAGATGGCCGAACGCCTGCACCTTCATGTCGTACTGGTCCGACCAGAAGTACGGCACCGGCGCGAACGGCTTGCGCGCGTCCGGACGGAGCAGATTGCGGGCGGCGGCCATGCCCTGCTCTGCGGCGTTGGTCCGGTGCTCGATCCGCATCGACGTGCCGAACAGCGGATTGTGCCAGCGGGCCACGTCCCCGGCCCCGTACACACCCGGCGCGGCGGCACTGTACTCGTCGCACACGAGCCCGTCGGCCACCTTCAGGCCGCTGCCCTCCAGCCACTCGGTGTTCGGCAGCGAACCGATCGCCACCAACACCTCGTCGGCCGCGACCAGTTCCCCGTCCGTGAGCCGTACGCCGCTGTCGGACACCTCGGCCACACCGACCCCGGTGCGCAGGTCCACGCCGTGGTCCAGATGAGCCCCCGACAGGACCCGTCCCACCTGCTCACCGACCGCGTGGGCCAGCGGAACCGGCGCCGGCTCGAGGAGCGTGACCTCCGTGCCCAGCCCCCGCGCCACCGCGGCGGCCTCCGCGCCGAGGAACCCCGCACCGACGACCACGAGTCGCCGCCCTGGCCCCAGCCGGTCCCTGAGGGCCAGCGCGTCGTCCAGGGTGCGCAGCACATGCGCGTCCCCCTCGCCGGGCAGCCTGCGCGGCCGTACGCCGGTCGCCACGATCAGGCCGTCGTACGGCAGTCGCGCCCCGTCGGCCAGCAGTACCGCGTGCCCGGCGAGGTCGAGGCCTGTCGCGGCGTGCCCCAGACGCAGGTCGAGGTCGAGGGCGTCGAGATCGGCACGGGCGCGCAGCGGCAACCGTTCCGGGCTCCACTCGCCGGAGAGGATCTGCTTGGACAGCGGCGGACGGTCGTAGGGCAGGTGGGCCTCCTCACCGACGAGGGTGAGCGTGCCGTCGTACCCCTCCCGGCGCAGCGTCTCGGCCGCCGCGAGCCCGGCGGCCGAGGCGCCGACGACCAGGATCCGCCTCACTTCTCGACCAGCCGGATCGCCGCGGCCGGGCAGATCGCGACGGCCTCGCGCACGCCGTCGAGCAGTTCGGCACCGGGCTCCTCCGCCAGCAGGATCGCGACGCCGTCGTCCTCCCGCTGGTCGAACACCTCGGGTGAAGCCATCACGCACTGCCCGGACGCGACGCACTTCGGTTCGTCCAGTTCCACACGCATGATCTTTTCCTTTCGGTCGGTACACGTCAGTACAGGTCGGTGCGCAGTCGCAGTCGCAGTCGCAGTCGCAGTCGCAGTCGCAAGGGAAGAACCCGTGTCGGAGTGCTCGCGTCCCAGATGCGAACCTTTGCGACCGGCTTCGGGTCACACGGCTCCACCGGCGCCTGGACCGACGGCGCGGCCATGGCACCCCTCGATGGGGGGCTCCGTCAGGACGGAGAACGAAGAACGACGAAAAGACCAGTACGCATATGCAACCGGACCGGACTGACACGCTCCGGTCAGTTCCCTGACCACAAGCTGACGTGACGCAGATCACCATCACGGGCGAGGTCAGTGGCCTAGCCAGTACCCGAAGCCCCTGCGGGTGTGGATCAGCACGGGACCTTCCCGGTCCACCTTGTGCCGCAGACGGGAGACGAGCTTCTCGATCGCGTTGTCGGCACGACCCTCGCCCCACACATGACGGCGGATCTGCTCCTTGGACAGCACCCGCTCGGCGTTGACCAGCAGATGCCGCAGCAGTCGGTACTCCCCGGGGGTGAGGTCGATCTCCCGTTGGCCGCGCCACGCCTGACAGGTGTCGTCGTCGAGGACCAGGTCTCCGTAGGACGGTCCTTCCCGTACGGGTCCGCGGTCGCGCAGCAGCACCTCGGCCCGCGCGAGGACCTCGGCGATCCGGAACGGCTTGGTGACGTAGTCCTCCCTGCCGGCACCGAGTTCGGGGATGAGCCGACCCAGGGTCTGATAGGCGGTCAGGAAGAGCACCGGGGGGCGATCGACGGGCGTGAAGCGGCTCCCGCGCGAGAGGCCCTGCAGATCGGGCAGGGTCACGTCGAGGACGACCAGGTCGAAGCGGTGCTCGACGAGGCGCACCATGGCCTCGGCGCCGGAGCTCGCCGTACTGACCCGATAGCCCGCCAACTCCATGGTCGTCGCGAGCAGTTCGGTGGTCTCGGCGTCCTCGACGACGACCAGGACGTGTTGTCCGTCGCCGCGAGCCGGCGACCGCTTCTCACTCATGTTTCCGTCCCTGGAGCGACCATTCGTGCGGAGCTGGAGCATCACGACTTCACCGGGATTCCCGGAGGATGCCCCGGCCTTCAGGCCGGGGAGGAATCCGGTTTCCCGCGGAGCGGGGCAGGGGACGCCGGATCGCCGCCGGGCGGTCCGGCGTCCGGCCGGGGAGCGGTGAGGGCGACCTCCAGGAGGTGGAGGATCTCGGAGTTGAGGGACCGCCGGTCCGCGGCGGCGCGGGCGGTCACCTGTTCATGTAGGTCTGCCGGGATCCGGAGTGAGAAACGAATCATGACGCTACGGTGCATGACGACGCCGAGGGAAGCCGACGGGGCACCATGGACTGCGCATCGTGCGGAGCGAGAACCAAGCACGCGCTGCCGTTGTCCGAGCGCACCTACACCTGCACCGCGTGCAAAGTCGTCTCCCCCAGAGACAAAAACTCCGCCCGCGTGATGCTCGTCCGGGCAGGCCTGAACCCGGCTGGCGTCGAGGGCGACCGGGACGCATGGGATCGGAGTCGGCCATCTGCCGCAGCAGCGCCACCGCGGCACGGTCCAACCGCAGTCCGGCCATGGCCATCAGGCGATCGTGCTGCCGGACCCGGCTGTTCAGGCAGGAGATGCGATTGAGGGCTCGCTCGATCTCGACCACGTCGGACGAGGCTGGCGCCTGTGGCACTGGTGCGGGCATACCCTCAAGACAGCACTACTTGCCTGACTCAAGCAAGCTCCAATACGCTTGCCTACGTCAAGCAATCCCCTCGGCCGAATGCCGTCCGCATAGCAAGCGCTCACACAGCGCTACGATGCGCTGGTGGATCAGGGGAAGGCACGTGGCCCGTACGCGAAGACACCGGCCCGGCGAGCGGAGATCGTGCGCGCGGCGCGCGACAGCTTCGCCGAGCGCGGATACGCCCGGGCCTCGCTCCGCGACATCGCCGAGCGGGCCGGCATCACCCACGCCGGTCTCCTGCACCACTTCCGCAGCAAGGACGAACTGCTCGCCGAGGTGCTCGCCCAGCGCGACACCGAGGAGTGGGAGGAGGGCGTGGCCGAGGTCGACAGCCTCGAAGCGCTCGCGCCCTACCTCGGCACTCTGCTGGTGCGCCACCAGAAGACCCCCGAGCTGATGCGTCTGTGGCTGGAGCTGGCGGCGGCCGCCTCTCGGCCGGACCACCCCGCGCACGGTTACTTCGTCGAGCGGTACGAGCGCAGCCGCACCCATGTCACGCGACGCCTGCGGGAACTGGAGGCGCAGGGGAAGCTGCGGGAGGGCCTCGGTCCGGACAGTGCGGCGACCCTTTTCCAGGCGGTACTCAACGGCCTTCAGGCGCAGTGGCTGCTCAACCAGCGCCTCGACATCATCGAACCGCTGAACCGTTTCCTCGACCTCATCCTGGTGACCGAGGACTAGACCGACGCCCACGTTCGTACCGGCGTCCCCGCGCGCGGCGGGCGTGCGCCCGGGAGGGGGACCGCTCGTCATGCTCAGGTAGCACATACCAGGCGTTTGATACTGCGTTCTCAGTAGCCGGGAGAGTCGGCACACACATGACGACGGCACGTTCCTGCTCAGGCAAGCTGAAATGGTTCACCATGGTCACAGCACCCGACAGGAAACCTTCCCGATGAGCACCAGCCAGCAGCGGTTCGCCGAGGACCACCCCCGCGTCCTGCAGGTGGCGGTCGTTCTGCTGCTGTTCGCCGCCGCCGCTCTCGGCAGCACCTGGACCAGCGGGGAACCCATCGGCCGGCACATCGCTCCGTGGCCCGGTGTGCTCCTGGGCGGCATCGGTGCCCTGGCCCTGATGTGGCACCGCAGGTACCCGCTCACGGTGGTGGCGGTGACCGCGGCCACCGCCAACGCCGCCAGCGCCCTGGGCTATCTGATCACTCCCCTGCTGCTGGCACCGCTCATGGCCGCGCTGTACTGGCTGGCCGGCCAGACCGACCGCAGGACCACGCGCATCGGCCTGGCCGGCACCACCGCGCTGCTGGTCACCACGGCGCTGCTCGTCGACTCCTATCACCAACCGCTGTCCCTCGTCCTCAAGACGGTCGGCCCCGTCTTCTGGGTGCTGGTGCCCATCACCTGGGGCACCGCCACCCGGCTGCGGGCCGACTACCTGGAGGCCGTGCACGCCCGCGCGGAGATCGCCGAGCGCACCCGTGAGGAGGAGGCGCGGCACCGGGTGGCCGAGGAGCGCATGCGGATCGCCCGTGAGCTGCACGACGTCGTCGCCCACCACCTCGCGCTGGCCAACGCGCAGGCCGGGACGGCCGCCCATCTCGCGCGCACCCATCCCCAGCAGGTGCAGAAGATCCTCGACGACCTCGCCGGCACCACCGCATCGGCGCTGCGCGAACTCAAGGCCACCGTCGGGCTGCTGCGCCAGACCGACGACCCCGACGCGCCGCTGGAACCCTCCCCGGGCCTTGACCAGCTCCCGGAACTCACGGCCGCGTTCGCGACCGCCGGACTCAAGGTCGACGTCACCACCGAGGGCGCGGCATGCCCGCTGTCACCGGGAGTGGACCTGACCGCCTTCCGCATCATTCAGGAGGCGCTGACCAACGTCACCAAGCACGCCGCCTCGGACACCGCCCACGTGCGGCTCGTCTACTCCCACAACCGGCTGACCATCACGGTCACCGACGAGGGGGAGACCACGGTGACCGCCGCTCCGGCCCCGGGCCACGGTTTCGGTCTCATCGGCATGCGTGAGCGCGCCCTGTCCGTGGGCGGCCGGCTCAGGGCCGATCACCGGGCCGAGGGCGGCTTCGAGGTCACCACGGATCTGCCGCTGTACACGCCCGCCCCGGAAGAGGACCGCGCCCCATGACCATCAGTGTGCTGCTCGCCGACGATCAGGCCCTGCTCCGGGCGACCTTCCGGATCCTGATCGACTCCTGCCCCGACCTCGAAGTCGTCGACGAGGCCACCAACGGCAAAGAAGCCGTCGACCTCGCCCGCATCCACCAGCCCGACGTCGTCCTCATGGACATCCGCATGCCCCACACCGACGGCCTCACCGCCACCGCCACCATCTGCGCCGACCCCCACCTCGACTCCACCCGCGTCCTCATCCTCACCACCTTCGAAATCGACGAATACGTCGCCCAGGCCCTCCGCGCCGGAGCCAGCGGCTTCCTCGGCAAAGACGTCGGCGCCGACGCCCTCCTCGACGCCATCCGCACCGTCGCCGCCGGCGACACCCTCCTCTCCCCCCAAGCCACCCGCACCCTCATCACCCGCTTCCTCACCACCCCCACTCCCAACGCCCCCCTCGCACCTCCCGAGGCCCTCACCACCCTCACCGCCCGCGAACGCGAAGTCATGGCACTCGCCGCCGAAGGTCACTCCAACAGCGAGATCGCCGACCAACTCACCGTCAGCCCCCTCACCGTCCGCACCCACGTCCACCGCGCCATGACCAAACTCGGCGCCCGCGACCGCGCCCAACTCGTCGTCATCGCCTACCAGACCGGCCTCGTCACCGCCACACCCCCCACCCCCTGACACCGCACCACGCCGGGAGGCCGCCCCGCCCCGTCCTGTGATAGCCCAGGAGGAGCAGGATCTCTGTGAGAGATGAACCGGGGCATCGGGAGAGGACATGGATCTGCGGCAGATGGAGGTCGTCGTCGCGGTGGCGGAGGAGGGCGGGTTCACCGCCGCTGCGCAGCGGCTGCACGTGGTGCAGTCCGCCGTGTCGAGCACCGTGCGCGCGCTGGAGCGGGAGCTCGGGACCCCGCTGTTCGACCGCACCACGCACCGGGTGTCGCTGACGCCGGCGGGCGAGGCCTTCGTACCGGCCGCGCGGGCGACGTTGCGGGCCGCCGAACAGGCGCGGTCGGCGGTCGACGCCGCGCGGGGACAGCTGCGCGGACGGGTGACGATCGGCACCATGCAGGGGGTGTGGGCCGACCTGCACCGCCCGCTGGCCGCGCTGCGCGCGGAGCATCCGGGCGTGGTGGTGCGGCTGCGGCAGGGGGCCGTGACCGACATCCGCCAGGCGTTGCGCGAGGGCACGGTGGATCTGGCGGTGGTCGCCCTCGACCGTCAGCAGCAGCGCGGTCTCGTGACCCGGCTGCTCGCCCGGGAGGACATGGTGCTGGTGTCCGCGCCGGGCCGGGCCCTGGGCGGGGCCGCGCCCGAGGGGAGGGTCACGCTCGCCGAAGCGGCCCGGCTGCCGCTGGTGGACTTCACGCCCGGCTGGGCGATCCGCCTCGCCGTCGACCGGGCGTTCCGTGCTGCCGCCGTCGAGCGCGAGTCGACCTTCGAGGTGAACGACATCGTCGCGGCGTCGGAACTCGTCCGCGCCGACCTCGGTGTGTGCGTCATGCCCATCTCGATCGCCGACCGCTTCCCCGACCTGCACAAGCACCGCTTCGACCGGCACGCGCCGAGCTGGAAGATCATGGTGGTCCAGCCTCGCGGGGAGGTGCCCCCGGCGGTCGCGGCCCTGCTGCGGCACATGGCCTGACGGGTGTGGCGCGGGAGGCGACGGAGGGACGAAGTGGCTCATCCCTCGGCTCGATCTATCAGCTCGACCTCTGAGCCCGATCTCTGAACTCGATCTTTGAGCTCGATCTCTCAGCCCATCTCGTCCGGAGATGACTGACATTCGAAATCATCGCCACGGCAGGGGAAGCACGGAGGCTTCTCGGGCGCTGAGGAAACCGTGCGAGCGGCAATGAGGCCGCTCGACCACCCCCGGCGTTTCCCGAACCGCTCCACCGGTTCCCTTCCCGAGAAGGTGCCCGTGTCCGTGTCCAAGTCGTCCCCCGTCCTCAAGTCACCGGGCCAGACCGCCACCGCGCAGGCGGCGCACGGCGTGCCGGGCTGGCTGGTCGCCCTCTTCGCCGTCGCCTCCGGCATGACGGTCGCCAACCTGTACTACGCCCAGCCCCTGCTGTCCTCGCTGCGCGACGTGTTCCATGTCGGCACGGCGGCGGCCGGCGGACTCATCACCCTCACCCAGGTCGGCTACGTCCTGGGCATGCTCTTCCTCGTCCCGCTCGGCGACCGGTTGGAGAAGCGCGGACTGATCAGCGTGCTCCTGACGGTCACCACGCTCGCCCTGGTCGCCGCGGGTCTGGCCACCAACTTCCCCATGCTGCTGATCGCCTCCCTGATCAGCGGAGGCACCTCGGTCGTCGCCCAGATACTGATCCCCTTCGCGGCGAGCCTCGCCCCCGACCACGCCCGCGGCCGGATCGTCGGCCGGGTGATGAGCGGCCTGCTCACCGGCATCCTGCTCTCCCGCACCCTCAGCAGCCTGGTCTCCGACGTGGCGGGCTGGCGGGTGGTGTACCTCGGCTCCGCCGTCCTGATGGCCCTGCTGGCCCTGGCCCTGCGCGCGGCCCTGCCGCAGCACGCGCCGACCACGACCATGCCGTACGCCCATGTCCTGCGCTCCACGCTCCAACTGGTGCGCCACCACCCCGTGTTGCTGCGCCGGGGCCTCTACCAGGCGGCGATGTTCGGTGCGTTCAGCGCGTTCTGGACCACCGTGTCGTACGTCCTGACCGGCCCCCACTTCCACTACTCGCCCATCGGTGTCGGCCTCTTCGCGCTCGTCGGCGCGGCCGGTGCGGCCGTCGCCCCGTTCGCCGGTCACTGGGCCGACCGCGGGCTCGTCCGTCCCATGACCGGAATCGCCTTCGCCGTCGCGGCCCTGGCCTTCGCGCTCGCGGGCTTCGGTCAGTCCCACATCACCCTGATCGCCCTGGCCGCGATCCTGATCGACACGGCTGTGCAGTCCACCCTGATCCTCGGTCAGCACACCATCTACCAACTCGACCCGAACGCCCGCGCCCGCCTCAACAGCGCGTTCATCGCGATCTTCTTCGTCGGCGGCGCGCTCGGCTCCCAGCTCGGCTCGATCGCCTACCACGCGGCCGGCTGGAGCGCGGTCACCGTCCTGGGCGCCGCCCTGCCGGTGCTGGGCCTGCTCCACTGGACGACGGAACGCCGTACGGCCTGATCAGTGACCCGGGGAGCGGGTCACGATCCCGCTTCCCCCCGCAGGAAGTTGCTCACCTGACAGGCGAGGCTGTCCCGCGCCGAGTCGGAGCGGGCGGCGGCATCGACCGAACCCTCGTAGAGGTCGATGCCGCCGACCCACAGGTACCGGTCGGTCCACTCGTCGTCGACCTTCAGCTGGATCTGGATGTCCACCCGGGGCAGGGAGGCGTCCGGGCCCGCGGCGAAGAGGACCGCGGTGGCCCGGCGCAGGGGGTAGACGTCGTAGCCCTCGATGAACTGGGAGTTCCGCCAGTCCAGGAAGGCGCTCTCACCGTCGGGGCCGACCCGGATGTCCATCTGGCCGTCCTCGAGATGGATGCCGAAGTGCTCGCCACCACGGTTCTCGACGGTCACCCGGCACCGGAAGTAGGTCAGCCCTTCGGCGGCGTCGTCGCGTCCGCGCGGCGGCTCCGCCCGCTCCACCCCGTGGACGCGGACGCGCAGGCCGGCGTGCTCGTCGTACTCCTGCCAGTCCCCGACCACGTTCGGTTCGTGCACGGTCCACCTCTCCACCTCAGAGAGCTGTTTCCTATCTGTGCCCTCAACGGGGTGTCAAATGGGCGGAACGCGCCGTGGCCAGCGTTTTTGCCCTCCTTGATCGGCGATCAAGCCGTGCCCAGCCAGAACCCGTGTCCCTGCCACCAGGGGGACATTTCCGCGCGTGCTGCACATCACGTTCTCAGGCACCGCGGCGCAGCGTCCGCATCTGCTCGTCGAGGGGGCCGAGGCCGACGTCTCGGCGCCGCTCCTCGAGGGTCTCGGGCCGCCTGATCGGATACGGGCGGAAGGTCGCGGGGTCGACCCGGGTGCCGTAGAACTGGGGCTGGCCCAGTTCGACCGCGCAGTGATCGGCGATGTAGGCGTGGTGCGGGCCGGGGCAGCGGCCGTCGGCGGTGGCCTGGGCGATCAGGTCGCGGCAGCGGAGCTGGAAGTCGAGGTCCGGGGCGTGCAGCAGGATCATCAGGGCCGCGGTCGAGGCGGGCGCGCCGACCAGGTCCGCGGCCGGCCAGCCGTGTCGGCGGACGATCGTTCCGAGGGCGTCGGCATTGGTCCTGCGGCACGCGACGAGGCCGCGCCGGACCTGTGGGGTGGGGTTCGTCCGCGCCTGCCGCATCAGGTGCCGCTCCTCGTCGGCCCGGCGCGAGAGTTCCCGGGCAAGCGCGGCGGCGAGTGCCGGGAGGATCCCCGCGGACGCGGGCCCCGGCTCCACCGGTGCTCCGTCCGGCTCCGTCGGCGGGCCGACCGTCCGGTGCCCCGGTAATCGGTTCATGGCATGCCCCGGAGCGCCAGGGTGAACCACACCTTCTTGCCCGTGGTGCCGGGGTCGGCCGGTGCGATGCCCCAGTCGTCCGTCAGAGCGGCCACGATGGCCAGTCCGCGTCCCGACTCCTCGGCGCCGCCCGTGTCGCGCGGTCGCGGCAGGGCGGACGAACGGTCGGCGACCGTCACCCGCAGCTCGTGCCCGATGTGTTCCAGGGTGACGGTGATCGTGTCGCGGGGGCCGGGACTGCCGTGTCTGACCGCGTTGGCGAACAGCTCGTCCGTGGCGAGGACAGCGTTGTCGAGGCACTCGGAGGGCAGGCGCAGCGGGGTGAGGAGCTCGGCGACCATGTCCCGCACGCCGGCCGCGCGCGAGGGGTGGGCGGGGACCGTGGTCCGCACCAGGCTGGGGTGGGTCCTGGGCAGCACGGCGGCGTCGCGCCGCGGTGAGGGCGACGGCCCGCGGCGCTGAGCCCTGGATGCCGTCATCGGTTCTCCTTCGTTGCAGCGCGGGTGGGGGATGTGCTCGGTGGCTGCCCGTGCAGCCAACAGGGCACGGCCCCGCGCCGACCAGGGGGTATCGGGGTTGTCCGGTTGCAGGCACGTAGTGACATGGGATGTATGTTCGATCGGGTGAGGAACGTGAGCGGGAGCCGGACACCGGTGCGCCCAGACGATCCCACCGGGTGGTCGGGGGTGCGCGGCAAGCGCGTGCTGGTCACCGGTGGAACGCGGGGTCTCGGCGAGCAGATCGTGCGGCTGCTCGCCGCCGAAGGGGCCCGGGTGGGGACCTGCGCGCGCGGCGCGGGCGACCTGGCGGCGCTGGCGGCATCGCTGGACTCCCCGCTGTTCACCCAGGCGCTGGACGTCACCGAGCCGGAGCACCTGGAGGCGTTTGTCGCGGCCATGGCGAATCGTTTCGGCGGGCTCGACGGGGTGGTGGCCTGTGCGGGCGGTTCGCGCGGCGGCCGCTTCGAGGAGACGGACGCCGAGGACTGGGCGGCGACCTGGGAAGTGAACGTCGGCCATGCCGCGCGCCTGGTCCGGGCCGCGGTGCCGCATCTGCGGGCCGCCGGGGGCGGATCGGTCGTGGTGATCTCGTCGATCTCCGGCTGGAAGCCCGGGCCGCCCGTCCAGTACGGGGTGGCGAAGTCCGCCCAGATCCAGTTGGCCGCCTCGCTCGCCCGTGAACTGGGGCCGGACGGAATCCGGGTGAACGCCGTCTCCCCCGGGTCGATGCTCATCCCGGGCAGGCGCTGGGACCGGATGCGCCGGGAGGACCCCGAGGCGTACGCGGGATTCGTGGCGACGGAGCTTCCGAGCGGAGCGCCGGTCGCTCCGCAGGAGGTCGCCCGGGTGGTGGTGTTTCTGCTGTCCGACTGGTCGAGCGGTATCTCCGGAGCGCACCTCCCCGTGGACCGCGCCCAGAACGCACCCTCGCCGGACGGCTACTGAGCCGACCGCTCCTGTCCCAGGGACCCTGCCGACCCCAGGGCCCGCTCCCGCCTCAGGGCCCCTTCCCGTCTCAGCGACCGCTCCCGTCCCAGCGACCCCTCCCGCTAAGTCACCCACCGGACCGACCGCCGCGCTCCCCGTCATGCGACCGCCCCCAGCACCGCACGGGACCTGCGCTGGAACTCCTGCACCATCGGCTCGTGGCGGCGTGGCTCCAGACGGGTACGGAAGTCGCGCAGGGCCTGGATCGACCGTTCACTGTGCACGGTACTGAGGGTGTCCAGCGCTTCGGTGGCCGTGCCGACGGCCTCGTCGAGCCGGTCCTGCTGGAGATGCGCGGTCGCGAGCACCGAGCGGCTGATGGCCTGGCGTCTGCGCCGGTCGGCGTTCGCCCTCAGCGACTCGCTCGCCGTGCGTTCGGCCTGGGCGGCGAGCCCCAGGTCACGGAAGCACAGGGCGGCCTCGGCCTGGAGATAGTGGTGGTCGAGGTAGCGCACCCAGACGGATTCCTGGTCGGGGCCCCGGCTCATGTCCAGTTGCCCTTCCGCCAGGCGCAGCGCCTCCGAGGCGTCGCACGAGTGACCCTGTGCGGCATGTCCGCGTGCCGCCATGGCGTACAGGCGCATCAGTCCGAGCGGGCTGCCCGCCCCCTTCGCGGTGGCGACTCCGGCCCGGGCCAGCGCCACCCCCTCGTCGGGGCGGCCGAGGCTGGTGGCCAGATGGGAGAGCCCGGCCAGGATCTGGCCGCCCAGCACCCGGTCGCGCCCCTCGGCGCACAGGCGCAGGCCCTGGGTCATGTACCGCTGCGCGAGCCCGTACTCCCCCGCGTCGTACGAGCTCCAGCCGGCCATCGCGGCGAGGCGCGCGGCCGCGGCGTACAACTGCCGTTGCAGGTGTGACGGGGTGCCGCGGCGCTGGAGCAGGGGGACCACCTCGGTGGAGAGGTAGTGCACGATGCTGGTGCGCACCCCGCCACCGCCGTAGTGGTTGTCCATCTGGTCGAACATGGCGATCATCGCGTGCACCTGCTCGACGGGCCCGCCGCTCGCCACCACCGTCGGACGGAAGGCCTCCTGCTGCTCCAACAGCCACAGCAGCCACTCTCGTTGGGGGTTCGTCAGCGCGGCGGCGACGAAGGGCACCGAGCCGAGGAGACTGCGGCGGGAGATGTCGGTGGAGCCCAGCTCGGCCAGGGTGTGCAGGGTCTCCGCCACGTCCTCGCCATAGACCAGGGCCCGGCCCGCGACCGGGCGCTGCTGATCGGAGTGGAAGCCGAGGTCCGCGGGCGACACGGCGCGGCCGAGCCGTCCGGAGACTACGGCGGCGATCAACTCCGGTGTGGTGCCCCGCGGTTGCTGGCCCTGGAGCCAGCGGGTGACCGACGCCTTGTCGTAGTTGGAGTCCACGCCTTGGCGGCGGCCCAGTTCGTTGACCCTGAGGGCGAGGGAGGCGTAGGAGCAACCGGCTTCCTTGAGGGCGACCGCCAGCGCCGAGTTGGCCCCGCCGGGGCCCTTGCCTGCGCTCCTTGATTGTCCGTCGGTCACGGTGGCCACCCAGGTCTCGCATCACGGTCCGTACGGCTGCGCCCGTATCCGCCCGCCCATCAATTTCATTACGGCACAGCACAGTTGAACGAATGTCGCCAGGGACTGTGCGACAGGTCACTCGATCACTATGGTCGCCGACAGGCTCAACACGCAACCGGCGTTCTGATAATTTCAGAACGATCCGCATCACCCTGTCTCTGTCAACGACCCCGTGGCACACTGCACGCTGTGATACAGCCGTACCGGGAGGTAGGACGTGAGTGACAACCGCTCGGGCGGCAGCGCACCCACGGTCCTGCGGATGGTTCTCGGCAAGCGGCTCAAGCAGCTGAGGGAACAGGCGGGAGTGTCGTTCGAGGAGGCGGCACGGGCGATCGAGGTCACTCCACTGACGGTCCGCCGGATCGAGAAGGCCGAGGTCGGCCTCCGGATCCCCTATGTGAAGGAGTTGCTGCGCACCTACGGGGTGCCGGCGACGGAGATCGACGACTTCCTCGCGCTGGCCCGGGAGGCCAACCAGCCGGGCTGGTGGTACAAGTACCGCGACGTGCTGCCCGAGTGGTTCAGCGCCTACGTGAGCCTGGAGAGCGAGGCCAGCGTCATCCGTCTCTACGAACCCCACTACGTGCCGGGCCTGTTGCAGACGAACGACTACGCCACCGCGCTCATGCACGTGGGCTTCCCCAACGAGTCGAAGGAGGACGTCGCCCGTCGTGTCGCCCTGCGGACCAGGCGGCAGGACCTGCTAGCCAAGCCGGACGCGCCCGCCATCTGGGCCATCCTCGACGAGACGGTGCTACGCCGCCCGGTGGGCGGGGCCGAGGTGATGCGGGCCCAGATCGACCGGCTGCACGAGGTCCTGGACATGCCGAAGGTCCGGATCCAGGTCATGCGCTTCGGGGTGGGGGCACACCCCGGCGCCTTCGGTCCGTTCCACCACTTCCGCTTCGGCTTCTCCGAACTGCCCGACGTCATCTACACGGAAAGCCTGGCCGGCGCGGTCTATGTCGACCGGCCCGGCGACGTCGTCACCTATCTCGAAGTACTGGACCGGATGTCCGTGCAGGCGGAACCGGTCGCTCGGACCAGGGCCATCCTGGCTGAATTGCGTAAGGAGTTGTGATCCATGGGATTCAAGGGCCCCATTTACAGTGGCATGCCGGCCGTCGACCTGGGCACGGAGGGCTGGGAGAAGCCCTGGAGCGGTACGAACGGCGGGAGTTGTGTCGAGGCCAAGCGACTGCCCGACGGCAGTGTGGCCTTCCGCCAGTCCACGGACCCGGACGGGCCCGCGCTGGTGTACACCCGGGACGAGATGATCTCGTTCCTCGAAGGCGCGAAGTCCGGCCAGGCCGACTTCCTCGTCGCCTGACGCGCTCGCCGACCGCCTGAGGCCGGGAGAGGCGTCCGCTCCTCGGGCCATCACCGGAGCCGCACCATCACCACGCCCGCACCACCACTACGCCCGCACAACCACTACGCCCGCACAACCGGACAACCCGCACGCCCACTCCCGCCGTGCGGGTCGTCCGTCCACACTGAGGGAATCGGTCGTCCCGGAGGGAGCGGTATGCGCACCGGTCCTTGTCGCAAGGCGCGGGGGTGATCCTCGGCCAGGCCCTCACCCGGTGCCGGACCCTGGTCGTCGACGGTCCGGACGGAATCGGCAGAAGCGCCCTGATCGCCGAGCTGGCGCGGCACGGATTCCTGGTCCGGCTCTGCCGCGGCCCCCTCCATCACGTGGACCCCACCCAGCCGTACCGCGAACTCCTCGCCGCGTCGGGCCGGCTGGCCGTCGACGGCAGTCTCGTCCACGAGCTGGTGTACGGACCGCTGCGCCGCGGACGCTCCCGGGTGACGTGGATCCAGGCCCTCGACTTCGCCGAAGCGGTGGCGGAACGCGACGGGGCCCTCGTCCATGTGACCGGCGAGACGCACGACACGGAGGCGGTCGACGCGTACGAACGGGCGCTGCACACCCTCGCCCAGCACGTCCCCGTGGTGACCCTGGAGGCCAAGGACCTCGGCCACCCCATCTGCGGCCCTGCCAGCCATCACCAGCAACTCGGGCTGTGTGAAAGGCAGTTGACGGTAGGTTATTGACAGACCGCGTGACGGAGGCAGGAGACATCCATGGCAGACGGCCGGCCCAACCCCGACCAAGAGGCGTTGTCCAAGATCGACACCACGGTGCCGCACTCGGCCCGCATCTGGAACTACTGGATGGGCGGGAAGGACAACTACGAGGTCGACCGGATCGCGGGCGACGCCTACCGCGAGGTCGCGCCGAACATCGAGACGATGGCCCGGGCCTCCCGCGAGTACCTGATCAGGACCGTGACCTTCGTCGCCGGTGAGCTCGGCATCCGCCAGTTCCTGGACATCGGCACCGGCCTGCCTTCGTACGACAACACCCACCAGGTCGCCCAGCGGGTGGCGCCCGAGTCGCGCATCGTCTACGTGGACAACGACCCCCTGGTGCTGCGGCACGCCCAGGCACTGCTGACCAGCACCCCCGAGGGCGTCACCAACTACATCGACGCGGATCTGCACGAGCCCGAGAAGATCGTCGAGGCGGCGAGCCGGATCCTGGACTTCGACCAGCCCGTCGCCCTGATGCTCATGGGCATCCTCGGCCACATCCAGGACTACGAGGAGGCCAAGTCGATCGTCCGCACCCTCCAGGCCGCCCTGCCCTCCGGCAGCTACTTCGTGCACTACGACAGCACCGACACCGACGCCGCGCTCAAGCAGGCCCAGCAGGGTTACGACGACACGGGCGCCGTCCCCTACGTGCTGCGCAGCCCGGAGCAGATCACCGCGTACTACGAGGGCCTGGAGCTGATCGAACCCGGCATCGTCTCCTGCCCCCTGTGGCGCCCCGAGCCCGGCACCGCACCGGAGCCCACGGACGTGCACGGCGGGGTGGCCCTCAAACCGTGATCAGGTGCGCGGCGCCGGTCGGATGTTCTGGTTGAGGCGGAACAGGTTGTCCGGGTCGCGGTCGGCCTTGATACGGGCCAGGCGGGCGTAGTTGTCGCGGTAACTGGCCCGTACGCGCTCCTGGCCCTCCTCCATCATCATGTTCACGTAGGCCCCGCCCGCGGAGTACGGGTGCAGGGCGTCGGAGTAGTCGACGCTCCACCGCTTGACGCGCTCGGCGCCGGCCGGATCGGAGTCCACGCCCGCGTACACGGTCGCCCAGCGCGCGTTGCGGTAGCTCCAGGCGGTGTCCGCCGGTGCGATGTCGTGGACGGCGCCGTCGATCGGGTACAAGTGCATCGCCGATTTCCAGGTCGGCGGTTCGGCGCCGTACCCGAGGTGCGACGCGACCGCCTCGTCGGGGATCTCGTCGACGAAGTCCGCGCGCCAGTACCACTGGTCGCCGGGCGGGTAGATCCCGTCGAACGCGGACTGCAGCGCGGGGTACGGCATCGGCGCCGCTCCGTGCAACAGCGGCTCGGGCACGGCGTCCAGGAGGGGTGCCATCTCCGCGGCCGCCGCCTCGGTGTCGTCCCCGACGCGGCACCAGACGACCCCGCAGACCTTGCGCAGATGGATCTCCTCGGGGAACGGCGGGCCGGGCGGCACGGAGCCGAACAGGAAGAAGGCGTTCAGCTCGCGGGGGGCGTCCGGGAGGAAGTCGCGGTAGGCGGTGAGTACTTCGGCGCCGAGTTCGGCGGGCCAGAAGGTGGGGCCGGCGACCACGGTACTCACCTCACGCAGCCGGAACAGGAACGAGGTGACGACTCCGAAGTTGCCGCCGCCCCCGCGGATCGCCCAGTACAGGTCGGTGTTCTCCGTGTCGCTCGCGCGCACGCGCTCGCCACTCGCCAGGACGAGGTCGGCCGCCAGGAGATTGTCGACGGTCAGCCCGTACTTGCGGGTGAGATGCCCGATGCCGCCGCCCAGAGTGAGGCCGGCGACTCCCGTCGTGGAGATGATGCCGGCGGGTGTGGCCAGGCCGTACTCGTGGGTGGCACGGTCGACCTCGCCCCACACACAGCCGCCCGAGGCCCGTACCGTGCGGGCCCCCGGATCGACCTCGATGTCCTTGAGCGGTGAGAGGTCGAGGACCACGCCGTCGTCGCAGACCCCCAGGCCCGCGCCATGGTGGCCGCCGCCCCGCACGGCGAGCGGAAGACCGTGGTCGCGGGCGAAGCCGATGACGTGGGAGACGTCCTCGGCGCCGGCACACCTCGCCACCAGGGCGGGCCGCCGGTCGATCATCGCGTTGTAGACAGTACGCGCCTCGTCGTACCCGGAATCGCCGGGTGCGACCAGCTGCCCCTTGAATTCGGTCAGTTCCTGGCGCGCCGCCGCTGCCGTCGTGATGGACATACGCCTCCCCCCGCCTGGGGGCCGGTTTCAGGGCACCCGTGTCCGGGGCCCTGGCTCCAGTCTCCCTCCGATGGATCCGGCGCGCCTGTTCTGCACAACCGCCGGGGCGGGTGGTTGGTCCCCGCCCCTCGGTCGTCGTGATCACGTCACAGCGGTCACGGCCTCCGTGTCATGCCGGGACACCGCGAGCGCCGGTTCCGGCAACGCCACCTGACGCGGCGTCCGGCGCGCCTCCCGCAGACTGGGCATGGGCGTGGCCGGGACCAGCGGAGCATGCTCGGCCGCGCGGGCCCGCCAGGAGAACCAGATGATCTTGCCGCCGGCGCCGGTGGCGCAGCAGCCCCAGCCGTCACTGAGGGCGGCGATCTGCGCCAGACAGCCCTGGGGCTCGTTGTGCGGGCGGAGATCCTGGTCGTTGTCGGAGACCGCGGTGATGAGGTGGGAACCGTTCCACCACATCTCGATGGTGGTGTTCTTGTCCGTCGCGTGCCGGTCGATCGTGTGCAGCAGCGCTTCCGCACAGTGGCAGACGGAATCGACGAGCGTATCCAGGTTCCAGTACCGGAGATGGGCCCCCAATATGCGCTTGACCTGGCCAACCCGCTCCGGGCTGACCTCCACGTCGAGGTGGTAGTAGCAGGGCACTGCAGGTTTCATCTTCGTTGGCTCCTCACGGCGAAGCTCTCGCCTCTCCTCGCCCTTCTCGGACCGAGCCCCGATCACGAAGCGTGAGCACTGATCGCTTTTGAGTCAGTCCCAGAGTGCGAGTGCTACTCCGTTCGTGCAACACGAGAGCCCGAGCGCATGTCGTTGAAGAGCCAACAAGACGCTGAGTGCCCGTGCGGGCACCATGAGTGAGGGCACCGCCCTCCGTAGTGGGTCGGTGCCCTTCCGTGCACGGCCGTTTGGCATCAGCCGGGTGTCCCGTGCGCAGTCGCGAGAGTGGAAAGGTGACCGGCCCATGCTGCTTCCTGCCAAAGCCGAGGTCGCCAGGCATCTGGAGCAATACCGGGCCTGGGAACGCCTGTTGCTCATGGCCCCCGCCGACCACACGGTGCGGGGCAACTTCGAGAACACGGGGTACACCCTGTGCGTGCTGATGGGGAAGCGCTGCGCGCGGGAGGCGGTGGACGCCGCCGAGCACTATCTGCGGGACGAGGCACCGGCTGCCGCGCTGTCGTCGATGACGGTGGCGCACCGCGCGCGGGGCTCTCAGCTCTCCCAGGGACCTCAGGGGCGGGGAGCGGGTCGAGCGGTCGGCAGGCGTCCCTGAGACGGACCGTGGTGTCGGGAATTTTCGGTGCAGCTCTGAACCGAGGGGGCAGGGCGCGAGGACGGCGGAGGCGAAACATGGAGGCACATCCGGCCCATGGCCGTGACCCGATCGGCCGTATCCCGATCGTGGACGTCCAGCCGGTCGTCGAGCACGGCCGGCGCCCCGCCAAGGCGGTCGTCGGGGAGACCTTCGAGGTCACCGCCACCGTCTTCGGCGAGGGCCGGGATGTGCTCGGCGCCGAAGTCGTCCTGTTCGATCAGAGCGGCCGGCCCGGCCCGCGCGCCGCGATGCGTGAGCTCGCCCCGGGCACCGATCGCTGGGGCGCCGAGGTCACACCGGAATCCGTGGGCCATTGGACCTGCCTGGTGGAGGCCTGGAGCGATCCCGTGGCCGCCTGGCGCCACACCGCCGCCATCAAGGTCCCGGCCGGGATCGACGCCGGTCTGGTCCTGGAGGAGGGTGCCGCGCTGTACGAGCGGGCCGCGGACGCGGTACCCGACCCGGCCGGCCAGGAGGTCGTACGCGCCGCGGCGCACGCCCTGCGCGACGACTCCCGGCGGCCGACGGCTCGTCTCACCGCCGCCCTGGCCCCGGAAGCGACGGCGGTGCTCACCGCACACCCCCTGCGGGAACGGGTCTCCCGCTCGGTGCCGATGCCCCTGCTCGTGGAACGGAAGCGGGCGTTGTACGGCGCCTGGTACGAGTTCTTCCCGCGTTCGGAGAGCGGACAGCTGGACCCGTCGGTGCACGGCACGTTCCGCAGCGCCGCCGAACGCCTGCCCGCCATCGCCGGGATGGGCTTCGACGTCGTGTACCTCCCGCCGGTGCACCCCATCGGTACCACCTTCCGCAAGGGCCCCAACAACAGCCTGTCGGCGAGCCGTCGGGATGTCGGCGTGCCCTGGGCGATCGGTTCTCCCGAGGGCGGCCACGACGCGATCCACCCGGATCTCGGCACGATCGAGGACTTCGACGCGTTCGTGCGCCGGGCCACCCAACTGCGGCTCGAGGTCGCGCTCGACTTCGCGCTCCAGTGCTCGCCGGACCATCCGTGGGTGCAGAAGCATCCCGAGTGGTTCCACCACCGGGCCGACGGGTCGATCGCGTACGCGGAGAATCCGCCGAAGAAGTACCAGGACATCTATCCGATCGCCTTCGACCAGGACATGCCGGGGCTGGTCCAGGAGACGCTGCGGGTGCTGCGCCACTGGATGAGCCACGGCGTGCGGATCTTCCGCGTCGACAACCCGCACACCAAACCGGTCGTCTTCTGGGAGCGGGTCATCGCGGACATCAACCGCACCGACCCTGACGTGATCTTCCTGGCCGAGGCGTTCACCCGGCCCGCGATCATGCACACGCTCGCGGCGGTCGGCTTCCAGCAGTCGTACACCTATTTCACCTGGCGCAATACCAAGCAGGAGCTCACCGACTACCTCACCGAACTGTCGAGCGGGACGGCCGCCTTCATGCGTCCCAACCTCTTCGTGAACACCCCCGACATCCTGCCCGGCCATCTCCAGCGGGGCGGTCGGCCCGCCTTCGAAGTACGCGCCGTGCTCGCCGCCACCCTCTCGCCCTCGTGGGGGGTCTACGCCGGGTACGAGCTGTGCGAGAACGCTCCGGTCGGGCCCGCCAGCGAGGAGTACCGGAACTCCGAGAAGTACGAACTGCGTCCACGTGACTGGGAGTCGGCCGCGCGCGAGGGCCGCACGATCGCACCGCTGATCACGGAGCTGAACCGGATCAGACGGCGCCACAAGGCTCTGCACGCGCTACGGAACCTGCACTTCCACCAGACCGACAACGAGGCCCTGATCGCCTACAGCAAGCGCTCGGACGACGACACGGTCGTGGTGGTGGCCAACCTCGACCCCCACCACACCCAGGAGGCGACGGTCTCGTTGGACATGCCGCAACTCGGCCTGGACTGGCAGGAGTCCGTGCCGGTGCGCGACGAGCTCACCGGCGAGACCTACCACTGGGGCAGGGCCAACTTCGTGCGACTGGGGCCGGGCGGTGCGCATGTGCTCGCCGTCGACACCTCACCGCGGATCGGAGGGTCACCCACCACATGATCGTCAACGAGCCCGTCCCGGACACTTTCGAGGACACCCCGGCCAGGGACCGCGACCCCGACTGGTTCAA
>NZ_JBVJPA010000008.1:301149-549247 GCF_055582885.1 Streptomyces sp. NPDC107454 | reverse complement strand
CTGGAGGACCTTGGCGATGTCCAGGTAGCTGGTGGCGGGGGTGTCACCGCCCAGGGCGAACGCCTCGTCCGCCGCCCGGACATGCAGAGCGTCCCTGTCTGGTTCCGCATACACGGCAACGCTCGCGATCCCGGCATCCCGGCACGCCCGGGCCACGCGGACAGCGATTTCGCCACGGTTGGCGATGAGCACCTTGCGCACGATGGCTCCCTCCTTGAAACAAGCCGAGTTTAGGGACTGCCGACACGACCTTTCGACCCGTCCCCAATGGTGAGCTTGCCCACACGGAGCGTGATTCGAGGCTCGCTCGACCCGCGAGATCCCTTGTCACACCGCGGTACGCAGGAATCCTTGGCTGAACCCTAGCCCTCCTGTGTGGTCAAGGTCTCTGTGAGGCCGTGCTGCGACGCACAGCGTTTCTTTGTGGAGTCCCTACGAATGGCCCAACGATTCTTTGCCCGCGGCCGAACCCTTGTCCCGGCGTTTACCCGTTAGTAGCGTTCGGGAGGTCTCGAACATACTTGGGGTAACAGCACTCGGAAGTGGGTGGGGACCGGTGGTGCGCAGACCGGTGGCGTGGGTGGCGGCGATCGTGCTTTTCGTGGAGGCGATCGGCATCGCGCTGCTGAACTGGTTCCTCGGCGTGGTCGTCGACCGCCAGGACATGTCTCTGGCGGGTCTCGACTCGGACATGATGTCCGTCTCGTCCAAGGTCGGGGGGCTGGTCTTCGGCCTCTACTTCGCGGTGTGCGGCGTCGCCGCGCTGCTCGTCGCGGTGCGCGACCGCGCCCCGGGCCTCTTCGGCCGCATCCTGCTGATCAGCGCCGCCGTGGTGCACGGTCTGCTCGGCGCGTTCACGGTGGGGCTGGTGGGCTGGGGCGCGTTCGTGTTCATGATGGTGGCGCTCGGGCTGATCGTGTTCACTCTGTTGGCCTTCGACCGCGGCGCGGGTCCCGCCGACGCCGCGCCGGGTGACGGCGCGGGCGGCAAGGACGGCAACGGGGGCACGAACGGGGACCCGAACGGCGGTACCGGGGGATCCCCGGTCACGGCGCCCCCGGCACCGAGCGCGTCCTGATCACTTCTCCCGCGGGGTCCACAACTCCGTGATGCTCACGCCCAGTTCGGCCAGCAGGCGGCGCACCAGCGGCAGGGAGATGCCGATGACGTTGCCGTGGTCGCCGTCGATGCCCTCGATGAAGGGGGCCGAGCGGCCGTCGAGGGTGAAGGCCCCGGCGACGTGGAGCGGCTCGCCCGAGGCGACGTACGCGGCGATCTCGGCGTCGGTCGGGTCGCCGAAGCGAACCACCGTGGACGCGGTCGCCGACGCGTAGCGCTTGGCGGCCGTGTCGTAGACGCAGTGCCCCGTCTGGAGGGTGCCGGCCCGGCCACGCATCGCCTTCCAGCGAGCGGTGGCCTCTTCGGCGTCCGCGGGCTTGCCCAGGGCCTCGCCGTCCAGGTCGAGGACCGAGTCGCAGCCGATCACCAGGGCGCCCTGGACCTCGGTCCGGGCGGCCACGACGGAGGCCTTGGCCTCGGCGAGGGCGAGGGCGAGTTCGGCGGGGGTCGGGGCGGAGACGGCGTCCTCGTCGACGCCGCTCACGATGACCTCGGGGTCGAGTCCGGCCTGGCGCAGCAGGCCGAGCCGGGCGGGGGACTGCGAGGCGAGCACGAGGCGGCGGCGCGGCTGATCAGTCATGCGGCCAGGGTATCGGCGTGGGCGTGTCGTCCCCCGTCGCCCTGTCCCACCTCGCGCCGAGCACGCCGCGCCGATCACCTCGCGCCGGTCACATCACTCCGAGGACGATCATCGCGAGCAGCATGGCCAACGCCATGAGAAGGCCGAGTCGCCGCAACATCTCCTGCATGTCGCGAAGTTCCTTGGGCGGCTCGTTCTCCGGGTCGGACCACAGCATGCCTTCGATCGTGCGGCGGCGAGGGCGCCGACCGCCTGAGTACGCGTACTCAACTTGCCCGCGACCCGACTAAACGGGTCCAGGATTCCTTTAATGCGCCCCCGCCTGCTACGGTCATGTCATCTACTAAAGGAACTCTGGTCCCTTTTAGGAAGGCAGTTGCCGTGTTCACCACCGCCTGGACCGCATCGCCCCAGCTCCCCGCCGTGGGTTTCACCCCCAACTGGTCCCAGGAGGGCTTCTGGCGCCAGTCCCTGCGCCAGGTCGTCCGCATCGGGGCGGGCGGTGGCCGGGTTCGTATACGACTGTCGAACGCGTACGGCAGCTCGCCGCTGCGGATCGCCGGCGCCACCGTGGCCCGTGCGGGCGAGGGGGCCGGTGTCGAGCCCGGCTCACTGCGGCGGCTCACCTTCGAGGGGGCCGGGGGTGTCGAGATCCCGCCGCGCGGACAGGTCGCCAGCGACCCCGCCGAACTCGCGGTGGAGGCCCTGGAGTCCGTGACCGTCACCCTGCACCTCGACGCCGTCACCGGGCCCGCGACCTTCCACGCCCAGGCCTTCGCGACGAGCCACCGGGGTCAGGGCGACCGCCTCGACGACCTCGACGGCGACGGATTCGGCGAGACGAGCGAGTCCTGGTACTTCCTGTCGGCCGTCGAGGTCGACGCGGACCGTACGGACGGTGTCGTGCTCTTCGGGGACTCCATCGTGGACGGGTTCGGCTCGACGCCGGGCGCGAACCGCCGCTGGTCGGACGCGCTCGCCGAGCGCACGGGGCGGCCCGTTCTGGGCGCGGGCATCGGCGGGAACCTGCTGCTGAACGACTCCGCCTGGTACGGGGAGAAGGGCGTCCGGCGGTTCGGGCGGGACGTTCTCGGCCAGGCCGGGGTCGAGGCGGTCGTCGTGCTGCTGGGGCTCAACGACATCGGGTTCAGCGAGACGGACGAACAGCCGACGTACAAGCCCGCGCCGGTGGTGGAGGCCGATGAACTCATCGACGGGTACCGGGAGTTGATACGGCAGGCTCGCGGGCGGGGGCTGCGGGCGATCGGGGCGACGCTGCTCCCCTTCGGGGGGTCCGATCACTGGGGGGAGCGGGCGGCGAAGGTGAGCCGTGAGGTGAACGGGTGGATGCTCGGGGCGGGGGAGTGGGACGCGGTGGTGGACCTCAACGAGGTGTTGGCCGATCCGGGAGATCCGGATCGGCTACGGGGTGTGTACGACTTCGGCGATCACCTGCACCCCAATGACGCCGGGTACGAGGTGATGGCCGAGGAGGTGTCGGAGTGCTTCTAGGCGGGCCAGTACGTGCGCGTCCATGCCGTGGGTCCCGGCTGGGGCAGGTGCTGGGCGGCTATGCGGGACGGGTCCGACCAGGAGTCCCGGCTGCCGGGCGCGCCGGGTGGCGTGGTGGCCGCCGCGGCGCGCGCTCGGACCACCGCCAGAGCGGCGGCCAGCTCCTCCGGGGTCGGATTGCCCCGTACGACCTTGATCGTCATGTCTGCTCCCAAGGGTCCGGGGTTCTAGAGCGGGATGTTGCCGTGCTTCTTCGGAGGGAGTGATTCCCGCTTCGTACGCAGCTGACGCAGGCCCCGTACGACATGGGAGCGGGTGTCGGACGGCATGATCACCGCGTCGATGTAGCCGCGCTCGGCCGCCGTGTAGGGGTTGAGGAGGGTGTCCTCGTACTCCTGGATCAGGCGGGCCCGGGTGGCGTCACCATTTCCGGCGCTCTCGGCGGCTGCGATGGTGCGGCGGTGCAGGATGTTCACCGCGCCCTGCGCGCCCATCACCGCGATCTGGGCGGTCGGCCAGGCGAGGTTGAGGTCCGCGCCCAGGTGCTTGGAGCCCATGACGTCGTAGGCGCCGCCGAAGGCCTTGCGGGTGATGACCGTGATGAGCGGGACGGTCGCCTCGGCGTAGGCGTAGATCAGCTTGGCGCCGCGGCGGATGATGCCCGTGTGCTCCTGGCCGACGCCCGGGAGGAAGCCGGGGACGTCCACGAAGGTGATGACGGGGACGTTGAAGGCGTCGCAGGTGCGCACGAAGCGGGCCGCCTTCTCGGACGCGTCGATGTCCAGACAGCCGGCGAACTGCATCGGCTGGTTGGCGACGATGCCCACCGGGCGGCCCTCGACCCGTCCGAAGCCGGTGAGGATGTTCGGTGCGAACAGCGCCTGGGTCTCGAAGAACTCGGCGTCGTCCAGGACGTGCTCGATCACCGCGTGCATGTCGTACGGCTGGTTCGCGCTGTCCGGCACGATCACGTCCAGCTCGCGGTCCTCGTCCGTGAGGGCGAGGTCCGCCTCCTCGGGGAAGACCGGGGGCTCACTGAGGTTGTTGGACGGCAGGTACGACAGCAGCTGCTTGACGTACTCGATGGCGTCCTTCTCGTCGCCCGCCATGTGGTGGGCCACACCCGACACCGCGTTGTGGGTGCGCGCGCCGCCGAGCTCCTCGAAGCCGACGTCCTCGCCCGTCACCGTCTTGATGACGTCAGGACCCGTGATGAACATGTGCGAGGTCTGGTCGACCATGACCGTGAAGTCGGTGATCGCGGGGGAGTACACCGCGCCGCCCGCGCAGGGGCCGACGACGAGCGAGATCTGCGGGATGACACCGGAGGCGTGCGTGTTGCGGCGGAAGATCTCGCCGTACATGCCGAGCGCGCTGACGCCCTCCTGGATGCGGGCGCCGCCGGAGTCGTTGATACCGATGACCGGACAGCCGGTCTTCAGCGCGAAGTCCATCACCTTCATGATCTTCTGGCCGAAGACCTCGCCCAGGGCGCCGCCGAAGACGGTGAAGTCCTGGGAGAAGACGGCGACGGGACGGCCGTCGACCATGCCGTAGCCGGTGACGACACCGTCGCCGTAGGGCCGGTTGTTCTCCATGCCGAAGTCGGTCGAGCGGTGCTGCGCGAACTCGTCCAGCTCGACGAACGAGCCCTCGTCGATCAGCAGCTCGATCCGCTCACGGGCCGTCAACTTGCCCTTGGCGTGCTGCTTTTCGACAGCGCGTGCCGAGCCGGCGTGCGTCGCTTCCTGGACGCGGCGCCGCAGGTCCGCGAGTTTGCCCGCGGTCGTGTGGATGTCGGGGTGGTGCAGCTCTTCCGGCTCGGACATCGGGATGCGGCTCCCTGCCTGCTCAGTGCGAATATGAGGATGATGTGCTCAGGGGGTTGCTACTGACTCGTAGGGTAGTGGTGCCGATACCGTTCGGCAGTGCGGCGTTTACCACACTCCCCCTCTGGTTTCAGCGGGGACGAGATCTCCGGATCAGGCCGCGCAGAGACCGGGACCAGCCGTAGGACGGGTGCCTCGCGGCGGGACACGCCGAGGGGTGACATCACGAGAGTGATCGAGCGCCCGTGAACCTCGGCTCAGCAGGGCTGGAATCCGTCCCCTTCTCGCGGGGCGGAGGATGTCAAACCTAGGGTGGGTTGCATGACGAAGCCACCAGGTTCAGAAGGAAGCCCCTCCGACGGGCACGGTGAGTCGAGGTCGGACCGGTGGTCCGACCTCGACCGTCCGCCGCTCAACGCCACCGCCCTGCGCCGGGCTCTCATCCGCGAGGGCGGGCTCTGGGGCGATGTCCGGATCGTGCCGCGCACCGGGTCCACCAATTCCGACCTCGTGGCCCTGGCCACGGACGAGAAGGCCGACGAGGGCGTCGTCCTCGTCGCGGAGGAGCAGAACGCCGGGCGGGGCCGTCTGGACCGCCAGTGGACGGCCCCGGCCCGCTCGGGCCTGTTCTTCTCCGTGCTGCTGAGGCCCACCGGGGTTCCCGTCGAGCGCTGGGGCTGGCTCCCGCTGCTCACCGGGGTCGCGGTGGCCACGGCCCTGTCCCGGGTGGCGGGGGTCGACACGGCGCTCAAGTGGCCCAACGACCTGCTGGTCACCGTGGGCGGCGAGGAGCGCAAGACGGGCGGCATCCTCGCCGAGCGCGCCGGGAACGACGCGGTCGTCGTCGGCATCGGGATCAACGTCACCCTGCGCGAGGACGAACTCCCCGTGCCCGGCGCGGGCTCCCTCGCCCTCGCGGGCGCCACGACCACGGACCGTGACACCGTGCTGCGGGCCGTCCTGCGCTCCCTGGAGCAGTGGTACGGGAAGTGGCGGGACGTGGGGGGCGACCCCGCCGCCTCCGGTCTCCAGGAGACGTATGCCGCGGGATGCGCGACCCTCGGAAGGGTGGTGCGTGCCGAACTGCCCGGCGACACGTCGATCACCGGGGAAGCGGTGGCGGTCGACGGGGACGGGCGTCTGGTCCTGGCCACGGAGGAGGGCGTACAGCAGCCGGTGGGAGCGGGGGACATCGTCCATCTGCGGCCGGCGTGAGCCGAGGAGGCCGGTAGACCGTACTCAGCGGTGGGGCCCGGAACCGATCGTGGTGCCGAGCTCCGACCGGGCGTACGAGTCAGGAGTGAGCCAGCGCACACCTGCCGTAGAGTTGACCGCGGTCGATCCCTGACCAAGGCAGATCGGAAGGGCAGCAGGCGTGACCGTCGACGACACGGGCTCCGGCACGGGTGCATACCCCGCCCCCGACGGTGAGCCGGGGCGTACCGCCGGGCCGGTCACCGACCCGGCGCCCGCACGCGTCGACACGAACGGTGACATGGCCGGCGAGAAGACCGCCGGACCGACGGGTGAGACGAGCGGTGGGACGACCGGGCCGACCGGTGAGACGACCGGGCGGATGGACGGACAGAGCCGCTTGGACGCGCAGAACCGGATGGACGAGGAGTCCGTCGACTCCGGCGAGGACCCCCTCGCGCTGCGCCTCGAAACGCTCATCCTCGGCGCCGAGCGCCGCTACACCCCCTTCCAGGCCGCCCGCAGCGCAGGCGTCTCCATGGAACTGGCCTCGCGTTTCTGGCGGGCCATGGGCTTCGCCGACATCGGCCAGGCCAAGGCCCTGACCGAGGCCGACGTACTGGCGCTGCGGCGCCTCGCCGGTCTCGTCGAGGCGGGCCTGCTGAGCGAGGCCATGGCCGTCCAGGTCGCCCGCTCCACCGGGCAGACCACGGCCCGCCTGGCCGAATGGCAGATCGACTCCTTCCTGGAGGGCCTGACCGAGCCCCCCGAGCCGGGCATGACGCGCACCGAGGTCACGTACCCCCTGATCGAGCTGCTCCTGCCCGAGCTGGAGGAGTTCATCGTCTACGTCTGGCGGCGCCAGCTCGCCGCCGCGACCGGCCGCGTCGTCCAGGCAGGCGACGACGAGGAGATGGTCGACCGCCGCCTCGCCGTCGGCTTCGCGGACCTCGTCGGCTTCACGCGGCTGACGCGCCGGATGGAGGAGGAGGAACTCGGCGAGCTCGTCGAGGCCTTCGAGACCACCGCCGCCGACCTGGTGGCCGCGCACGGGGGGCGCCTCATCAAGACCCTCGGTGACGAGGTGCTGTACTCCGCGGACGACGCCGGGATCGCCGCCGAGATCGCTCTGCGCCTCATCGAGACGATGGCCAACGACGAGACGATGCCGGAGCTGCGCGTCGGCATCGCCTTCGGCACCGTGACGACCCGCATGGGCGACGTCTTCGGTACGACGGTGAACCTCGCCTCGCGGCTCACGTCGATAGCGCCACGGGATGCCGTCCTGGTGGACGGCGCCTTCGCGGAGGAACTGATCCATACCGGGGACGCGCCCGCCTCCGAGGCGGAGGCCGCCGAGGCCGCGGCCGCCGCGGAGAAGGAGGGCGAGGAGCCGCCCGTCTACCGCTTCGCCCTCCAGCCCATGTGGCAGCGCCCCGTCCGCGGCCTCGGCGTGGTCGAACCATGGCTGCTGGCCCGCCGGAACGGCGACCAGCCGTAGGCCCCGTTTCCCTCGAAAGACCCTGTTTCCCTCAATGGCGTGCGGCGGGGCCCGCCAGATCGTTCACACAGATGCCGACGATCGGCACGCACAGACCCGGCGGGTTCTGGGTGGGCGCCGGGGCCGGGGCGTGGGTGGTGGGACTCGGGTCCGGCGGACGCTGCGTGTGTGGCTGCGACGGTACGACGACGGGCGCGGTCGGGATGCCGGTCGTGTCCGGCACGCTCGCCACGGGGGCGCTCGCCCGGGCGGACGGGATCGTCGCCGTAGCTGAGGGTGAGGCGGCCGTCGACGGTGCCGCGGGCGCCGGGCTCCCGCCCCAGGCCGGGGTCGCGCTCGCCCCGCCCTGCCCGCCGGTCGGGCCCGGGGGCGCCGGATGCGCGGAGGGCACGGCCCAGACGGTCGGCGCGGCGTCGAGCCCCTCGTCCGTGGCGGCCCCGGGCCTCGGCTCCGCCTCCGTGTTCCCGCTCCCGCCGCCGACCACCGACTCCGGTGCCATCCGCGCCAGACTCAACGCCCCCGCGGCCAGCGCGAGCCCACCCACGGCGAACAGCGCCCGCCGGGGCCGCGGTTTGCGGTGCCGCCCCCGGCCGCCCCGCTCCGGGAGCGGACCGACCGTCTCGCCCGCCACGGGGCGCGACACAGCGCGGGTTGCCGCGGCGCCGGGTTCACGTGTCGCCGCAGGGACCGGTGCGCGCCAGGCCGGGGGCAGGGAGTACGGGGTGCGTGGAGTGTCCGTCGGTGTTGTCGACGGCCTCGTCACGTCTGTCGTCGTGCCGTTCGTCATGGTCATCCCTCCCCGATGTGCCCGCGCCCCCCGAAGCACCGGGCGGTGCGCAGGTTATGCGCGTTTTGGGGGCGTGGGGCGGGAGTTGGGCGGGATGTCACTCGAACGGGGAGTGCGGGGCGAGGGGAGGGAAGGTGAAGGGTTTCGCCGGGCAGGGGTGGCTGCGATGATCGGAGGCATCGGGAGTTAACCCGCGTTAACCGTTCACCAGGAGGGTGTCATGGCGGAGCAAGGGGACGAGCGGCGGTTCGGGGAGTTCGTCGTCGTACGGCGGCACGCGCACGTCGCGGAACTCGCCCTCGACCGGCCGAAGGCCATGAACGCCGTGTCCACGGAGATGGCCCGCTCCATCGCGGCCGCTTGCGAGGCACTCGGCGGCGAGCGTGACGTGCGGGTGGTCGTGCTGACCTCCACCGCCGAGCGCGCCTTCTGCGTCGGCGCCGACCTGAAGGAGCGCAACTCCTTCAGCGACGCCGACCTGGTCCGCCAGCGCCCCGTCGCACGGGCCGCGTACACCGGCGTCCTGGAGCTGCCGATGCCGACGATCGCCGCCGTGCACGGCTTCGCCCTCGGCGGCGGGTTCGAGCTCGCCCTGTCCTGCGACCTGATCGTGGCCGACCGTACGGCGGTGCTCGGGCTGCCGGAGGTGTCGGTCGGGGTGATTCCCGGCGGCGGCGGCACGCAGTTGCTGCCGCGGCGGGTGGGGGCGGCCCGCGCGGCCGAGCTGATCTTCTCGGCGCGGCGGCTGGAGGCGGGCGAGGCGAGGGAGCTGGGCCTCGTCGACGAACTCGTGGACGCGGGCCAGGACCGCGGCGAAGCCCTCGCGCTCGCCGCCCGCATCGCCGCCAACTCCCCCGTCGGCCTGCGCGCCGCCAAGCGCGCGCTGCGGCTCGGGCACGGGCTCGACCTGCGCGCGGGCCTGGAGGTGGAGGACGCGGCCTGGCGGTCCGTCGCCTTCTCGGGGGACCGCGCGGAGGGAGTCGCCGCGTTCAACGAGAAGCGCCCGCCGCAGTGGCCGGGGGAGTAGCCCCCCATGCTTCCCGGCATCCTTCGGCCGGTACGGCCGCTCGGACCCCTGTTCGCCTCACCAATATCCCGAATCGTCGCGAATATCCCTAGCCTGGAGTGATGGGTGAGGACAGACGGCTGAGGGCCGTGGTGGAGCTGGCGCAGGGGATGGCGGCGGCACGCACTCCGCGCGAGTCCTGGCGGGCCGCGGCGCTCGGCGCCTGCCACGCGCTCGCCGGGAGCTTCGCTGCGCTCTCCGTGTGGGAGCGCGAGCTCGGCCGGCTGCGGGTCCTGGCGAACGTGGGCGAACGCGCGCCGGACGAGGAGGAGTTCCCGGACGGCGAGGCCTACCCCGTGCACCAGTTCCCGGAGATCACCGAGTTCCTGCACGAGCGCTGGGCCGGGGGCGGTGGCCCGAACGCCTGGGTGGAGACCGCCGCCGGGCCGGCGGCCGGCCCCGTCGGCTACTGCCACCAGAGAGTCGCCGCCCTGCGCCGGCGCCGCCGCGGCTGCTGCGTCGTCGCCTCGATCGTGCTGCACGGGCGGGCGTGGGGCGAGCTGTATGTGGCCCGCCCGGTCACGGCACCCGTCTTCGACCGGGCCGACGCGGACTTCGCGACCGTGCTGGCCTCCGTCGTCGCCGCCGGACTCGCCCAGACCGAGCGCCTGGAGGAGGCCCGGCGCCTCGCGTTCACGGACGCCCTCACCGGACTCGCCAACCGCCGCGCCGTCGACGTACGCCTGGACGAGGCCATCGAGCTGCACCGGCAGGAAGGGGCCGCGGTCAGCCTCGTCGTCTGTGACCTCAACGGACTCAAGAACGTCAACGACACCCGCGGGCACGCCGTCGGCGACCGGCTCCTGGAGCGGTTCGGATCGGTGCTGTCGCTGTGCGGGGCGATGCTCCCGGGCACGCTCGCCGCCCGCCTCGGCGGTGACGAGTTCTGCCTGCTCGCGGTCGGCCCGCAGGCCGACGAAGTCGTCCGCATCGCCGACGAACTCTGCCGCCGTGCCGCCGAGTTGGAGCTGGGGGAGGGGGTGGCGTGCGGGGTCGCCTCGACCGCGGACCCGATCGGTCCGGTGCGCTCGGCGCGGCGGCTCTTCCGGCTGGCCGACGCCGCCCAGTACCGCGCGAAGGCCGTACGGGCCGCGAAGCCCGTCGTCGCCGGGCGCGAGGGCCCCGACGACCCGGTCGTGCGTCTCGCCGACGCGCCCTCCCCGGCGCGGGGCGAACGCCGCCGCTTCCGTGGGCGCCACGAGCACCCTCGCCCCTGAGTCCGCGCGGGCGTGTGTGACGTACGTCGGAGTAAGGGGTCAACCGCCCACCCACTAGTGACATCATCGAATTCACTGCGTACGCTCCTGAATATGGATATGCACACTGTGGTGGTGGGGACGTCCGGAGTGACCGCGTCCGACGTACTCGCCGTGGCGCGCGGCGGCGCCCGGATCGAGCTCTCCGAAGAGGCGGTGGCGGCCCTCGCCGCGGCCCGCGAGATCGTGGACGCGCTGGCCGCCAAGCCGGAGCCGGTCTACGGCGTCTCCACCGGGTTCGGCGCCCTCGCGACCCGGCACATCAGCCCGGAGCTGCGCGCCCAGCTGCAGCGCAACATCGTCCGCTCGCACGCCGCCGGCATGGGCCCGCGCGTCGAGCGCGAGGTCGTCCGCGCGCTGATGTTCCTGCGGCTCAAGACCGTCTGCTCCGGGCACACCGGTGTGCGGCCCGAGGTCGCCCAGACCATGGCCGACATCCTCAACGCCCGCATCACCCCGGTCGTCCACGAGTACGGCTCGCTCGGCTGCTCCGGCGACCTGGCCCCGCTCTCCCACTGCGCGCTCACACTGATGGGCGAGGGGGACGCCGAGGGCCCCGACGGTGTCGTACGGCCCGCGGGCGAGCTGCTCGCCGAGGCCGGCATCACCCCCGTCGAACTGCGCGAGAAGGAGGGCCTCGCCCTCCTCAACGGCACCGACGGCATGCTCGGCATGCTGGTCATGGCCCTCGCCGACCTGGAGACGCTCTACAAGTCGGCCGACGTCACCGCCGCGCTCTCCCTCGAAGCCCTCCTCGGCACGGACAAGGTGCTCGCCCCCGAGCTGCACGCCATCCGCCCGCACCCGGGGCAGAGCGCCAGCGCCGCGAACATGCTGGCCGTGCTGAAGGGCTCGGAGCTCACCGGCCACCACCAGGGCGACGCCCCGCGTGTCCAGGACGCCTACTCCGTGCGCTGCGCCCCGCAGGTCGCGGGCGCCGGACGCGACACCCTCGCGCACGCCCGGCTCGTCGCCGAGCGCGAGCTCGCCTCCGCCGTGGACAACCCGGTCGTGCTGCCCGACGGCCGCGTCGAGTCGAACGGCAACTTCCACGGCGCCCCGGTCGCCTACGTCCTCGACTTCCTCGCCATCGCCGCCGCCGACCTCGGCTCGATCGCCGAGCGCCGTACCGACCGGCTGCTCGACAAGAACCGCTCGCACGGTCTGCCGCCGTTCCTCGCGGACGACGCGGGCGTCGACTCGGGCCTGATGATCGCCCAGTACACCCAGGCGGCGCTGGTGAGCGAGATGAAGCGTCTCGCCGTACCGGCGTCCGCGGACTCCATCCCCTCCTCCGCCATGCAGGAGGACCACGTCTCCATGGGCTGGTCGGCCGCGCGCAAGCTGCGCACCGCCGTGGACAACCTCACCCGTATCGTCGCGATCGAGCTGTACGCGGCCACCCGCGCGATCGAACTGCGCGAGGGCCTGACCCCCGCCCCCGCCTCGCAGGCCGTCATCGAGGCCGTCCGCGCGGCCGGCGTCCGGGGCCCGGGCCCCGACCGCTTCCTCGCCCCGGACCTGGAGGCGGCGGACGCGTTCGTGCGCGGCGGCCGGGTGGTGGCGGCGGTGGAGCCGGTGACCGGACCGCTGGCCTGACCGGAGCGCCTTCGGGCCGCCGCTGTCACAGGGGCGGCCCGAAGTGTGCTACTGTCTCATTGATACGTTTTTGGTACCCATTTACTTTGTGCGCCTGATCGGAATCCTCCGCAGGCGCGTTTTGTTTTACCGGCATCTCCGGCTTTTCCCGGTGCATCTCCGGATTGGGGCCCTACCTATTCAGGAGAAAAACATGGCAACTGGCACCGTGAAGTGGTTCAACTCGGAAAAGGGCTTCGGCTTCATCGAGCAGGACGGCGGCGGCCCCGACGTCTTCGCCCACTACTCCAACATCGCCAGCTCCGGCTTCCGTGAGCTGCTGGAGGGCCAGAAGGTCTCGTTCGACGTCGCGCAGGGCCAGAAGGGCCTGCAGGCGGAGAACATCATCCCCGCCTGATTTCGGGGACGCGCTTTTCCAGAGCCGGGGCCCGCACCTTCGGGGTGCGGGTCCCGGCTCGTGCTGTGAGTGCTTGTCAGTTGCGAGCGCTGTGCGTGCAGTCCGTGGGGCCCAGGAAGGAAATCCAGATCCAGCATGACTCGATCCGAACGTCCCGTCCGTAAGCGGCCGGCAAACGCACGAGGTGGCGCCCAGACCGGCGGCTTCGCGAAGGGCGCGGGCCGCGGCGGCGGCCGTGGCACCGGCAAGGGTCCGGCCCGCAAGGCCGTGGCGCCGCAGGAGTTCTCCCTGCCCGAGACCATCACCCCGGCGCTGCCCGCCGTCGACTCCTTCGACGCGCTCGACATGCCGGCGGCCCTCACCAAGACCCTCGCCGCGCAGGGCGTCACCGAGCCCTTCCCGATCCAGGGCGCGACGCTGCCCAACTCCCTGGCCGGACGCGACGTCCTCGGCCGTGGTCGCACCGGATCCGGCAAGACGCTCGCCTTCGGACTCGCGCTGCTGGCCCGTACGGCGGGTCGCCGGGCGGAGTCGAAGGCGCCGCTCGCACTCGTCCTCGTCCCCACGCGCGAACTCGCCCAGCAGGTCGACGACGCGCTCACGCCGTACGCCACCGCGGTCAACCTGCGCGTGGCCACGGCCGTCGGCGGGATGTCGATCGGCCGGCAGGCCGGCACGCTGCGGCGCGGCGCCGAGGTGCTCGTGGCCACCCCCGGGCGGCTCAAGGACCTCATCGAGCGCGGTGACTGCGTCCTCGACCAGGTCGCCATCACGGTTCTCGACGAGGCCGACCAGATGGCCGACATGGGCTTCATGCCGCAGGTCACCGCGCTGCTCAAGCAGGTCGAGCCGGGCGGTCAGCGACTGCTCTTCTCGGCCACGCTCGACAAGAACATCGACCGGCTCGTGAAGATGTTCCTCACGGACCCCGTGGTGCACTCCGTCGACCCCTCGGCGGGTGCGGTGACCACCATGGAGCACCACGTGCTCCACGTCGCCGACGAGACCGACAAGAAGGCCGTCGCCCTGCGGATCGCGGCGCGCGACGGCCGGGTGATCCTCTTCGTCGACACCAAGCGCGGCGCCGACCGGTTCACCAAGCGGCTGCTCGCCAACGGCGTCCGGGCGTCCGCGCTGCACGGCGGGCGCAGCCAGCCGCAGCGCAACCGCACCCTGGACCAGTTCAAGAACGGTCAGGTCACCGCGCTCGTCGCCACCAACGTCGCGGCGCGCGGCATCCACATCGACGACCTCGACCTCGTGGTCAACGTCGACCCGCCGACCGACCACAAGGACTACCTGCACCGCGGCGGACGCACCGCCCGGGCCGGTGAGTCCGGCAGCGTCGTCACCCTCGTACTGCCCGAGCAGCGACGGGAGATGACGCGGCTGATGGCCGACGCCGGCATCACCCCGCGCACGGCGCGGATCGCGTCCAGCGACGAGGAGCTCGCCCGCCTCACCGGCGCCCGTGAGCCCTCCGGCGTCCCGGTCGTCATCGAGGTGCCGCAGCCGGCCGAGCAGCCGAAGAAGCGGTCACGGCCGCGGGTCGGAGGCGGGGCGAGGCGTCCGGCCGGAGCGGGTTCGGGTGCGGGCGCGGGTTCGGAGTCGCAGGGCCGTCAGCCGCGGCGTACCGCCGGCGGTACGGCCGGTGGCGGCACGGGTGGCGGCGGTACGGGGGGTGCGGGTCGCTCCGGTGGCCGTGGGCGTGCCCCGCAGCAGCGGCGTACGGAGCGTGGCGGGCAGGGCGGCGGCGGGCGTCGCGCGGCGTAGCTCGGATCACATCTGCGGGCCGGTGGGGGCTGGTCGCGCAGTTCCCCGCGCCTCTGGGAGCGCCCCTGCGGGCGTTCCCAGGGGCGCGGAACTTCTCAGTAGTCGAAGTTGCCCAGGAAGCCCGGGTCGATCTTGTCGAGTTCCAGGCCGGTGCCTCGGTGGAGGTCCATGAGATCCGACATGTGGATGGCGCGACGGCGGGCCGCGGGAAGGTCGCGGCGGTTGGCGGCCGTCCACAGGACCGGGTCGAAGGTGATCCCGTGGGATCCCGGCATGGGCCCCGTCTCGGCGCGCCAGCCGGGCCAGCGCAGGGTGTCGTAGAACTGCTCTATGCCGCCTTCGTCCATGAGCCAGTTGAGCCAGTCCGCGTGGCCCACGCCGAGCGCGTCCCAGCGCAGCGAGTCCGGCGCGAAGTACAGCACCTCGCCGGGACCGCCGGGGCGGCCCGCCTGCGCGGGGTCGGGTCCGTTGACCACGAAGACGCCGCCGAGGACGTCATGGGCGATGACGAGCCCGCCCTCCGGCTGCCACGCCGGGTCGAACCGCTCGGGGAGGTCGTTGACCTCGGCGAAGCTCGGCGTCCCCGCGGGCGCGTCGTCGTCGGGGCTGCCGTAGATGCGCAGCCAGCCGCTGTCCAGCAGCACCCCGCCGCAGTTGAGCACGAAGGAGCCGAGCCAGGAGCGCGCGGTGAGTTGCAGTTGCAGCAGGGATCCACGGGCCTGCGCCGGGTCTGCCGGCAGCACATCCATGGACACCCTGCTGTTGGAGATCGCCTCGGAGAGGAGCGGCCACGCGGGCTCCTCGACATCAGTCAGCTCGGTCAGGTCTCGCATGGGTATCCCGTGGGTTCCGGGCCGGAGCGTCGCGCTCAGAAGGCCGCCGTGCGCTCCCGGCGCACCGAGTAGGTCACAAAGCCGGCGCCGAGGCCCAGGAAAAGGGTTCCGCCGACGACGTACGGCGTCGTGTTGACGCTTCCGGTGTCGGCGAGCCGGGTCCCGCTGTCTTGCGACCCGGTGGTGTCGGAGCCCGTGTCGTTCGCTCCGGCGTCGCTCGCATCGGCGGCGCCCGACTGGGTGTCACCCGACTCCGTGGAGACCTGCACCGCGGTTCTCGACGTGGTGTTCGTCGACATGTTGCTGTGCTGAGCAGGCTTTTCCGGGGTCGCGTTGGCGGACGGGACGAACCACAGGGCCCCCAGAAGGGTTCCCGCTGCGGTGGCGGTCAGCAACGAGCGACGAGCGGCGGACACGTAATATCGATCCCCTTGTGGCGCTGGCGAATTGGCCGTGTGGGCCGATGCTAATGAAAGTCGCGGGTCGTGGGAAAGTCGCGGGAGCCACGGGCCGTACGCTCCGTCTCATGAGTACTCCTGAGACATCACGATTTGTCCGGCTTCGCGTGGAGCTGGTGTTGGAAGTCGACGACGCGGACGCCGTCACCAAGGCCGCGTTGCGTCGCATCGCGGACGACTCCGGCATGCCGGCCGACGAGCGGACCCACGCCGAGAATGCAGTGACGGAAGACACTGCCGAGGCCCTGGCCTATCTCGTAGACCCGTTCGACCTGGTCAGTGAGGTGCCCGGGGTCGATCTCGCCCAGGCTTCCTGGAGCAGCGAGCCGATCGACTACGACCCCGATTCGCCGGAATGGGACCTCGACGAGGATGATGGCGACGAGGATGACGACGAGGAAGTCGGAGTCGGCTGACGCTTCTTGGGGAAAACGTGACCCCGGGTGGCAACCGCTGCCCGGGGTTGCGTCGTCTCCGACGGCGCACCGACCACCTCCGCACCAGAATTCGGTCCGGCTGTCGGTAACCACTCGATCGGGGTCCGTCGGCTCGGGTCGATTCGGTTGACGCCGTGGACCGGCGTGGCGTTACCCACGCCTCGGGCGTATGTGGAATGGGACGAACCGGTCGTAGCGTTGATGGTTCGAACGGGGCTCATGTGGTTCCAGGTGATTCGGCAACGATGGAGAAGCGTGTGATGACGGACAGTAAGCGGCGCAAGGGTCTGACGGCCGCGTCCGCTCTGCTCGGCGGAGTGCTGGTGCTCTCTGCGTGCAGCAGTGGGAGCGGCAGCAAGGCCAGTGCCTCGGACGGCGAGACCTCGCAGGCCCAGGCCGATGCGGCGGCGGCCAAGAAGAGCTCCCAGGCACAGATCAAGATCACGCCCGCGGACGGTTCCGACAACGCCTCCATCAACAACGCCGCGGCGGTCACCGTGAACAAGGGCACGCTCACGGCCGTCTCCATGACGACCGAGTCGGGCACGCCGGTGTCCGGTCAGATATCCGCCGACAAGAAGAGCTGGAAGCCCGCCTCCCAGCTCGAGCGGGCCACCACGTACAAGGTGGCCGCCGAAGCCACCGACTCCGCGGGCCTCGTGGCCCACGAGAATGCCTCGTTCACCACGGTCTCCGCGGCCAACAGCTTCATAGGAAACTTCACGCCGGAGGACGGTTCCACCGTCGGTGTCGGCATGCCGGTCTCGATCAACTTCAACAAGGCGATCACGAACAAGGCCGCCGTGCAGAAGGGGATCACCGTCTCCTCCAGCAGCGGCCAGGAGGTCGTCGGCCACTGGTTCAACGCCAACCGCCTCGACTTCCGGCCCGAGAACTACTGGACCGGCGGCTCCACCGTCACCCTCAAGCTCAACCTGGACGGCGTCCAGGGCGCGAGCGGTGTCTACGGCGTGCAGCAGAAGACGGTCACCTTCAAGATCGGCCGCAACCAGGTCTCCATCGTCGACGCCAAGACCAAGACGATGAAGGTCACGCAGGACGGCAAGACGATCAAGACCATCCCGATCTCCGCGGGTGCGCCGGACCACACGACGTACCAGGGCCAGATGGTGATCTCCGAGAAGTTCAAGGAGACCCGGATGAACGGCTCGACGGTCGGCTTCACGAATGCCGACGGCAAGGGCGAGTACGACATCAAGGACGTACCGCACGCCATGCGTCTGTCGAGCTCCGGCACCTTCATCCACGGCAACTACTGGGGTGCCAAGTCCATCTTCGGCGCGGTGAACACCAGCCACGGCTGTGTCGGTCTGTCCGACACCAAGGGCGCGGGCGACCCGAACACGTCGGCCGCCTGGTTCTACAACCACTCGCTGATCGGTGACGTCGTGGTCGTCAAGAACACCGGCGACAAGACCATCGCCCCGGACAACGGCCTCAACGGCTGGAACCTGGACTGGGCGGCCTGGAAGGCCGGCTCGGCCGCCTAGTCCTGCCGCACCACCCTCGTTCGCCGATGGCGGCGGTGGCCCTCATGGGCCGCCGCCGCCATCGGCGTTCTCACAGCCTTCAGGGACCGCCCACAGGTGAACTTCCGGGCTGCCACAGCCTTCTCATCCTTCTCTTATGCGGGGCTTATCGCGCCATCACGCGCCGTACCTAGCTTTCCGCCATGTTCTTCACCTACCTGAGGCGCGAACTGCGCCGCCGCAGGAAGGCGGCGCTCGTCGTCGCCTCCGGACTCGCCCTGGGCATCGCCCTGGTCATCGTGGTCAGCTCCGTGTCGTCCGGCATGGAGAAGGCGCAGGGCAAGGTCCTCCAGTCGCTGTACGGACTGGGTACGGACATGACCGTCACCAAGGCGGCGGCGCCGGCGACGAGCACCAGCCAGCGCCCGCGCTTCAACTTCGACGCGAACGACAACGGCTCCACCAAGGAGCAGAGCAGCGACCGCGTCATGGTGCAGGGCTTCCAGACCCTGGCCGCCTCCACGGTCACCAAGGTCGACTCCCAGAAGGGCGTCGCGGACTCCGTCGGCGGACTGAGCCTCCAGGTCATCAGGATCAACGGCCAGTTCACGCGGGGTCAGTTCCAGCAGAACCAGAACGGCGGCACCGGCCAGGGGGGTGGGCGCCCGAACGCCCAGCAGTCCCCGCAGGGCCGTGTCGAGGGCGGCGGCGCCAACTTCGACGTCAACAACTACTCGGTGTACGGCACCGACGTCACCAAGCCCGCCCTCGGCCCGCTGACCTCCTCGAAGATCACCAGCGGTCGTACGTTCCAGACGTCCGAGACCGATGCCAAGGTGGTCGTCGCCGACGTCTCGTACGCCAAGGAGAAGAAGCTCAAGGTCGGTTCCACCGTCACCATCAAGAGCGTCAAGTACAAGGTCATCGGCATCGCCACGCCCGACAGCGGTGACGCGGCGGCCAACCTCTACATCCCGCTCAAGCAGGCGCAGACGCTCAGCGGCTCCAAGGACAAGGTCACCACGATCTACGTCAAGGCGTCGGACTCGCAGCAGATCTCCAGCGTGAAGAGCACCATCCAGAAGAACATCTCGGGGACGACGGTCACCACCTCCGCCGACCTCGCGTCCACCGTCTCCGGCTCCCTCTCCACCGCCTCCAGCCTCGCGTCGAACGTCGGCAAGTGGCTGTCCATCGCGGTGCTCGTGGCCGCGTTCCTGGTCGCCGGCCTGCTCACCTCCTCCGCCGTCTCCCGGCGCGTGCGCGAGTTCGGCACCCTCAAGGCGCTCGGCTGGAAGTCGGGCCGGGTGACCCGGCAGGTCGTCGGCGAGGCCATGGTCAACGGTCTGGTCGGCGGCGCCCTCGGTATCGCGATCGGCCTCGCGGGCGCCTACGTCGTCACCGAGATCAGCCCCACCCTGCAGGCGCAGGTGGGCGGTTCGGGCGGCGGCGGGGGCCAGGGCGGCCCCGGCGGCGGTGGCGGCTTCGGCGGTCCCGGCCGACAGGCCGCGGCCAAGGCCCTCGACGTCGCGCTCACCGCGCCCGTCAGCCTCGGCACCATCGTCGGCGCGGTGGCCCTCGCCATCACCGGTGGTCTGATCGCCGGCGCCTTCGGCGGCTGGCGCGCCTCCCGACTCCGCCCCGCGGACGCCCTGCGCCGCGTCGAATAGGCCCAGCCACCTCATCCAGGAGTTGCACCATGTACGAACTCAGAGGCGTCACCAAGCGCTACACCCGGGGCAAGGAGACGGTCGACGCGCTCGCCGGGGTCGACCTGACCATCGCGGACGGCGACCGGCTCGTCATCCAGGGCCCCACCGGCGGCGGGAAATCCACCCTTCTCCAGATGCTCGGCGGTCTCGACCGGCCCACCGCGGGCAGCGTCGAACTCGACGGCACTGACATGGCCAAACTGTCCGAGGCGAAGCTCACCAAAGTGCGCAGCGAGAACATCGGATTCGTCTTTCAGAGCTTCAACCTGATTCCCACGCTCACCGCCCAGGAAAACGTGGAGACCGCCCTCGTACCCCTCGGTGTGAAGGTGAAGGAACGGCGGCAACGGGCCGCCGACGCACTGGAATCGGTGGGACTCGCCGAGCGGCTCGGGCATCTGCCCGCCGAGCTCTCCGGTGGCCAGCAGCAGCGTGTCGCGATCGCCCGCGCCCTGGTCAAGCAGCCGAAGGTGCTGCTCGCCGACGAGCCCACCGGCAACCTCGACGAGTCCATGCGTGACGAGATCATGGAGGTGCTCGAGGCCATGTGGAAGGAGCACGGGCTCACTTTCATCATGGTCACGCACGATTCCTCGATCGCGAAGAAGGCCCCGCGCCTCGCGACGATTCGCAAGGGGAAGATCTCCGTCAAGGAAAACGCGGGTGCTTAAAGAAGCGCAAAAGGAGCGTGCGGGGTCTTAGCGGAGCAACTCCGTCAACTCTTCACCCTCGCCCCGCTATTGAGGGGGCTATCACCCCCCGGGCATACTTGCGTATTCCGGGGGGTGTACGTGCATGCGTACGAGGCTTCCCCCGACCGGATGAACGGGGATTCGTCCGGACCTGATCTCCAGGGGGAGACTTGCGCAGACAAGTGAAAAGAGCGTGCGCGGCGACCATCGCGATGGCGGCGTCCGTGGCGCTGGCGGCGGGTATGACCAGCCCGGCGTCCGCGCGGGCGGAGCAGCGCACGGCGGGCGTGTCGGCGGCCGGGAAAGCGGCCGGGATCACGGCCAAGCATCGCATCACCCTCATCACCGGTGACCGGGTGGTCGTCGACGCGAAGGGGCGCGTCGTCGGCTTCGAGCGGGCCAAGGGCCGCGAGCACGTGCCCGTGCAGATCCGCAAGGCCGACGGCCACACTCTGGTGGTGCCGGCCGACGCCCAGGCGCTCATAGCCGGCGGTAAGCTCGACCGGCGGCTCTTCGATGTCACCGAGCTCAACAAGGCGGCGGTCCGCAAGTCCCAGCAGCGGGGCCTGAAGGTGATCGTCGGCTACCGGGGAGCCGCGGCGGCCGCCAAGGCCGACGTCCGCGACGCCGGCACGCTCCGCAGGAGCCTGAAGGCCCTGAACGCGGACGCGGTGCAGACGCCGCAGCGGGACGCGGCCGAGCTGTGGTCCGCGGTCACCGACGACGGGAAGACGGCCTCCGGCATCGCGCACGTCTGGCTGGACGGCGTCCGCAAGGCGAGCCTCGACAAGTCCGTGCCGCAGATCGGCGCCCCCACGGCATGGGCGGCCGGATACGACGGCAAGGGCGTCAAGATCGCCGTCCTGGACACCGGCGTCGACGCGAGCCACCCGGACCTCAAGACCCAGGTGATCGAGTCCAAGAACTTCTCCACCGCCGCCGACGCCACCGACCACTTCGGCCACGGCACCCACGTCGCGTCCATCGCGGCGGGCACCGGCGCCAAGTCCGGCGGCAGGTACAAGGGTGTCGCGCCCGGCGCGAAGATCCTCAACGGCAAGGTCCTCGACGACACCGGCAGCGGCGACGACTCGGGCATCCTCGCGGGCATGGAGTGGGCGGCCGAGCAGGGCGCCGACATCGTGAACCTGAGCCTGGGCGGCCAGGACACCCCCGACATCGACCCGTTGGAGGCCGAGGTCAACAAGCTGTCGGCCGAGAAGGGCATCCTCTTCGCGATCGCGGCGGGCAACGAGGGCCCCGAGTCGATCGGCTCCCCCGGCAGCGCGGACGCCGCGCTCACCGTCGGCGCCGTCGACGACAACGACAAGCTGGCGGACTTCTCCAGCACCGGCCCGCGCGTCGGCGACAGCGCCATCAAGCCGGACGTCACCGCGCCCGGCGTGGACATCACGGCGGCGGCGGCCCCGGGCAGTGTCATCGACCAGGAGGTCGGCGAGAAGCCCGCGGGCTACCTGACCATTTCCGGTACGTCGATGGCGACCCCGCATGTCGCGGGCGCCGCGGCCATCCTCAAGCAGGAACACCCGGACTGGACGTACACCGAGCTCAAGAGCGCGCTGACGGGCTCCGCGAAGGGCGGCAAGTACACGCCGTTCCAGCAGGGTTCGGGCCGGATCGCCGTCGACAAGGCGATCAAGCAGACCGTGCTCGCCGACCCGTCCTCGGTGAGCTTCGGTGTCGCGCAGTGGCCGCACACCGACGACGCGGCGACGACCAAGCAGCTGACGTACCGCAACCTCGGTACGAAGGACGTCACCCTGACCCTGGCGATCTCCGCGACCGACCCCAAGGGCCAGGCGGCTCCGGCGGGCTTCTTCGCACTCGGCGCCAAGACGCTCACCGTCCCGGCGGGCGGCAAGGCCGCCGTCGACGTCACCGCGAACACGAAGCTCGGGGGCACCCTCGACGGCGCGTACTCGGCGTACGTGACGGCGAGCGGCGGCGGCCAGGCCGTGCGTACGGCCGTCGCGGTCGAGCGCGAGGTGGAGTCGTACGACGTCACCCTCAAGTACGTCAACCGTGCCGGTGAGACGCCCACTCACCTCACCGACCTGGACGGCTACTCCGGCGTCGGCGAGGCCCGGGACTACACGTCGCAGAGCACGGCCGACACCGCGACCCTGCGGGTGCCCAAGGGCAAGTACGTGCTCAACTCCCTCTTCGTGAAGGACCTGGTCGAGGCGAAGGGCGGGGTCGACTGGCTGATCCAGCCCCGGCTGAGCGTCACCAGGAACACCACGGTGACCCTCGACGCCCGTACCGCCAAGGGCGCCGACATCACCGTGCCGGACGCGGGGGCGAAGCCGCTGTCGGCACTCGTCAACTACTTCGACGACGCCACCGGCCTCGGCATCGGCATCGGCCTTGCCTCCTTCCAGGACGTGCGCGTGGCGCACGTCGGCCCGGCGGTCTCCTCCGGTCTCTTCCAGAGCTGGTCCGGACAGTGGACCAAGGGTGCGGGCACCGAGTACGACACCTTCACCGGCACCAGGACCACCAAGCTCCAGGGCGCGCACGTCAAGCACTACAAGGCGAGCGAGCTGGCCAAGGTGAAGGCCAACCTCGGGGCCGCGGCCACCGGCAAGACGGGCGCGGTCACCGCGTACGGCTTCCTGCCCGACGACGACAGCATGAGCGTCGGCGTCCCCCAGACGCTGCCGGCCTCGCGCACGCTGTACGTGTCGACCGGTGAGAAGGTCCAGTGGGCGTTCGACCTGGAGCAGCGCGCGGGCGTCGACGCCACCGGGACCCCGGTCATCGACGCCTACTACACGGACGACTACCCGCAGACCCTCAAGGCGGGCAAGAGCTACACGAGGACGTACAACACGGCCGTCTTCGGTCCGAAGATCAACGCGGACTACGGCGTCTTCCGGGACGGCAACAGCATCTCGGGCTACCTGCCGCTGTTCGCCGACGGGAGCGGTCACCCCGGCTCCTCGCTGTACACCTCCGTGACGACGACGCTGTACCGCAACGGCGCGAAGGTCGCCTCGAACGACGACCCGCTCGTCGGGATGAAGGAGTTCAAGGTCCCGTCCGCCGAGGCCACCTACAAGCTCACGACCTCGGTCAAGCGCACGGTGAAGGTCGCCGCGGCCTCCACGCGGATCGACGCCAGCTGGACCTTCAAGTCCAAGAAGGCCGACTTCGCGAAGCTGCCCACCTCCACGGTCCGCTTCAACGCCACCACCGGCCTCGACAGCCGTGTCGCGGCCGGCAGGACGGTCACGATCCCGGTCTCCGTACAGGGCTCGGCCGCGGGCAAGAACCTCAAGTCGCTGTACGTCTACGTCTCGTACGACTACGGCCAGACCTGGAAGATGCTCAAGGTCAAGAACGGCAAGATCACCGTCAAGAACCCGGCGAAGGGGAAGGGCATCTCCTTCCACGCGAAGATCACCGACAAGCAGGGCAACAAGTCGACGGTCTCCATCTACAACGCGTACTACGGAAAGTGATCCCGTAGCGCGGCCACGTGAAGTGTGCCGAGAGCGAACGGCCCGTCGGAAGAGCAGCTTCCGGCGGGCCGTCCGTGCTTCCGTGGGCCCATGACCACCCAGACCGTGGAGTACATCCGGTATCGCATTCCCGAGGAGAAGTCCGCGGAGTTCCTGGCCGCCTACACGCGGGCCGCGGCCCAGCTCGCCGCGTCTTCGCACTGCGTGGACTACGAGCTGACGCGCTGCGAGGAGGACTTCGAGCACTTCGTCCTGCGGATCACCTGGACCTCGACGGAGGACCACGTCGAGGGATTCCGGAAGTCGGAGCTGTTCCCCTCCTTCTTCGCCGAGATCCGGCCCTACATCCCCTACATCGAGGAGATGCGCCACTACGCGCCGACGACGGTACGGGGCCCGGGCGCGGCGGTCCCCACCCTCTACGTCTGGGCCGGGGGCGCCGAGGCCTTCGCCCGCCTCACCGAGGCCTTCTACGACAGGGTCCTCAAGGACGACGTCCTCGCACCGGTCTTCTCCGGCCTCGCCCCCGAGCACGCCGCCCACGTCGCCCTGTGGCTCGGCGAGGTCTTCGGCGGGCCGCCCGCCTACTCCGAGACCCAGGGCGGCCATGACCACATGGTCGCCAAACACTTCGGCAAGAACATCACCGAGGCGCAGCGCCGCCGGTGGGTCAACCTGCTCCAGGACGCGGCGGACGACGCGGACCTGCCCACGGACGCCGAGTTCCGTTCCGCGTTCCTCGCGTACGCGGAATGGGGGACGCGGCTTGCCGTCCACTTCTCCGCCCTCGACGCGACGCCTCCAACCGACCAGCCGGTACCGAAGTGGACGTGGGGAGCGGCCCCGCCGTACCAGCCTTGACGCCCGGGGCGAAGGCTTTCAGGGGCGCGGGGAACTGCGCGAGCAACCCCCACGGCCCGCAGTTGAAGAACGCACCCGGGGTCCGGGGCGCAGCCCCGGGAAGCGGGCCGGCGCTACGTGGGCGTGCCCGCGCCCGCGCGGGTCGCGTCCGTGCCCCAGCTGGCCAGCAGGCGCAGTGCCTCCGCCGAGGCGGACCCCGGCTCCGCGTGGTAGGTGACCAGTGACTGCTCGCTGTCGTCGGGCAGCCGGAACGACTCGTACTGAAGGGAGAGATCACCCACCAGCGGATGCCGCATCCGCTTCACCCCGTGGCTCTTCTCCTTGACGTCGTGCGTGGCCCACAGCCGCCGGAAGTCCTCGCTCTTCACGGACAGCTCCCCGACCAGGGCGGAAAGCCGCGGATCGTCGGGGTGACAGCCCGCGTCCATGCGCAGCATGCAGACGATGTCGATCGCCTTCTGCTCCCAGTCCACGTACAGGTCGCGGTACTCCGGCCTCAGGAACACCAGCCGCGCCCAGTTCCGCTCATGCGGCGCCAGCTCCGACCAGTCACCGAACACGGCCGCCGCCATCCGGTTCCACACCAGGATGTCCGTGCGCCTCCCCCCGACGTACGCGGGGATGCCGTCCATCGAGTCCAGCAGCTGCCGCAGCGCCCCCCGTACCTGCTGCGGCCGCGCCGGCTGCTTCTTCTTGTGCGCCTTGGGCTTCGCGAGGTGTGTGAGATGCGCGTGCTCGGCGTCCGTGAGCCGCAGGGCGCGGGCGATCGCGTCGAGCACCTCCGCCGACACGTTCCGTCCGTTGCCCTGTTCCAGGCGCGTGTAGTACGCCACGGACACCCCGGCCAGCTGCGCCAGCTCCTCGCGCCGCAGCCCGGGTACCCGGCGGTGCCGGCCGAAGTCGGGAAGCCCCACGTCCTCCGGCTTCAGCCGGGCCCGGCGGGTGCGCAGAAACTCGCTGAGCTCGGCACGCCGGTCCAGGGGCGGGGAGGGCTGTTCGTCCATACGTCCAGTATTCACGGTCGTACGCCGGTGAACCTGACCCCGCCAGTAGTAGGACCAGCGAACGTACGCAAAGCCGTGACCTGGGTGAAGGCCCTCCGCTCAGGCAGGCTGTACAGCGTGCCCGACCGAAGGCAGCCGGGCACAGGACACACCACTCCTTAGGAGAACCCCCGGCATGACCACTGTTGCTGCGTACGCGGCCCCCGCCGCCAAGGCTCCGCTGGAGCGCACCACCATCGAGCGCCGCCCGGTCGGTGAGTTCGACGTCCTGATCGACATCAAGTTCGCCGGTATCTGCCACTCGGACATCCACCAGGCCCGGGAGGGCTGGGGCGAGGCGATCTTCCCGATGGTGCCGGGTCACGAGATCGCCGGCATCGTCTCCGAGGTCGGCTCCGGCGTCACCAAGTTCAAGGTCGGCGACCGCGTGGGCGTCGGCTGTCTCGTCGACTCCTGCCGCGAGTGCGACAACTGCAAGGCCGGCCTGGAGCAGTACTGCACCGGAGGCGGCGTCGGCACGTACAACGCCCTCGACAAGAACGGCGAGCCGACCTACGGCGGCTACTCCGAGAAGATCGTCGTCGACGAGAACTACACCGTCCGTATCCCCGACGGCATCTCCCTCGACGTGGCCGCGCCGCTGCTCTGCGCCGGCATCACCACGTACTCCCCGCTCAAGCACTGGAACGCCGGCCCCGGCAAGAAGGTCGCGATCCTCGGCATGGGCGGCCTCGGCCACATGGGCGTCAAGATCGCGGACGCGCTCGGTGCCGAGGTGACCGTCCTGTCGCAGTCCCTGCGCAAGAAGGACGACGGGCTGAAGCTGGGCGCCGACCACTACTACGCCACCAGTGACCCGAAGACCTTCGAGGAACTGCGCGGCACCTTCGACCTGATCCTGTCGACCGTGTCCGCCCCGCTGGACCTGGACGCCTACCTGTCCCTGCTGAGGACGGACGGCGCCTTCGTGAACGTGGGCGCCCCGGAGGAGCCCGTCAAGCTCAACCTCTTCTCCGTGATCGGCGGCCGCAAGACCCTCGCCGGTTCCGGTATCGGCGGCATCCGGGAGACCCAGGAGATGCTGGACTTCTGTGCTGAGCACGGCTTCGGCGCCGAGATCGAGCTGATCAGCGCGTCCGAGATCAACGACGCCTACGAGCGGGTGCTGACGAGCGACGTCCGCTACCGCTTCGTGATCGACACCGCCACCATCTAGTCGTGGACGGAGTTCGCAGGGCGTCTACCGGTCGTACGACCGGTAGACGCCCTCGGTGTTTCCACCGTACGAACGGCAATCCCGTCAGCGGCGGCCCGACCTGCCCAGCAGCCACAGCAGGTAGGGGCCGCCCACCAGGGACGTGAGCGCCCCGACCGGGATCTCCAGCGGCGGCACCAGCGTGCGGGCCACCAGGTCGGCGCCGACCACGATCAGCGCGCCCGTCAGGGCGGAGGCGGCGAGGGGGAGTTGCGGGGTGCGCGTGAGGCGGCGGGCCAGCTGGGGGCCGGTGAGGGCGACGAAGCCGACCGGGCCCGCCGCGCCGGTCGCGACCGCGGCGAGCACCACCCCGAGCACGGTCAGGCCGAGCTGGGTGCGCTGCACGCGGACACCGAGCGCGGCGGCCGTGTCGGCGTCTAGGCCGAGCGGGCGCAGCGCGCGGCTCGCCCCCACCAGGGCGGGCAGCGAGAGGAGGAGGACCCAGGCGAGGGGGCCCGCCTGCTCCAGGCCGCGCCCGTTCAGACTGCCCGTCAGCCACAGCTTGACCTGCTCGGCGGCGGCCAGTTCGCTGTCGGTGAGGTAGAGCTGGACGACGGCGGAGAGGGCGACGCCGAGGCCCACCCCCGTCAGGACGAACCGGCTCGGCTGCATTCCGTGCCGCCAGGCCAGTACGTACACCAGGGCGGCGGCCGCGAGACCGCCGGTGACAGCGACGGCGGGCAGCGCGCCGGGGGAGGCGGCGGTTCCGGTGGCCAGCGCCAGTACGGTCGCGGCGGCGGCCCCGTGCCCGACACCGATGACGTCCGGGCTGGCCAGCGGGTTGCGCGTGACGGTCTGCACAAGCGCCCCGGAGAGCCCGAGCGCCGCCCCGACCAGCGCGCCGAGCACGATCCGCGGGCCCCGCAGTTCGCCGACGACCAGGTCGTAGGGGCCGCCGTGACCGCGCAGCACCCGCCAGACCTCGCCCGGCGGGACGTACGTCTGCCCGACGCACGCCGCGAGCAGCATCACGCCCGCGAGGAGCAGGAGAAGGACGGTGACGACGGCGGCGGCGCGCCGGTGCAGGAGGAGGGAGAGGCGCCGGTGGCGGAGCACGAGGAGCCCGGCCGACTGCGGGTACGTGGTGCGGCTCGCGGTGGGCGCCGCGGGGGCCCTGGTCACGAGGCCATGCCCTTCCGCCGTACGAGGACGACCAGGACCGGCACGCCGACCAGCGCGGTCATCACCCCGGCCGGCACTTCCGCCGGGGCGCGTACCACCCGGCCCGCCACGTCCGCGGCGAGCAGCAGGGCGGCGCCGAGCAGCGCGGAGAGGGGAAGGGTCCAGCGGTGGCCGCCCTTGACCAGCCGGCGGGCGAGGTGGGGGACGGCGAGGCCGATGAAGGCGATGGGGCCCGCGGCGGCGACCGCGGCCGCGGTGAGCACGGTCGCGCCGAGCGCCGCACAGCCCCGTACGAGCGTGACCCGGTGGCCGAGTGCCCGTGCGGTGTCGTCGCCGAGCGCGAGCGCGTCCAGGCCGCGGGCGCAGGCCAGCACGAGCAGCGCACCGGCGGCGAGGAAGGGCAGCATGCGCCCCACCGTCGCCGCGTCGCGTCCGCTGAGCGCGCCCACCTGCCAGAACCTGAACTGGTCCAGCGTGGCCGAACTCGATGTGAGGACCACGGTCGTGGCTCCCGCCGTCATCGCCGACAGGGCGGTGCCGGCGAGCGCCAGTTTCACCGGGGAGGCGCCGCCGCGTCCGCGCGAGGCGATGGCGTACACGACGCAGGCGGCGAGGACCGCGCCGGTGAAGGCGTACCAGACGTACCCGTCGAAGCCGTTCGCCCAGCCGAGCGCGATGGCGAACACGACACCGGCCGCCGCGCCCTGGCTGAGCCCGAGGATGCCGGGGTCGGCCAGCGGATTGCGGGTGACCGCCTGGAGCGCCGCTCCCGAGAGTCCGAGGGCGGCGCCGGCGGTCAGTCCGATCGCGGTCCGCGGCACCCGCAGCGACCGTACGACCAGCGCGTCCGGTGAACCCCCGCCGTGCACCAGCGCGTCGAGGACGGCGGACAGCGGGACGGGGCGGGTGCCGACGGCGAGGCTGAGGGCGGCTGCGGTGACGGCGAGGAGGAGGGCCACACCCAGCCAGGTCGCACGCCGCACGCCCGCTGGGGCGGACGTGCGGCGTGCGACGCACGTGGGACCGGTCACTTGCCGAGGGTGTCCGCGAGCTGTCGTACGACGAGCCGGGCGGCGGTGGGGCCGGCGTTGAGGTACCAGGGGTCGTCGTCGACCTTCACCGCGTGCCCGGCCTCGACCGCCTTCATCGACTTCCACAGGGGCCCGGCGAGCACGCTGCCCGCGTCGGTCCTGGAGGCGTCGCCCTGCACGGAGTAGAAGATCCAGTCCCCGTCCGCGACATCGATGCTCTCCGCCCCGATGTCCTGTGAAATCGCCTTGAACTGCTGCGACTTGGGCCGGGAGAGCCCCATGTCGACGGCGAGGGAGCCGGTGAACGACGACACGCCGAACATCCGCGTCCGGTCCGGCGTGAACCGCACCATGGAGACGGCGGGATCGCCGAGCTGCCTGCCCCGTGTGGCGGCGTCGCCCACGATGCCGTCGAGCAGTTCCTGCGCCTTGTCGCCCTTGCCGACCGCGTCACCGACGAGAAGCAGATCCCGCTTCCAGTTGATGCCGTTGCCGGCCGTCACGACGGTGGGCGCGATCTTCGACAGCTTCGGGTAGAGGTCGCCGAGCGAGTCGTTGATCAGGATCAGATCGGGCTTGGCGGCGGCGAGCGTCTCCAGGTTGGGCGCGGTGCGGGTGCCCGCGTCGGTCATGGCCGACAACTGCTTCTTGTACGCGGGGAAGGCGTCCTTCAGATAATCCGGCGCCGGCCCGGCGTTGTCCGCGCGGGTCGTCACGGTCGGCACGATGCCCAGGGTCAGCAGGTCGTCCAGCTGTCCGGTGCTGAGCGCGGCGATCTTCCCGGGCGCGCTCCTGATCTCCGTCTTGCCCTCGAAGTGCCCGACGGTCCGTGGGAATTCGCCGTCCTTGGCGCCGCCCGCGCCCATTCCGGCGGCGACTGCGCTGGGGGCGGCGGAGGGGCCCTCGGAGGCCCCGCTCACGAGATTGCGGTCGCCGCTGGAGGTGTTCTTGCTCTGCGAGGAGCCGTTGTCCCCGTCCCCGTTCCCGGACGAACATCCGGCCAGCAGACCGCCGACGACGGCAACGGCCAGGACGGCCTTCGACCCCAAGGTGCGCACAAGTACTCCGATCAATGGATAAGGCAAGCCTAACCTTACCATCCGTTCCGGGGCGCCTTCGGGGTGCCTTCGGGGTGACGAGGTCTGCTCCGATGGGGGACACACCGTGCCGGGTTCGAGGACATATCAGCGTAAAACGTGTGTTATTCATTCATGCACACACCTACGCGGCGCACCGTGCTCGGTGCCTCGATCGCGGCCGCCGGCTCGGGACTCCTGGCCGGCTGCTCCGGGTCCGACTCCTCCTCCGGACCCGGCTCGCACCCCGGGCCGGGCGAGCACCAGGGGAGCGGAGTCGGTCACGGCGGCAGGCCTTTCATTCCCAGGGGACCCAAGGGGTACGTGAATCCGTCCGATCCCGAGGTCCTCGCCGTCGAGAGGAAACGTGGTTCCGGCCCCGTCCGCTCGTTCCACCTCACGGCCGCCGAGACCACCCTCGACCTGGGTGGACGGACCGTCAGGTCATGGGCGTACGGCGACTCGCTGCCCGGCAGGGAGGTGCGGATCAAGTCGGGCGACATCCTCGATCTCAACCTGGCCAACCATCTGCCCGTGTCCACGACGCTGCACTCGCACGGGGTGCGTATGCGCTGCGACATGGACGGAGTGCCCGGCCTGACCCAGCACCCCATCAAGCCCGGCGACGACTTCAACTACCGCTTCGCCGTGACGCACCCGGGCACGTACTGGCTGCACTCGCACTCGGGGCTGCAGCTCGACCGCGGCCTGTACGCCCCGCTGATCGTCGAGGACCCCAGGGAGCCGTTGTCCTACGACAAGGAGTGGGTCGTCATCCTGGACGACTGGGTGGACGGTGTGGCCGGCTCCACCCCCGACGGTGTGCTCGCACAGCTGCTCGACGGCAAGGGCATGGCGACGGGCATGGGCATGGGCGAGGACGACGAACCCGGGGGCAAGGCCCATGACAAGGCCGCCCACGAGAAGCCCCACGGCCCCTCCCGCGTCCTGAGGAACTCCCACAGCCGCATCCTGCACAGCGAGGGAGGCAGCGTCGACTACCCGTTCTACCTGGTCAACGGCCGTCTCGCGAAGGCTCCTTCGGTCTTCCGGGCCCGCAAGGGGGACCGCATCCGGCTGAGGATCATCAACGCCGGCGCCGAAACGGCCTTCCGGGTGGCGCTGGGCGGCCACGAGATGACGATCACGCACACGGACGGCTACCCCGTCGAGCACACGAGGACGGACGCGCTGCTGCTCGGCATGGCCGAACGCTACGACGTGCTGATCACCGCCAAGGACGGAGTGTTCCCGCTGGTCGCGCTCGCCGAGGGCAAGAACGCCAGAGCCCTGGCCGTCCTGCGCACCGGCAGTGGGGACAATCCCCGCCCCTCCGTGCACCCGGACGAACTCGACGGCAAGCTCGTCCCGGCCAGACGCCTGGTGCCGGACGACTCCGTGGCCCTCACCGACGACGAACCGGACCGCGAGCTGCGCATCAGGCTGACCGGCGGGATGAAGAAGTTCGACTGGGCCTTCGACCACCGGCCGTACTCCGTCGAGCAACGCCACCCGGTCAGCTACGGCGAACGGATCCGCCTGACCCTCATCAACGCCACCGACATGTGGCACCCCATGCACCTGCACGGCCACACCTTCGCCCTCACCGGCTTCGGCGTGGTCGGCGCCCGCAAGGACACCGCCCACGTGGTGCCACACCACAAACTCGTCGTCGACTTCTACGCCGACAACCCGGGCCTGTGGATGCTCCACTGCCACAACCAGTACCACTCGGAGTCCGGCATGATGACGATCCTCGGCTATCGGAAGTGAGGCACCAGCCACCGACGCGTCGTCACCCGATCATGCGAAACCCCGCTCGTGGAGGGAGACGCGGTGGCCGAGCGGGCCCGGCCACCGCGTCCTCCGTGCCTCAGCCGCGGCGCTGCCACCAGCGGCGCTTCGGGCCGGGTGCCGGAGGAAGCCGTTCGGTCGAAGGCCGCGACCATGTGGTGACCGTCGCCGGGCAGCGTCGGCCCGACGGCCAGGGGCCGCCGCCGGGGATGAGGACACCGCGCTCGAGAGCGTAGCTTGGGACGGCCGGGACGACCGGGGCGTTGTTCCGGGCTGACACCCCGGGGGAGAGCGTATGAACGGCTGGGGCCGGCGCAGGGAAAGAGTCCGGGCGGGCCGGCCGGCGGTCATGGTCGTCGTTCTCGTGGCCGCGGGCATCGGACTGACCTGGTTCGCGGGAACGCATTTCGCCTACGCCACGGGCCTGGCCGGCACCCCCGGGCATCTCAGGATCGAAGCATGCGCCTGGGAACACGCCGGGGGCCACCGGTATCCGCACTGCAGCGGCATCTTCCGCTCCTCCGACGGCACCGTCGTCGACCCGAACGCCTCGATCGGCAAGAACCTGCCCGTCGGCGACACGGTCGCGTTGCAGCGGGTGGCCTCCGGCGGATACGAGCAGACGGGCACCGCGTCCTCGTTCGGGTGGCTGGCGATCTCCCTGCTCGGCCTGATGGTGCTGCTGCTGGGGATCCTGGTCGTCTTCGGCAGGACCGGCGCGCGTCGAGTACCGCGCGGGCTGCTGGTGCTGCTCGGTGCGCTGGGCGCCTTGATGCTGCTCAGCGCGTTCATCGGCGGAGTGGCGGGGATGACCGGGGTGTTCTGAGGCCCGCCCACCTCCTGCGGCGGGCGTGCGGACGACGTGCGCCGGGGATAGGCTTTTGACCGCAAGGTCAGGTTCTCCGGGCGGTTTTGCAGACGCCGAGGCCTCATTCGCGATGATCGACTCTTCCTGCGGAGACCTGCCGACTCCTTTCTTCGAAGAAGGCGTGCCTCGCGCTTCGGGCGCCTGGGAGCGCTGCCTCAGGACCCGCGGCTTCGCGGTTCCCGCAATGGAGGTCGGGATGAGAGTTGTCGTTGATCTTTCCCGGTGCCAGGGGTACGCGCAGTGCGCGTTCCTGGCTCCGGACGCGTTCCGGATGCACGGCGAGGAAGCGCTGATGTACGCCTCGAACCCCGACGACGCCCAGCGCCAACAGGTGTTGCGCGCCGCGGCGGCCTGCCCCGTCCAGGCCATTCTGGTCGACCGGCTGGAGGGCCGGGAAGCGCCGGTGGGGACGTCGCCGTCATGAGCACCGCCGACACCCTGCAGGGGTTCAAGCGCGACGGCCGCGTCGTGATCGTCGGGGCGTCACTGGCGGGACTGCGCGCCGCGGAGGCCCTGCGCGACGAGGGGTTCACCGGGAAGCTGACCATGATCGGTGACGAGTTGGGGGAGCCCTACGACCGCCCCCCGCTGTCCAAGCAGGTACTGACCGGATGGGTGCCGGCCGACGGCACCACCCTGCCACGGCGCCGTGACATCGACGCGGAGTGGCTCCTGGGCGTCCCCGCCGACGGACTGGACCTGGCGAACAACCACGTGCGGCTCGCCGACGGCCGCACGGTCCCCTTCGACCGCATGCTGATCTCCACCGGTGTACGGGCGCGGCCCTGGCCCGTCGAGGCCGAGGCGGCCCTGGACGGTGTCTTCGTGGTCCGCACGCGCGAGGACGCCGCAGGCCTGCAGCGGGCGGTCGCCGCCGGGCCCTCCCGCGTACTGATCATCGGCGCGGGCTTCACCGGCTCCGAGATCGCCTCCGTCTGCCGTGAGCGCGACATCCCGGTGACCGTCGCCGAGCTCGCGCCGGCCCCGCTGGTCGGGGGACTCGGCGCGATGATCGGCGAGGTCGCCGCGGAGATGCAGCGCGCGCACGGTGTCGACCTGCGCTGCGGTGTCCGAGTCACCCAGCTGGAGGGCGACGCGCAGGGGCGGTTGCGCCGCGCCCACTTCGACGACGGCAGCACGGTCGACGCCGACGTGGCGGTGGTGGCGCTCGGGGGCATCCGCAACACCGAGTGGCTGCGGGACTCGGGACTGGCGGTGGGCATATGGGGAGTCGCCTGTGACGCGGGCTGCCGGGCCTTCGACCTCAACGGCCTGGTCACCGACGACATCTTCGTCGCCGGAGACGTGGCACGCAGCCCGAACCCGGTCTACGAGTACCGGTTCATCTCGCTCGAACACTGGGCCAACGCCGTGGAGCAGGCGGAGATCGCCGCGCACAACATGGTCAGCGCCCAGGCGGACCGCTGGCCGCACCTGACCATCCCGACGTTCTGGTCGATCCAGTTCGGCGTCAACATCAAGTCCGTCGGTGTGCCGACCTACGCCGACGAGGTCGTCGTCACCCAGGGGTCCGTGCCCGACCACCGCTTCGTCGCCACCTACGGGTACCAGGGCCGCGTCACGGCGGCCGTCAGCTTCAACAACGCGAAGTGGCTGGACCACTACCGGCGGCTGATCGAGACGGCCGCGCCCTTCCCGCCCCCCTGCCCCACGCCCGACCAGCCCGTCGACGCCAAGCCGGTGCCCGTCGACTTCCCGGGCCCCACTCTGCTCGGTCAGGGCGCCACCGTGGTCGTCACCGGCCATGACCCGGGCGAGCGGCGCGTCACTGCCATGCGGCAGCACTGCTAGGAGGGAAGCGACAGCACCGCGGGGAGGGACCAGGAGGGAAAGCGACATGACCACGACCCAGACGCCCGACATCCTGCCCCGGATCCTCGACTACGCGAACCGGGCGGACCCGTACCCGCTCTACGCCGAGCTGCGCAGGACGCCGGTGGCGCTGCAGGAGGACGGCAGTTACGTCATCAGCACCTACCGCGAACTCAGCGGCATCCTGCACGACCCGCACCTGAGCTCCGACGTCCGCAACCTGGCGCATCCGATGCCCGCGATGCAGGAACGTGCCACGCCGGCGTTCATCAACCTCGACCCGCCCGAGCACGACCGTCTGCGGCGCCTGGCGATGCGTCACTTCGGGCCCCCGCACACCCCGGGCCTCGTGACCGGCATGGAACCGGACCTGACCGCGATCGTCACCGGGCTGATCGACGACTTCGAGGGCAAGCAGCGGATCGACATCGTCGACGACTTCGCCTACCCGTTCCCCGTCACCGTGATCTGCCACCTGCTCGGTGTGCCGCGCGAGGACGAACCGCGGTTCCACGTGTGGGTGAACGCCATCATCGACTCGATCGACTACAACCCCAAGACCGACCCACAGGAGAAACTGGACAACGGCATACAGGCCACCAAAGACCTGCGCCACTACCTCGGCGGACTACTGGAACAGCGCCACGGTCACCCCGGCGACGACCTCCTGACACGGCTGGCCAACGACGACGGGCCCGACGGGCGGATGACCGACGGCGAGATCGTCAGCACCGCCAACCTGCTGCTCATCGCGGGCCACGAGACCACCGTCAACCTCATCACCAACGGCATGCTGACGCTGCTGCGCCACCCTGACATGCTGCAACGCCTGCGCGCCGAACCGGACCTGGTCGTACCGCTGGTCGAGGAACTGCTGCGCTACGAGCCCCCCGTGCACATCATTCCGTGGCGGGCGGCGTACAGCGACATCTCCGTCGGCGACACCGTCATCCCCAAGGGCTCGAAGGTCATGCTCATGCTCGCCTCGGGCAGCCGCGACCCCGACCGCTTCCACGATCCCGACCGCTTCGACCCCGATCGCCAGGACAACCAGCACCTGGGATTCGGCAGCGGCATCCACCTGTGCTTCGGCGGCCCGATGGCCCGACTGGAAACCCAGATCGCCCTGACCGCACTGGTACGCCGCCTGGCCGGCCCCACCCTGGTGACCGACCCACCTCCATACCGCCCCAGCCCCGTCCTACGAGGCCCCATCCACCTGCTCGTCGACCAGAACTGACACCGCGTTCGAGTACCGGCACCGCGCCCGAGCCCGGCAGGTGGCCGCTCGTGTCGCCCCTCATCGGTCCAGCGACCGTCCGTTAGGCTCGCGTCGTCCCACAGGTCCCGATCTTCACGGAGGGCAGCACGGCGGGGATCAATCGAGAGCGCCTCGTCAGAACGCTGACCTTCTGGCTGCGTCCCGCCTTCGCCTTGCGGGTCATCAACCGGTTTCAGAAGATCGTGGGTTTCGACCGCTCGATGGCCCTGGCGTCCAGCGCCCTGACGGCATTGATCCCGCTCTCCATCCTCCTCGGCGCCGTCCTCGGCAACCTCGTGCACTACGACGCCGCCGAGCGGATCATCAAGCGCTACCACCTCACCGGAGCGGGCGCCACGGCAGTCAACTCCCTCTTCTCTCCCGCCGAAGGCACCAGTGCGAGCGTGGGCATCTTCGGGATCGTGTTTCTGACGATCTCGGTGCTGAGTTTCGCGCGAGCCGTGCAACGGCTCTTCGAACAGGCATGGGAACTCAAGCCTCTCAGCGTGCGCAACACACGCAACGGCCTGTGGTGGATCCTCACCCTCGGCGGCTACGGGGTGGTCACCGCGACACTCTCCGCGCTCCTCGGCGGCGGCGCGCTGGGCCTGGCCGCCTCCCTGTGCCAGGTACCGGTGACCGCCGCGTTCCTCGTCTGGAGCGGCCGGATCCTGTCGGCGAAGCGGATCAGCCGGCCGGACCTGCTCCCCTTCGGCGTCACCGCCGCCGTTCTGACGGTGGCCTACTCGGTGGGCGCGACCCTCTACATGCCGCGCCTCTTCAACTCCTCCGCCGCACGCTACGGCGTGGTCGGCGCCGTCTTCGCGATGCTCTCCGCCCTCTTCGCAGCCATGCTCGTCCTGGTCGCGTCGGTGGCACTGGGACGAGAAGTACGAGACGAACTCAGCCGGATCCGCCAGGGCCACCGCCCTTCCGACCACGAGGTCCACCGGCAGTGGGACAGCGTGGTCGAGCAGACCAGGTCACGCTGGCGGACGGCACGAGAACAGGTTTCCCACCACCAGAACAAGAACCCGAACCACTGAGTGGGCGGGCCCTTTCCGTTCACCGAGAGGTTCACCCGCACGGCATCCGGTGGGCGCTGGAGCCGCGCGTGAGCCTGCTGGACGCGCTGCGCGAGCATCTCGACCTCACGGGCCCGAAGAAGGGCTGCGACCAGCGCACCTGTGGTGCCTGCACGGTGTGGGCCGACGGGCGCGGAGCGCAAAGGGCGCGCCGGGTCGGATACCGAGATCACCGAGTGGATGAGCGGCAACCTGTGCCGCTGCGCGGCCCATCCCCACATCCGCGCGGCCGCCCTCCTGCGCCCGCACACACTCTCAAGAAACGTCCGTCACGAGCGCAGCGAGGCCAGCAGTTCGTCCGCGGCGGGGTAGGCGCGTTCCTGCGGCAGCAGTCCGGCCGCGACGTCCAGCTCACCGCGACTCACGAGCCCGTGGACCTCTCGGGCGAGCGGAGTCACGTCGCTGATGGCCACCGTCCACTCGTCCGCGTAACGCCGTACGGCCTCGCCGGAGAGGCCGAGTTGGAGTGAACGGTACGTCAGGGGGCGCAGGTGCAGGTCACGCTCGGGGTCCCACTGCACACGGGCCGGTGCACGCTTGAGCCGCCGTTGCCAGGTGCCGCGATCGGGGTGCAGCCCGCGCACGTGGCTCGACAGGCATGCGTGGCGCAGCGCCCACTCGAAGCCGTCGCGAGTGATCTCAATGGCCAGGACAGTCTCCTGCCCGGCCTTCGTCGCCCAGCCACAGCGGTACATCATCCACAGAAAGGACGGCTTGATCCATGTCATGCGGTCCCGCTTCCACCCGGTGGGGAAACGACCTTGGCGCGCCGCGGGCAGGCCGATCTCCGGGGAGTACGCCTGGTAGACGGTGATCGTGGATGCCGTGTGGAGGGCGCGGACAGTGCGTTGCGGTTCTTCCATGGCGTACAGGGTGGGCCCGAGCGTTTCGCGTCGGCCATCGGTTTTCGCGCGCCGGAGCCGGTGTCCTCAGTTACGTCCGTCCGGTCCGGAGTCGTCCCGCTCGATCGGGAAGCGGTAGACCGTCGACTGCCGGGCCTGGAAGCCCAGACGCTCGTAAAGCCGGTTCGCTGCCGCGCGATCCGGCCGGGAGGTGAGATCAACCGTCCGGGCGCCCGCCTCCCGGGCAATCCGCAAGGCCTCCTGGGTGAGGAGGCCTGCGACTCCCCGGCCCCGCGCAACGCTGTCCACGACCACGTCTTCGACACGGGCTCGCAAGCCGGACGGCAAGGGCAGGAGCACCAGAGTCAGGGTGCCGACGATCCCATCGGACGTCCGGGCGACGAGCACCGTGTTGGCATCACACGTCACCATCCGGTCGATCGCTTCGTAACCGAGCGGGTCCGCCGTCGAGGACAATTGCGGTAGCAGCCGGCCGAAGGCAACCACGAGTTCCTGACTCGCCTTCCGGGCGATCTCCACACGGACGTCCATGCCGTGAGCCTATCCATCGCCCGGGACTGATCAGCGTCATCCTGCGCGGGTCGTACGCCTCCGTGGCCGGGCGCGTCGCCGGATCGGGATCGTGCCGCGAGCGACGCTGTCAGGCGGAAGCCACCACCTCGCCGGCCATGACCTGGGGAGGGTTGGGGAGCAGTGACGCGAGGTTGTCCCGCACGAAGTCCGCGGCCCTCGCGATCGATTCGTCGGCACCGGCCCGGTTCTCGAAGACGCTCGTCGAGACCATCGCTCCGTCGCCGGTATCGATCCAGTAGTAGGCCACGAAGCCGGGGACCTGACGCATGAGCGGCACGAACCCCTCGTTCACGAGACGTGCGGCCTCGGCCGAATCGGTCACTCCTTCGTACCGCCGGATCGCTGCGTACATTGCCAAGCTCCTCACGGCGTGCCGGGTTCTTCCTCTGCTGAGACGTCGTACCCCTGCGACGGCCGCCCGGCTCATGAGGTGTCCGGCAATCACCTGAAGGGCCGCCTTGGGCGATCCGAACGGCGGCAGTCCCGACCTCGCGTCGAACTCGGACCGCCGCAGTCGGTGGGCCGTTCATGCGGCGGGCCAGGTGCCGAGTGCGTGGGCCAGTCGGTCGCTCTGCCCTCGGGTGATGCCCCGGGCCAGGTGAGTACCACACCGCGGACTCATGGACTCGTCGCAGTGCAGGATTCCGTGGAAGGGCTCCTGGCTGCCCGAGAGCGGGGAGGCGGCAGGAAGCGTCCATTCAGCCGGCTCCCACAAGGGGTGGTCCGCGAGGAGCGCTTCGGCGAGGGACCGCGCCTGCGTTGCGGGGAGGCCGACTCGCGCCAGCGCGTCGCCGAGTACGTCTGGGGCGTTCTCGGGCATGTCCTGGTCGCCGAGCGTCGGCAGCAGGAGGAGCAGGCGCGCGTGCTCGGCGTGGACTCCCGGGGCGTTGAGGTCGGGCGTGCGGGCGATGTGGTGGAGCTCTCGCCAGGAGAGTCCCGGGCCTGCGTGGTGGCCGCCGACGGTGGCCAGGTGCCCGTGCCGTCCCCACTCGGGGTGGGTGATGAAGTACTCCGTTCCCGGATCCTCGGGAATGTTGCAACCGAGGACCATGGCGGTGTGGCCGCCCGCGAACGGGATCCGGAAGACAGGCCAGTGGTCCTCGTCGTGCAGTGCGTCGAAGGCCGCGTCGGCATCGGCCCCGTCGACACCGAACCACTCCGGGACGGGGTCGTACTCCTCTGTCTGGCTCAGCCACATCAGGTAGGCCGCCCAGAACCCGGGCAGTGCCAGCAGTTCTTCCCCCGCGACAACGGGGGCCTTCTCGAATCCCTCGATCAGCACCGGACCAGGCTCTCACCCGCCTATGACGGTCCGTGGAGAACCAGGTGACCGCTGGACACCGCTCTTCGTCAGCCGCCGCGCTGGGCGTCCAAGCGGGTGTGAGTGCGGCTCGACGGCCCGTGCCAAGCTGTGCTCACCAACCCCTTCGGGAGCCCGACGTTGGAGGAGTGACGCCCATGAGAGTCCGGGGCGAGGGGGTGCTCAGCTCCACCTCGTCGCCCGGCGGCGACGCCCTGGCCGGGGTCGAGGTCCTGAAGAGTTCCGGGCCCGGCGTTCTCATCCGCCGGGACGCCGAGCGGCAGATCCTCGTGATCAGCGGTGACTCCGCCGGCCGGGCGGTGCTCGCGGAGAATCTGCGGGCCTTGGCCACGGACGAGGACGGCGGTCACCTCCACATCGACTACTTCCCCGGGCACTTCTACCTGGCCGAAGGGTCACTGCCCCTGGTGGTCGACAGCCCGCACGGAGGCATGCCGACCCGCTGAGCGGGCAGTTGGTCACGCGGGTCACGCGTGCGGCAGAGGCTGCTCTGTCCAGACGGTCTTGCCGTCGTGGCTGTAGCGGGTGCCCCACCGCTCCGTGAGCTGTGCGACCAGGAAGAGCCCGCGTCCGCCCTCGTCCGTGCTGAGAGCCCGTCGGAGGTGAGGGGACGTGTGGCTGGCGTCCGACACCTCACAGATCAGGCTGTGCGTACGGATGAGGCGCAGGGTGACGGGGCCCGCCGCGTACCGGTAGGCGTTGGTGACGAGCTCGCTGGCGACCAGCTCGGTGGTGAAGGCCAGTTCCGTCAGGCCCCATTCGTCCAGTTTCGCCGTGGCCAGCTCCCTGGCACGGGCAGCGGCGGCCGCTTCCAGGGGCAGCTGCCAGGCGGCGACATCCTGTGGCGGTAGCACCTGGGTACGGGCGATGAGCAGTGCGACGTCGTCGGTGGGCAGGTGCTCCTTCGGCAGCAGCGCTTCGACCACGGCGTGGCAGGTGCTCTCCAGCGGATCGGCAACGTGGGTGAGGCATTCGTGCAGGTGCTCCAGCGCGGCGTCGATGTCGCCGTTGCGCGCCTCCAGAAGACCGTTGGTGTAGAGCGTGAGCAGGCTGCCCTCGGGGAGGTCGAGGTCGTACGTTTCGAAGGGCAGTCCGCCCAGACCCAGCGGTGGACCCGCGGGCAGGTCGAGCAGGGTCACCTCGCCGTCCGGGGTGGACAGCATCGGCGCCGGGTGACCGGCGCGTGCCAGGGAGCAGTGCCGGGAGACCGGATCGTAGACCGCGTACACACAGGTGGCCCCGAGCATCTGGTCCACTGTGGACCCCCCGCTGCCGTCGGCGTTCGCCTCCAGCTCGGCGGCCAGCAGGCTGACCAGATCGTCCAGCCGTGCCACCACCTCGTCCGGTTCCAGGTCGAGGCTGGCCAGCGTGCGCACGGCCGCGCGCAGGCGGCCCATGGAGGCCGCGGCGTGGAGCCCGTGGCCGACCACGTCTCCCACGACGAGTGCGACCCGGGCCCCTGACAACGGGATCACGTCGAACCAGTCACCGCCGATGCCCGGTTCACCGCTCGCCGGGAGGTAGCGGCAGGCCACCTCGACCGCCGGCAGCTCGGACACCGCGCGCGGCAGCAGGCTGCGCTGCAGAGTCAGGGCGGCGCTCTGCTGCTGGGTGAAGCGGCGCGCGTTGTCGATGCAGACGGCCGCACGCGAGGAAAACTCATGGGCCACCGCGGCGTCGTCGTCCTCGAAAGGCTCCGAGTGGCGCACTCGCCACAGGCTCACTACGCCCAGTACCAGGCCGCGCGCCACCAAGGGCACCACGATCAGCGAATGAACGCCGAGACCCATGGCTATCTCGATCCGCCGCCGGTCCATCGCGTACCACTCGGGGCGCAGGGACAGCAGCCGGTCGAGAATCGGGCGGCGCTCGGCCAGGCACCGCGCCTGCGCGGAATCCGGAAGGAGCGGGACCACCTCGCCCTCCTGGTAAGGGACCCGGCGCTCCGGGGGCGAGAGGGCTACTCGGAGCAGCACACCGCTCACACTGGGGGGTGGTTCGTCACCAAGTGTCACCGGCTTCAGAAGATCCACCGAGCAGTAGTCGGCGAGGCCGTGTGCCGCCACGTCGGCCAGTTCCCGGGCCGTCTGTGCCACGTCCAGTGAGGTTCCGATCCGGGCGCTTGCCTCGTTCAGCAGGGCCAGTCTGCGTTGGGCCCGATGACGGTCGGTCACGTCCTCGATCGTCTCGGCCACGCCCAGGACCCGGCCCGCGGGGTCTTCCATCCGGAACGCCGAGACGGACACGATCCGGTCCCGGCCCGGATCATGGCGTGCCCGGGCCGACTGCTCCGTGAAGATCAACGGCTCGCCGGTCTCCAGGACGTGCCGTACCCGCTCTTCGGTCGGACCCGCGTCCTCGTCGACCATGAATTCGCGAGGGCGACGGCCCACCGGCGCCTCGGCCGGGACGCCGCTTGCCTTTTCGACCGCACGGTTGACCCGGATCACCCTGCTGTCCGGGCCGTAAGTGACCAGACCGATCGGGGACCGGCGGTACAGGCCGTCCAGCAGCGCACGGTCCCGCTGCCAGGCAATGACCTCCGCGGCGGGGGCTCCGACCAGGACCCACTCCTGACCGTCTCCGTCCCGAGTGATCGCACGGGCCCGGAAACCCATTTCCATACGCCGTCCGTCGCGGTGCCGGACGGGCAGGACCCCGAACCAGCCCCCCGTCCGCATGGCGTCCACGACGACGGACCGCACGACAGGCAGGTCACGGGCGTCCACCAGGAGGTCCTGCCACGCCCGTCCGATCACTTCCTTGGCCGGATAGCCCAGCAGTTCCTGCGCACGTGTGCTCCAGCCGACCACGGCGCCTCGATCGTCGAGCACGGCCGAGGCGCCGCGCCCGAGAGCGAACGGATCCTCAGGACTCTCGCTGAAATGCATCGACGGCATCCCCATGGCCACCACCTTGCCTACGTGCCTCCGATGTTCCTCCCCGCGCTCCCCGTTCGCGACCTTCCCGTTGACTCAGACCGCCCCGGCCACGCCTCCGATACCTCCGCCTACTTCTCCGACACCTCCGGAGCCGACCCGATACCCGTCGGGCAAGACGCCCCCCAGTCGCCTTCGGACACGGTATTCAGCTTGACCCCCGTCCCTCCTGTGCCGCAGTAACCCGCCGGGTTCTTGTCGAGGTACTGCTGGTGGCAGTGCTCAATGGCCAAGAGCAGTGCTCAATGGCCAAGAGGGGCCGCTGCGGCGTATGCGATGAGGTTCGCGAAGCGCAGCCACACGAGCAGATGACCGTTCAGGGGCGCGTAGCCCGGACGGATGAGGCTCTCGATTCGGAGGATCGTCTCGGCCAGAGCGTCTCGCGTCGGGGCGTCCACATGGCCGAGGTTCGTGAGGTACGAGGTGGCACAGCTGTCGAGGCGGGCGTGCAGGTCGGCCAGCTGCTGGGCCTGGTTGTCGCGGTGCAGACTCTCGTCCGGGAAGGGAAAACGCTGGAACGTCGTGTGGCGGTTCGCTACGGCAGCGATGAGTCCCAAGCGAGAGGGTTCCGTTTCGCTGGGCCAGCGGGGTCCCGTCATCTGCGGTGTGTAGATGCGGCGTGGGGTGCGTCGGCCGGCCGCTTTCTCCGCGTGACGCCGGACGGCGAAGGCATCGACCTCGTTGAGCCGGACCGCTCGGCTGGCTTCCAAGGTCTCCAGCGCGCGCAGCAGGGCGGCCGGGTCTCTGCGGAGATCAGGGGAAGGGCGTGCCGTCGCGGCGAGGTAGGCCCAGGTCGCGTTGAAGCCCAGTGGACAGTACTGCCCGACGGCACATCTGAGGGAGGTGTGCCGTCGGGCGAGTGGCAACTGCTCGTCGCGCACCTTGCGCGCGTAGGTTCTGAAGCCCATCCGGCGACGTCAGCCTGCGGCCCGAGCCACGCCGGTCGGGCAGGAGACGCCGGTCCCGCCCAGCCCGCAGTACCCGTCCGGGTTTTTGCTGCCTGAAAGGTACTGCTGGTGATAGCCCTCGGCCGGGTAGAAGGTGCGGCCCTTCGCGGGGAGGAGTTCGGTGGTGATGGTGCCGTAGCCGGAGGAGGTCAGGACCTTCTGGTAGGCGGCGCGGGAGGCGGCCGCGGTGGCTGCCTGGGCGGGGGTGTGGGTGTGGAGGGCGGAGCGGTACTGGGTGCCGACGTCGTTGCCCTGGCGGAAACCCTGGGTCGGGTTGTGGGACTCCCAGAAGACCTGGAGGAGGCGCTCGTAGGAGATCAGGCCGGGGTCGTGGACCACGCGGACGACCTCCGTGTGGCCGGTCAGGCCCGAGCAGACCTCTTCGTACGTGGGGTGCTCGGTGAAGCCGCCCTGGTAGCCGACCAGGGTCGTGTACACGCCCGCAGGGAGCTGCCAGAACTTGCGCTCGGCGCCCCAGAAACAGCCCATGCCGAAGTCGGCGATCTCCAGGCCCTCGGGGTAGGGGCCGAGGAGGGGGTTGCCGAGGACGGTGTGCCGGTCGGGGACCGTGAAGATCGGCTCCGGGCGGCCGAGCAGTGCCTGTTCGGCTGTCGGGAGCTGAGGGGTACGGCTGTGCAGGAACATGCGGTCTCCACGGGGTCACAGGGGGCACGGGGCCGGGGCGCCGTGGTGTTCAACGGGGCCGTGGTGTTCAACGGGTGAGCCCCGGTCGGGATTCCGGGGCTCGTGAGCCCTCAGCGGGGCAGTGACGCCGGCGTTCCGCCGTTCGCCTCGTAGCCCGCCACCGCCAGGGCGCGGTAGAGCGCGTAGTCCGCCGCCGGGTCGGATGTGAGCGTCCAGGGGAGAGCGCCCACGTGGCCGTCCACGTGCACCAGCTGGTTCATGGCCTCGGCCCAGCGCTCGCCGCGGACCAGGAAGAGCACCAGGAGGTGGCGCACGTGAGCCAGCATCGGGTCGTCGGGGCGGGCCGCGTGCACCGCGTAGAGCGCGCCGTGGACCGCCTTGGTGACGACCTCGCTCTGGTAGAAGCCGCGGACCAGGTTCACCTCGGGGAGGTGCTCGAAGACCGCGAAGAGGGGCATGGCGGCCAGCAGGGAGCCCTGAGGGGCGCGGGCCGCCGCGGCCTCCGCGAAGGAGTACGCCACCTCGCGCGAGCCGTGCCACTTCTCGCACCAGTAGTGCAGGGCCGCCAGATGCGCGCCCATGTGGGCCGGCGCGCGGTCCAGGATCTTCAGCCAGAGCGCCTCGAACTCCGGCCGGGAGTAGGCGAGTCCGCGGGCCACCGACAGCTCGATGATGTACGGGATCGGGTCACCGGGGGAGAGCAGGGCCGCCGCGCCGCATGCCGTCCTCGCCTCCTCCATGATGATCCGGAACTCGTCCGTCCCCGGCGTCGAAGTCCGCCACGCCTGCTGGACCAGGAATTCCGCGTGCACCGCCGCGCCGCCCGCGTCCTTGGGCTTCTCGGCCCGCCACACCCGCAGCCACTGCCCGCCCGGCGTCTCGCTGACCCCGCCCGGACGCTGCTGCAGCTCCAGGGACGCGGCGCCGGCGAAGGCCTGCACCCGCTGCCAGCGTGTCTCGCCCGAGATCTCCGTGCCCGCCAGGAGCTGCGAGGCCGCTTGGTACTCCTGCGTGCGCTGCACCAGGTCCAGGACGTCCAGGAGGTCCCCGTCCGGTCCGGGCATACGGATGTCCAGCTCTTCCTGACGCAGGAATCCGTAGTTCGCCGGGTCCGCCGCGTCCGGGTCGCCGGGCGAGACCAGCTGAATGCCGGTGCGCCTGCGCCTGAGGACCGGCAGCAGGACCAGGCTGAACATGGCCAGCGCCATCAGGACCCAGAGAATCTCCATGCCTCAAGCGAACCAGACGGGTCCGACAATTGGCCAACCCGGTCCGGTTCCGGTCCGGACCGCGCACCATCAGGCGCCCCGCACAAGCCGTGAGCCGCCATCAGGCCCGCGGGCGCACTACGCTCGGGACCCATGAGCGACAGGCACATCAGTCAGCACTTCGAGACCCTCGCGATCCACGCGGGCAACACCGCCGATCCCCTCACCGGCGCGGTCGTCCCGCCGATCTACCAGGTCTCGACCTACAAGCAGGACGGCGTCGGAGGGCTGCGCGGCGGCTACGAGTACAGCCGCAGCGCCAACCCCACCAGGACCGCCCTCGAAGAGAACCTCGCCGCCCTGGAGGGCGGTCGTCGCGGCCTCGCGTTCGCGTCCGGACTGGCGGCCGAGGACTGCCTGTTGCGTACGCTGCTCAGCCCCGGCGACCACGTGGTCATCCCGAACGACGCGTACGGCGGAACGTTCCGCCTCTTCGCGAAGGTCGTCTCGCGGTGGGGCGTCGAGTGGTCCGTGGCCGACACCAGCGACCCGGCCTCCGTACGCGCCGCCCTCACGCCGAAGACCAAGGTCGTGTGGGTGGAGACCCCCTCCAACCCGCTTCTCGGCATCACCGACATCGCCGCCGTCGCGCAGATCGCGCGTGAGGCGGGCGCCCGGCTCGTCGTCGACAACACCTTCGCCACCCCCTACCTGCAGCAGCCGCTCGCGCTCGGCGCGGACGTCGTCGTGCACTCGCTGACCAAGTACATGGGCGGGCACTCGGACGTCGTCGGCGGCGCGCTGATCGTCGGCGACCAGGCGCTCGGCGAGGAGCTGGCGTACCACCAGAACGCGATGGGCGCGGTCGCCGGGCCCTTCGACTCCTGGCTGGTGCTGCGCGGCACCAAGACGCTCTCGGTGCGCATGGACCGGCACAGCGAGAACGCCACCAAGATCGCCGACATGCTCACCCGGCACGCGCGCGTGACCCGCGTTCTCTACCCGGGCCTCCCGGAGCACCCCGGTCACGAGATCGCCGCCAAGCAGATGAAGGCGTTCGGCGGCATGGTCTCCTTCCAGGTCGAGGGCGGCGAGGAAGCGGCCGTCGAGGTCTGCAACCGCGCCAAGGTCTTCACCCTCGGTGAGTCCCTGGGCGGCGTGGAGTCCCTGATCGAGCACCCCGGGCGGATGACGCACGCGTCCGCCGCCGGTTCGGCCCTGGAGGTCCCCGCCGACCTGGTCCGCATCTCCGTGGGCATCGAGAACGTCGACGACCTGCTCCAGGACCTGCAGCAGGCCCTCGGCTGAACCCGGCCTCGGCCCCTCGGGGTCACCAGCCCGTCAGGGGTGGGGTCGTCTGCGAAGGCGGCTCCACCCAGGGGCGGGCCATGGACGCCCACACCACGAAGGCGACGGCCGCGGCGAACAGCAGCAGCCACAGCACCCGCCGGGCCAGCGTCCTGCGGCGCAGCATCCGGCTCCCGCGGCGCACGACGTCCGCGTACAGGTCGGGCGGCACGGTGGGCTGCTTCTGCTCCAGCAGTCGCCGTACGTTCGCCTCGCGCTCGGGCAGGTTCACGACCGCACCACCGACCTCACGACCGCACCATCGTGCTTCATGACGGCACCACCTTCGCGATGGTCGGTGCCGGTCCGCGCGGTGGGTGCAGCAGCGTCGTCATCGCCCGGGCGCAGATCGCCCGCACCCGTTCCACGGGGAGCCCGAGCAGGGCCGCCGTCTGTTCCTCGGCGACCCCCTCGTACATCCTCAGGACCAGGACCAGCCGCTCCTGGGGTGTCAGCCGGGACAGCACGGCCACGGAACCGGAGGGGGATGGGCGCAAGCGTCCCAGGGCCCCGTACTGGTGCCACGCCCCACGCGCGAAGCGGACGGCCAGCTGCTGGCGGGCCCGGTCGTACGGGTCCTCACCGCGCAGACGGTCCCAGGAGGCGTACGTGTGGGCCAGTGCCAGCGTCAGCAGGCGACGCGCGCGCGGGTTGGCGTTCGGCGGCTCCGCGGTGAGCAGTGTGGCGGCATGCAGCAGCCGCCCTGCCGCGCCCGCGACGAACGCCTCGAACTCCCGGGCCCGGCGGGCGTTTTGGAACGCGCGCCGTTCTCGCACCACGCCTCCCGCCCGAGGACGACCCTGACGGAACCAAGGGTCCGGCCGTGTACGACGGGCCGCACCGTGTGCGACAAGGACCCGGTCTCATATGAGGCCAGACGCGGCCCCGCGGTCAAGAGTCCGGCGGGCACACACGTGCGAAGGCTCAGGAACGGGCGCGACGGTCAGGAAGCCGGCTGCTCCCCCGCCGCGCCCCCCGTCGGGGCCATCCGGGACGAGAGCGCGCTGTTGAAGCGCGTGAGGAGCGAGCAGAAGGCCTCGCGCTCCTCCGGCGCCCAGTCGTGGGTCAGCTCGGCCATCAACTGACGCCTGGAGGAGCGCACTTCATCGAGGCGGGACTGCCCGCGCGGCGACAGCTGGAGCACCACGGCGCGTCCGTCCTCGGGGTGCGAGGTCCGCTTGACGAGACCGGTGTCGACCAGCGGGGCCACCTGCCGGGTGACCGTCGAGGAGTCGATGCCCATGCTCGCGGCGAGCGCTTTGACGCCCATCGGGCCCTCCTTGTCGAGGCGGTTGAGCAGCAGGTATGCGGCGCGGTCCATGGAGTTGCGGACCTGCCCCACTCCGCCGAGCCGGGTCTGTTCGGCACGGCGCGCGAACAAGGCGACCTCGTGCTGAAGCGTGTCGAGGAGACCGGTGTCACCGACGGTCGTCATGTCCATCGACATTTCTGGTGTTGTGGGCATGGCCGGGGGCTCAATTCATGCGTGGGGAGCTGGGTTGGGGGAAAGGGTACGCGGCCCGGGCGCGGGTCGTACCGACGCTGAGTAAAACCGGTCTCGGCCCGTGGTCACACCAGGAGTCCGCGGGTGTGAACTGGGAGACTGGTGGTCATGAGCTACAGCACGGCCGACTCCTTGCCCAGGGTGACTCTGGACGACGTACGAGGCGCCCAGAAGATGCTCACGGGCGTGGCGCGGATGACCGCGATGGAGGGCAGCAGGTACCTGTCCCAGCTGGTGGGCGCCCCGGTGCACTTCAAGTGCGAGAACCTCCAGCGCACCGGCTCGTTCAAGCTGCGTGGCGCGTATGTGCGCATCGCCGGGCTGCTTCCGGAGGAGCGCGCCGCGGGTGTGGTCGCGGCCAGCGCGGGCAACCACGCGCAGGGCGTCGCCCTCGCCTCCTCGCTGCTCGGCGTGCGCTCCACGGTCTTCATGCCGACCGGCGCCCCGCTGCCGAAGGTCGCGGCCACCCGCGACTACGGCGCCGAGGTGAGGCTGCACGGTCAAGTGGTCGACGAGACGCTGGCCGCGGCGCAGGAGTACGCGGCCGAGACGGGCGCGGTGTTCATCCACCCCTTCGACCACCCCGACATCATCGCGGGTCAGGGAACGGTCGGCCTGGAGATCCTGGAGCAGTGCCCGGAGGTGCGCACGATCGTCGTCGGGATCGGCGGCGGGGGGCTGGCCGCGGGCGTCGCGGTCGCGGTGAAGGCGATGCGCCCCGATGTGCGGATCATCGGAGTGCAGGCGGCGGGCGCGGCGGCGTATCCGCTCTCGCTGGCGGCGGGGCGCCCGGTGTCGATCGACAACCCGGCGACGATGGCCGACGGCATCAAGGTCGGACGGCCCGGCGACGTGCCGTTCCGGATCGTCGAGGAGCTGGTGGACGAGGTCCGCACGGTGTCGGAGAGCCATCTGTCGAGCGCGCTGCTGCTCTGTCTGGAGCGGGCCAAGCTGGTCGTCGAACCGGCGGGCGCGAGCCCGGTCGCGGCGTTGCTGAGCGAGCCCGGGACCTTCGAGGGCCCGGTCGTCGCGCTGCTGTCGGGCGGCAATGTGGACCCGCTGCTGATGCAGCGCATCCTGCGCCACGGCATGGCCGCGAGCGGCCGCTACCTCGCGGTCACGCTGCGGCTGACGGACCGTCCCGGTGCTCTGGCCACACTTCTGGGGGTGTTGTCAGTGGCGGACGCTAACGTCCTCGATGTGAGCCACGTACGGACCGATCCCCGGCTCGGGCTCACGGAGGTGGAGGTCGAGCTGCACCTGGAGACGAAGGGTCCGGAGCACTGCGCCGAGGTCGGCCGCGCCCTGCGCGAGGCGGGCTACACGGTCATCGACTGATCGACTGACATCCATCGTCCGAGGTCAGGGCCCCTGTCCTCGAACCTCGGAAAAATGTGTTGAGTAACGCGATACATCGCGTTACGGTGTGGCGTGCCCGGTCCTCGCCCGGCCTCTCACTGCGCTCGCCGCAGTCTGTGAGGCGGGACGAGACGGGCAAAGGTAAGAAGTTACCGTGAAAATTCCCCAACGACGTGGAGAACTCACATGCCAGGCGCCATCTATGCCGAAGGCCTGGTGAAGACCTTCGGTGACGTAAGGGCTCTGGACGGCGTCGATCTCGATGTCCCGGAAGGTACCGTCCTGGGCCTGCTGGGACCGAACGGCGCGGGCAAGACGACTGCCGTCCGCTGTCTGACGACCCTCCTGCGCCCCGACAGCGGCAAGGCCGTCGTCGCGGGCGTCGACGTGCTCAAGCACCCCGACGCGGTACGGCGCAGGGTCGGCCTCTCCGGACAGTTCGCGGCCGTCGACGAGTACCTGACCGGCCGCGAGAACCTCCAGATGGTCGGCCAGCTCTACCAGATGAGGGCGAAGGCCGCGAAGGTCCGCGCGACCGAGCTCCTCGAGCAGTTCAACCTGACGGAGGCCGCCGACCGCCCCGCGAAGACGTACTCGGGCGGTATGCGCCGCCGGCTCGACCTGGCCGCCGCGCTGGTCGTCTCACCGCCGGTGATGTTCATGGATGAGCCGACGACCGGCCTCGACCCGCGCAATCGGCAGCAGCTGTGGGAGGTCATCAAGCAGCTGGTCTCCGGCGGTACGACCCTGCTGCTGACCACGCAGTACCTGGAAGAGGCCGACCACCTCGCGCACGACATCTGTGTGGTCGACCACGGCCGTGTGATCGCCCGCGGTACCGCCGACCAGCTCAAGGCGCAGACCGGCGGCGAGCGCGTCGAGGTCGTCGTGCACGAGCGTGAGCACATAGCGACGGCCTCGGAGGTGCTCCGCGGCTTCGGCAAGGGCGAGACGACCGTCGAGGAGCACACCCGCAAGCTCACCGTGCCCGTCACCGGCGGCGCGAAGCTCCTCGCGGAGGTCATCCGCGAGCTGGACAGCCGCGGCATCGAGATCGACGACATCGGGCTGCGCAGGCCCACGCTCGACGACGTCTTCCTCTCCCTGACCGGCCACGTCGCCGAGATGAAGGACGAGGAGAACGGGGTGGCGGGGGACGCGAGGGGCCGCAAGCCGAAGAAGGACCCGGCGAAGAAGGACCCCGCGAAGGACCCGGCGAAGAACGAGACCGCGCAGACGGAAACCGCGCAGGCGGAAACCGCGCAGACGGAGGCCACGAAGTGAGTGCCGTGACAGACGCCGTCCCCGCGGCGGCCCCCCAGGGCGCCATCGTGCAGTCCGTGCGCGACTCCCTGGTCATCGCCCGGCGGAACGTGATCCGCATGACCAGGATTCCCGAGATGGTCATTTTTGGGCTGATCCAGCCCATTATGTTCGTCGTGCTGTTCAGCTATGTGTTCGGCGGCTCGATCAACGTCCCGGGTGCGGGCCTCAGCCCCTCCGGATACCGCGAGTTCCTGATGGCCGGCATCTTCGCGCAGACCGTCACGTTCGCCACCGCGGGCGCCGGAGCGGGCATCGCCGACGACATGCACAAGGGCCTCATCGACCGGTTCCGCTCGCTGCCCATGGCGCGCGGCGCGGTCCTGACCGGCCGGACCCTCGCCGACCTGGTGCAGACGGCCCTCACCCTGGTGGTCCTCGCGATCGTCGCCGTCCTGGTCGGCTGGCGCACGCACGAGAACTTCGGCAAGGTGCTGGCCGGATTCGGCCTGCTGCTCCTGCTCGGCTACGCGTTCTCGTGGATCGGCGCGCTGATCGGCCTGTCCGTACGCACCCCCGAGGCGGCCACCTCCGGCGGACTGATCTGGCTGTTCCCGCTGACGTTCATCTCGAACGCGTTCGTGCCGTCGGAGAACATGCCCGCGTTCTTGCGGACCATCGCGAACTGGAACCCCTTCAGCGCCACCGTGCAGGCCTGCCGCCAGCTCTTCGGCAACCTCCCGGCGGGCTATCCGGTGCCGGACGCCTGGCCCATGCAGCACCCGGCGTTGGCATCGCTGCTGTGGTCCGTGGTGATCGTCGTGGTGTTCCGAACGCTCGCGGTGCGCAAGTACCGCCGGGCAGATGCTTGATCACGCTTCAGGCAAGGATCGACCAGAGGCCCCGGCAGACGCCGGGGCCTCTGGCGTTGCCTGTCAGGAGGTGAGGACGGAGATGCCGTCTCCGAGCAGCTTCAGCCCGATAACGAAGAACAGGGCCGCCATCACGGCGACATTGTGCTGGGCCGCCCAGTCCTTCCAACCGCCGAGCGTCGTTCTCGCTCGCTCTCCCCCGAGCAGGAAGACTCCCAGTGGGGCCAGCAGGCCGAGGGTGGCGATCAGGACGAAGATGGCCAGCGATGCGATCTGCTGCCCGACCGGCAGTCCGGCCGAGCCGATCGCGGCGGCCGCGGCGATCGTCAGCGGGGCGTTCTTGGCGTTGAGCGCGGCCAAGGCCAGTCCGAGTCCGAAGACCTTGACCGGCGTGAGGCGGTCGATCGCGCCCATCCACTTCGGCAGCTGGGCCTGCGAGGGATCCTTCGGGCGCCGGTGCCATTGCCGGGCGCCGAAGAGGACGAGGAGTACGCCCAGAGCGAGCTTGAGGGCTCCCACCCAGGTGGCCGGTTGATTGTGGGCGGAGGCACCTGCGGGGGAAGCGATGGCCAGCATCACCGCGCCCAGTGCCGAGAGGCCCAGGATCCAGCCGATGGTGAAGAGGGGGCCGTTCAGGCGTCCCCGAGGCGTGGCGAGTATGAGGATGATGGCGATGATCGGGAGCGGGCTGATCGCGACGCCGGCCGCAAGCCCCAGCACGTCACCGAGAACTTTGCCCATGATGACCTCCTGGTGGGTGGGGCAGGTCGGCGATCGAGTTGAGCAAGGCTTGGTGAGAGTGGGTGACCCGACTGCCTGTGCGGCCGGCCGGGGGACTGTCGTGAACGCCGAACGCCTCGGCACGGCCCCGGGGAAGCGGCTGCCCGAGAACGGGACGACGACCGACTGGGCGAGTTCCCGTTCCATCTTCCTGCGGCTTTCGGGATCTGTCCTCGGGAGGTGAGGTCTCCTCCGGCGAGACACAGCGATGCCCCCGGCGTGGCCGGGGGCATCGTCGTAGGGGTCGGTCCCGGCTCAGCCCTTGTAGGGCTCGGCCTTGAGGATCTTCACCGAGGCGAGCTTGCCGTTGGGCAGCTCGTACTGGGCGTCCTCGCCGATCTTCTTGCCGTTCACGCCGGAGCCCAGGGGGGACTGGGGCGAGTAGGTCTCGATGTCGGCGCTGGCGTACTCGCGCGAGGCGAGCAGGAAGTCCAGCGTGTCGTCCTCGTCGCCGTCGAAGGCGATGGTGACGACCATGCCGGGGGCGACCATGCCGTCCGCGGCGGGGGCCTCGCCCACCTTGGCGTTCTCCAGGAGCTGGGTCAGCTGGCGCACACGGAGCTCCTGCTTGCCCTGCTCTTCCTTGGCCGCGTGGTACCCGCCGTTCTCGCGCAGGTCGCCCTCCTCGCGCGCGGCCGCGATCTTGGCGGCGATCTCCGTGCGCGCAGGACCAGACAGGTAGTCCAGCTCGGCCCTGAGCTGGTTGTACGCCTCCTGGGTCAGCCAGGTGACGTTCTCGCTGGTCTGGGTCACAGGTGCTCCTCGTAGGTACTGGGAATACAAAGCATCGCCCTACCCAGAAGAATGTGCTTTCACGGGTGGGCGAAACCACGAGCCTAACAATTCCCGGGCAGAAGGGGGAGGACATAAGACATCAGAATTACGTCAACGCAGGTCAGCGCGTAGGTGCCACGGGTGCTGCCGGAGGTGGCGGGCGGTGTAAGGGGGGCGACAGCGGGTGGTGTCAGTCGGCGTGGCAGCCGAGCAGCTCCGCCGTGCCGCCGCGGGAGGTGGTACGGAGCGTGATGACCTTGTCGATACGGGAGGAGTCCTGGTCGAAGCGGAAGTCCGCGCGGCCCACCTCGCTGCCGTCGTCGGCCTGCGAGCGCAGCGTGCAGTAGCCGTGGGCGGCCGCGTCCTTGCGCACCTCCAGGTGCACCTCGACCGCGTTGTCCGAGACGGCCTTGAAGGTGATCACCTCGGCGCTGATCTTGCTCGAGAAGACGTAGTAGTACGCGAACCAGCCCATCAGGGCGAGCAGCGCCACGCCCAGCACACTGCCGATGACCTTGAGTTTCCGGTCCGCGCGCTCGTCCTCGGAGCGGCCGTACCGGCCCTCGGGCAGCTGGGTGCTCGCCGTGCTCATGATCGTCCTCTCGGGGACGGGGTCCCGGAATTATTCGTCCCCCGATTCCGTCACTATAGAAGCCGCCCAGGACGCCGAAACACGCCGGGCGCCGACTTGCCGACTGGCCTCACCGGCCGACTTACTGAGGATCGAGTCTTGACTGACCAGCTGCGACTGATGGCCGTGCACGCCCACCCCGACGACGAGTCGAGCAAGGGCGCGGCCACCATGGCGAAGTACGTGTCCGAGGGGGTGGACGTGCTGGTCGTGACCTGCACGGGCGGGGAGCGCGGCTCCATCCTCAACCCGAAGCTCCAGGGCGACCAGTACATCGAGGAGCACATCCACGAGGTGCGCAAGAAGGAGATGGACGAGGCTCGCGAGATCCTCGGCATCAAGCAGGAGTGGCTCGGATTCGTGGACTCCGGCCTGCCGGAGGGCGACCCGCTGCCGCCGCTCCCCGAGGGCTGCTTCGCGCTCGAGGACGTGGACAAGGCGGCCGGAGAGCTGGTCCGGCAGATCCGCTCGTTCCGCCCGCAGGTGATCACCACGTACGACGAGAACGGTGGTTATCCGCACCCCGACCACATCATGACCCACAAGATCTCGATGGTGGCGTTCGAGGGGGCGACGGACACCGAGAAGTACCCGGAGTCCGAGTACGGCCCGGCGTTCCAGCCGCAGAAGCTCTACTACAACCAGGGCTTCAACCGCCCGCGCACCGAGGCGCTGCACAGTGCGCTGCTCGAGCGCGGTCTGGAGTCGCCGTACGGGGACTGGCTGAAGCGGTGGAGCGAGTTCGAGCGCGCCGAGCGCACGCTGACCACGCACGTTCCGTGCGCGGACTTCTTCGAGATCCGTGACAAGGCGCTGATCGCGCACGCCACGCAGATCGACCCCGACGGCGGCTGGTTCAAGGTCCCGATGGAGATCCAGAAGGAGGTCTGGCCGACCGAGGAGTACGAGCTCGCCACCTCTCTGGTCGACACTTCCCTCCCCGAGGACGACCTCTTCGCGGGCATCCGCCACAATGCCTGATATGAGCGCAAGCCTGGCACTGACGCACCTCGTTCCCCTCGCCAAGGAGGTCGACGAGAACAAGGTCACCCCCGGAGTCCTCGGTTTCATCGTCTTCGCGGCGCTGGCCCTGGCGGTGTGGGGCCTGATGAAGTCCATGAACCGGCACATGGGGAAGGTCACCTTCGAGGAGGACCCGGAGAAGTCCGAGAAGGGCGCCGTGGCCTCCGGCAAGGGCGGCGGCTCCGGTGCCGGTCCCGGCGGGAAGGCCTCGCCCGCGAAGGGCTGAGCCTGATGTGCGCACTCCGGCCACGGGTGGCCGGAGTGCGCATCCTCACCCTCGGCACCGTCCTCTCGTGCGAAGGGGTCCCTCCGTACGAAGGGGCCCTGTGCGCGCGGGGGCGGCCCTTGGTGTGGTCGTACCGTGGCTCGCCGCGGTCACACCGTCGCCCGCTCCAGCCTGTTGTCCATGCCGCACTGCAGCGCGTACGCGAAGCCGAGCGGGTTGCTCCACGCGTCGGCGAAGTGCCGGGCGAGCCCGTGGGCGATCTCGCCCGCGGTCTCCCGGCCGCCGAGATAGCGGGTGACGTACGCATGGGCGTACTCGGCGGCGAACAGCTGCGGCATCTCGATCTGCGGCCCCAGCACCCCGCCCGCGCCCGCCTCGATGAGCGCGCCGCCCAGGCGTGCCGGCTCGGCGGTGGCGGGCAGCCCGGCGTAACCGGCGTTGAGGAACACCAAGGGGCGCTGTGTGAGCAGGGGGCCGGAGGGGCCGCGCTCGGCGAGGACCGTACGGACATCGATGTCCTTGCCGTCGCTCAGCCGAAGGACGAACAGGGGGGCGCTGTCGTCGGCGACGGGTCTGAAGTGCCCGTGGCACCAGAAGTACATCAGCTGCTCGTCGAGCCCGCCGGAGCGCAGGGCGCACAGCAGTTCGTCGCGCAGGGCGCGTTCGACGCGGACGGTGCCGGTGGCGAGGGCGCGGTCGACCTCGGCGGCCCGGGTGACGCCCTGCGGGTCGATGCCCTTGTCGTGATTCAGGCTCACCACCGGTGACAAGGGCGGCAGCGGGGCCTCGTGCTCGTCACCGGCAGGGACCGGGAAGCGCGGGTGGTGGCCGCCGGTCTGCTCGATCTGGTGCCGGTAGCCGAGGAAACGCAGGAAGGCGTCGCCGCCGGGGCCGCCGGGCCCGTTCGCGGTGTCCTCGGGCAGCGCGAGCATCGGCCAGGGCAGGAACAGGTCGGAGTCGACGCGGATGCGCAACGGCTCCTCGCGGCTCAGCGCGTCGGTCAGGATCTCGCCGAAGCGCCGGGTGCCCAGGCCGCCGTCGCCGAGCAGCTCCCCGTACAGCAGATGGGAGCCCTGGCGGGCGAGCTCGTCGAGGATCCCGCGCAGTTCCTGGCGGGGCTCGGCGGTGAGATCCGGGCAGGTGGCGTACGGGAAGTGGGGGCGGCCCCCGACCGGGATCCCGCGCTCGTCGACGGGCTGGAAGTCGACCAGCTCCCGTTTCCACAGCGCCCGCAGATGCGCCGCGGCGGCGGTGACGGCGGCCGGCTTCACATTCAGCCGCAGCGCGTGCTCGGTCGCGGACGGGGGCGCGCACGGGCCGTACATCCGGGCCCGGATGTGGTCGTCGGCGTGGGCGTCGAGGGCGAGGACCAGGTCCGGGTGACGGACGGTGGGGGCCGGGCGGCGGGTGAAGCCGCGGCTCGGGTCCTGGACGACCTGGCTGAGAAGTTCGCGGGCCATCGGGCTCAGGCCCTCCGCGCGGACGGGCGGGGCGCGGGCGCGGTGGGCCGGTGCGGCCCCGGATCGGACGGGACGACGTCGATCTCGGCCTCGACCTGCTGGAGGACGGTCCCGGTGGCGGGGTCCTCGACGGTGAAACGCAGCCGGTGCGAGCCGGGGCGGTGCGGGGTGAAGCGGAACTCCGCCCCGTCGGCGGGGACGCCGTGCGCGGGGTCGATCTCCGCGTGGCCGAGGGAGGTCGCGCGGGCCGTGAGCGGAGGGAGCGGGGCGGTGGACCACGGGTGCCCGGGTCCGGGTACGACTTCGAGGGCGATACGGGCGGGCACGTCCGGGACGGGTACGTCGTCGAGAAGGGTCAGCCGGACGTGGGCCGTGGACTCGCCGGGGCGGTCGCGGTCACCCGGGCGTGGGAAGCCGGGTCGCGGTTCGGGCTGGGTGTCGCGGGCGGCGCGCGGGATCAGCGGTTCGCCGGCCTCGGTCCATCCGAGCGTGCCCAGCAGGGCGGCGGGGTAGCGGCAGGCCAGTTCGTACGGCGGCTCGCCGCCCGGGGGCGGTCCGGCTTCGGCGAGGTCCACCCAGGCCTCGCCCGCCTCGTCACCGATCCCATGGAACACATGGCGGATCTCGGCCGCCCACTCGCCGTTCAGGAAGCGGTGGGCGGGGGAGCGGAGCGCGTACTCGAGCATGGTCCAGGCCCGCCCGTGCGGGCAGTCCGCCTCCTCGAAGAGCGCCAAGGCTCCCTCGAACAACCGGTCGGCCTCGCGCCGACGCTCGTCCGTCCCGCCGGTCCCGCCAGTCCCGCCAGTCCCGTCCACGCCGTCCGTCCCGTCCGTGCGGGCCAGGGTCAGCGCGTGGTGGTGCAGTGTCCATGCCGTCCCGAGCCGGTCGGAGACCTCATGGAAGCTGTCCTGGACGTCCGTGAACTCCTTCTGCCAGGGAAAGCCGGGCTCGTCCGCCCGTGCCACGGTCCACCACAGGTGCGCCCACGCGGCGCCGCGCCGGTCGCCCGCGCGCTCGTGCAGCCGACGCGCCTCGGCGAGGGCGTCCGGGTCCGGGGCGCCCGACCGAGTGGCCAGCCGCGCGAGTTCGCCGCCCGCCCACGCCTCGCCCGGCGCCTCACCGACCGCCCGGAACGTCTCCCGCGCGGCGCGCAGCAGCCTCCGCGCGTCCTCGTTCCGGCCGCGTAATCGGCACATCCGCCCGTACAGGAAGACCGCCCACCCCTCGCCGCGCCGGTCGCCCGCGACCTGGTGGGCCTCCACGGCCCGCCTCAGCAGCGGTCCGGCCGCGCGCGGATCACCCCGGTCGCAGTGGACGGCCGCCCGGGTGAGCAGCGCCCAGCCGTCGGCGCACCGGTCTGAGGGGAGGCCGGAGAGGTGCCGCTCGGCCTCGCCGAGGCGGCCCCTACGGCGAGCGATGACAGCCCGTTCGAGGAGGACCGTGTGGTCGTCGGGGGCGCGGGGCGACGGTGGAGCGGCGTCCTCCCGGGCGTCCGTCGAGCCCACCGGAAGGGTCGAGCCCACCAGGAGGAAGGACCCCGACCCGGCGAAGGAACTGACCAGATCGGCGAGAAGGGACCCGTCCGCCGCTCCCGCGGGGACTCCGTCCACCACCACGACGCAGGGATGTACGACGAACCCGCCCCGGCAGGCCTCGACGACCGCGTCCGCCGCCTCGCCCGGCGTCCGCCCGGCCTCCCCCGACCGCTCCCCGGCGTCCGCCCCCCGTAAGCAGTACACCGGAAGTCCCGCCTCGTCCGCGACCTCCCGTGCCACCGCGTCGAGGAACGCGGACCGGTCCGGGCCGGGTGCGCCGCTCACCACCAGGAGCCGTCTGCTCTTCAACTCCCGCCGTGCCGCGGCGAGGTCGCGTGTGTGCCCGACGAACGACACGGAAGTCCCCCTCGTACCCGAACATCCCCACCGAGCTAGCGCGCCGTGGTCACCGCCACCCCCATGACCTCCCGGGCGTGCCGGCTCGGCACCATTCCCAGGCGCCAAGCCTGCCATCCCGCGTCCAGGTCGACCCCCCGTTCCAGCAAGAGTTGGTAGGCCTCCACGTAGTCGTCGAGCTTTCCGTCGCGGAGCGGGTGACCGGTGCGGGAGAGCTGCGCCAGTTCCTCCTGGGCGACGGCGCTGCCCACTTCGAGGCCGCCCGGGGAGCCGTACGGCAGAAGGGTGCACCTCAGGAACCTGGCCCAGTCCTCCCCGCGCCGGTCCCCGTACGAGGCGAACAGGCCGGCCGCCTCGTCGCACAGGGCGAGGGCCCCCGGCGTACGGGCGTTCCCGGCGTCGACCACCGCCAGCTCCAGGCAGGTCCACGCCTCGCCGTGGGCCACGCCGATGCGCTGGAAGTCGGCGCGCGCGTCCACCAGGAGCTGGCGGGCGAAGCCCGAGTTGCGCAGGGAGCCGGTCTGGGCGGCCCGTTGGTCGCGGGTGACGCGCGCCGAGTGGTGGCGGGCGCAGGCGAGCCCGTACACGTCCCGGATCCGCGAGAACATCGTGCGGGAGCGTTCCAGTTCACGGACCGCCTGGTCCAGGTTGCCGGTCTCCTCCAGGGACTGGCCCAGGTAGTAGATCGTCCATGCCTCGCCGCGCGCGTCCTCGTTCTCCCGGTGCCGGGAGGCCGCCTGGCGCAGGCCCTCGGCCGCGGTGGACGGGTCGCCGTCGACGAGGCGGGCGCGGGCCAGCTGGGTCAGGGCCCAGGCCTCGCCGCGGGCGTCGCGCGTACGGCCGTACAGGTCGAGGGCGTCACGCAACTCCCGTTCGGCGCGCGGAACGTCGCCCATCCGCAGACCCAGCTGGCCGAGCTGGAAGTGGGCCCACGCCTCGCCGTGCACGGACTCGCCCGCGCGGTGCAGGACCAGGGCCTCGGTGAGCAGGTTCAGGGCGAGGGCGGGATGGCCCCGGTCGCGCTCCACGGCGGCCAGCGCGTGCATCGTCCACGCGCGGTCCGTCGCCAGCTCGGGGGAGGCCTGTAGGTCCATGGCCTCCTGGAGCTTGGCGGCCGCCTCGGTGAGGTTGCCCTGGTGGTGGAGGGTGATGCCGAGGGAGCCCAGGGCCCGGGCCGCGCCCGCGTCGTGGTGCGCCTCGAAGTAGAGGTTCACCACGGACGACAGGGTGGTGTGGGCCTTGTCCAGCTCGCCGAGCTGGCGGGCCGCGATACCGGTGCGCCACTGCACCGAGCGCACCAGCAGGCCCTGGTCGACGGCCTGCGTCAACTCGCTGATCTCGCCCAGGCGGTAGAGGTCGCCGCGCAGCAGGCAGTAGTCGCACAGGGCGCCGAGGAGGTTCAGCACGGCCGCTTGGTTCACGCCTTCCGCGTGGCGCAGGGCGGCCGTGATGAAGCTCGACTCGTCGTCGAGCCAGCGCAGGGCCGCGTCGAGGGACGTGAAGCCGTGCGGCCCGAACTGATCAGCTCGCGTCGAGGTCTTGCCGTCGACCAGGCGGATCACCGAGTCGGCCAGCTCCGCGTAGTTCACGATCAGGCGCTCCTGGGCCGCCGTCCGCTCGGACGGCTCCTCCTCGTCGAGCAGCCGTGCCTGGGCGAAGCCCCGGACGAGGTCGTGCAGCCGGTAGCGGCTGCCGCGGACGTGGTCGATGAGGCCCGCCTGTGCGAGCGCGGTCAGGTGGCGGGTGGCCTCCTGTTCGTCCGTCGCCAGCAGGGAGGCAGCGGCGGCGGCGCCGAGCGAGGCCCGCCCGGCCAGCGCCAGCCGGCGCAGCAGGCGTCTGGCCGTGTCGGTCTGGTCGGTGTAGCGCAGCCACAGGACCCGCTCGACCGGCTCCACGGGGCCGTACGCGCCGAGGTCGGAGGCCAGTTGGCGCGGGGTGCGCGGGCCGAGGGAGGAACCCGCGATGCGCAGGGCGAGGGGGAGGCTGCCGCACAGCTCCCGTACCTGGTCGGAGGCTTCGGCGTCGTACGGGTCCGGCTTCTCCTGTGCCGCCGCGCTCAGCAGTTCCTCGGCGCCCGCCGCGTCCAGGGCGTCGACCGGGAGCTGGTGCACCCAGGCGGGAAGGTCGGCGGGCAGGTCGAGCGGTTTGCGGGCCGTGACCAGGACCAGGCTGTCCGAGCGCTCGGGGACCAGGGCGCGGACCTGCTCGGCGTCGCTCGCGTCGTCGAGGACGATCGTGACCGGCAGGCCCGTCAGGTGCTGGTGGTACAGCTCGCCGAGGCGCCTGACCTGCTGGTCCTGCGAGGAACGCTCACGGAAGAGGAGCTGCTCGCGGGGTGCGCCGAGCCGGTTGAGGAGGTGGAGCATGGCGTCGCGGGTGGTGAGGGGCGGCTCCTCGGTGCTGTCGCCGCGCAGGTCCACCACGCACGCGCCGCGGAACTGGTCCTTCAGGCTGTGCGCCGCCCGGATGGCGAGGGTGCTGCGGCCTGAGCCCGGGGCGCCGTGCAGGACGACGACGGTCGGCTTCGTCTCGGTGCTGGCGCGGGCCGCCTGCACCCACTGCGCGACCCGGGACAGCTCGGTCCGGCGCCCCGTGAACGGGCCGGCCGGCTCGGGAAGCTGCCCGAACGACTGCTCCAGTACGTTGCGTCTGCGCGCGGCGGCACTCTTGTCGGTGCGCCGCAGCTGGGGCGCACCCTGCTTGGCTCCCGCGGAGGCGCTGAGCACCCGCTGCTGATCGAGGAACGGCCGGATGCCCCGTACCTCCAGCGCGGTCAGCCACTGGAGCCGCAACTGCTCGGGGCCGCCCGGCTGGCCCAGGGCTCCCGCCCGGCGGCTCGCGGCCGGTACGTGCGAGGCGGTCACCTTGAGCACGGTGGCCGCCGCGCCCACCACGGCGACGGTCGCCCCCGCGCCGACGGCCGTTCCGGCGCCCGTGCCCAGCGCCAGGTCCGCCGCGCAGGCCGCGACGGCGGCAACCGCCGCCACCAGCAGGGGAGTTCCGGCGCCCTCCCGGGCGTACCGCTGTCCGAACGTCAGCCGGCCGGCCTCCGCCTCGTCCAGCGCCCGGGTGTACGCCCCGTACTCCTCGGCGGCGGCCTGCGCCATGGTGTCGAGCGCGGGCCGGGCCCGCGACAGCAGCACGGCCCCGTCGCCGCGCCCGCCCGAGCGCCGTACCTCTTCCTCCACGGCCCGGGTCAACAGCCGCTCGGCCTCCGCCCGATGGCCTTCCCGCATGTCACGTCCCCCTCCGGCGGCAACTCGCTTGCGTTCAAGTGTCCTTGGTGGGGGGCGTGAGCGCGAGGGGGCGACGCGATCAATGGGCGGCTGCGCCCGACGCGTCAGCGGCCGGGGACTGCGGCAGGATGGACCCATGCCGAACCGACTGGCCCATGAGACGTCCCCGTATCTGCTCCAGCACGCCGACAACCCCGTCGACTGGTGGCCCTGGTCGGCCGAGGCCTTCGAGGAGGCGCGCAAGCGGGGTGTGCCCGTGCTGCTCAGCGTCGGGTACAGCAGCTGTCACTGGTGTCATGTCATGGCAAACGAGTCATTCGAGGACGAGGCGACCGCCGACTACCTCAACGAGCACTTCGTCAGCGTCAAGGTCGACCGCGAGGAGCGGCCCGACGTCGACGCCGTCTACATGGAGGCGGTGCAGGCGGCCACGGGGCAGGGTGGGTGGCCCATGACCGTGTTCCTCACGCAGGATGCGGAGCCCTTCTATTTCGGGACGTATTTTCCGCCCGCGCCCCGGCACGGGATGCCGTCGTTCCGGCAGGTGCTGGAGGGGGTGCGCGGGGCCTGGGCCGATCGCCGGGGCGAGGTCGCCGAGGTCGCGGGGAAGATCGTGCGGGATCTCGGTGAGCGGGAGATGAGCTTCGGGGGCGGCGAGGTGCCCGGCGAGGAGGATCTGGCCGGGGCGCTGCTCGGGCTCACCCGGGAGTACGACGCCTCGCGCGGCGGCTTCGGTGGCGCGCCCAAGTTCCCGCCGTCCATGGTGATCGAGTTCCTGCTGCGGCACCACGCGCGGACCGGATCCGAGGGTGCTCTCCAGATGGCGCAGGACACCTGTGAGCGGATGGCGCGGGGCGGGATCTACGACCAGTTGGGTGGGGGGTTCGCGCGGTACTCCGTGGATCGCGAGTGGGTTGTGCCCCACTTCGAGAAGATGTTGTACGACAATGCGCTTTTGTGCAGGGTCTATGCGCATCTCTGGCGCACCACCGGCTCGGAGCTCGCCCGTCGCGTCGCCCTGGAGACCGCCGACTTCATGGTGGGCGAACTCCGCACGAACGAAGGCGGGTTCGCCTCCGCGCTCGACGCCGACAGTGACGACGGCACGGGGAAGCACGTCGAGGGTGCGTACTACGTGTGGACCCCGCGGCAGCTCCGTGAGGTTCTCGGCGCGGAGGACGGCGAACTCGCGGCACGGTACTTCGGGGTGACGGAGGAGGGGACCTTCGAGGAGGGTTCCTCCGTGCTGCAACTGCCGCAGCGGGACGAGTTGTCCGACGCGGAGAAGGTGGCCGGCATGCGCCGCCGGCTGCTCGCCGCGCGCGCCGAGCGGCCCGCTCCCGGGCGCGACGACAAGATCGTCGCCGCCTGGAACGGGCTCGCCGTCGCCGCCCTCGCGGAGACCGGCGCCTACTTCGACCGCCCCGACCTCGTGGACGCCGCGATCGCCGCCGCGGATCTCCTCGTACGGGTGCACCTGGACGACCGGGCGCGACTGTCCCGTACCAGCAAGGACGGGCAGGCCGGGGCCAACGCGGGTGTGCTGGAGGACTACGCGGACGTCGCCGAGGGGTTCCTCGCGCTGGCCTCCGTCACCGGGGAAGGGGTGTGGCTGGAATTCGCCGGGTTCCTGCTGGACCAGGTGATCACGCAGTTCACCGATCCCGAGTCCGGTGCGCTGTACGACACCGCGGCCGACGCCGAGCGGCTCATCCGCCGGCCCCAGGACCCCACCGACAACGCCACGCCCTCCGGCTGGAGCGCGGCGGCCGGTGCCCTGCTCAGCTATGCCGCCCAGACCGGCGCCGAGCCCCATCGGACCGCCGCCGAGAGGGCGTTGGGCGTGGTGAAGGCGCTCGGGCCGCGCGCTCCCCGTTTCATCGGCTGGGGGCTCGCGGTGGCGGAGGCGCTGCTCGACGGTCCGCGTGAGGTCGCGGTCGTGGGACCGGAGGGGCATCCCCAGACAAAAGCCCTGCACCGGACGGCCCTGCTCGGTACCGCGCCGGGCGCCGTGGTCGCCGTGGGGACTCCGGAGAGTGACGAGCTGCCGCTCCTCGCCGACCGCCCCCTCGTGCGGGGCGAACCCGCCGCGTATGTCTGCCGCAACTTCACTTGTGACGCTCCGACGACCGATCCCGACCGGCTCCGAACGGCTCTGAACAGCTGAAACACGCATCATCGGACTGCTCGTCAACTGGCTGAAACGCGACCGGTGTCCGAATCGTTCAGCAAATGATCCGACTGTGATGAAACACGCTCTTCACCAGAACAGCCCGTGCGCTTCACAGATCGCCCATAGCCTCTGGATCGTGACGCGGCGGATGTGACACATCGTCGCGACTGGGGGTTTGGGGATCTGGGGGGATCTGTTGCTCACGTCTGTCTTTATTGCTGCCGTTTCACTGGCCCTGTTCTGGATGGCGGCGTTCACGCTCTGGTGGCAGATGCACGCGTGGCGCACGCCCGAGGTGCTGGCGTCCACCCGGTTCAGCAGACCGGACGGCGATGACCGGCTGGCGTTCTCGCTGCTGCTGCCGGCCCGCCACGAACAGGCCGTGCTCGACCACACCATCCAGCGACTGCTGGAATCGAGCCACACCGACTTCGAGATCATCGTCATCGTCGGACACGACGATCCGGAGACCACCGAGGTCGCCCGGCAGGCCGCGGCCCGCGACGGGCGGGTGCGGGTCGTCGTCGACCACCACGAGAAGAAGAACAAGCCGAAGGCCATGAACACGGCGCTGCCGCACTGCCGCGGCGACGTCGTCGGGGTCTTCGACGCCGAGGACCAGGTCCATCCGGAGCTGCTCGCCCATGTCGACCACGCGTTCCGCACGACGGGTGCGGACGTCGTCCAGGGCGGGGTCCAGCTCATCAACTTCCACTCCAACTGGTACAGCCTGCGCAACTGCCTGGAGTACTTCTTCTGGTTCCGCTCGCGGCTGCACCTGCATGCGCAGAAAGGTTTCATCCCGCTCGGCGGCAACACCGTCTTCGTACGGACGGACGTACTGCGGGAAGCGGACGGCTGGGACCCCGAGTGCCTTGCCGAGGACTGCGACCTGGGGGTACGGCTCTCCAGCGTCGGCAAGAAGGTCGTCGTCGCCTACGACTCCGACATGGTGACCCGGGAGGAGACCCCGGGCAGCCTGGTGTCGCTGATGAAACAGCGCACCCGGTGGAACCAGGGCTTCCTACAGGTCTACCGCAAGAAGGACTGGAAGCAACTGCCCGGCTTCGGACAGCGGTTGCTCGCCCGCTACACGCTGATGACGCCGTATCTGCAGGCCGTCTCCGGGGTGGTCATCCCGCTCAACGTGGCCATCGCGCTCTTCCTCGACGTGCCCGTCGGGATCGCCTTCATCACCTTCCTGCCGGCCGTGACCGCCCTGGTCACCTTCGTCTTCGAGCTCGTCGGACTGCACGACTTCGGCAAGCAGTACGGGCTGCGCGTCCGGTTCGTCCACTACCTGAAGCTCGTGGTCGGTGGCCCCTTCTATCAGGTGCTCCTCGCCGGTGCGGCCGCCCGTGCCGTATGGCGTGAGCAAAGGGGCCGCAACGACTGGGAGTTGACCAGTCATGTCGGCGCGCACCTCACCGAGGCCGAAGCAACCCGATAGGACCTGAAGCCACCCGCCGGGCACCCCTGCCGGCGGGCAGGCCCCAGTTCCGTACGCCTTGGTTCCGCATGCCCCGGTGACACAGGCCGTGGTGACACAGGCCCTGGTGCCGCAGTCCGTGGTGCCGCAGTCCCTGGGCCCGAACATCCCGAACCACCGAAAGTCCCGAGAGGACCTTCCCGCGTGACCTCGACACTTCCCGCGGTGACCACGTCCACGGTCCCCGCGACGCGACCCGCCGCGCCCGACATCGCCCACGACCACCCGCCGCTCCGGCGGCTGCGCACCTCGCGCGCCGACCTGCTGCTGTGCGGCGCCCTGCTGCTGGCGATCATCGTCGTGCAGGGCTGGAACATCACCGACTACCCGACCCTCAGCGACGACGAGGGCACCTATCTCGCCCAGGCCTGGGCCGTGCAGCAGGGCAAGGGCCTCGCGCACTACACGTACTGGTACGACCACCCGCCCCTGGGCTGGATCCAGATAGCCGCCCTGACCTGGATCCCCGCCCACATCAGCCCCTCGCTGATGACGGTCGGCTCGATGCGCGTCGCGATGCTCGTGGTCAGTGCCGCCAGCGCGGTCCTGCTGTACGTCCTCGCGCGCCGTCTCTCGCTGCCGCGCTGGGCCGCGGGCCTCGCGATGGTGCTCTTCGGGCTCTCCCCGCTGTCGGTGGTGCTCCAGCGCGAGATCTTCCTCGACAACATCGCGGTGATGTGGACGCTGCTCGCGTTCTGCCTCGCCGCGTCCCCGAGCCGGCACCTCTGGCACCACTTCGGGGCGGGCATCGCGGCCGCGGCCGCCGTGCTCACCAAGGAGACGATGCTCGTCGTCCTGCCCGCGCTCCTGGTCACCATGTGGCGCCACGGCCACCGCGACACCCGCAAGTTCGCGCTCACCGGCGGCATCACCGCCTGCGTCCTGATCGGCCTCGCGTACCCGCTGTTCGCCCTGCTCAAGGGCGAGCTGTTCCCGGGCGCGGGCCATGTCTCGCTCTGGGACGGCATCACGTACCAGATGAGCCGCCCCGGCTCCGGCTTCATCCTCGACCCCGGCTCCGGCTCGTACGGCGTGCTGCACTCCTGGCTCTACTACGACCGGGTGCTGATCATCGGAGGCCTCGCCGGAGCGCTGCTGCTCCTGGCCACCTGGCGCTGGTCCGTCACCGCCCGCGCCCTCGCGGGACCCGCCCTCACGGTGGCGATCCTCGCCGGGGTGGCGCTGCGCCCGAGCGGCTATCTGCCCGCGATGTACATCATCCAGGCGCTGCCGTTCCTCGCGCTGGTCCTCGCCGGAGGCGCCGCCAGCCTCGCCCATCTGGTGCTGCGCAGGTGGCGGAGCGACGAGGAGAAGCCGTACGTCACCTGGGGACGGCGGGCGTTGGCGGCCGCGCTCGTGGCGGTCGCCGCGCTCTATGTGCTGCCGCACTGGTACGACGGCGACCGCACCGCCGTGACCGCCGACGCCAACGCCCCCTACCGGGCGGCGGCCACCTGGCTGAAGACCGAGGTCCAGGACCCGGCGGACACCCGGGTCCTGGTCGACGACGCGCTCTGGCTCGACCTGGTCCACGACGGCTACCGGCCCGGGCTCGGCGTCATCTGGTTCTACAAGGCGGACCTCGACCCCGCGGTGACCAGGACGATGCCGCGCGGCTGGAAGGACATCGACTACGTCGTCGCCTCCCCGACGGTGCGGCGTGACGCGGTCGACCTGCCCAACGTCAAGGCGGCCATCGAGCATTCGACGCCGGTCGCCACCTTCGGCGAGGGCGCCGACCGGATCGAGATCCGGCAGATCGACGAGAGCACGGGAAACACCATGACCACGACGACGTCCGGGGGCAGTCGATGAGCAGCTTCGAGAGCACCGTCCCCGAGGAGCTCGGCGATCCCGCCGTACGCGCCGCCGAAGTTCCCGAGCCGGGCGCCGTCACCATCGTCGTACCGACGTTCAACGAGTCCGCGAACGTACGGGAGTTGCTCCAGCAGATCACCGAGTCGGTGCCCGCGCGACTGCCCTGCGAGGTCGTCTTCGTCGACGACTCCACGGACGACACGCCCGAGGTCATCCGCGAAGCGGCGAAGGACTGCCCGTTCCCGGTGACCGTCCTGCACCGGGAGGAGCCGGTCGGCGGACTCGGCGGCGCGGTCGTCGAGGGGATGAAGGCGGCCGGGTCCGACTGGATCGTCGTCATGGACGGCGACTGCCAGCATCCCCCCTCGCTGGTACCGGAGTTGGTCGCCACCGGTGAGCGGGCGAACGCCGGGCTCGTCGTCGCCAGCCGGTACATCAAGGGCGGCAGCCGTGAGGGCCTCGCGGGCGGTTACCGCATCGCCGTCTCGCGCGGCGCGACCTGGCTGGCCAAGACGCTCTTCCCGCGCCGGCTGCGCGGTATCAGCGATCCGATGAGCGGCTTCTTCGCGATCCGCCGCAGCGCGGTCACCGCCGAGGTCCTGCAGCCGCTCGGCTACAAGATCCTCCTCGAACTCGCCGTCCGCTGCCGCCCCCGCGAGGTCACCGAGGTGCCCTTCGTCTTCCAGGACCGGTTCGCGGGCGAGTCCAAGTCGACCGCGCAGGAGGGCTTCCGGTTCCTGCGTCACCTCGCCGGGCTGCGCACCGCCTCGCCGGTCGCCCGGATGGTCGTCTTCGGTCTGATCGGCGCCACCGGCTTCCTGCCGAACCTGATCGGCCTGTACGCGCTCACCGCCGCCGGCATGCACTACGTACCGGCCGAGATCCTCGCCAACCAGTTCGGCGTCGCCTGGAACTTCCTGCTCATCGAGCATCTGCTGTTCCGCGCGCGCCGAAAGCACCGCAGCTGGTGGGACCGGGTGGGCCGGTTCGCGCTGCTCGCCAACGCCGACCTGGTGCTGCGCATTCCGCTGATCGCCCTGTTCGTCGGCCACTTCGGGATGGGTGCCCTGTCCGCCACCGCGCTGGCTCTGGTGATGACCTTCGTCCTGCGCTTCGTGGGCACCGAGGCGCTCGTCTATCTGCCGCGCCGCAGCAGTGGGGCCGCGGGCGGGAGTCACACAACCAGGAGAGCCGCGTGAAACATCTCGCACGACCCAGACGGAGAACCTCACTGCTGGCGGTGGCGGGCCTGGCCGCCGGGCTGCTGCTCGTCTCGCCCCAGCCCGCCTCCGCCGCCAACCTCGTCACCAACCCTGGTTTCGAGACCGACGGCACGGACGGCATGCCGTACTGCTGGGAGAAGTCCGGCTGGGGCGACAACGACTTCACCTTCTCCACCGTCGCCGATTCCCACTCCGGCTCCAAGGCCATGAAGGTCACACTGACCCGGCGCGTCGACGGGGATCGCAAGGCCCTCATCACGGAGTCCGCGAGCTGCGCGCCGGTGGTCACCGCGGGCAAGCAGTACGACCTCGGCCTCTGGTACAGGACGACGACGCCCGACGCCGCGATCACGCTCTTCAGGCACGACACCACGGCGGGCTGGCAGTACTGGACCGACCTGAAGACGCTGGACATGGCGGCGGGCTGGACGCAGGCGAGCGTCCGTACGCCCGCCGTCCCGGCCGGTACCGACCGCATCACCTGGGGCGTCTCGGTATACGGCACCGGCTCGGCGACCACCGACGACTACACGATGGAACAGGTCTCCGACCCGATCCCGCCGGCCACCTGCACCGCCGGCGCCGACGAGTGCGCGAACGGCCGCTGGGACGTGCTGCCCACGCAGAACCCGGTGCGCTCCATGCACTCCGTCGTCCTCAACAACGGCAAGGTGCTGCTGATCGCCGGGTCCGGCAACAGCGAGGAGAACTTCGACGCGGGCACGTTCACCAGCGCGGTCTACGACCCGGTGAAGGGCACGTACAAGGTGATCCCCACGCCGAAGGACATGTTCTGCTCGGGTCACGTCCAGCTCGCCGACGGGCGGGTGCTGGTGATGAGCGGCAACAAGGCGTTCCCGGTCGCGGGCGGGCACGGCTACGAGGGGTACAAGGACTCGTACATCTTCGACCCGGTCACCGAGACGTACAGCAAGACGAACGACCTGAACGACGGCCACTGGTACCCGTCGGCCACCGAGCTCGGCAACGGTGACGTGATCTCGTTCGGCGGGCTGCGCGAGGACTCCACCGGGTCGGTGACGGCCGAGCGCTGGTCGGCGGCACAGCAGCAGTGGCTGCCGTTCACGCAGGTCAACCAGACCTGGTCGTACTGGGGTCTGTACCCGTCGATGATCCTGATGCAGGACGGGCGGCTCTTCTACTCGGGCAGTCACGTCTTCGGCAACGGCACGCCCGGCACGGGTTCGGCGATCTACGACTACGACGCGAACACCGTCACGGCGGTCCCCGGGCTCCGGAGCAAGGACGAGCGCGACCAGTCCGCGAGCGTGCTGCTGCCCCCGGCCCAGGACCAGAAGGTGCTGACGGTCGGCGGCGGCAACATCGACTCCAACCCGGAGGCGAACCGGCTCACCGACATCATCGACCTGAAGGCCGCGAACCCGGCGTACACGGTCGGCCCGCAGATCCCGCAGGGCACGGTCGACCTCGGCAACGGCAAGGTCGCCGAGACCGGCAACCAGGGCAAGATGTACGTCTCCGCGGTGCTGCTGCCCGACGGCAAGGTGCTGGAGACGGGCGGTGGCCTGCACAACCGCGCCAACCCGGTGTTCGAGGCGTCGATGTTCGACCCGGCGACCTCCACCTTCGATCCGGTGGCCGCCGACCCCGAGGCGCGTGGCTACCACTCCTCCGCGTTCCTGCTGCCCGACGGCCGGGTGATGGCCACCGGTGACAACCCGGGCAACGGCACCTGGAACCACAACGTGTCCATCTACACCCCGCCCTACCTCCTCAAGGGCACCCGTCCGACGATCACCTCGGTGATCGACAACGAGTGGGTGTACGGGGACACGCAGCGCATCACGGTCGACCGGCCCATCGTGAAGGCCGAGCTGATCCGCCCGGCCGCGGTGACGCACTCCTCGGACCCGAACCAGCGTTTCGTGGACCTGCCCCTGTCGGTGGACGGCAACAACGTCGACCTGAACGTGACGAGCAACCCCAATATGGCCCCGCCCGGTTGGTACATGCTCTTCGCGGTCGACGCCAACGGGGTGCCCTCGGTCGCCAAGTGGGTGCACCTCCAGGGCCCCGCCGCCCTGGCCACGGACACCGCCTCGGCGCACGTCCACTCCTTCGCCGACTCCCTTGAGGGCACGGTCACCAAGGGCGGCAAGAAGCGGACCTCGCAGAAGGTCAGCACGACGATCTCCGGCTGCGACCGGCACTACGGCACGATCAACGTCTGTGTGCCGACCGTCTTCCCGGACGGCGTCAAGAAGACGACGGCCTCGCGCTGCGGGTGGCTGAAGACGAACGGCTACGGCCGTCTGAAGGTCAACGGCAAGGACGACCCGCTGGGTCTCGACCCGAACAAGGACGGGCTGGCCTGCGGAGCCAAGGATCTGAGGCGGCCCTAGGCGTCCAGGGCCTGTCCGCCGGGCAGGTCCTGGCTTCCGAACTCGGTGAGGGCGCGCTCCACGATGGTCTCCAGGCTGTCGTGGTGCGCGCCCTTCCAGTAGGCGCGCCCGCACTCCTGGCACTGCGCGAACACGTCGTAGGACCGCTCGGTGCCGCCCTCCAGCTGGTCCACGACCTGCTCCTTGGTGGCCTCCTCGAGCAGGCCGTTGCAGGCGGTGCAGCGCGTCCAGGGCCTCAGCTCGGGCGCGAACCGGCCCAGCACGTCACGGAGTTGGTCGTCGGGCCGGGTGCTGTAGATGAACGCGCCCGCCCACAGCTCGCGGCGGCGCAGCAGCCCCCGGTCGCGGCTGAGCATCACGCGCCGCTCGGCGGCGGAGCGCGCGGCGAGGGCCGGGTCGCCGATGTCCGTCGACTCGTACGCCGCGTCGACCCCGAGGAGGCGCAGCCGGCGCGCGAGGGTGCCGAGGTGGACGTCGAGGAGGAAGCGGAGCGGGGCGCCGGGAACGCGCTGCGGGCGCTCGACCGCCCGTACGTCGACGCGCTCGCCGGCCCTCGGGAGGTGCGAGACGGGCACCTCGCGGCCGTCCACGACGAGGGCGCCGACCTCGGTCAGCGGGACGCCGAGCGACTCCACGACATGCCCGAGGGTGGAGGAGCCGTCGGTGGCGACCGCCGTGGCTCCCGAACGACGCCCGTGCGGTACGAACATCCCCAGCTCGGGGGCGAAGGCGACATGGATCTCCGGTCCGTTCACCCGGTCAGGATGTCACGCCCAAGAGCCCTGGCCTCAGGGGTTTTCGGCGGAGAGGCCGTGTTCCAGGACGTCCATCGTGCGGTCCACCAGGTCCTTGAAGTCGTCCCGGTGGTCGTTCTCCGCCCAGTACAGGGACGTCTCCATCAGGCCGCCGATGATCGCCATCGCGTAGACCCGCACCTCCAGGCTGTTCGGGTCCCGGCCGGTGCGCTCGCCGATGGCCTGGCAGAGCATGGTGCCGGTGACCGACATGCTCTCCATCATCCGCGAGCGCACCGCCGGGACCTGGACCATCAGGTGGGTCCGCAGCCGGGACATCTCGGGGTCGTCCTTGAGGCCGAGCCGGATGGCCTTCTGCATCACGTACCGGAGGGTGTCCATCCACGGCTCGTCCTTGGGCCGGGCCCGCAGCTCCTCCAGGATGAGCGGGTCGAACTCGTCCGTGAGGACGATGTCCTCCTTGGTGGGGAAGTAGCGGAAGACGGTCGACGGCGACACCTCGGCGCTCTCGGCGATCTGCTCGATCGTCGTCGCGTCGTACCCCTGTTCCCTGACGAGTGCGTACGTCGCGGTGCGGATCGCCTCGCGGGTCTTGATCTTCTTCCGCTCGCGCAGGCCCAGCTGAGGGCGGTCGGCGGGGCTGAAGGGGGAGGGTGCGGCCGTCATGCTGTTCATTGTCCGGCATCCGCCGGAACGGTGGCCATGGCCGGGCCCTCGTCCTCCTTCGTGGCATGCGTGACCGGGGTGTTCGGCAGGAGCGCCGCGGCCAGCAGGGCGGTGACGAGGGCCGCGATGCCGCACACCAGCAGGACCAGGCCCATGCCGTGGACGTACGCGCTGTTCGCGGAGGCCGCGAGGTCGGCCGAGCCTGCCTTCTGGGCGACGATATGGGCGGCGACCACGGACTCCCCGGCGGTGTCGGCGGCCTTCGCGGGCAGACCGGTGACGTCGAGGCGGTCCCGGAAGGTGCTCGCCAGCAGGCTGCCGAGGAGGGCGATGCCGATCGCGGCGCCGACCTGGCGCGTCGTCATGAGGAGCCCGGCGCCGCTGCCGGCCCGGTCGCGGGGCAGGGCACCGAGGGCGCCGTCCATCGCGGGGACGACCGAGAAACCGAAGCCGAAGCCGGTGATGGACAGCCACAGCGCGGTGAAGCCGTAGCCCGAGTCGACGGTCGTACGGCTGCCGAGGAGCGCGGCGAAGGCCAGCACCACCAGGCCCGCGCAGACCACCGACCGGGAGCCGAACCGGGCGACGACCGGCTGGGCGGCGCGGGCCGCGACGATCAGGCCGCCCATCATGGGCAGCAGCCTGACGCCGGTGGCGAGGGCGTCGTTGCCGAGCACCGCCTGGAGGTACTGCGGCAGCACGAACAGGAGGCCGGACAGGACGAACATCACCAGGGTCGCCGCGAGCGTGTTGAACAGGAACCCGCGGTGGCTGAGCAGTGACATGTCGAGCATGGGGCGCTCCATGCGCCGCTCGCGCAGCACGAGGGCGGCGATCAGGACCGCGGCTCCGGCGAGCATGCCCACGATCAGCGGGTCGCCCCAGCCGCGGCTGGGTGCCTCGATGATCGCGTAGATGAGTGAGCCGAGGCCGGCCGCCGTGAACGCGGTGGAGAGGGCGTCGACCTTGGGGGAGGCGGGGTCGCTGGTCTCGGGGAGCAGGAAGACGCAGGCGGCGATGCCGATCGCGGCCATCGGGATGTTGACCAGGAAGACCGAGCCCCACCAGAAGTGGTTGAGCAGCCAGCCGCCGATGATCGGGCCCAGCGGCAGGCCGAGTGACGAGGCGGCCGAGATGATGCCGACGGCCTTGGTGCGCTCGTCGGGGCCGAAGAGCGAGGGCAGTACGGACAGGGCGAGCGGGGTGATCAGGGCCGCGCCGACGCCCATCACCGTGCGGGCCGCGACGACCCAGTTCACGTCGTCCGCCAGGGAGCCGGCCAGGGAACCGGCGAGGAAGATCCCGAGCCCCACGACCAGCATCCGGCGCCGTCCGAAGCGGTCGCCGAGCAGTCCCGCCGGGAGCATCAGCGCGGCGAAGACGATCACGTACGCGTCCGCCATCCACTGCTGCTGGCCGGTGGTGGCGCCGAGTTCGCCCGCCATCGTCGGCAGGGCCACGTTGAGGATCGTCGTGTCGAAACCGAGCGTGAGCATGCTCGCGACCAGGGCCCCGAGGGCCCACCAGCGGCGCGGGTCGCGCCGCACACCGTCGTCTTGAGTGACAGTAACCATGAAATGAGAGTAACTGTCAAAAGATGGTGGGTGTCAATGGGGATGCGCTGTCAGGGCATACGAAAATGGCCACGGCTCGAAAGCCGTGGCCATGAAGAGGGGGAGGGGGTGTGTCACCCGTGCTGATAAGCCACCAGTGAGATGCCCACGTAGTGCACGACGAACGCCGCGAGGGTGAGCGAGTGGAAGACCTCGTGGAAGCCGAACCAGCGGGGTGAGGGGTTGGGGCGCTTGATTCCGTAGATCACACCGCCCGCGCTGTAGAGCAGTCCGCCGACGATCACCAGGACCAGCACGGCGATGCCGCCCGTGCGCATGAAGTCCGGGAGGAAGAAGACGGCCGCCCAGCCCATCGCTATGTAGCAGGGGGTGTAGAGCCAGCGCGGCGCGCCGACCCAGAACACCCGGAAGATGATCCCCGCCGCCGCGGCGGCCCAGATGCTCCACAGGAGCCACTGTCCCTTGGCGCCGGGGAGCAGCAGCATCGTGAGCGGTGTGTACGTGCCGGCGATGATCAGGAAGATGTTGGCGTGGTCGAGTCTGCGCAGCACGCCGTCCATCCGCGGGCTCCAGTTGCCGCGGTGGTAGAGCGCGCTCACTCCGAACAGGAGGCAGGCCGTCAGCACGAAGATCCCGCAGGCGATGCGGGCCCGCGTGGAACTGGCCAGAGCGGTGAGGACCAGACCGGAGATCAGCACGGCCGGGAACATGCCGAGGTGCAGCCAGCCGCGGAGCTTGGGTTTGACCGGATGCGACGGGGAGAGCGCTGCGGGACTGCGGCCTGCGGCCGGCGAGTCCGTGGGCGCGTCGGGGACGGGCGCAGTCATAGGCGGAATCCTACCTACGGAACCGTAAGTTACGTGTCAGTACGGCGCACTGAACAGCCAAGAGTGGCCATGTTCTCACGAGTGCGGCGCGAGGCGGCGTCCACGCAAAAGAACCTTCAGCTGAACCCAACGTGTACGCAAAGAATCACGGATACACGTGGCGATGGTCACTCCGCTCACGTGTGCGGCCCTCTGGACATATGGGCGAACCCGTCGGATGATCAAATGAGTGCAGTCGGCACCGGATGAGCGCCATGGGTATCCACACCCCCGAAGCGTCCGGGTCGCAGCCCCCACGGGGCCTCAACAAAAAACCCCTCATCTAGGAGCAATCGTGGCGCGCGACATCGCGGCTCCCTCCACCGTCCCCACCCAGCACAAGGAACTGATCTCGTGGGTCAACGAGATCGCAGCACTGACCCAGCCGGACAACGTGGTCTGGTGTGACGGATCCGAGGCCGAGTACGAGCGCCTGTGCGAGGAGCTCGTTCACAAGGGCACCTTCAAGAAGCTTGATCCGATCAAGCGCCCGCATTCCTACTACGCCGCTTCCGACCCGACCGATGTCGCGCGGGTCGAGGACCGGACGTTCATCTGCTCCGAGAAGGAGGAGGACGCGGGCCCGACCAACCACTGGAAGGCGCCCGCCGAGATGCGGGCCATCTTTACCGGAGAAGGAGAAGGCGCCGCGGGGGAGAAGGGCGTCTTCCGTGGCTCGATGAAGGGCCGGACGATGTACGTCGTCCCGTTCTGCATGGGCCCGCTCGGCTCCGACCTCTCCGCGATCGGCGTCGAGATAACCGACTCCGCCTACGTCGCCGTGTCCATGCGCACCATGACCCGCATGGGACAGCCCGTCCTCGACGAGCTCGGCACCGACGGCTTCTTCGTGCGTGCTGTGCACACGCTCGGAGCGCCGCTGGCCGAGGGCGAGGCGGACGTGCCGTGGCCGTGCAACTCCACCAAGTACATCTCGCACTTCCCCGAGACCCGAGAGATCTGGTCGTACGGCTCCGGCTACGGCGGCAACGCGCTGCTCGGCAAGAAGTGCTACGCCCTGCGTATCGCGTCCGTCATGGCGCGGGACGAGGGCTGGCTCGCCGAGCACATGCTCATCCTGAAGCTGACCCCGCCGCAGGGCGAGTCCAAGTACGTCGCCGCCGCCTTCCCGAGCGCCTGCGGCAAGACCAACCTCGCCATGCTGGAGCCCACCGTCTCCGGCTGGACGGTCGAGACGATCGGCGACGACATCGCGTGGATGCGGTTCGGCGAGGACGGCCGGCTGTACGCGATCAACCCCGAGGCCGGTTTCTTCGGCGTCGCGCCCGGCACCGGTGAGCACACCAACGCCAACGCGATGAAGACGCTGTGGGGCAACTCCGTCTTCACCAACGTCGCGCTCACCGACGACAACGACATCTGGTGGGAGGGCATGACGGAGGAGACTCCGGCCCACCTGACCGACTGGAAGGGCAACGACTGGACGCCGGAGTCCGGTACGCCCGCCGCCCACCCCAACGCCCGCTTCACCGTCCCCGCCTCGCAGTGCCCGATCATCGCGCCCGAGTGGGAGGACCCCAAGGGCGTGCCGATCTCGGCGATCCTCTTCGGCGGCCGCCGCGCCACCGCCGTACCGCTGGTGACGGAGTCCTTCGACTGGAACCACGGCGTCTTCCTCGGCGCCAACGTGGCCTCCGAGAAGACCGCCGCCGCCGAGGGCAAGGTCGGCGAGCTGCGCCGCGACCCCTTCGCCATGCTGCCGTTCTGCGGCTACAACATGGGCGACTACATGGGGCACTGGGTCGACGTCGCCAAGGACAAGGACCAGGCGAAGCTCCCGAAGATCTACTACGTGAACTGGTTCCGCAAGAACGACGCGGGCAAGTTCGTGTGGCCGGGCTTCGGCGAGAACAGCCGTGTCCTGAAGTGGATCGTGGACCGCCTCGACGGCCGCGCCGAGGGTGTCGAGACCCCCATCGGCATCCTGCCGGCCAAGGGCGCCCTGGACACCAAGGGGCTCGACCTCTCCGAGGCCGACCTCGACTTCCTGCTCACCGTCGACAAGGACGTGTGGCGCGAGGAGGCGGCGCTCGTGCCCGAGCACCTCAACACCTTCGGCGAGCACACCCCGAAGGAACTGTGGGACGAGTACCGCGCGCTGGTGCGGCGCCTGGGCTGAGTTCCGAGTGGACGGCGGCCTCGCGGCCGCCGTCCACCCCTGAACTCCGCGGCCGGTCCGACTTGCCCTGACCTGCGACGTCGTCAAGACCGGCCGCGGTGACCGAGGCGAGGCCGGGGGGTCTCTCGCCGTATGCGAACGCCGGAGGGGGCGAAAACCTCTCGGTGTCATTTCTCGTATCACCTCCGCCCGGACGGGCGTTTCGCGGGACACTCGGGACATCCTGCAAGGAACCCCGAAACGAGGTGAGCGGGGTGCGCACACCCGTCAGTGACCCCATGAAGATCGGCCCGTACCGCATCGTGGGGCGGCTGGGCTCCGGCGGTATGGGGTGGGTGTACCTCGGCCGCTCGCCCGCCGGGCGCGAGGTCGCGGTGAAGGTGGTCCGCCCCGAACTCGCGGCGGAGGGCGAGTTCAGGGAACGCTTCGCCCGCGAGGTCGCCGCCGCCCGGGTCGTGAGCGGCGCGTACACCGCCGCCGTGGTCGACGCCGACACCGAGGCCGAACTCCCCTGGCTCGCCACGATGTACGTCCCCGGACCCTCGCTCGCCGAGGCGGTCCGCACCGACGGCCCGCTGCCCGAGCCGCAGGTACGACGGCTCGGCGCGGGCCTGGTCGAGGCACTGCAGGCCATCCACGCGGCCCGCGTGGTGCACCGGGACCTGAAACCGGCGAACGTGCTCCTCGCCTCCGACGGGCCCCGCGTCATCGACTTCGGGATCTCCCGGGTCGACGGCGCCCCCGGGCTCACCCAGGTCGGCGTCGTGGTCGGCACTCCGCCGTTCATGTCGCCCGAGCAGATCAAGGGGGAGCGGGTGGGGCCGCCGAGCGACGTCTTCTCCCTCGGCGGAGTGCTGGTGTACGCGCTCACGGGCCGCCCGCCGCACGGCAGCGGGGAGGCGGTGCGCTACCGGGTCGTGCTCGCCGAGCCCGAACTCGACGGCGTACCGGCGGGAATGCGGGAACTCATCGGACACTGCCTGGCCAAGCGGCCCGAGGGCCGGCCTCGACTTGCGGACCTCCTCACCGAGTTGCTGGAGCTTCCGGCCAGGTCGGCCTCCTGGCCGCCGCCCACCGTGGCCCGCAGTATCAAGGCGCGCACCCGTGAGCTGGCGGTCCGCCGCGGGGCCGGTACGAGCGTGTCCGTGCCCTCGTGTCTGCTGCTGCACGCCCAGGCGCTGCTGGACGCCGGGCTGACCGACGCGATGGTCGCCGAGGCGGTGGGCCGTGGCGGCGTCTGATCCCTTTCCCGGCCGGGAGTCTGTTCCCGCCAGGGACCACGACATTCTCGAAGTCGGCGCGCACTGGCGCCGGTTGGTGCAGAACTGGGTCGCCCGACGCAATTACCACACCGAGACCGACACCGTTTCCGTGTCCCTGCAATTCGATCTCAAGGAAACGGGACGGATGATAACGGTGCGTTTCATGACCACCAAAAGACTTCTGGTCGCCTTCGCGACGGACGGTCATTATCTGCGCCAGGACCAACTCGCGGTCGCCGCCGCGGCATCGAACGCATGGAATACCGAACAACTGAATCCCATGTTGTCCGTGTGGGACGTACGAGGACCGCGCCCCTGCCTCGCCGGAGTCTGCGACCTGCCGCTGACCTGCCGGATGACCCAAACGGATTTCGATGCTTTGGCCAGTGATTGGGTGGAACGGGCGCGGCAGATGTTCACCCGCTGCCATCAGGTATTCAAGTTGTAGAAGTGATGACCGGCGTGTGCCCCGAACCCCTTCCGGGCGCACGCCGGTTGCCCCCACTATTGGGCGAGTGCCTTTCAGGCCACGGGGGGTTGCCCATGAGGCGTTCGCTGTACTTCATCGGGATTCTGGGAATGCTGGCCACTCTGGTGTCGACGGGGACGACCACGGCGGCCGCGGCGTCCTGCGAAACGGACTTCCCGGCGCGCCTGAACTGCTGGTTCCGCTGGATCGGCGCAGGCACCTTCGTGGTCACCCTGAACGACGCGCTGCCGTTCGACGGGGACGAGCGGGCCCGCCAAAGCGTCGCGCGGAAAGTGATGACGACCAGCCGCAGCCACCTCATCGTCGAGGTGCCGGCGAACCAGCACACAGGGCCGGGCGGCACGGCCCTGCTGCTGCTCGCGGGGGTCCGCTGGGTGGAGGCGAGCGCCTACATCGACCGGCTGTCGCCCGAGGCCGTGCAGGACCTGAAGGCCGTGGGCGCCTGCGACGTCGACAACCGCGACGACCTGTGTGCCCGCCTCGCCACCCGCTCCCTGCGCGGCAGCGACCTGATCAGGGCGGACGCGAGGAGCGACCGCTCCCAGCACGCCGACTCCGTCGACGCGCCCGCCGACCCGGCCACCGGCACGCCTCCCGCGACCCACGCCGCCTCCGGGCAGGCCAAGGACACGAAGTCCACGGGCCCGCTCTTCGACAGGAAGACCACCGCGCTCACCGCCCTCTGCGCCCTGCTCGTCCTGCTCCTCACCGCCTTCCTGGTCCTCGTCCGCCGCTCCTCCCGGGGCCCCGCGACCGCGACCGCCGCCCCCCACCACGCCACGCCCGCCACCTCGCCCGCCTCCTCCACGCCCTCCACCTCGTCCGCCGCCGAGCCCGCCGCACAGGCCGCCGCACCGGCCCCGCGACCCCGGGCGTCCGACGAGCCGACCACCCGGCTCAGGGCCGCACCCGCCCCCCGCCACGAACGCGAGACCGGCGAGGGGAAGGAACCCCCGCGGACCGCCGTCGTCCGTACCGAACTGCACCCCCAGGGCTATGTCGAACTGGACCACGTCCTGTACCGCGCGGTCTGGTCCGACCCGGGGAGTCCGCCGCCCCTGCCCGGCGCACTCGTCGACGTCACCGACGCACGCGAACGGGACTCCGACGTCCTGCACGCCTTCCCCACGGCCACCGGGCGCCACGACCAGCACACGCGGCCCTGAGTTCGCACACCAGGAGAGACGAAGATGCACAGCGAATACCCGCCCACGCTGCCGGCGGAGTACGCCGACATCGAGTTCGAGAACAACGCGCAGCGCCTGCCGCTGGTGCTCTGCCTCGACACCTCCAGCTCCATGGCGGGGGCGCCGGTCCAGACGCTCAACAACGCGCTCATGGAGTGGACCCGGGAACTGCACGACGACGTCAGCCTCAGCTACAGCGTCGAGGTCGCCGTCATCACCTTCGGCGGCCAGGGCGTCGGCGCCTGGCGCGGACCCCAACTCCTCGACCCGCGCGCCCCGGTGAGCCCCTTCGTGCCGGCCCACCTCTTCCGGCCGCCCCGGCTCACCGCGGCCGGGGTGACGCTGATGACCCAGGCGCTGGAGCTGTCGATGCACATCGTCGCCGCCCGCAAGGCCGAGCTGCGCGCCTCCGGCCTTCAGTACTACCGGCCGCAGATCTGCCTGGTCACCGACGGGCTGCCGACCGACGGCACGGGCCACCTCACCGACTCCTGGCACCGGTTGATCCCCGTCCTCGCCGAGGAACAGCGCGCCCGCCGCTTCCGGCTCTACGCGATAGGCGTCGGCGGCATCACCGACATGGGCGAACAGGTCCTCCAGGCCTTCGCGCCCAAGTTCCACGCCCGCCTCCAGGGCTTCCCCTTCCGCGAGCTGCTGCAGATGATGTCCGCCAGCGCGAACGCCGAGCAGAAGGGCGCGGGCGACGAGGTCTTCGAGAAGATCTTCAGCCAGTTCAAGACCCAGCGTCCGGCCTGGGAATCCTGACCGATGGCGGCCAGGGGCGGGACGAGGAAGGGCGAGCGGGAGTCGCCATGGCGCGTGCACGGCATGAGCGTCGAGGGCTACCGGCACCGCCGCCAGGGCCTGCCCTGCCAGGACGCCTGCGCGTACACGCAGTCGCCGTCGGTGGTGGTGCTCGCGGTCGCGGACGGCGCGGGCAGCCGGCCGCGCTCCGACGAGGGCTCCCTGCTCGCGGTGGAACTGGCCGCCGAGCACTTCGGACGGCGGGCGGCCGCGGCGGCGGACAGCGGACCTGGAACCGCCGTACGTGAACTGCTCGTGGACGCCTTCCACGACGTCAGCAAGGTGTTTCTGGACACGACCGGCGCGGACGCCCCCGACTTCGCCACCACCCTCACCGTCGTGGTGCTCACTCCGGGCTGGCTGGGCCATCTGACCCTGGGCGACGGCTTCGTCGTCGTACGCGCCGGTACGGAGGACGGCGAGCGGCAGTTCCATCTGCTGCCGCAGGCCGCCGAGGCCAGCGAGTACAGCAACGAGACGGTGTTCCTCACCTCACCGGACGCGGCCCGCTGGGTGCGGACCGACTGTGTCTGCGACCCCGGGATCGACGGGGTGCTGCTGTCCACCGACGGACTCGCGCAGGCGGCGCTCAACCGCTCGGCCGGCGGCGCGTCGAGCCCCAACGCGTCCTTCGCCGACGCCGTCTTCCGCTCCCTGGACGCTCCGGGACCGGTGTCGGACAACGCGCACGAGGCACTGGCCGCGCTGCTGAGGTCGGACCGGCTGACCGCGTTGAACGCCGACGACAAGACCCTGCTGCGGGCCGTCCGCAAGGCGCGCCCATGAGTGGCCTGACCGTGTTCCTGGACGGCAAGCCCGTCACCCTCGCGGAACTGCCTCTCAAGGGCGGCGGCCAGGCGGCCGTCTTCCCGGTGGTCGGCGACGACGGGATCGTCGTCAAGCTCTACCGTGACCCACCGGGTCCCGAGCAGGAGCGCCGGCTGACCCGGATGCTGGCCATGTCCCCGCTGGCCGCCCGCCCCACCAACGCCTTCCAGCCGCCCGAACTGGCCTGGCCCACGGCCCTCGCCCGCGGCGCGCGGGGGGAGCTCCTCGGCTATGCCATGCGGCGCTTCGGCGAACCCGGGCACATCCAGCTGATCGGCCTGTTCACCCGTGCCCAGCGGCGCAAGCTCTTCCCCGAACGGGCCGACTGGCGCTTCCTGCTCGGTGTCGCCTGGAACCTCGCGTTCATGACCGCCCGCATGCACCACGACAAGCTCGTCATCGGCGACTTCTCCAGCAGCAACGTCGTGGTCGACGCGAACGGCTTCGTCACGTTCCTCGACTGCGACTCCATCGCCTTCACCGACCCGGCGACCGGGGAACTCTTCCCCTGCCTGATGCACACCACCGACTACTCGCCCCCCGAGCGCCAGGCGGGCGGCCCGGCCGGCCGCGCCACCGACGACTTCGCCCTCGCGGTCCTCGTCTACCAGCTCCTGACGGCCGGCAACCACCCCTTCGGGGGCGTCCCGCACGACAGCGCGTCCGAGTCGACCGTCAAGGACAACATCGCCGCCAGCTGCTCGTACGTGGTCCGCCCCGAGCGGGTCGTCATCCCGCGCGGGACCGTCGACCCCTCCGTCCTGCCGCCGGACCTGCTCACCCTGGCCCGCGCCGCGTTCGGCCCCGGTGTCCTCGCCCCCGCCGCCCGGCCCCCCGCGGAGGCCTGGCTGCGTGCCCTGAACAAGGAGCGCTCCCAGGTGCGGATCTGCGCGCTGCGCCCACTGCACGCGTACGGCTCCCATCTGACGTCCTGCCCGTGGTGCACGCGGGCGGCAACCACGGGCCACGACGTGTTCAACGGGCCCGCGCCACTCCCGCTGCCGGACCCGCCGCCGCGGGAGGAGGAGCGGCCGGACGGACGCCTGAGCCCGGCACTGAAGATCGCCCTGCTGGTCGCGCTGGTGGTGGCCCTGGCGGTCGTCGCGAATCACCTGGGCGGCAGTTGATCACTGCGAGCGGCCGCGGTCCTCCAGATAGCGCGTGTGCGACTCCTGGCGCCGGGCCTCGACCTCCCGCAGGGCCACCGCGAGCCGGTCCGCCTCCTCGTACAGCAGGGTGAGCTGGCGCTCCAGGTGGCGTTCCGGCGGTTCGGTGCCGGGCGCCAGCCGGGTCCACCACCGGGTCCGTACGAAGGTGTCGACGGCCTCGGGGATGTCCTGCCGTAGGGCACGGGACAGCGCGTGCACGCCCTCCGGGTCCTGCGCGAGCACCTCGGCGACCCAGCCGGGATCGAGCAGCGCGGTCAGGAGCTCGGTCAGTTCGGTGAGCCGGCCCGCGGCCGCCGGGGGCAGTTCCACACCGCCCAGGTACTCCCGCAGTCGGCCGAAGTCACCCCGCAGTTCCTCCAGCTGGGCGGAGGGGTCGGGGAAGTCCGGCAGCGACGGCCGCTCCGGCGGGGCGATCAGGGCGCCCGCCCCGTACAGCCCCGCGACGACGATCGGCCAGTACGGGCCCGCGACCCCCGCGAAGGTGAGGGCCAGACCGACGAGCCCGCAGGCGCTGCCGGTGAGGTTCTTGCGGGACTCCAGATACTTCAGGGGGTTCCTATTGGTAGCCACGGATCTCCTCGAAGGCGCCGTCGAGCGAGCCCTTGCGGGCGTCGAAGAGGCGGCCGCCGGTCAGGTCGGCGATGTGCTGGAGCTCGCCCGGGTCGGAGTCGCCGAACAGGATCGGGAAGACCGGGATCTCCTTCTGCCCGCCCGGCAGCCGGCCGTAGAAGCCGTCGAAGTCCTCGGGGTCGGCGCCCCTCGTGTTCTCGCCGTCCGTCATCAGCACGATCGACGTGAACGTGTCGCCGCCCGCGCCCAGATGCTCGTACGCCTTCTCCAGCGAGGTGTAGATCGCGGTGTTGCCGGAGGCGCTCAGGGCCTCGGTGTCCTTGCGGATGCCGTCGAGACCGGCCCTGGGGTCCTCGGGCCGCACCACGTGCGTGTGGACGCTCTTGACCTTCGAGCCGAACGGCATCAGCGTCACCTCCTCGCGGTCGCGGAAGTCGCCCGTCAGCCCGGTGAGCGCCTTCTTCAGCCGGTCGAGCCGGCCGCCTTCCATCGAGCCGGAGGTGTCGAGGACGTAGACGGTCCGGGAGGGCCGGCGGAGCTTGTTCTCGTAGGAGTCCAGGAGGTGGTCGGCGACGGACCGGCTGCCGGGGAAGGGGAGTTCACGCCGGCGGCCGGTGTCGAGGCCGGCCGCCGGGGCGACGGAGGCGACGACCGGGCGGCGCCGCGTCTGCTGCGTGATCTCCCGCTGTACGGCCGGAGCGCGCAGCGCCTCGGTGAGGCGGCGGACACTCTCGCGGGTGTCCTTGCTGGAGGAGGCGAGCGAGGAGAGCGGGTAGTCGGCGGTCACCACGCCGTCGCGCGGGCGGATGACCGTGAGCCCCTTCATGCCCGTGAGGATCGACTCGTAGTTGAGCAGGGCGTCCACGGTGCCGCGCCGCTCGTACGCCGTCGCCAGCCAGCCCGAGGACCCCGACGTCAGCTTCTGCCCCTTGAAGAACTCCTTCAACCGCGGGGTCGCCTTCGCCACGTCCGCGTCGGTGAGCGCCGACTGCGCCCCGGACAGGCCCGAGGCCACCGAGATCAGCGTGGAGAAACCGGAGTTGGAGCGGGCCGGGTCGGTCATGCCGTACGTCAGTTTCCCGTCCGCGACGGCCTGCTCGACCTGCGACCAGGTGACGTCCTGCGGCTTCCAGCCCAGCGCGTTCACGGTCGCGGGCTTCACCCCGATCGCCACCGGGCTCGACATGATCGGCGTCTCCGAGACGACCTTCTTCGCCGCTTCGGGGCGCAGCCGCAGATAGTCGTCGGACGACAGCCACAGCGCGTCGTACGCGCCGTCCACCTTGCCCTTCGCGAGCAGGTCGACGGCGGAGAGGGTGCCCATGTAGGTGGGACGGACCTTGATTCCGGTGTCCTTGCGGACCTGTTCGAGGATCGGCGCCATGTCGCTGAGTTCGCTGGAGGCGAGGACGCGCAGGGTGCCGGGTTCGGGGGCGTTGCTGTCGGAGTGCTGCTTCTGGTCCTGCGCCGTGCAGCCGGTGACCGCGGCGGTTGCCGTGACGGCGAGCAGGGACACGAGGGCATAGGCCGTGCGACGTCTCACGCGGAGCCTCCTTCCAGGGCGCCCCGCGAGCGGCTGCGCTCCAAGTAGGCGCTCGCGTGCTGGAGTTCGGACGTGAGGGACTCGACGGTCGCGGCCATCGACTCGGTCGCCTGCACCTTGTACGTGTCGATGGCGTCGAGGGTGCGGTAGATCTGCTGGAAGGCGGTGCGCAGGGTCTCCGCGCCGACGGCCGGGTCGGCGGCGATGCGCTGGATCTCCCCGCTCTGGGTGGCGAGCATCTCGGCGTTGCCGCGGATCAGGTCCTCGGTCGTGCCGCGCAGGGCGTTGACCTGGTCGACGACCTTGCGCTGGTTCTCGAGGGCGGAGGCCAGCATCACGGAGATGCGCAGTGCGGACACCGTGGTGGTGGCGGCGCGGTCGACGCCCTTGATGAGCTCGTCGTTGTTGCGCCGGACCACGTCCATGGCCAGATAGCCCTGCGCGCACACCGCGAGCTGGGTCAGCAGGTCCTGGTGCTTCTGCCGGACGGGGAAGAGGACGTCGGCGCGCAGGGTGTCGGCCTGCGCGGGGTCCACGGCCTCGGCGGCGGCGATGTGCTCCTCGACCGCCGTGTCCAGGGCCTGGGTGAGGACGACGTACTCCTGGAGCTTGCCCATCGTCTCCCAGAGGCGGACGCGCTCGGTCTGCAACGCGGCGTTGTCGCGGCGCAGTTCGTCCTGGCCGCCGCGCAACGAGCCCACGATCTTGTTCAGGGTGGTCTGCGAGGAGGCGTACTTGGCGACGTGGTCACGCAGTCTGTTGCCGCCGGGCAGCTTGGACAGGAACTTCCGCCCCTTGCTCGCGGGCAGGTCGCGCGGGTCCAGGTCCTCGACCACACGGCGGAGTTCGACCAGCGAGCCCGCCACGTGCGACTGGGCGTCCCCGCCCTTGTCGGGCAGGCTGCGCAGGGTGCGCTCCAGCATGCGGTTGGACTGCGCGGCGGCGCCCCGCATCTCGCTCGCGCCGAGGCCCGCGATCTCCCCGACCTTGCCCGCGAACTCGGGTGAGCGGGCGTCGAGGGCGGCGAGGCCACCGACGTACTCGGCGGCCCGGCGGGCCATCTCGTCCTGTACGGACGGGTCGACGGGCACCAGCCCGCCCGCCTTCTCCCGGGGCACGGGCGCGACGGCCTCGGGCGGTGTGAGGGTGAAGGTGTCTTCGGTCGTCACTTGTTTTTCCCCCTAGTTCCCGGCCCGGCGCGCCATCTCGTGCAGCACCTTGTAGGCGGGCACGGGCGCCTGCCGGACGCCGGTCAGCTTCTGGTTGAGGTAGGTGGCGTGGGCGGCGGTGGCCGCCGTGAACTCCCCGGTCGCGCCCTGCGGCCGGAACCCGTGCTTGACGGCGAGCCTGCGCAGGGTCGGGTCACTGCTGAGGAGGTCACCGAGCGCGCGGCCCTCGGGAGTGAGGGGTACGACGGTGTGGTCGCTGTTCGCCGTGGTGTCCGGGTAGAGGACGGTGAGGTCACCGACGTCCTGGCCCTGGTTGAGCAGCGCGGCGACCTGCGACTCGTACACGAGCACGAGCGGGTTCCCGGCCCCGCTGATGAAGTCACGGAACGCCGCGTCCGTGCTGGACTGCTGGGCGCCCTGGACGCTGACGAGCTTGTGCATGAGGGGCGCGGTGCGTCCGACGGCGGCGGTGTCGGAAGCGACCCGGCCGCCGTCGGCGACGTACGAGGCGGCGGCGAGGTAGAGCGCGCCGGAGTTGGAGGTGTTCGGATCGGTGCTGGCGATGAAGAGCGTGCCGGTCAGCTCGCCGTGCGCCGCGGCCCCCTTGAGCTGCTGCCAGGTCCGGTCCTGCCCGGCGGCCTTGAGATAGGCGGCCATCTTGAGCGTGCCGGTGCCCTTGCCGACGGTCGCGAGCCCGTTCGCCGCCAGGACCTCGGCGGCGCTGCGGTGCGCGACGACCACGAGGGGCGAGTAGAACGGGCGCGGCAGCGGCTTCCGTACGTGGAACTTGGCGGCCAGCTCGTCGGCCGGGGCCTGGCTGGAGGGGAAGGCGAAGTCGTACCCCTTGAGGTCCAGGCCGTCCATGGCCCAGGACCCGGAGGTCTCCGTCTTCACGGTGAAGCCCTTGGCAGCCAGGGCCTTCACCACGTCGGGATCGGCGAAGAACTCCGCCTTCTCCGATCCGATCACTCCTTGCACGGTCTTCGTTGCCGTGCCCTTGTCCTGACCTTCGCGGCCTGCGACGACGGCTGCTACCACGCCGCCGATCAGCAGGACCGCCAGGACGATTCCCGCGATGCGTCTCACACCGAGGAGAGTGCTCCCGGAACCCAACATTCCCGGTCGTGCCGGGTGAACGGAGGGTGTCCGACCGATCCCGGTATGCAACCGGAACGGCAGCTTCGAGCCGGCCGTGTCGGGGGACTGCCAGTACCAGGCTGTGGCGGCGCCGGGGGAGCACCATGGAGGGGTGAGCCAACGAGACCTTCGAGATCATCAGGAACGGTCGGGTTCCACACGGGCGAGGCCAAGACGGTCCGCCATCCCGAGGTGGGGACGATCGTCCTGGACTGCGACACGCTCGCGGTGCCGGGCGGGGACCTGCGGATCACGATCTGTCCGGCCGCGCCGGGCACGGAGGCGGCACGGCAACTGGCGCTGCTCGCGACGCTCGGGTTGCAGACGACGGCCACTGCTCTCGGCTGACCGACGGGTGTGTGGCACCCGGTCCGCACGTCGCTGCGGGTGCGCGCGGACCGGGGCCGTACAAGGGGAGCCCGGGGGCTCGGACGCGGGCTCTCAGTGAGCCGCGAGTTCGCGGGGTTCGGCGGCCGGGGCGTGGGCGTCCATGCGCTCGGCGGCCAGGATCGCGACCGCGGTGTCCGCGCGGGACGCGGCGACGACGAGGGCGCGGCCGGCGAGGGCGTGGGCCCGCTGGTGGAGAGCGACGACGTGCGGCTCGCGTACGGCGGCGGCCGACGACGCGCGGACCGGCGCCACTCCTTCCCGCAGCCGCGCCACCTGCCCGGCGAGCCGCTCGGCCGCCGCGTCCAGGTCGGCGGACGGCTCGATCGCGCGGATCTCGTCGGTCACCGCGAGGAGCGCCGCGAGGTGTCCGGCGAGCTGGATGTCCAGCTCCTCCTCGCGCGACCGGTGGGGGAAGCCGGAGGGGGTACCGGCCGTCGTGTGGACCGACTTGGTGCGGATCGGTTCGTACATGGGGACGGCCTCCTGTGCTCTTTCAGGAAGCCATCCTAGCTTGGATTTCGTCTAAAGTTGAGCCATGTCGCACATCTTGTCGTTCCGCGCACCCTGTGTGAGTGTCACGGCTGGCTGTAACCGTCCAGGAAGTTCCCGATCCGGGTCACCGCGTCGGTCAGATCGCCCACGCTCGGCAGGGTGACCACCCGGAAGTGGTCCGATTCGGGCCAGTTGAAGCCGGTCCCCTGGACGACCATGATCTTCTCCTGGCGGAGCAGGTCGAGGACCATCCGGCGGTCGTCCTTGATCTTGAAGACCTTCGGGTCGAGCCGCGGGAAGAGGTAGAGCGCGCCCTTGGGCTTCACGCAGCTCACGCCCGGGATCTGGGTCAGCAGCTCGTAGGCGACGTCCCGCTGTTCCTTCAGCCGGCCGCCGGGCAGCACCAGGTCGTTGATCGTCTGCCGCCCGCTGAGCGCCGCGACCACGCCGTGCTGACCGGGCATGTTCGCGCACAGGCGCATGTTCGCGAGGATCGTCAGGCCCTCGATGTAGGAGTCGGCGTGCGCGCGGGGGCCGGAGATCGACATCCAGCCCACCCGGTAGCCCGCCACCCGGTACGCCTTCGACATGCCGTTGAAGGTGAGGGTGAGCAGGTCGGGCGCGACCGAGGCGGTCGGGGTGTGGGTGGCGCCGTCGTAGAGGATCTTGTCGTAGATCTCGTCCGAACAGACCAGGAGGTTGTGGCGGCGGGCGATGTCGGTGAGCCCGCGCAGCATCGCCTCGTCGTACACCGCGCCCGTCGGGTTGTTCGGGTTGATGATGACGATCGCCTTGGTGCGGTCGGTGACCTTGCGCTCCACGTCCGCGAGGTCGGGCATCCAGTCCGACTGCTCGTCGCAGTGGTAGTGCACGGCGGTGCCGCCGGACAGGGACACGGCGGCGGTCCACAGCGGGTAGTCCGGCGCCGGTACGAGGACCTCGTCGCCGTCGTCCAGCAGGCCCTGCATCGCCATCACGATCAGCTCGGACACGCCGTTGCCGATGAAGACGTGCTCGACGTCGGTCTCGATGCCGAGGGTCTGGTTGTGCATCACGACGGCGCGGCGGGCGGCGAGCAGACCCTTCGCGTCGCCGTAGCCGTGCGCCGTCGACACGTTCCGGAGGATGTCCTCCAGGATCTCGGGCGGGCACTCGAAACCGAACGCGGCCGGATTGCCGGTGTTCAGCTTGAGGATCCGATGACCTGCCGCTTCCAGCCGCATCGCCTCCTCGAGCACCGGGCCCCGGATCTCGTAACAGACGTTGGCGAGCTTGGTCGACTGGATCACCTGCATGACGGTGAGCTTACGGCCGCGTAACGCTCGGCGGGGGGTGTTTTCCACCACGTGAGACGTGGCGTTTTGCGTCGCTTTCTTCCCTCGCGTTGTGTCGTAAGCCCTTGCGGTCCATAGAATCCGCGCCCATGTCCTGGCAGAACGGTGAGACCGAGGCCGAGCCGAGGGTGTACCTCCCGAGCGGCGACGGTGAGGCGCCTCCGGCGTACGAGGCGTACGCGGATCCGGCGGCGGCGCACGGCTGGCAGGACGCGTACGACGGGCCGGGTGCGTACGACGGGCCCGGTGTCCGGACGGCCGATGACGACGGGCCGGGTGCGGGGAAGAGCGACGACGGAGCCCTGGTGCGTGCCGGGGCCGGGCGCCGTGACCGCTCGCGGCGCCGCCGGGAGCGGATCCCGCGGCGGCGGGTGGCGGTGGCCGGCGGCGCGGTGTGCGCGGTCGTCCTCGGCGCGGTGGTCGTGGGACTGTTCGACTCCGGGCCGTCCGGGGGCTCCTCGCCCTCGGGGCGGAGCAAAGGTGACGGCCGGGGTGCGTCCGCGTCCCCGGAGCCGAAGGCATCGGTGGGTGGCTCGACCGCCGGCGCGGCGGTGACGACGCCGGGCGACTCGCCCGCCGCCTCCGGCGCGAGCGCCGAGCGGACCTCTCCGGGCGCGTCCGCGTCCACCTCGGCGACGCCGTCCACGACGGCGCCGCCGTCCCCGTCGGCAGGGACCTCCACCACTCCCGCCACCTCCCTCACCAGCCCCACCGCGACCACGGGCCGCGGCGCCGCCAACGGCAACCCGGGCCACGGCCGGGGCGCCACCAAGCGCCCGAAGTAGCCGCCGGTCCCGACGGCCGCTGTCCGGGCCGCGGCAGGCCCCGAGGCGGTTCTCCCCCCCGTCGGCCCGCCCGCGTATACGACAAGCCCCGTCCCGTCGCTCCGGCATGCCCATGGCCGGAAACCGCTCCTTGTCCCTCCCGTCCCCCCGATTGACAATGCGCATGACAAAACTGGAAGTGGCCGGAAGATCTCCGGTCGCCCAAGTCGCAAGAGGGGACCCCCACATGAGAAAGCCTCTCGTCGCCGCGCTCTTCGCCCTGGTGATCACCGGGGCGGGCGTGGCACCCGCGGTCGCGGCACCCGCACCCGCGGCGGCGTCCACGTCCACGTCCGTGTCCGCGGTCAAGGCGGACACGAAGGCGGCGGCGCCGACCCTCCAGGCCGTCAGCCTCGCCGGGACCGTCGCGCTCAGCAACTGCTCCGGCTCCGTCATCCGCTTCCCCAACTCCGCGGACAGCGACCCGGCGCTCGTGCTCTCCAACGGCCACTGCCTGGAGACGGGCTTCCCGGAGCCCGGTGAAGTGATCGTCGGCCAGGCGTCCAGCCGTACCTTCGGCCTGCTCAACTCCGCCGGCACCCGGGTGGCGACCCTGCGGGCCAGCAAGGTCGCGTACTCGACGATGACCGACACGGACGTCACGATCTACCAGCTCACCAGCACCTACACGACGATCAAGAACTCGTACGGCATCAGCGCGCTGACCGTGCAGGACACGCACCCGACCGTCGGCACCGCCATCACGGTCGCCTCCGGATACTGGAAGCGGCTCTACAACTGCAGCATCGACGGGTTCGCGTACCGCCTCAAGGAGGGCGACTGGACCTGGAAGGACTCCATTCGCTACACCTCCGCCTGCAACACCATCGGCGGCACCTCGGGCTCGCCGGTCATCGACCAGGCCACCGGCAAGGTCGTCGCCGTCAACAACACCGGTAACGAGGACGGCGAGACCTGCACGGTGAACAACCCCTGCGAGGTCGACGCGAGCGGCAACGTCACCATTCACCCGGGCATCAACTACGCCGAGGAGACCTATCAGATCCCGGCGTGCTTCACGACCGGCAACAAGCTCAACCTGAGCGCGAGCGGATGCACCCTGCCCAAGCCGTGACCCCTGTGCGGCGGCGGGCGGTCACCGGGGAGTCCGGCGGACCGCCCGCCCCGCCAGTACGTCCGTGCGCCGCCCGTCCTCGATCACGAACCGGCCGTCGACCAGGACGTACGGGATGCCCGTGGGGAGTCTGCGCGGCTCCTCGAACGTCGAGCCCGCCGCGACCGTGGCCGGGTCGAAGAGGACGAGGTCGGCGCGGTACCCCTCGCGGACCAGGCCGCGGTCGGGCAGCCGCAGCCGGGCGGCCGGGCGGCCGGTGAGATGGGCGACGCACTCCTCCAGGGACAGGACGCCCAACTCCCGTACGTACTTCCCCAGATACTGCGGGAACGTGCCGTACGCGCGCGGGTGCGGCTTGTCGCCACGCAGGATGCCGTCCGAACCGCCGGTGTGCACACGGTGGCGCATGATCGCGCGGACGTTCTCCTCGTGGCCGACGTGCTGGAGGATCGTCGGGCCCAGCCGGTCGTCGAGGAGCAGGCGGCGGGCGGTCGTCCAGGGGCTGTCGCCGAGCCGGTCGGCGGACTGGCGGACCGTGCTGCCGACGTACGACGCGAGCGACGGGTCGGTGACTCCCGAGATCTCGATCGTGTCCCACTCGATGGGCACGCCGTGGCAGCCGTCGGCCCCGATCACCTCCATGTGGTGCCGGACGCGCTCGGCCGTCTCCTCGTCCTTCAGGCGCGCGAGGATCGCCTCCGGGCCGCCCTCGCTCGCCCAGCTCGGCAGCATCGCCACGAGCGTGGTGCAGCCGGGGGTGTAGGGGTACGTGTCGAGACTGATGTCCGCGCCCGCGGCGAGGGCGTCGTCCAGGAGGGCCAGCAGTTCCGGGGCCCTGCCCTCGTTGACGCCGAAGTTCATGGTGGCGTGGGCGAGGTGCAGCGGGCAGCCCGCCTCGCGGGTGAGGGCCACCATCTCCTCGTACGCCGCGAGGGCGCCCGCCCCGTACGAGCGGTGGTGCGGGCAGTAGTAGCCGCCGTACTGCGCCACCACCCGGCACAGCTCGGTGAGTTCGGCGTCCTGGGCGTACATGCCGGGGGTGTAGGTGAGGCCGGAGGACATACCGACGGCGCCCTCGCGCATCCCGTCGGCCACCAGCCGCCGCATCCGCTCCAGCTCCCGCGCCGTCGCCGGGCGGTCCTCCCAGCCGACGGCGAGCATCCGGACGGTGCCCTGCGGGATCAGATACGCGGCGTTCACCGCGATGCCCTCGCCGTCGAAGCCGTGGTCGAGCCGGTCCAGGTACTCGCCCACCGAACGCCAGCTGAAGTCGATGTCGTCACCGGGTCCGTTCCAGCCGGTGATCGTGGACCGGACCTCCGCGAGCGTGCGGTCGTCGACCGGCGCGTACGACAGCCCGTCCTGGCCGATGACCTCCAGGGTCACCCCCTGCGCCGCCTTCGCGCTGTGGTCCGGGTCGCGCAGGAGGGCGAGGTCGCTGTGGGCGTGCATGTCGACGAAGCCGGGGGAGAGGGCAAGGCCCTCGGCGTCGAGGACCCGCCGGGCGAGAGGCCGCAGACAGCCGGCCGCCGCCCCCTCCTTGAGCACGGTGGTGATCCTGCCGCCCTCGATGCCCACGTCGGCGCGGTACGAGGGGCCTCCGGTGCCGTCGACGACCTCCGCGTCGCGGATGACGAGATCCATCACAGGGGCCTCCTGGAAACGTTCGTCACAACGGCCTCTCAGAAGAACGTACGGATGTAGTCCACGACCGTGCCGTCCGTCTCCACCAGCGGAATCAGCTGCCACTTGTCGAAGGACGTGCAGGGGTGGGACAGCCCGAGGCCCACCCAGTCCCCGACCTGCACGTCCGCCTCCGGGTCCGTGCGCAGCCACGCGTGCTGGTCGGAGAGCGCGGTCACCGTCAGACCCGTCGCCGGCCGCTCGGCACCGCCGCGCCTAACCACCTGCGCCTCGGGCAGATCGAGGTCGTACGCCGCGTCCCGCTTGCCCGCGTTGAGGAAGGCCTGCTCGGGGGAGGGCCGGGAGACGACCTGGGCCCAGAGGCGGAACGCGGGGTGCAGGGCGCCCTCCTCGGGGACCCGGGTGAAGGGGGTCAGCCGGCGGTAGTGGCCGTCGTCGTGCGAGACGTAGGCGCCCGAGCGCAGCAGCTTCAGTACGGGCAGGGAGAGGTCGGGGAGCTCGGAGAAGACGTCCGCGACGGCGTCGAACCAGGCGCTGCCGCCCGCACTGACGACGATCTCCGTCAGTCCCTCGAACCGGCCCGCCTTGTCGAAGTCCACCGCCAGCGCGGTCAGCCGCCGCAGCCAGGCGTGCACGCGCTCGGGGTCCGCCCCCGGTACCTCGCCCTCGTAGCCCGCCACGCCGACCAGCCGCAGGGTCCGCGTCGCGGCCACCGCGTCCGCGACCGCCGCGCACTCGGCCTCCGTACGCACCCCGGTGCGGGCCCCCGCGCCGGCGGCGAGCTCGACGACCACGTCCACCGGACGGGTGGAGCCGTGCAGTGCCGCGTCCATCAGCTCGACGCCGCGCACCGAGTCGACGTAACAGACGAAGCGGAAGTCCGGGTCGGCCGCCAGCTCGGACGCGATCCAGCGCAGCGCCGCCGCGTCGACGAGTTCGTTCGCGAGGAAGATCCGCTCGATCCCGAACTCCCGCGCCACGCACACCTGGTGGGGCACGGCGAGCGTGATGCCCCAGGCACCGTGCTCGATCTGCCGCCAGAAGAGCTGGGGGGCCATCGAGGTCTTGCCGTGCGGGGCGAAGACGAGGCCGTGGCGGTCGGCGTACGTCTCCATCAGTTCGAGGTTGTGCGTCAGGCGTTCGGCGGACAGGGCGAGGACGGGGGTGGTGAAGCCGCCGGTGAACAGGTCGCGGCGCTGAGCGGCGAGCTCGCCGACGGTCAGCCCCTCGGCGTCCGGGGGGAGGCCCTTGAAGCGGTGGTCGACGCGGTCCGCGGCGAGACGGTCCGCCGCCGGACGGGCGGCGGCATCGGAGGCGGTCATGGGGGCCATCCCTTCAAGGGTGCTGCACTGTGTTGCATCATGTGCAACGCTCATTGCGTATGTCGCTTACTGCTGTCTAACATCCCAGCCAACGCAGGGTCAACGGTGCCGTTGAGTCCCGTCGGCCGCGAGAACGAGGAGCCCCAGACATCGTGACCCCCAACGGACCTGTCGACGCCCCGGACGTCGTGGATGTCGTCGCGCTCGGCGAGTCCATGGTCACGTTCCTGCCCACCCGGCCCGGGCGCCTCGCCGATGTGCCGTCGTTCGAACGGGGGATCGGCGGAGCCGAGTCCAACGTGGCGTGCGTGCTCGCCGCGGCCGGGCACACCGCGCGCTGGGTCGGCCGGGTCGGCACCGACGGGTTCGGCGACCACCTCGTCGAGGCGATCGCCGCGTACGGCGTCGACACCTCCGCCGTACGACGGGATCCCGCGCGCCCGACGGGCGTCTACTTCCGCACGGCCGGCGACCGGGCGAGCGACGCCCACGAGGTCGCGTACTACCGGGCCGGATCCGCCGCCTCCGCGATGACCGTGGACAACGTGGACGTGGACGCCCTGCGCTCGGGCCGCGTACTGCACCTGTCCGGCATCACCGCGGCGCTCTCCGAGGACTGCCTCGGCCTGATGCGTGAACTCACCGCGCCTCGCGCGCGGCGCCCCCTCGTCTCCTTCGACGTCAACCACCGCGCCGGGTTGTGGCGCGACGCCGACGGACCCCGCGTCCTGCTCGACCTCGCGCGCGGCGCGGACATCGTGTTCGTCGGGGACGACGAGGCCCGCGCGGCCTGGGGGCTGCGCGGGGCGCGGGCGATCCGCGACGCGCTGCCGGAACCGGCCGTCCTCGTCGTCAAGCAGGGCGGGGACGGGGCGACCGTGTTCGAGAGGGCCACGGCGGGCCGCGCGGTGTCGGGGTCCGCCCAGGACGCCCCCGACACCGCCACGTTCGTCCGCGCCCTGCGCGTCGACGTGATCGCGGCCGTCGGCGCGGGCGATGCCTTCGCCGCCGGGTTCCTCTCCGCCACTCTGCGCGCACTGCCCGCCCGGGAGCGGCTGAGGCACGGCCACCTCATGGCCGCCGCCGCCCTCACCGTCCACGGCGACCTCGCCGCGCCCCCCTCCCGCGACCACGCCGACCGGCTGGCCGCCCTGGACGACGAGGCGTGGGAGACACTTCGACTCGGCCCCGGCTGGACCGAAGCCGTCACGCGGGCCCAGGAGGAGGTACGTACCCCATGAGCCAGACCGTCGACCGAGCGCTGAGCATCCTGCCGCTGCTCGCCGAGGGCCCCGCCGACCTCGGCCAGGTCGCCGACCGCCTCGGCGTCCACAAGTCCACCGCGCTCCGCCTCCTGCGCACCCTGCACGAGCACGGCCTCGTCTACCGCCAGTCCGACCAGCGCTACCGCCTCGGCGCCCGCCTCTTCGCCCTCGCCCAGGAAGCCGTCGAGAACCTCGACGTCCGCGAGATCGCCCACCCCCATCTCGTGCGGCTCAACGAGACGTGCGGGCACACCGTCCACCTCGCGGTGTACGAGGAGAACGAGGTCCTCTACATCGACAAGGTGGAGAGCCGCTACCCGGTGCGCATGTACTCGCGGATCGGCAAGCCGGTCGCCATCACGGTCGCCGCCGTCGCCAAACTCCTCCTCGCCGATCTCCCCGAGCCCGAGCGCCGCGCCCTCGCGGACAAGCTCGACTACCCCATGTACACGGCCCGTTCGACCCCGGGCGCGCCCGCCTTCCTCAAGGAGCTGGCCACGGTGCGCGAACAGGGCTGGGCCACCGACCTCGGTGGCCACGAGGAGTCCATCAACTGCGTCGCGGCCCCCATCCGCGGCGCCGACGGACGCGTCGTCGCCGCGATGTCGGTCTCCGCGCCGAACGTCGTCGTCACCGCCGACGAACTCCTCACCCTGCTCCCGCTGGTGCGCCGGACCGCCGACGCCATCAGCCACGAGTACTCCGGCAAGCCCCCAGCCAAGGAAGAGAGTGCCCGACGTCCATGACCGAGAAGACCGCCCTCACCCCCAAGACCCACACCACGCCGCCCGCGAAGTTCTCGCACGGCGTGAAGAAGGGGAACATCCTCCAGGTCGCCGGACAGGTCGGCTTCCTCCCGGCCGAGGAGGGCAAGCCGCCCACGCCCGCCGGTCCCACCCTGCGTGAACAGACCCTCCAGACCCTCGCCAACGTCCGGGCGATCCTCGAGGAGGGCGGCGCGAGCTGGGACGACGCGATGATGATCCGCGTCTACCTCACGGACGTCGACCACTTCGCCGAGATGAACCAGATCTACAACACCTACTTCGAGGAGCAGGGCCTCACCGCGCCCCCCGCCGCCCGCACGACGGTCTACGTCGGCCTGCCGGCCGGCCTCCTCATCGAGATCGACGCGCTCGCCGTACTGGGCTGAGCGACCCCCTCGAACTCCCGCACCCCGTACGTCATCACGGCACGGCGTCCCCCATGGGACGCCGTGCCGCGATCCCCCCTGCCCGAAAGCCGCATGCCCCACTTACCCGACTGCAGAGGTCCCCCGCTCATGTCCTCGCCCCTGCCCCTGCTCGCCGCCACCGCACCGCCGGCCCCACCCCACACCGGCGGCCTGATCGCCCTCATCCACGGCACCGCCGGTCTGCTGACCGTCGCCGCGCTCGGCATCGCCCTGCTCCTCGTCCTGATCATCAAGGCGAGACTCCAGCCCTTCGTGGCGCTGCTCGCGGTCTCCATAGCCGTCGGCCTCGCGGCCGGTCTCTCCGTCACCGAACTCTTCGGCACGGTCCAGCGCTCCGACGCCGTCTCCCTCATCGAGTCCGGCATGGGCGGCACCCTCGGCCACATCGCGATCATCATCGGGCTCGGCACGATGCTCGGCGCGATCCTCGAAGTCAGCGGCGGGGCCGAGGTGTTGGCGTCCCGGCTGCTGAACCTCTTCGGCGAGGAGCGGGCGCCCCTCGCCATGGGCCTCACCGGCCTCATCTTCGGTATCCCGGTCTTCTTCGACGTCGGCATCTTCGTCCTCGCGCCGATCGTGTACGCGGCCGCCAAGCGCGGCGGCAAGTCGATCCTGCTCTACTGCCTGCCGCTGCTCGCGGGTCTCTCCATGACCCACGCGTTCCTGCCGCCGCACCCGGGCCCGGTCGCCGCCGCGGGACTGCTCCACGTGCAGCTCGGCTGGGTCATCCTCATGGGCATCGTCTGCGGCATCCCCGCCGTGCTCGCCGCCTGGGTCTGGTCCGCGTGGATCGGCAGGCGGATCTTCGTCCCCGTACCGCAGGACATGGCCGAGGCCGCCGACGAGGCGAGGGCAGCGCTGGCCGAGGAGCAGCGGGCCGCCGGGGTCGCGCCGCAGGAGAAGCCGGTGCCGCTCGGCACGGTCCTGGCCATCATCGGTACGCCGCTGGTGCTGATCCTGCTCGCGACCTTCTCCTCGATCGCCTTCGACCCCTCCACGGGCCGCTCGGTCATCGAGTTCTTCGGCCACCCCTTCGTCGCGCTGACGATCGCACTGCTGTTGGCGTACTACCTGCTCGGCATCCGCCGCGGCTGGTCCCGCAAGTCGCTGGAGACGGTGTCCACGGCCTCGCTGAAGCCGGTCGGCAACATTCTGCTCGTGGTCGGCGCGGGCGGGGTCTTCGGAGCGGTCCTCAAGGGCAGCGGGGTCGCCCAGGCCCTCTCCGACACCTTCAACGACGTCGGCCTGCCGGTGATCGTCCTCGCCTACCTCATCTCCCTGGTCCTGCGTGTCGCCCAGGGCTCGGCGACGGTCGCCATCGTCACCACGGCCGGCATCGTGGCCCCGCTGCTGACCGAGGGCGACCACTCCCAGGCCTTCGTCGCCCTGGTCATCATGGCGATCTCGGCGGGCTCCATCTTCGCCTCGCACGTCAACGACGGCGGCTTCTGGATGGTCGCGAAGTACTTCGGCATCTCCGAACGGGACACCCTCAAGACCTGGACGGTCCTGGAGTCGGTGCTGTCGGTGGCGGGTTTCGCGGTGGCGGCGGTGGTGAGCCTGTTCGTGTAGGTACGGGGCGTCTTCGTGCAACAGTCGCGTTGCCAACTTGGGGGCTGGCTGTGTCCGACACAGGATCTTCGACCATACTGCCCGCTGTGGAGCAGCGCATAGGTTCGAAGAGCCAGCCCCTGGACGCCGCCGCGGTGAACCCGGCGTACATCCCCGGGCTCACGTCACCCGCGAAGGCGGAGCCCAAGGACGCGGCCGTCGAGGAGGCCGAGTCCGAGGAGACCGCCTCCGAAGAGGCCGTGTCCGAGGAGGCGGTTGTCGAGGACGCCGCCCCCGGGGACGAGGTCTCCGAGGAGGCGCCCGCCGGACCCGAAGAGGAGGCCATCTCCGAATCCGAACCCGACTCGGACTCCGAGCCCGAACCGGACCCGGACGGGCCGGTGTTCGAGGCGTCCGACCGGCGCGCCTCGATCAAGGCCGACCACAGCGGCGTACGGCTGCGTCTGGACGACCAGGAGGCGGAGTTCCGCTGGGACGAGATCGGCGCCGTCGAGACGGAGTCGCCCCGCTTCGGGAAGCGGTTCACCATCACGGTCCACACCCCGGACCGCCGCTGGTACCCGATCGAGATCGAGGCGACGGCCCGGGCGCGCTTCAAGGAGTGGGAGGACCAGCTGGACGCGGTCCTGGACGCCTACTTCGAAGACGGTGAGGAGAGCGCCCCGTAGGGGCGCGGGGAACTGCGCGACCGGCCACAACGGGCCCGCAGTTCCCCCCACACCGCACCGCCCCGGTCAACTGCAGTACTGCGTCGCCTTCCCGATCGACCGGTACATGCAGTCCGCGTTCTCCAGCAACTGCAACACGGCGTCCCGGTTCCGTGAGGTCTCCCGCTCGATGACCTCGTCGGGCGGGTAGAAACCACCTCCGGAACTGGATGTCGGATACATCTCGAAGGTGTAGTCGAAGATCTTCTGACTGCCCCAGAGGTAGTCGTCGATCGACCCGTCGGTGATGTACAGGTCGCTGGACTGCTCCGGGGTGTACCCGTTGCTGGCCGCCATCTTCTGGCCGACGGCCTTGAACGCGGCGGCGTCGTCCGCGGTCATGCCGGTCGCGGTGTCGGCGTTGGTGTACCCGAAGGGCCACAGCACGAGCTCGCTGTACGTGTGGAAGTCGATCCCGGCCTTGATCTGCTGCTTCCCCCCGACGACCCGGCCGCGCACGAAGTCGGCGACGACCTTCACCTCGGGCGCGGACTCGGCGGAGGCGCCGCGGTAGGTCTCGGAGGACGTGGAGCCGGAGGAGCCGCCGCAGCAGCCCCACTTGTAGTTCCAGTTGCGGTTGAGGTCCGTACCGACGTACGAGGAACCGGAGTTGGGCTGGCGGTTCTTGCGCCAGGAGCGGTAGGAACCGGTCGCGATGTCGTACTCGCCGCCGTCCGGGTTGAGGTCCGGGACGATCCAGATCTCGCGGTTGTTCACCATGCTGGTGACCCGGGAGTCGCTGCCGTACCCGGCCCCGAGCTCGCGCAGCAGATACAGCGCCATCTCGACGGTCAGGTGCTCGCGGGCGTGCTGGTGGAAGGTGAGGAGGACCTCGGGCTCGTTCTCGTCGGTGGCCACGTTGTCGCTGACCTTGATGGCGACGATGTCCCGGCCCTGGTACGACTTCCCGATCACCCGCTTGCTCATGATGCTCGGGTAGGCCGCGAGCCGCTGGTCGATCTCCGTGTTCATCTCGGCGTAGTTGTGGTACTTCGCGTCGGCCGAGGGGAAGTCGAGGAGGCGGACGTCACCGGCGCCGTTCGACCGGTTCGGCGCGGACCCCAACAGGGAGACCTCGTAGCCGAGTCGGCGCAGCTCCTTGACCTGGTCGGCGCGGCCCGAGACGACGACGGTCTCCTCGTCGGCCTCGTCCACGGTGACGCCGGTCCGCTGGATGGCGGTGCGGGTCACCGGGGTGGTGCTCTGGTGGATCTCGTACTGGCGGATGTCGTCGGCCGAGGGTGCGGGGGCCTTCGCTCCCGTCGCCGTGGCGTCGGTGGCGGTGGCGGTGGCGGTGATCGGGGCGGCGAGGGCGAGTGCGAACAGGGTTGCCAGGGTGGCGGTGCGCCTGCCGCGTCGGTGAAGTCGCATGAAGTCTCCTTGGCGGAGTGTGGGGGGTGGAACCGGTGCGACGTACGGAATGCGGGTGTGGCGCTCATGGTGAGTGTTTGGCATGGTCAGGTCAAGAGTCGCTAAAGGGCCGGTGGCGGAAACCGGTCATGCCTCGGGCCCCGTCGGCAGGTCCGCCCGACGGGGCCCGAGTGGGAAGGAGGTGAGGGAACTCAGCCCAGGCCGCGCCACTTCGCGCTGAGGGCGATCGCCCGGAGCTGCTTCGTCGTGAGCGCGGGGGCGGGGCGCGTCGCGGCCGTCTCCTGGCTGCCGGAGTTGAAGGCACTGACCACCACACGGAACCCGTCGGTCCTGATGGTGTCGGCGGTCCACATGACGACGCCGGCGCCGCCCTTCTCGCCCGGCTTCTTGTGCGTGACGACCTTCGTGCCGTCGGCCAGCGTCTCCGTGCCCGCCCCGAAGAGCTGGTGCTCGACGTCCGACATGTTCGGCTGCACGTTGATCTGGACCAGACTCCTGCCCTTGCCGTCGTCGACGACGACATAGCCGTACCCGCTGTCCGGGCCGCTCTTGGCGACCACCTTGACGCCCTTGGGGAGCAGCGAGACGAGCGTGGAGGTGACCGCGCGGCCGTCGATGCCCGAGGGCTGTGCGGGGAGCGCCGTCGGGGCCCTGGGGTCCACCGGGATCGCGTCGACGACGCCCAGCCACGCGGCGGCCGTGACGAGGGTCTTCAACCGCGCCGGAGACAGGGGTGGTTCGGCCCTGCTGACCGGCGCGCCCTTCTCGGCGGCGGCGTTCCATTCGCTCACGCCGACGTGCTGACCCTTGGGGGTGACGAGGTCCGCCGTCCACAGCTTCGTTTCCGCGCGGCGGTCCGGGTACTCGTACCCCTGGACGATCTTGAGCGCCGAGCCGCCGGGCAGCCTGGTCGCGACGCAACTGTCGTGAGGCGTCACTACTTTGTCCGGGCACTCGACGGTCTGGCGGGCCTGCTCGCTGCCCGGCAGGACCCGGTCGAAGCCGACGGCGATGGCCGCCTTGCCCTTGCCGTCGTTGTAGACGACCTGTGCGTACGGCGGCAGCTCGTCGTCCGTGCCGCGTGCTTGCGCCGAGGTGAACTCGCCCTGGGGGAGCAGTTTCTCGAGGATGCCGATCAGTTGGTCGCCGGTGTACGACGCCTTGGGGGTGGCCGAAGCGACGGGGGTCCTGGCGCCGGTGGCCACGGACTGCCGCCCGTGGTCGCCGCCCGGTACGAGGAGTGCCCCGCCGAGGCCCACGAGCGCGACCGAGGCCACGCCCGCTACGACGGCGGCCCTGCGCCGCAGCAGCAGCCTGTGGCCGCGCGTCCGGCCGGCGGAGACCAGGGCGTGCCGGTCGGTCTCGTAGGCCCCGCCCGCGTGCTGCAGGGCCTCGCCGAGCCGTTCCTCGAAACGGTCCTCGGGGTCGGGGCCCCGGTCGTGGTCGTGGTCGTCAACGGGCATGGCGAATCACCCTCTCTGCTCTCCGTAAGGGCTGTGGGTCGGAGCTGTGGGTCGGAGCTGTGGATCGGAAGTCTCGGTACGGTCGTCGGCGCCGGGGCGGCGTCAGGGTGTGGCGCGCTCGCCGAGGGCGTCCCCGAGCAGCAGCCGCAGCCGGGCGAGCGCGCGGGTGCAGCGGGTACGTACGGCGGCCGAGCTGACGTTCATGGCCTCGGCGGTCTCCTCGACGCTGCGGTCCTCCCAGTAGCGCAGCACGACCACGGCCCGGTCCTTGGCGGACAGCCGGCCGAGTGCCTCGACCAGGGTCAGCCGCAGGGGCGTGTCGGTGTCGGCCGCGCGCGGGTCGGGAAGGTCGGGGAACTCGTCCGTGGCGCGCTCCCGGCTGCTGCGGCGCCGCTGGTGGGCGAGAAAGGTGCGGGTGAGGACGGTCTGCGCGTATCCGGCGGGGTTGCCGACGCGAGAGACCCGGTACCAGCGGACGTACAGGCGACCGAGGGTCTCCTGCACCAGGTCCTCGGCGAGGTGGGTGTCCCCGCCGGTGAGCAGACAGGCGGAACGGTAGAGATGCCCCGCCCGCGCCGCCGCGAACTCGGCGTAGTCGTCCCCCCGGACTTGTCTCATCCCGCCCCCGTGTCTTCGGTCCCGCCGCCTTCACTTCATTGATGCGCCGGCCCCCCGGAAATGTTTCAAGGGACGGAGAGAAGGTTCGGATAGGTTGCCGGAGTGACAGACCAGCCGCCCGCTTCCACCCCACCGGGCTTCGGCCCGCCCCCGCCGCAGTACGCCCCGCAGCCGCCCCAGCCCTCGGCGCCCGGACCGGAGTTCCTGGCGGTCGACAAGCACAACTCGGTCGTTGTCGACGTGTCGGGTGTGGCCTTCGAGATGTACGACATCACGGTCGACTTCCCCTGGGCCGAGATCCGCAGCGTCCACTACAAGGCGAGCCCCAACGGCAAGGCCCTGATGGTCGCCGTGGTCCACCTGGACAGCAGGGTCTACGAGTGCGTGGTGAACGCGAAGCCGCGGGAGTTGCTGCGCGGGTGGTTCGCACAGCTGGCGTGGGTGCTGGGCTACTACCGGCCGATGGGGTAGCCGTCCGGCGGCTCGGAGGAGGTGGTCGGCCCTGCCCGCCTTGATGTCGAGGATCATGGTGCGGAGCGCTTCGCGGGTGCCGGTGAGGCAGGTGTCTTCGGCGCCGACCATGGCGACGTAGGCGTTGCCTTCGGGCGAGCGCGGCCGCATACGGATCGCGAGCGCCGTCAATCCTCTGTGACGGCTGGGGAGACTTGCGTCTGCCCAGCCGTCATGGCCGGCGCTCTAGCCGATGCGAGCTCCCGTGCCGCTGACGCGGACGCGCGGGTCACCCGCGCGCAGCGTCACCGTGAGTTCGCCCGGTCGGCCCAGGTCCTCGCCCTGATGCAGGGTGAGGACGGCGTCCTCGGGGACCAGGCCGAGCTCACGGGCGTACGCACCGAACGCGGCGGCCGCGGCGCCGGTTGCCGGGTCCTCGACGACGCCGCCGACGGGGAACGGGTCACGGACATGGAAGACGGTGGGCGACTCTCGCCACACCAACTGGACCGTGGTCAGGTCCAAGCGGTGCATCAGGGCTTCGAGGCGCGCGAAGTCGTACGCGAGATCTGCGAGGCGCGCGCGTGTCGCCGCCGCGAGAACGAGATGGCGGGCACCGGCGAACGCGATACGGGGCGGGAAGGCCGGGTCGAGTTCGGCGGCCGGCCAGCCGAGCGCGGCGAGCGCCTCCGTGAGGTCGGCGTCGGCGATCTCGTCGATGTGCGGCTCGACACTGGTGAGTGTGGCCCTGACGCTCCCGCCCTCCTCGGCCACTTCCACCGGCACGGCGCCGGCGCGCGTCGCGAATACCAGCTCCCCGGGGCCTGTCCGCCCGGCGAGCGCGACGGCGGTCGCGATGGTGGCGTGCCCGCAGAACGGCACCTCGGCCTTGGGGCTGAAGTAACGGATGCTGTACGCCCGTCCCTCCTGGCCGCCGAGGCCCTCCGGGGGCGCGGTCAGGAACGCGGACTCCGAGTATCCGAGGTCGGCGGCGATGGCCAGCATGTCGCTGTCGTCCAGGCCGGTGGCATCCAGAACGACGCCGGCCGGGTTTCCGCCGTCAGGGTCGCTGGAGAAGGCGGTGTATCGCAGGACCTCGGGCCGCGGCGCATTCGTCGTCATGCTCGCGGCAACGCGGGGCGGGCTCGCGGCTATTCCTCGACGCGGGTGGAGACGGGCAGGCCGGTGGAAGACGTTCCGCCAGGCGTGGGTGCGTTCGACGTGCCAACGCCGACAGGCGAGCGCCGGCCACCCCTGTGCGGGGTGGCCGGCACCGTGTCCGGCCGAAGGGTGCCTTTCTAGCCGAGCCCGTGCACGTGCGGCCCCACCGCGTTCGACCACGCGTTGCCCGCCGCCGCGTCCCAGTTCGTCGACCAGGTCATCGCGCCGCGCAGGTCCGGGTAGGTCTTGGAGGGCTTGAAGGAACCGCAGTTGGTGCCCTTGGCCAGGCAGTCCAACGCGTTGTTCACCACGGTCGGAGACACATAGCCGCTGCCCGCGCCGCTCGTCGAGGCCGGGAGGCCCAGGCCCACCTGGGAGGGGGCCAGACCGCCCTGGAGCTGGATGCAGGCGAGGGCGGTGAGGAAGTCGACCGAGCCCTGGCTGTAGACCTTGCCGTCGCAGCCCAGCATCGAACCGCTGTTGTAGTACTGCATGTTGACGACCGTCAGGATGTCCTTGATGTTCAGGGCCGTCTGGAAGTACGCGTTCGACGTGGACTGCATGTCGATCGTCTGCGGGGCCATGGTGATGACGAGGGACGAGCCGGCCTTTGCGGAGAGCGACCTCAGGGCCTGCGTCATGTACGTCGCGTTGAGGCCGTTCTCCAGGTCGATGTCGACGCCGTCGAAGCCGTACGTCTGCATGAGGGAGTAGACGGAGTTCGCGAAGTTCGTCGCGGACGTGGAGTCGCTGATCGACACCGTGCCGTTCTGGCCGCCGATGGAGATGACGACCTTCTTGCCCGCGGCCTGCTTGGCCTTGATGTCCGCCTTGAACTGGTCGACGGTGTAGCCGCCGAGCCCGGCCGAGTCGAGGTTGAAGGTCACCGCGCCCGGCGTGCCCGTCGCGTCCGCGAACGCCACCGCGATGATGTCGTACTGGGACTGCACCGCGGAGATCTTCTGGACCGTCGCGCCGTTGTTGAAGTTCTGCCAGTAGCCCGTGACGGCGTGCTTGGGCAGGGTGCCGCCACCACCGCCCGAGGACGCCGTCGTCGTACCCGTCACCGCCGTCGACTTCGCCGACTCACCCGCCGCGTTCGTCGCCGTGACCTGGAAGGAGTACGAGGTGGAGGCCGCGAGGGACGAGACGGTCGCCGATGTCCCCGTCGTCGACTGGACCTTCGTACCCGCCTGGTAGACGTTGTAGCCCGTCGCGCCGGACACCGTGTTCCAGGAGAGGGAGACGGAGGAGGACGTGGTGGAGGAGACCGCGAGACCGGTGGGTGCCGCCGGGACCGTGGGGGCCGGGTCGCCGCCTCCGCCGCCGTCGGGGCCGAAGACCGAGAGGTCGTCGGCGTAGTACGGGGCCTGGGCGTACCACCCGTGCGTGTACACCGTCACCGAGGTCGTTGACGCGCCCGTGGTGAAGGTGGTCGAGAGCTGTTTCCAGGAAGCGGAGTCGGGGGTCCAGGTCGAGACGTCCGTGGTGCCGGTGCCCGTCACGCCCAGGTAGGCGTACCCGCCCTGCAGCCACGCGCTCAGCGTGTACGTCGAGTTGGGCTTGACCGCGACGGCCTGGGTGCACTGGGCGTTGTCCTGCCCGGCGGGCGTGCCCTTGAGCGCGGCCGAGCCGCCGTGCACCGGCGAGGAGACGGTCGTACCGCTGCCCGCCGTACAGGTCCAGTTGCTCAGGCCCGACTCGTAGCCGCCGTTCTTGGCGTTGTTGACGTCCGCCGCCTGGGCCTGGCCCGCCAGACCGGTGAGGGAGAGGACGGAGGCGGTGACGACGGCGGCGAGGGCGCCCGCCCATCTCCGTCGGGGCGGTCGGGGCATACGTATGACGCGGTCCACTGGGACCTCCGGTGAGGGGAGGGGAGAAGAGGGGGGAGGAGGAGCGGGGTGCGGAACGGTGGCCACCGTCGACGTTGCTGGCGTACAAGTTGGTCCAGACCAATTGGGTTGTCAAGACCTCTGGTGGGTGACAGGGGTGACCGGACGCCTCAACGGGCCCACAGGGTGGGCGACTTGTGGCATATTCGTCTCACTCTCCGTTGATCAAGCCCGTACCTTCCGTGAGTTGATCTGGAAGATTCGGTGTTGAGGCGGCCATGCCGTGGATATGGTGCTGATGCAAGAGGACGTCACAGGGGCCATCTGAGGCGGTGGTCGACCACCCCGCCACAGTGAACGGGGTGTGTGCAGCGTGCCGACCGCGATAGCCGTCACCAGTCCCGATCTGGTGCTCCCGCCGCACGACCGGCAGACCCCACCCGCCGTGGTCCAGCCCCTCGACAGTCTCGAAAGCTCCCTCACGGGCATGCACGCCCTCATCGAGCAGCACGGGTACGTCATCGCCCTCTACCCGGCCTCGGTCGAGGACGCGGTCACCCGGCGGCTGCACACCGTCCGCTCCGTCCTGGAGAGCGACCGCATCGCCCTGCTCGGCATCGACCTGCCGCCGCTCGGAGTCGCCCTGCTGGCCCAGCAGTTGCGGCAGCTGTCGGTCTGCGACTTCAGCCCGGGCGTGCTCGCCTCCGCCGCCCGGCTGCTCGCCCACTACATCTACGCCGGGGCCCTGCTCGGCTCGGTCGCCAAGCTCGACCGGGTCCCGGTGACGCTGAAGTCGCACGCCAAGTCATGGGTGCCGGGCGCCCAGTTCGCCGTACTGTCCCATCCGCGTCCGCAGCTGGCCCGGATCGGGCAGGACGAGCTCCCCGGGCCCGAGTTCGGCACCCGGCTGCTTGTCGCCGCGGGCCAGCCGCCCTCCGACTGGGTCACCGCGACCCTCGCGCCCGCCTGGCGTGTGCAGGGCGTCGCGACCGTACCGCTACCACAGGAGTCGGCCCGCTGGTGGGGCACCACCAAGCTCGCCGAGTTCGCCGCCGGTCTGTACGACGTCTCGGTGCTCTACCAGCTCGTGTCGTCCGTCCGCCGGGAGGAGTGCCACTGGTGCGGTCTCGAACTCATCGGTGACCGCTGCGGGTTCTGTGCCGCGCCGCTGCCCCCGCCTCCCGAGCTTCCGACGGCCACTGTGCGGGCAGCATCCTCAGTACGCGCTCTGCCCCGAGGAGCCACGTAAGTCACGTCCGTACGCCCGAACAACACGCTGATCGACACGTCGAACAACACACGCTGAACCACGCCAGGCACGACCGCTCGACCCCGCCCGTCCCCGCCCCACGATCGAGGTTGTCCGCGTCATGAACTCACGCCAGCGCCGCGGCGTCATCCTGCTGGTCCTCTCGGTCCTGTGCGCCCTGGGCGCCTTCGCCGGAGTGCTCTCGGTGATCCGCGACGTGAACTCCAAGGTCGGCCCGGAGGTGGCGGCGTACCGCCTGAAGGACGACATCGCGCCCTACAAGGAGCTGTCGGCCGACCAGTTCCAGAAGGTCTCGATGCCCAAGCGCTGGCTGTCGAGCACGGCGGTCACGAACCTCGGCCAGATCCGCGGGAAGATCGCCGTCACGCAACTGGAGAAGGGCTCCCTGCTCCAGACCGACATGATCGTGGACCGGCCCGCGCTGGAGGCGGGCCAGCAGGAGATCGCGATCATGATCGACGCGGCGACCGGTGTGGCCGGAAAGATCGACCCCGGCTCCCGGGTCAACATCTACGCCACCTTCAAGGCCGAGAACGACAAGCAGAAGGACCAGTCCAAGGTCATCGTGGCGAACGCCCGCGTCATCGACGTCGGCAAGCTCACCGCCCTCGACCCCGGCCAGTCCAGCAACGACCGGCGCAACAGCGCCACCCAGGCCGTCCCCATCACCTTCGCGCTCGACACCGCCGACGCCCAACGCGTCGCGTACGCCGAGTCGTTCGCCGAACACGTCCGCCTCGCCCTGGTCGCGGGCGGCTCCGACGCGACCGTCGCCCCCGGCGACCGTACGTACACCCTCGACGAGGACAAGTAGGAGGCCGCGCATGAGGTCCACGCCCACGGGGCTGTGCCGATGACCATCCGTATCCTCCCGGCCGTCAGTGACGTCGACTCGGCCCGCGCGCTCGCCACCCTGCTGAGCCAGCTCGCGGACGCCGAGCCGGCCCCGCCCGTCCCCGACTCCACGGCGCTCCTCGACACCCTGGCGCGGCTCGCCGCCGAGTCCCTCGACGAACTGCCCGAAGTCGTCCTCGTCCACGAACGCATAGGTCCCGTACCGGCGTTGGACCTGATCCGCGACGTGGTCATGCGCTTCCCCGCGATCGGCGTCGTCTTCATCACCGCGGACACCAGCACCGGTGTCCTCACCGCCGCCATGGACTCCGGCGCCCGCGGCATCATCGGCCTCCCGCTGGGCTACGACGCCCTCGCCGAACGCGTCCAGGCCGCCGCCGGGTGGTCGCTCGGCATGCGCCGCCACCTCGGCAGCGGCACCCCCGAGCTGTACGCGGGCCCCGGCGGCACCGTCGTCACGGTCACCGGGGCGAAGGGCGGCGTCGGAGCGACGGTCACCGCCGTCGAACTCGCCCTCGCCGCCCAGGCGTCGGGGCGCAGCGTCGCGCTGGTGGACCTCGACCTCCAGTCCGGGGACGTGGCCTCGTACCTGGACGTCCAGTTCCGGCGGTCGATCGCCGACCTCGCCGGGATCAGCGACATCAACCCCCGCGTCCTCCAGGACGCCGTCTACACCCACGACAGCGGAGTGGGCCTCCTGCTGGCCCCGGCCGAGGGCGAACGCGGCGAGGAGGTCACCGACCGGGTGACCCGCCAGGTCCTGGGCGCCCTGCGCTCCCGCCACGACATCGTGGTCGTCGACTGCGGCGCCCAGATGAACTCCGCGACCGCCGCGGCCGTCGAGATGGCCGACCGGGCCCTCCTCCTGGTCACCCCCGACGTGGTCGCCGTGCGCGCCGCCAAACGCATGGTCCGCATGTGGGACCGCCTCCAGATCCGCAAGGCGGAGGAGACGACCACGGTCGTCAACCGTTTCGCCCGCGCCACGGAGATCCAGCCCTCCCTCGTCGAACGCGTCACCGGCACCAAGGTCGCCCGCACCCCCGTCCCCGCCGCCTTCAAGGAACTCCAGTCCGTCGTCGACGCGGGGCGCCTCCAGGACCTGGACACCCGCTCGACGGTCAAGCAGGCGCTGTGGGCGCTGGCGGGGGAGCTGGGGCTGGTGGTCGCCCAGGAGACCGGCGGGGGTGGCGGCAGGCGCCGCAAGTCCTCGTCGGACCGGGGCGCACTGGCCCTGCGGCGCAAGGGCGGCGACCGGGGCGCGGTCACCCTCGAATTCGCCGGCATGTTCCCGATCCTGCTCGTCGTGATGACGATCCTGTGGCAGTGCGTGCTCTACGGGTACTCGTACTCGCTGGCCGGGAACGCGGCGGACGAGGCGGCGCGGGCGGCGACGGCGGCGTACGCGGTCAAGGGTGACGTGTCCGGGGCGTGCCAGACGGCAGGGTCCAAGCATCTGCCCGGTTCCTGGCAGGGCGCCACGATCAACTGCGGCCCGGCGGGCCCGGTCATGAAGGCCACCGTCGACGTCAAAGTGCCCCTGTTCTTCCCCGGCTTCGACGCCGGGTGGCGCGTGAAGGGGAACGCGGGCGCCGCGCTGGAGGGGAACAACGGATGAGGCCCCTACGGTGGCTGAGGCGTCGGTTCCGCGACGACCGGGGCGTCTCCATGCTGGAGTTCGCCGGGTTCCTGCCCATCCTGCTCGTCATCGGGATGGCCGCCATCCAGCTCGGCCTCATCGGGTACGGGATCAACCAGGCGGGGACGGCGGCGCGGGCGGCGGCGCGGGTCGCCTCGCAGGGCGGCGACGGCTCGGCGGCCGGACACGCCGCGGTGAGCGGCTGGCTCAATCCGGACGTGAGGCCCGACGAGGGCGCCGACGTCACCACGGCGACGGTCACCGTGAGTGTCCCCGGAGTCATCCCCCTCTTCGGCCCCTACACCGTCACCCGCCACGCCACCATGCCCACCGACAACTGAACCGGAAACGGACAGCCGACGAATGACCGGGAGGAGCTGAATCCATGAGCCTGCGCAGCCGACTCTCCACCCCCGACGAGTCGGGCCCCGCCCGCGAGGACGGACACCTCGTCGCCGTCTACCGAGCCAAGCTCCTCGAGGAGATCGACCTCGCGGAGATGTCGAGCCTGGCGGCAGCCGAACGCCGGGTACGCCTGGAGCGCGTGCTCGGCCACATCATCAGCCGTGAGGGCCCGGTCCTGTCCTCCGCCGAGCGCTCCCAGCTGATCCGGCGGGTCGTCGACGAGGCCCTCGGCCTCGGCGTCCTCGAACCGCTGCTCGCCGACGCGTCCATCACCGAGATCATGGTCAACGGGCCGGACTCCATCTTCGTGGAGCGGGCGGGACGGGTCGAACAGCTCCCGCTCCGCTTCGCCTCCCACGACCAGCTGATGCAGACCATCGAGCGCATCGTCTCCACGGTCAACCGCCGCGTCGACGAGTCGAACCCCATGGTCGACGCCCGTCTGCCCACCGGCGAGCGCGTCAACGTCATCATCCCGCCGCTCGCCCTCACCGGCCCCACCCTGACCATCCGCCGCTTCCCCCGCGCGTACACCCTGCCCGAACTCATCGGCCTCGGCTCGCTCGACGAGCAGATGCTGATGCTGCTCGCGGCCTTCGTGCGGGCCCGCTTCAACGTCATCGTCAGCGGCGGTACCGGCAGCGGGAAGACGACCCTGCTCAATGCCCTCTCCGGCCTGATCCCGTCCCGCGAGCGCATCATCACCATCGAGGACTCGGCCGAACTCCAGCTCCAGCAGGAACATGTCATCCGGCTGGAGTCCCGCCCCCCGAACGTCGAGGGCAAGGGCCACATCACCATCCGCGACCTGGTCCGCAACTCCCTCCGTATGCGGCCCGACCGCATCATCGTCGGCGAGGTCCGCGGCGGCGAGACCCTCGACATGCTCCAGGCGATGTCGACCGGCCACGACGGGTCCCTGGCCACCGTCCACGCGAACTCCGCCGAGGACGCCCTCATGAGGCTCCAGACGCTCGGCTCGATGTCCGAGGTCCAGATCCCCTTCGAGGCGCTGAAGGACCAGATCAACTCGGCCGTGGACGTCGTCGTCCAGCTCACCCGCCACGCCGACGGCTCCCGCAAGGTCACCGAGACAGCCCTGGTCGTCTCGCACGGCCGCGAACAGTTCCGCGTCGTCCCCGTCACCCGCTTCGTCCCCCGCCCCGCAGGCCCCGACCGTGTCGTACACGGCCATTTCGAGCACCTTCCGCTGCCGCGCCAGGTCGCCGAGAAGCTGTACGTCGCAGGCGAACCGCTGCCGCCCGCGTTCGGCGTGGCCGAGGTCCTCGACGTACTCGACACGAGGCGGGCCATCGGATGACCAGCCCCGCCCCCGAAGGGAGGCAGCCATGAACGACCCCGCACTCCTCGCCCTCGGCGCCACCGTGCTGTGCGGCACCCTCGCCGTCGCGGGCGTCCACCTGTACGCCTCGGGCCGTGCCCAGCGTCAGGCCCTCGTCGACCGCCTCTCCGGCGGCGGCCCGCTGCGCACCGCGGCCGGCCGCGTACGCCGTTTCGCCGCGATCGACCGCCGACTGCGCCGCACCCGCCTCGGCCGGACGATCCACCTGCGCCTGTCGGCGACGGGCCTGGACGTGACGGCGGGGGAGTTCGCCATGTACGTCACCGCCGTCGTCGTCGCGCTGTGGCTGATCGCCGCGTCGGTGCTGGCCCCCTTCTTCGGTCCGATCGCCGCGCTTGTGGGCGTGTGGAGCGCGGCCATCTTCCTCAACTGGCAGCGTCAGAAACGCATCGAGGCCTTCATCGGCCAACTCCCCGACGTGGCCCGCCTGCTGGCCAACGCGGCCGCCGCGGGACTGGCCCTGCGGACGGCACTGGCGATGGCCGCTGAGGAGCTCGAAGCCCCCGCAGGCGAGGAACTCGCCCGCGTGGCCGACCAGTTGATGCTGGGGCGCAGCATCGACGACGCCCTCGGTGAACTCTCCGAGCGCCTCCCGTCCCGTGAGCTGATCGTCCTCGTCACGACCCTGGTCCTCGCCAACAAGGCGGGCGGTTCGGTCGTCAGCTCCCTGCGCAACCTCACCCACACCCTGGAGGACCGCAAGGAGACCCGCCGCGAGGTCCGCACCATGCTCTCCGAGGTCAACGCCACCGCCTTCACGGTCCCGATGCTCGGTCTGGGCTCGCTGCTCCTGATCAACTCCTCGAACGAGGGGGCCCTCGCCCGGGTCACCGGCTCCGGCCTCGGCCAGACCCTCGTCCTGATCTCGCTCGGCCTCTACACCGTCGGCTTCTTCGTCATCCGCCGCCTCGGCAAGATCGACGTCTGAGAGAGGAGGGGTCACGTTGCTCGCGCTGCTGCTCGCCCTCCTGACGGCCGGGGCCGTCGCGGGCGCCCTGCTGGGCATCCGCATGATCCGCGCCGACGCCAAACTCCCGAGCGACCTCGCGCTCGCCCTGGAGGTCGGCGGAACCCGCGTCTCCACGGCCGAGTCCGCCGTCGACCGCCTCGGCATGCGCTTCGCGCCCACCATCCTGCGCCTGATGGGCCCCCGCCGTGTCGAGGCCAAACGCCGCCGCATCGACATGGCGGGCAATCCCGGAGGTCTGACCCTCAACCGCTACGCCGCCCGCCGCGCGGTGTACGGCGTCTTCGGCGTCGTACTCGGCCTCGTCTTCCTCTCCAACGGCCAACTTCTCTTCGCCGTCCTCACCCTGGCCTTCGGGCTCGTCGCCGCCGACGCCCTCATCTGGCAGGCCGTCCGCGAACGCAAGGAGGTCATCGACCGCACACTCCCCGACTTCCTCGACGTCCTCGCGGTCGTGGTCTCGGCGGGCCTCGGCTTCCGCCAGGCGCTGGACCGGGTCGCGGAGAAGTACGAGGGCCCCTGGGCGGACGAACTGCGCATCACACTGCGCCAGATGGACATGGGCGTCAGCCGCCGCCAGGCGTTCGACGAACTGCGCAAGCGCAACTCCTCCGAGCAGGTCGCGCAGTTCGTCTCGGCGCTGCAGCAGGGCGAGGAACTGGGGTCCCCCATCGCCGAGACCCTCATCCAACTCGCCACGGACATGCGCCGCACGGACGCGCAGAACGCCCGCCGCCGCGCCGCCAAGACCATCCCCAAGGCGACGATGGTGACCCTCGTCTTCATGCTCCCGGCGACGATGATCCTGATCGCCACGGGCATGTTCCTGGGGTCGGGCACGAACTTCGGTTCGATCCTGGGCCGCTGATGACCAGCCGCCGTACTCCCCTGCCGAGGCCGTCACCGCCCTGGACGCTCCCCCGGTGGCTGTCACAGCCCCCGCCGTGGCTGACCCGGCTGTGGGAGCGGCGGCACCTCGCGAGCACCGAGGACGGCTACCTGGCCGACGACGCCCCGGCCCCCGGAAGCGTCCGCCTCCAGCTCAACGCCCTCCAGGCACTGTGCCGTCAGGCCTTCGGCGTCCGCCTCGCCGCGATCGCGATCGGCGCCCCCTTCGCGATGACCAACGCCGTGAACGGCCCGCCCCGCTACACGGTCCTGGCCGCCGCCGTCCTCGGCGTCATGGGCTCGTACGCCATGCTCAGGGACTGGGACCGCTTCGGCCCCCGTCTCCTGGCTCACCCCACCCTGATGGCCGTGGACCTGACCTTCGGCGCGGTCCTGCTCCTGACGGCGTCCCCCGCGTCCCCCCTCGCGTACGCGACGGTCTGCACCCCGCTTCTGGCCGGCCTGCTGTACGGCTGGCGCGGCTCGGGCATCTTCACCGGCCTGCAGCTGATCGTGCTGGTGACGGTGTACAGGGCCTGGCAGCACCACCCGGGGTCCGGCGCCAGCACTCTCCTCGTCGCGGGCTTCTGCGTCGGCGCCGGCATCATCGGCGTCACCCTGCGCAACCTGATGTTCCGCTTCGGTACGGCGAGCCAGGCGCTGTCGGAGGCGAACTCCCGCCTGGCCGTCGCCGAGGCGGTGGAGTCCGAACGGGCCCGCCTGGCCCGCGAGATGCACGACTCGGTCGCGAAGACCCTGCACGGCCTGGCCCTGGCGGCCGAGGCCCTCGCCGCCTCGGCCGCCGCCGGGGACGCGGACCCGCACACGCTGGGGCGGCAGGCGACGATGGTCGCGGGCGCGGCCCGCCGGGCGGCCGCGGAGTCCCGCGACCTCCTCTCCGACCTGCGCCGCCACACGGACCTCACAAGTGCGAACACGGATGTCCTGTCCGAACTCGGCACCCGGGTGAGGGCCTTCGAGGCCCGCACCCGCCTCCCCACGGCACTCCACCACCGCGGCGAGCGCCCGATCCTCCCGTACGCCACCGCCCACCACGTCCTGGCGATCGTGTCCGAGGCGCTGGAGAACGCGCACCGCCATGCGGACGCGACGCGGGTGACGGTGGAACTCGACGTGTCCGAAGCCGAGTGCGCCGTACGCGTACGCGACGATGGAGTCGGTCTGCCCCCGCCCGTCGCCCTCGACGACCCGACCCTCGACGACCTGACCAGATCCGGCCACTTCGGGTTGCTCGGCATGGCCGAGCGAGCCGCGTCGCTGGGCGGCCGTATCGACCTGAACCGTTCCCCGCAAGGAGGCGCGGAGATTCACCTGACCCTCCCGCGATCCTCCGTCGTCCCCCACCGTCCCCCCACCCCCCAAGAGGAGGCCGCACATGCCTGACCAGGCACTTCCCGGCCCGAACCTCCGAGTACTCGTGGCCGACGACAACCCGGTCGTCCGGGCCGGTCTGGCCGCGTTGCTCGACGGCCACCCGGACCTCGCGGTCGTCGCGCAGGCGGCCGACGGCCAGGAGGCCATCGCGGCCGCCACCCGACTGCGCCCGGACGTCGTCCTCCTCGACGTCCGCATGCCCGGCACGGACGGCCTGACGGCCCTGCCCGCCCTCTCCCTGCTCGCCCCCGTGATGATGCTGACCTACAGCCGCGAACCCGAGGTCGTGGCCGAGGCGTTGCGGCGGGGCGCGGTCGGCTATCTCGTCCACGGCGAGTTCACGGCGGCCGAACTGATCTCCGCCGTACGGGAGGTACGGCACGCGGCTTCAACTTCCGCGCCTGTCCCGGATTCACTCGGTGTTTCGTACGAACCGAACGATTTTCCTTCGCATCTGCAACTGGCTGTGGGACAGTCGTCAAAGGCCCGGTCAGGCTTCGCGGCGAGGCTCCACCGCCGCGTGCCCAACCGGCTCAACTTCGGCCTGAGTTCACGGGAGGTGGAGGTCATGGATCTCATCGCGTCCGGCATGAGCAATCAGCAGATCGCTGCCGCCTGCTTCATCAGCGAGAAGACCGTCAAGAACCACATCAACCGCATCTTCGCAAAGCTGCACAGTTCCTCACGCAGCGAAGCGATCGCCCACTGGCTGGGCACGGCACGTGAGGGGTGGAGCCGATGACTCCACCCACGGCAAGTTGGGCCCCTGGGCCCACCCGGAGTAGGCGCGGTCTCACGTACGGTGCTCGGGTCGGTAGTGGTGGCGTCGGGCGGGAGGACAGGGGCCATGGTGACGAGGGACTGGACGCTGAGGGTGGGGGTCCGGGTGGAGGCCTGGGCGAAGACCGTCGCCGGTCGGATGCGGGGCCGCGGGCGGGACGTCGGCGCGGGTTTCGTGGAGTATGCCGGTCTGATGATCATCATTGCGGGGATCTTCACGTTGATCGACCAGATCGGCCTGGACGGGATGATCTCGGGGGCGATTCGGACGGCAGTCACCCAGGTCACCGGAGGCGGCGGCTGATCCAGCCGGCCCGCAGCGACCGAGGGCAGACCCTCCCCATCTACATCTGGTTGACGGGGATTCTGCTCTTCGCTGCGCTCGCCTTCTTCGTGTTCGCCCAAGCAGCGTCCGCCCGGAATGGTGCTCAATCCGCGGCGGACGCTGCGGCGTTGGCGGCCGCACGGGACTCCCGCGACGAGCTGATGAAGGGCTTGGCGGGGGCCGTGGGCACGGACCACTGGCTGGACTGGCTCAAGGGCGACCTGTTCAAGGGCGCGGGAGCCGCGGCCGCGGCTGATCGGCTGGCCGCCGAGAACGACTCGACCGTGCAGGGTTTTACCCCGACCGCGGTGAACGGATTTCCGGGCTACCGAGTGGATATCGAGACCCGGTACACGGTTGGCAAGTCGATCATTCCCGGTACGGAGGACAGGCACGCGACGGCCCATGCCGTTGCTGTCATCCAGCCGCGCTGCGACTTCGATCCGGCCGCGGATCCCAAGAAGCCCGTGGAACTGAACTGTGACGGACAGACCGTCGACATCGACCCCGGAAAGTTCGATCCGGTCGACCTTCCGGACGCGTCCGTGCTGTTCTCTGTGCATCTGGCCGAGTGAGAGGAAGCCGTACCGATGGATCTCCGGCACACCATGAAGGGCCGACGGACACTGGCCGCAGTGGCCATCACGACTGGGTTGCTCCTCACGGTGTCCGGTTGCGGCGGGGGAGACGGCGGTGACAAGCCGAGCGGGACTTCTACCTCCCAGTCGAGCAAGGGCGGCAGCGGAGACAAGGCGCAGTCGTCTTCGACACCGAGCCAGGCGGCGGCACTGGCGGAGGTGAAGGGCGGCGACATCACGCTCACCGTCACCTCGGCCGTCCGTGACCAGGGCGGATATGTCACCGTGAGCGGCAAGGTGTCCAATGGCGGCGGCCAGTTCTGGATCGCGTCGAACTGGCGTGGCGACGAGCGGGAGTTGAGTGGGAACGGCGCGTCCCTCGCCGGTGCCTCCCTGACCGACAGCAAGGGCAAGAAGAAGTACCTCGTCCTGCGGGACACCCAGGGGCGGTGCCTCTGCACGAAGTTCGACGGAGGTGGCGTCGAAGCGGGTCAGTCTGCCGACTGGTTCGCCCAGTTCCCAGCCCCACCCGCCGACACCACCAACGTAGACTTCCAGGTCGGCTCCATGCCCCCCGCCTCCATCCAGATCTCCGGCGGCGAGTGACCATGGCCCTCCCACCCCGCAGCGCAGCGACCACGCTCACGGCCCTCGCCGTACTGGCCGCGCTGAGCCTCACCGGTGGCCCGGCGCACGCCGACGGCACCGGTCCCAGTGCCCCGCCGGGCAGCGTCACCACCTCCCCACCCCCCACCGTCGACCCCACCAGCCCCGGCCTGAAGCTCGCCGACGGCGCCACGCTCGCGCCCGCCAAGGTGTTGGACATCAAGTCGGTCGTGGAAGACCTCGGCGGCGAGGAACGGCGCGAGGACACCAACTCCGACGTGACGTTCGCGTTGCAGGCAGAGGTGCTGTTCCCCAAGGACAGTTCGAAGCTGAACCCCGACGCCCGGTCCCGTATCCAGGCGATCGCGGACGAGATCAAGAACCAGAAGGCGACGACGGTCAGGGTGTTCGGGTTCACCGACAACCTCGGCTCGTACGCCCACGGCCTGGTCCTCTCCAAGAAGCGCGCGGAGATCGTCCACGACGAACTGGCGGCGGCGCTCGGTTCGACGGACGTCACGTTCGAGGTGCGTGGCTACAGCGAGGACTACCCGATCGCGGACAACACCTCGGAGGAGGGCCGCCGGAAGAACCGCCGGGTGGAGGTGACGTTCCCGAGGGGGGCGACGTCGAGCTCCAACGCAAGCTGAGGGAGAGGCGGGGCGGGCGGGTTCCATGCTGTGCACCCGACGTCACCTACTTCCCCCGAGTTCCGCTTCGAGGAGCGCGCTGCCTGAGGAGCCGGGTGATTGGCAGATTCGGGCCAACGGGGATCAAGGCGGCACTGCGCTGGGTGCCGGGTAAGTGGCCGGAATCAGCCAATCACCGTGCGGGACAGGAGGAGTGGGCGCCCCGACTCGGCTGCATTCCAAGGGTGTGACACGGTCCGGCGCGGCCTGGCCGACTGGCTGAGCCTCCTGTCACCATGCTCCCGGAATGGCCCGGCAACGACCCCGGCGAGGATGCGATGAGAAGGATCGTCCTGATGATGTCGGTGTCCCTGGACGGATTCATCGAGGGACCGAACCGCGAGATCGACTGGCACCGCGTCGACGCGGAGCTGCACCGCCACTTCAACGAGGAGGTCGGCAAGCTCGGTGGTCTGCTGGAAGGCCGCGTGACACACGAGCTGATGGCCGGGTTCTGGCCGACGGCCGACCATGATCCGGACATCCCGGACCGTACGGCCGAGGTCGTCGAGTTCGCGGGGATCTGGCGGGACATCCCCAAGTACGTGTACTCGCGGACGCTGGAGCGGGCCGACTGGAACACCACGATCGTCCGGGACGTCGTACCGGACGAGGTCAGGGCGCTCAAGGAACAGCCCGGCGGGGACCTCGGCCTCGGCGGCGCCGACCTCGCGGCGGCGTTCCTGCGGCACGACCTGGTCGACGAGTTCCGGGTGTACGTCCATCCGGTGCTGATCGGCCGCGGTAAACGCCTGTTCCCGGAGTCGGGCACCCCGACCGGTCTCCGGTTCGCCGAGTCACGGGTCTTCGGCAACGGGGTCGTACTCCTGCGCTACGAACGCGACAGCACCGCCACGGCTGCCGCCCCCGCCTGTGCCGAGGCGTAACGGTGTTGTCCGTGCGCCGGGGCGTGGGTAGGAAGGCTCCATGACTGTTCTCGGCGTCGTGTTCCGGCCCCAACTGCCCCCCGAGCGTCTGCGGGCCGTCGCGCGCGCGGCGGACGACGCGGGCCTGGAGGAGCTGTGGCTGTGGGAGGACTGCTTCCTCGAAGGGGGCATCTCGGCCGCGGCGGCAGCCCTCGCCTGGACCGAACGGGTCCGGGTCGGCGTGGGCCTGCTGCCCGTCCCGCTGCGCAACGTCGCCGTCACCGCGATGGAGGCCGCCACGCTGCACCGGATGTTCCCGGGGCGCGCGATCCTGGGCGTCGGGCACGGCGTACAGGACTGGATGGGGCAGGTCGGGGCGCGTGCGGAGTCGCCCGTGACGCTGCTGCGCGAGCACCTCGACGCGCTGCGGGCGCTGCTGCGGGGCGAGCGGGTCAGCACGGACGGCCGGTACGTGAAGCTGGACGGCGTGGCCCTCGACTGGCCGCCGACGGGGGCACCGGAGGTGCTCGCGGGTGCCACCGGGCCGCGTTCGCTCCGGCTCTCCGGGGCCGCCGCCGACGGCACCGTCCTCACCGCCGCCACCGCGCCGGAAGGGGTACGGCGGGCACGCCGGCTCATCGACGAGGGGCGGGAGTCGGCGGGCCGGACCGACCACCACCGGGTGGTCGTCTACCTCCACACGGCCACCGGAGCGGACGCGGCGGCCCGGCTGCGCGCCGAGATCGAGGCGAACGGTGAGGATCCGCTGCCGGAGCACGGCGTCGCCGGGGACGCGGACGCGGTCGCCAAGGCCGTACAGCGCCTCGCGGAGGCGGGCGCCGACACCGTGGTCCTCCAGCCGACCGCCGACGAACCGGACCCCGAGGCCCTCGTACGGTTCGCGGCGGAGGAAGTACGGCCGCTCATCGGGTAGGCCGGTCGTTGTCAGTGCCCGCTGCCACACTCGGCGGTATGAGCGAAGACGACGTACGACTGAGGGATGTGGTCGAAGCCGACCTCGACCTGTTCCTGGCCTACGAGCACGACCCCGAGGCGGCCCGGCGGTCGAGGTTCGAGCCCCGGCCGCGGGAGGCGTTCATGTCCCACTGGAGGACCAGGATCCTCGGCGACGACACCGTCCTCGTGCAGACGGTCACCGTGGACGGGGCACCGGCGGGGAACCTCGTCTCCTGGTGGGAGAACGAGCGGCGCTTCATCGGCTACTGGTTCGGCCGCCCGTACTGGGGCCGGGGGATCGGCACCAAGGCCCTGGCCCGCTTCCTCGACCTGGAGAGGAACCGCCCCCTGTACGCCGACCCCTTCACAGGCAACACCGCGTCCATACGCCTCCTGGAACACCACGGCTTCCAACACCACGGCACCGTCCACCACGGCGACGACGAGCACAACCTGCTCGTACTCCCCGGGACGTGAAGGCACGGGCGACGAGCACCCTGGCCCCCGGCCCGGAACCCCGTTGCCCGAAGAAAAACCCCTCGCCTCCCCACCACCCCCTTGAGAAGATCCCCCCATGACCACCACCCGTACCTTCGAAGCCCTCGTGGACGAGGGCGTGGCGGTGTCCGTCGAGGGGTGGGACTTTTCCTGGTTCGAGGGGCGTGCCACCGAGGAGCGGCCCTCGTGGGGGTATGCGCGGGCGATGGGGGAGCGGCTGGCGCAGGCGTCCGCCGCGCTGGACGTCCAGACCGGTGGCGGTGAGGTGCTGGCCTCCGCTCCGACGCTGCCCCCGCTCACCGTCGCCACCGAGGGCTGGCCCCCGAACGTCGCGAAGGCCACCGCCCTGCTGCACCCCCGCGGCGCCGTGGTCGTCGCCTCTCCCGAAGACGCCCCGCTGCCCTTCGCGGACGGCGCCTTCGACCTGGTCACCAGCCGGCACCCGGTCACGACGCACTGGTCCGAGATCGCGCGCGTCCTGCGCCCCGGCGGCACGTACTTCTCCCAGCAGGTCGGCCCGGCGAGCGTCTTCGAACTCGTCGAGTACTTCCTCGGCCCGCTGCCGCAGGACGTCAGGAACGGCCGGCACCCGGACCGCGCCCGCGCCGCCGCCGAGGCCGCCGGGCTCGACGTCGTCGACCTGCGCGCGGAGCGGCTGCGCATCGAGTTCCACGACATCGGTGCCGTCGTCCACTTCCTGCGCAAGGTGATCTGGATGGTCCCCGGCTTCACCGTCGACCGGTACCGGACCGAGCTGCGTGCCCTGCACGAGCGGATCGAGGCGAAGGGCCCGTTCGTCGCCCACAGCGCCCGCTTCCTGATCGAGGCGCGCAAGCCGCGTCGTTCCGCCTGACGAGGGGCGCACGTCCGGGCTCAGGCGTGCGGGCCCGCCGTCACCTTCCCCACCACCAACTCCGCCCTCGCCTCCAGGATTTCACCCACGCGTTCCACCTGCTGCGCCAACTCCCGTTCCCGCTCCGCCGTCAGCCCTTCCAACGGCTCCACGGTGACCGTCGTACGCCGTCCCCGGAGGCGCTGGTGCCAGACCCCGGCCACCACACCGTCGACCAGCAGCACGGGGAAGTTCCCGGCCTGACCGCCCGCGAGAGCACGCGCGTACGCCGCCCCGGGGAAGAGCACCTCGCGGGGTCCCGCGGCGATGGCGTACGCGTCGAAGTACGGAAGCAGCCGCACCCCGCGCACCGGCGCCCCCGGAAACTCCGTGTCACCCGCCGCGACCCACGCCGGCCCCTCGAAGTCGACCTCCTCGGTGACCCCCGCCCCCGCCAGCGAGGCGAAGAGCTCCGTGGCCCAACCGCGCGGAGCCGCCGCCCACTTGGCGAACTGCCCCGGCGTCGCCGGTCCGTACGCGCGCAGATAGCGCCCCACGAGCAGAGTGAGCCCCTCGTCGGCGGCGAGCGGCTCGAAGTGCGGGGGCCGGGTGTACGTCACCTTGCGGCCCCGGTTCGGGGCGAAACACAGCGCGCCGCGCTGACCCGCCCGGTGCATGACCTGCCGCCAGCGCGGCCACATGCCCTGGAACGCGGGCATCACCAGGTCCCCGGCCCAGGACCCGGTGCGCGCCACCACCTCGTCGCTCAACTCGTCGATGGTCAGCCGCGCGCCGTCCAGGGCGTCCCCGATCGCCGCCACGACCTCGTCCGCCTGCTCCTCGGTGAGCCGGACGGCGGGCGCGGAGGGGCTGCGGCCGGACGGGATCGCCGTCAACGCTGCCGTCCAGAGCGGGAGTTCCGCGGTGGGGAGCAGATGTACGGTGCCGCGCGGTCCGTACGTCTTCACCAGCGAGCCGTCCTCCCAGAGCGCGGCGCGTACATCTGCCCGCGTGACCCCGTCGGCGCGTACGCCCACGGACACCTCGGCCGCCGACAGGACTTGTGCGTGCGCGCCGAGCATCGCGCCGACGACGTCGGCGACCGGAGTCCCGCCGCGCGCCGCGGCGGCCAGGGACTGGCGCTCCATGCGGCGCGCGCTCGCCTCGTTCCATGTGATCTTCAGGGTCATGCGGCGAAGGTAGGCGGGAATGAGGTCAGATCCTGTCCGCTGAAGCGCCCGGGAACCGATTGACCGAAAACACCCTGATGCGATCGGTCATGGGCGAGATGTCCGTCCGCATGACGGACATCTGCACAGGGTTTCCACATCGTTATCGGTGGTGGGTCGTCCGGGCGGTTCGCCTCACGTAAGTTCAGACCAAGGTAATTCGCGTGAGCAAAGCTGCGCGTGTGGCACCGCGCAGTGGAGGGGGCTGCGCGGTGCTGCGCCCCGTCTGACGCCGCATCACCGGTCGTGCACCGTGATCTGCGCCCCGCGCCGTACGCCCCATCGCTCCATCGCCCCGGCCTCCGCCTCCAGGATGTGGCGGGAGCGTGGACGGGGGCGCCCCATGCGCCCCGGCTTCATCGTCCGCACCGCCAGGACGCGGAATTTCCGGTCCATATAGGCGACGTCGATCGCGAACCGCATCCCCAGGGTGTGCACCGCACCGGCCGGCGAGAGCAGCAGGGCCCCGTCGATCCCGTCGCGCCCGAGCAGTCCACGGCGCCGGGCGCGGGCCGACGCGGCGACCTCAAGCGGCACCGGTGCGGGGATCCCCGGCGTGGTGAGCATGGCCATGGGTGCGAAGTTAGCGGCGCCGTCAAGCCGGCGACACGGCGGCGCGTCACTCTCCCGGAGTACGTGGGGGCGAGTCGGCAGGGAAGACCCAGTTGGTCGCAAACCCTCCGGATCTCTCCGTTTACCTCTCCATTCCCTTTGAATCCGCTGTGATTCGGCCATGGTCACGCCCTGAATGAGAGGTTCCGGGGCCACCGTGGTGTCGTCGTCCGGTTTCGGAGAGTAGTTGTGGCACGCCGATGCACGCAGCATCACTTACGAAGGGTTATGGTGGAAACCCCCCCTCGGGCCGGTCCGTCTCCCCCCCACGGACCGGCCCGTTTTTTGTGCCCCCACCCCCCACCCCGCCACCGCCTCGGCCTGCGCCCCCATGCGCCCCCCTGACCTCGGCGACCGGCCTCGGTGACGCAGCGCCCCCACCCCGTTCACGGGTATCGACGAGGCGCCGCTGCTTTCCTCCAGCGTGATCGACGAGACAGGCCCTTGCCGGGCCGTTGGTTTCGCGGGGGTAGGCTTCGCCCCCGGGGGCCGTCATATGGACAGGGGTTGCGCTGAGCGAGGCCGCTCTGCCGCGCCTGTCCGATCCGCACGGAGGGGCTGACAACACGTGAACCTGCGGGACAACCTGCGCCGGCTGCTGCTCAGGTTCTACACACGCAGGGTGGAGGGCCACCTCGACCACGACCAGGTGCCCAAGCACATCGGCGTCATCATGGACGGCAACCGGCGCTGGGCGAAGGCGGCGGGCAGCACGGCCGCCCAGGGGCACCGCGCCGGCGCCGACAAGATCGAGGAGTTCCTCGGCTGGTGCTCGGAGACCGACGTCGAGGTCGTCACCCTCTGGCTGCTGTCGACCGACAACTTCGACCGCCCCGAGGAGGAGCTCGTCCCCCTGCTCGGCATCATCGAGGGCGTCGTACGCACCCTCGCCGCCGACGGCCGCTGGCGCGTGCACCACGTCGGCACGCCGGACATCCTGCCCTCCCAGATGCAGACCGCGCTGAAGGAGGCCGAGGAGACCACGGCGCACGTCGACGGGATAGTGGTCAACGTCGCCATCGGCTACGGCGGCCGCCAGGAGATCGCCGACGCCGTGCGCTCCATGCTCCTCGACGCCGCCGACAAGGGCTCCTCGATCGAGGACGTCGCCGAGTCGGTGGACATCGACCTCATCGGCAAGCACCTCTATACGAGTGCCCAGCCCGACCCCGACCTGGTGATCCGCACCAGCGGCGAGCAGCGGCTGTCCGGATTCATGCTGTGGCAGACCGCCCACTCGGAGTACTACTTCTGCGAAGTCTTCTGGCCGGCGTTCCGCAAGGTCGACTTCCTGCGCGCCCTGCGTGACTACGCGGCGCGACACCGCCGCTACGGAGGCTGACCCAGGGGGATGCGAGGGGTGCGCGTCATCCGGAGTTAACGAACGCGTGGCCACATGCTCTTGCATGGCCTCGCATGTTCGAGGGCATAAGCCATGCAGGTCGACGCCCGAACCACGGGTGTCGTATCTCAGCGGACGGCACGGGGCCGTCCGCCCGGGAGGCCCTTTGCACCAGCCCGACCGTGCGGTCAGTACGGACGAGACGGAGGGCCGGTCTCCGGCCCGCGCAATGCGGCCAGGACCGGTCCAGCTCTTCTCCGTCGCTCCCCGACCTCATCCGAGGGGGTACGTCCTTCCGTGGTGACCAGCACAAAGCGCCGTATGCCAGACCGGCGCACCTATGTTCTCGACACCAGCGTCCTGCTGGCCGACCCGAACGCCCTGAGCCGCTTCGACGAGCACGAGGTAGTGCTTCCGATCGTCGTGGTCACGGAACTGGAGGCCAAGAGGCACCATCCGGAACTCGGCTACTTCGCCCGGCAGGCCCTGCGCCTGCTCGACGAGTTCCGGGTGCGGTTCGGTCGTCTCGACGCCCCCATCCCGATCGGGGATCTCGGTGGGACCGTACGCGTCGAGCTCAACCACTCGGACCCCAGCGTCCTGCCCAGCGGGTACCGCCTGGGGGACAACGACTCCCGCATCCTCGCGGTCGCCCGCAATCTGCAGGCCGAGGGGTACGACGTCACCGTCGTCTCGAAGGACCTGCCGCTCAGGATCAAGGCCTCGTCCGTCGGCCTCCTCGCCGAGGAGTACCGCGCGGAACTGGCCATCACGGGCTCCTCCGGCTGGACCGGAATGTCCGAACTGACCCTGTCCGGCGAGCAGGTGGACATCCTCTTCGAGGAGGGACACGCGTACGTCCCCGAAGCGGCCGACCTTCCGGTGCACACCGGTCTGACGATCCAGTCGGAGCGCGGCAAGGCCCTCGGCCGTGTCACCGCCGAGGGCAACGTCCGGCTGGTGCGGGGCGATCGGGAGGCCTTCGGCATCAAGGGCCGCAGCGCCGAGCAGCGCATCGCGCTCGATCTGCTGCTCGACCCGGACATCGGCATCCTGTCGATGGGCGGCCGGGCCGGCACCGGCAAGTCGGCGCTCGCGCTCTGCGCGGGTCTGGAGGCGGTGCTGGAGCGACGCCAGCACCAGAAGGTGATGGTCTTCCGGCCGCTGTACGCGGTGGGCGGGCAGGAACTCGGCTATCTGCCCGGCTCCGAGGCCGAGAAGATGGGCCCCTGGGCGCAGGCGGTCTTCGACACGCTGTCGGCGGTCACCTCGCGCGACGTCATCGAGGAGGTCACCGCGCGCGGCATGCTGGAGGTCCTGCCGCTCACCCACATCCGCGGCCGCTCCCTGCATGACGCCTTCGTGATCGTGGACGAGGCCCAGTCACTGGAACGGAACGTGTTGCTGACCGTTCTGTCGCGCATCGGCGCCAACTCGCGGGTGGTTCTCACCCATGACGTGGCACAGCGGGACAATCTGCGCGTCGGCCGCTACGACGGTGTGGTCGCCGTCGTGGAGAAGCTGAAGGGTCATCCGCTCTTCGCGCACGTGACGTTGAACCGCTCCGAGAGGTCCCAGATCGCGGCACTTGTGACCGAAATGCTGGAGGACGGACAGATCTGACCTATCTGTGACCACTTGACCTGGTTGGTCAAAACGTGGTGGATGCACGGTAGTTGACGCCGCCCGGCAAAAGGCGAAGAGCCTAGCCGGGCGGCGTCTGCGTGCGCGCTTGTTTCCGCGAAACTCCTGAGGCAAACGGGGTGTGAGCTTTCACACGCAACGGGGAATTGCCTCGCGGCGTCGGGTTACGGCAGAGTCTCAGTCCTGTCAGGCCCCGCATACGACACACGTGTACCCCCAGCGGTACCGCACCTCAGGAACACCAGAACTCCATAGAGTCGTCGTATGCCGCCCGCGCACCACGCGGCACTTCCGTCACGGGAGTTGCCCACCGGGCCCGTGCCTCCCGTGACCCCGTAGTTGGGAGGCCAGCGTTCAGGGGCACGATTGCGTCCGCGAGGGTCACCTAAGCGGGCGATGCTGGAAGGAAACCGTGTGAGCCGGATTTCGGTCCGGGGACTCGCAGTGGCCTCGGCCACCGCGGTCACCGCTGTCGGCGCCGTGAGTGGTGTTGCCTCGGGCAACACCGGCCAGCCGTCGAACGACGCCGAGGCTGTGGCGAGCGACTCGACTCTGCTCGCGGACATACCTGCGGGCCAGCAGGCCCAGGTGCAGACCGCGTCCCTGACGCAGCAGGCCGACGCACAGGCCATCGCCGCGGACGCGAGCGCCAAGAAGGACGCGGAGGAGGCTGCCCGCAAGCAGGCGGCCAAGGACGCGGTCGCGAAGCAGAAGGCCGCTGCGGAGGCCAAGGCGCGCAAGGAAGCAGCGGAAGCGGCCAGCCGCTCCGAGACGCGTGCCACCGCCGCTGTCAGCCTGGCCCCGCAGTCCTCGTACACCGTCGCCGAGGTCCAGGCCATCGCGCGTCAGATCATCCCCAGCGGTCAGTTCCAGTGCTTCAGCAACATCGTGGACCACGAGTCCACCTGGAACTACCGGGCGCAGAACCCCTCTTCCGGCGCCTACGGTCTCGTGCAGTCGCTGCCCGGCAACAAGATGGCGTCCGTCGGTGCCGACTGGCAGACCAACCCGGCCACGCAGATCAAGTGGGGCCTCAACTACATGAACGAGCGCTACGGCAGCCCCTGCGACGCCTGGTCGTACTGGCAGGCTCACGGCAACTACTGAGCCGCCGTCACCTCTGGCCGCTCAACCTTTCGAAGCCCCTCCCCGTCCTAGGGTGAGGGGCTTCGGCCATGTACGGTCGGAACCGACGACTCCAGGGGGGAGTGGTGGGGAGAAGCGGGGGAAAAGGACGGATCATGTCGAGAGTGCCAGGGTTGCTCGGCCGGCTCGGCGCCGGGCTGACCGAGCTGGGTGCGCGGCTGGACGAGCGCCGCGCCGAGGTGGAGAAGGAGTCGGGGGGCTCGCTCGACCTGATCGACGAGACCGAGGACCGGTCGCCGCGCGGCGCCACGACGACGGTACGGACGGACGCGAAGCCTTCCGCACCCCCTGCCGACGCCCGCCCCGAACCCACCCCCGAAATCACCCCCGGCGAACGTGAACCCGGATCCGATTCCGATTCGGAGCCCTCCGCCGTTTCCGCCCCCGTCCTCCACTACACCCGTGGGCCGGAGACGGACACCCGGCCCGATCCCGTCCTGGCCGTGCCGTGGGGCGTACGGGTCGCGGCCGAGGCCGGCTGGCGGCTGCTCGTTCTCGCGGGCACCCTCTGGGTGTTGATGCGGGTGATCAGCGCCGTACAACTGGTCGTACTGGCCTTCGTCGCCGCGCTGCTCATCACCGCGCTCCTGCAGCCCACCGTGGCGCGCCTGAAGAGACTGGGATTCCCCAGGGGCCTCGCCACCGCGCTCACCGCGATCCTCGGCTTCGTCATCATGGGGCTGGTCGGCTGGTTCGTGGTCTGGCAGGTCCAGGAGAACATCGACAACCTCTCGAACCAGATCCAGGACGGCATCGACGAGTTGCGCAAGTGGCTCCTCAACAGCCCGTTCCATGTGACGGACAAGCAGATCAACGAGATCGCCAAGAACCTGCGGGACGCGATCGGCGCGAACACGGACCAGATCACGTCGGCGGGGCTGGAGGGCGTGACCGTCATAGTGGAAGCCCTGACCGGCATCCTCCTGACGATGTTCTCGACGCTCTTCCTTCTCTACGACGGCAAGCGGATCTGGGAGTGGACGCTGAAGCTGGTGCCGGCGGCGGCCCGGCCGGGCGTCGCCGGTGCCGGACCGCGCGCCTGGCGGACGCTCACCGCCTACGTCCGGGGCACGGTGATAGTGGCGTTGATCGACGCGACCTTCATCGGCCTGGGCATCTACTTCCTCGACGTCCCGATGGCCGTCCCGCTGGCCGTGTTCATCTTCCTCTTCTCCTTCATCCCCCTGGTCGGCGCGGTGGCCTCGGGCGCGCTCGCGGTCGTCGTCGCCCTGGTCACCCAGGGCGTGTTCACCGCGGTCATGACCCTCGTCGTGGTCCTCGCGGTCCAGCAGATCGAAGGCCACATCCTCCAGCCGTTCATCCTGGGCCGCGCGGTCCGGGTCCATCCGCTGGCGGTGGTCCTCTCCGTCGCCGCGGGTGGGCTGGTCGCGGGGATCGGCGGGGCCGTGGTGGCGGTGCCGCTGGTGGCGGTCACCAACACGGTGGTGGGATACCTGCGTTCGTACTCCCGCGAGCCGGGACTCCACCACGCGCCGGAGCCGCGGGGCGCCACGGCGATGGATGTCGCCCCGGTACGCCCCCCATCTCCCTGACGATCCCCCATCTCCCTGACGACCCCACCCACTCCGGACGGTTCCTTCGCCCGCGGGCGGGTGGGGCTGCGCCCCGGCGCCCCATGCTTTTAGGGGCGCGGGGAACTGCGCGACCAGCCCCCACCCGCCCGCAGCCGAAGGACCCACCTGGGGGTCTGGGGGCGGTGCCCCCAGGGGAAGCCGAGGCCCCGCCCACCCGGCCAGGGTGAACGGGACCTGAGAGGAGACGCGGAGGCTACTCCGCGAGAACGGCTTCGGCGTCCAGGGTCGTGGCGACCGCCTGGATCACGGAAGCGATCTTGAATGCCTCCTGGATCGTCTCCCGGTCGACGCCCGCCTTGCGGAGCACCTGCTCATGGGAGTCAAGACACTGCCCGCAGCCGTTCACCGCGGACACCGCCAGCGACCACAACTCGAAGTCGACCTTCTCGACACCGGGGTTGCCGATGACGTTCATCCGCAGACCGGCCCGCAGGGTCCCGTACTCGGGGTCCGACAGCAGGTGCCGCGTGCGGTAGAAGACGTTGTTCATCGCCATGATCGCGGCAGCCGACTTGGCGGCGGTGTACGCCTCCGGCGACAGCTGAGCCTTCGCCTCCGGCTCCAGCTCCCGCAGCACCCGCGGCGACCGCGCCGCGATCGCGCACGCCAGCACCGTCCCCCACAGCTGCTGCTGCGGAAGGTCCGAGTTGCCGATGACCGAGCCGAGGTTGAGACGCAGGTCCTTCGCGTAGTCCGGCAGGGCGGACTTCAGTTCGTCGAGGGACATGGAGGGTTACTCACCCGCCAGGAGCGCCACCGGGTCGAGGGTGTTCTCGCCCTTGGTCCAGTTGCACGGGCAGAGCTCGTCCGTCTGGAGTGCGTCGAGGACCCGGAGGACCTCCTTGGGGTTACGGCCGACGGAACCGGCGGTCACCATGGAGAACTGGATCTCGTTGTTCTGGTCGACGATGAACACCGCACGCTTGGCGAAGCCGTCCTCGCCCTCGATGCCGAGGTCCCGCATGAGCTCGTGCTTCGAGTCGGCCATCATCGGGAAGGGAAGGTCACGCAGGTCGTCGTGGTCCTTGCGCCAGGCGTGGTGCACGAACTCGGAGTCGCCGGAGAAGCCGAGCACCTGAGCGTCACGGTCGGCGAACTCGTCGTTCAGCTTGCCGAAGGCCGCGATCTCGGTCGGGCACACGAAGGTGAAGTCCTTGGGCCATGCGAAGATCACCTTCCACTGACCCTCGTAGGTCTTGTGGTTGATCTGCTGGAACTCCTCGCCCTTCTCCAGCGAGACACAGGCGGTCAGATCGAACTCGGGGAACTTGTCACCGACAGTGAGCACGCGCTCTCCTTGCAGCAGGGAAAAGCCCTTTTTGGGGGCGTTTCCCGGGGGTTGGACGAAGCTGATGTTGGCACACGCTGCATTGATTACGGAAATAGCTACACTCGGTCGTGTTGATCGACTACAACTATCAGTGACTATGAGTAAGAGGTACGGCCATGGCCAGCCCGATGGGCAATGCAAGCTCCAGGGGCCCCATGAGCGGCAAGGGAGCCATGAGTCCCAAGGGGAGCGGGCGCCGTCAGCCGAGCCTCGCCCAGCTGCGCGCCTTCGCCGCCGTGGCCGAGCACCTGCACTTCCGTGACGCGGCCGCCGCGATCGGCATGAGCCAGCCCGCGCTGTCGGGTGCGGTATCCGTCCTGGAGGAGACGCTCGGCGTGACCCTCCTGGAGCGTACGACCCGCAAGGTGCTGCTCTCACCCGCCGGCGAGCGTCTCGCCGTACGCGCGAAGGCGGTACTGGACGAGGTCGGCGCGCTCATGGAGGAGGCGGAGGCGGTACGGGCGCCGTTCACCGGGGCGCTGCGCCTCGGCGTCATCCCCACCGTCGCGCCCTACCTCCTGCCCACCGTCCTCAACCTGGTCCACGACCGCTACCCGGACCTCGACCTCCAGGTCCACGAGGAACAGACCGCCAACCTCCTCGACGGGCTGACCTCCGGCCGTCTCGACCTGCTGCTGCTCGCCGTCCCCCTCGGCGTGCCCGGCATGACCGAACTCCCGCTGTTCGACGAGGACTTCGTGCTCGTCACCCCGCTCGACCACTCGCTCGGCGGCCGGGAGGGAATCCCCCGCGAAGCCCTGCGCGAGCTCAACCTGCTCCTGCTCGACGAGGGGCACTGTCTGCGCGACCAGGCCCTCGACATCTGCCGCGAGGCGGGCCGGGAGGACGCGCCGGTCACCACCACGGCCGCGGGCCTGTCCACCCTGGTCCAGCTCGTCGCCGGCGGCCTCGGCTGCACCTTGCTGCCGCGCACCGCCGTCAAGGTCGAGACGACGCGCAGCAACCAGCTCCTCACCGGCTACTTCGCGGACCCGGCGCCGACCCGGCGGATCGCGCTGGCGATGCGCGCCGGGGCCGCGCGGGGCGGCGAGTACGAGGAACTGGCCGCAGCGCTCCGAGAAGCGCTGCGGCCACTGCCGGTACGGGTGTGGGACCGGGACGCCTGAGCGCCCCGGCCCACGGGCCCCGTCACTCGGTGCGCAGGCCGTCCGGCCGCATCAGGCGCAGCAGCGGTGGCAGGCTGAGCGCGGTCACCAGCAGGACGACTCCCGCGCCGATGCCGGTCATCGACAGCAGGCTCGGCCAGTCCACGCGCACCGAGACCTTCGTCATCTTCTGCAGGACCACACCCAGGGTCACGCCGACCACGGAAGCGAGCAGCAGACCCAGCGCGATCGGGATCGCGGTCTGCCAGAGCACCGACAGGCTCAGCGTGCGGCGTCGAGTGCCGAAGGCGACCAGGACGGAGAGCAGTTTCTTTCGCTCGCGCAGCTGTTCCAGCTGGGAGACCAGCAGGCTCGCGCCGATCAGGAACAGGACGCAGGCCGCGCCGACGGACAGGCCGGTGCGGATGGAGGTGTAGCGGTTGTCCTCCTGGGTCGACGACCAGGTCCAGGCGTGGGCCAGCGGGCTTAGCTTCGCCGTGGTGTTGCGAACGATGTCGTAGATGTCCGGTGCCGACTGGTCGATCTGCAGATAGGCGTCGCCCTCGATCGCCCGCGCGGCCCCGGCCGGCAGTGCGCTGGGGGTGAACAGGACGCCGCCGGTCAGACCGTTCGTCGCGTCCGTGCGGGTCCGGGCCGGCTTGATGCCCTGCGGTACGGTCCAGGCGACCTCCCTGCCCCTGAAGCTCTCGGCGTAGGAGGGATCGATGTAGAGGGTTCGGCCGGGCTTGGCGAGCTTCAGCGCGTCCAGGTCGCTGTCGGAGCCCTTGACGAGGAAGATGTCGCCGTCGCGGCACGTCGGCAGCTTGGCCAGCTTGCGCAGCGACGCGCAGTTGCCGACGGTCACGGTCGTGGACGTGTCGGGGTCCCGCTTCTTGTCGCCCAGCGAACCGGTGCCGATCGCGGTGACCTGTCGTACGCCCTTGGTCCGCGTGAACTGCTCGCGGGCCTGGTCGAGCGGGACGTCGTACGGCAGGCGGATCTGCATCTGCGCCCGCTGGAGGTCGTACGACGTGTCCTTGGTGTAGTCGCCCTCGACTCCGGCGAACAGCATTTGCAGGGCGATGGCACCGGCCACCGCGACCGCGATGCCGTTGACCATGCGGGCCGCCGTTCCGCTGCTCAACTGGAGTCTGCGGATGGCGAGTTGCCAGGACACCGAGCCGGATCCGAGCCGGGCGACGACCGTTTCGACGATCCAGGGCAGCAGCGCCGTCACGCCGATCAGGAGCAGCAGGACACCGCCGATCACCAGGTACTGGTTGAAGTTTCCGCTGGTGTTGCCCTTGCCGATCATCGGGTAGAGCATCGCGAGTCCGCCGATCGGCAGCAGCAGCCGCCACCACAGTCGGCGCCGCGCGGGCTTGGCCGCACGGACCACGCCGAGCGGCTCGATGACGACTCCGCGCAGTGCGAGCAGGGTGACGAGGACCGCGGCCGCGGGCACCGCGACGGCGACCAGGGCGGCCAGTGCGGGCGTGGGGTTCAGATAGCTCGGGAACACGCTCTTGCCGAAGATCTCGACAGATCCCGCCAGTTGACGGGCCAGCAGGAAGAAGACCGTGCCGAAGGCGAGCCCGAGGACGGCGCCCGCGAGGGCCTCGCCCGCGGCGATCCGCCGGGTCATCCGGCTGTCGGAGCCGACCAGGCGCAGTGCCGCGAGCCGCCGGTCGCGCCGCTCGCCGCCGAAGCGCACGGCCGCGGCGATGAAGACACCGACCGGCAGCAGCAGCACCACGAAGACGACGATGATCAGGAGGAGGAGTACGGGGTCCAGTTTGTCGGGCGGTCCGAGGGGCTCCCCGAAGTGGTCGATACGGGTCACTCTGGAGCCGTCGATCCTCGGGGCGAGGTTGTCGGCGCCCGCGTAGTAGCTGAGTTCGGTCGGGCCGACCAGACCGGGCTCCCCGATGGTGCCGATGGTGCGGTAGGGCAGCCGCTCGCGCAGCAGTTTCCCGCTGTCGGACTTCAGCAGGTCCGCCAGCGCGGGGGAGACCACCATCTCGCCCACCGCCGGGAGCTTCTTCACCCCCGGCGGCAGCGGCGCCCGGGCCCCCTCGGGTTGCACCTCGCGTCCGCGGATGTCCTTGTCGCGGTAGGTGTCGTCGACGGACGCGACGAGCAGGGTCCGATCGGACGCCTCGGGTATGCCCACATCGGTGTACGTGATGTCCGTACGGGCCTTCTCGCGGTCGCTGCGGGCCTGGAGCGCACTCGGCAGCGCCGTGGTGAGCAGCAGCAGTGCGACGCCGAGCCCGACCCCGACGGCCGTGAGGACCGCACGCATCCAGCCCTCGCGTCCGCCGGTGAAGGCGAACCTGGCGCCCATGGCCAGGTCTCTGGACCACTGCCGGACGATGGGAGCGGCGCTCATACGACCCGCTCCATGTCGCGGGACTTTCCGTCGCGTACGACGATCTCGCGGTCCGAGTAGGCGGCCACCCGTGCCTCGTGCGTGACGAGGACGACGGCGGCGTTGGTCGAGCGGGCCGCCTCGGTGAGTAGATCCATCACGCGTTCGCCGTTGAAGGAGTCGAGTGCTCCGGTGGGCTCGTCCGCGAAGAGTACGCGCGGGCTGGTGACCAGTGCCCGGGCCACGGCGACCCGCTGTCCCTGGCCGCCGGATATCTCACCCGGCCGCTTGTTCTTGAGGTCGTCGACCTCCAGCCGTTCCATCCAGGACAGGGAGGTTCGCTCGGCCTCCTTGCGCCCGGTGCCGTTGAGCCGCAGCGGGAGGGCGACGTTCTCGACACAGGTCAGTTCGGGAACGAGCTGCCCGAACTGGAACACGAACCCGAACTCGCTGCGCCGCAGCGCGCTGCGCTGAGCGTCGTTCATGGTGGCCATCTCCTGGCCGTTGTAGACGATGGATCCGGAGTCCGGAGTCACGATGCCGGCCAGGCAGTGCAGGAGGGTCGACTTGCCGGAGCCGGAGGGGCCCATCACGGCGACGACCTCGCCCGGGTGGATGGAGAACTCGGCGCCGTCGAGGGCGCTGGTGGGGCCGTACGCCTTGCGCAGGTCGTGAGCCGTGAGCAGGGAGCCTGCGGGGGTCATCGGGTTACCGCCTCGGCGAGTTTTTCGAGGCGCGCGGCGGTGAGCTCCAGCCACCGCAGGTCGGCCTCCAGATGGAAGAGGGCGTGGTCGCAGATCAGCTGGTCGGCGAGGTCGCCCTTGCGCTTGCGGTCCGTCAGGATGCGCATCATCCGCAGGTGCTCGGAGCGCTGCGTGTCGAGGATCTCGGACGCGTCCCGGTGGGTGAGCAGCGCGAGAACGACCTTCGTGTAGAGGGTCGACTGCAGATACGGCTCGGGCTTCTCCGGCGTCGCGAGCCACTGCTGTACGTCGGTGATCCCGGCGTCGGTGATCGCGTACCGCTTCCGCTCCGGGCCGCCGCCCGCCTCGATCCCGTCGACCTCGACGAGTCCGTGCTTGAGCAGCCTGGACATCGTCGAGTAGACCTGGCCGTAGTGCAGCGGCCTGTCGTGACCGAACTTCTCGTCGAAGGCCCGCTTCAGGTCGTAACCGTGGCGGGGCCCGGACTCCAGGAGTCCTAGGAGGGTGTGACCGATGGACATGCCGAGCACTCTACACACGGCGTATACACCGCACGTATACACACCACGAATAGATCATGCTGAACGCCACGTCCGTGCAGCTCACGCCCGATTGTCACGGTTCCGTCACCACGCCGGACGGGCTGAGAAAAGCGGACCGGGGCAGCAAGGTCAGAGCACCCACCCGCAACCGAAGAACGACCCCCGGTCCCCCAGAGGCGCGGGGAACTGCGCGCTCGGCCCCCATCCACCCGCAGCCGAGCAGCGACCTCCGGCCCCTCAGGGGCGCGGGGAACTGCGCGACCGGCCCCCACCGGCCGGCAGCCGACGAACGACCCGGGCCTTCAGGGGCGCGGGGAACTGCGCGACCGACCCCCACCCACCCGCAGGCGCAGACAGGCGGACGCGGCGCGGAGCGGAACCCGACGGTGCCTACTCCTCCGTCGCGTCCGTCGCGGAAGCGGACGGTCGCCCCCGTCGAGGAATCGGCCCCGCCCCACCCGGCAACCGCCCCGCCTCCGCAAGCGCCCGCCGCAACAGATACTCGATCTGCGCGTTGGCCGAGCGCAGCTCATCCGCCGCCCACCGGGCCAGCGCTTCATGGACCAGCGGATCCAGCCGCAGCAGAACCTGCTTACGCGGCTGAGGCTGAGACTGCGGCTGCGGCCGACGCTCGGGGACCGACCCCCCGGAGGGATCCGTCACTGGTAGAGGGACCCCGTGTTCAGGACGGGCTGCGGAGCCCGGTCACCGCACAACACCACCAACAGGTTCGACACCATCGCCGCCTTCCGCTCGGGGTCCAGCTCCACAATGTCCCGCTCGGTGATCCGGGCGAGCGCGGCCTCGACCATCCCGACCGCCCCGTCCACGATCTCCCGCCGCGCCGCGACCACCGCCCCGGCCTGCTGGCGCTGAAGCATCGCGGAGGCGATCTCGGGAGCGTACGCGAGATGCGTGAAGCGCGACTCGATGATCGACACCCCGGCCGCCTCCACCCGCGCGTGCAGTTCGACGGCGAGCTTCTCGGTGATCTCCTCGGCGTTGCCGCGCAGTGAGAGACCGTCCGCCTCGTGGGCGTCGTAGGGGTACTCGATCGCGATGTGCCGTACGGCCGCCTCGGTCTGCGTGGCGACGAACTCCAGGAAGTCGTCGACCTCGAAGGTGGCCTGCGCGGTGTCCTCGACCCTCCAGACCACGACCGCGGCGAGCTCTATCGGATTGCCGTAGGCGTCGTTGACCTTGAGGACGGCGGTCTCGTGGTTGCGTACCCGGGTCGAGATCTTGGTGCGGGAGGTGAAGGGGTTCACCCAGCGCAGCCCGTCCTGGCGGATCGTCCCCCGGTACCGCCCGAAGAGCTGGACGACCCGCGCCTCACCGGGCGCCACCGTGTTCAACCCGCACATCGCGATGAACGCGGCGAGGCCGGTCAGGATGCCGGGGACGATCAGCGCGGCCTTGGCCCCGCCGGCGCCGACCGTCGTGGCGGCCGCGACCATGCCGACGCCGAGCAGCAGCCCGACCAGCCCGAACAGCAGCGCGAGCCCGCCGCCGATGCTGTGCGCGGCGAACTCCCGTACCCGCGGATCGGGCATCCGCGGCACATCGGCGGCAGCGGAGGAGCCACTGGGAGTCGAGCCGTTGGGAGTCGAGTCGTGTTCTGGCATAGGTGCCCCCGTTTTCGTAGGGCGGAAGCCCGTACGACTCCCACCCGTCCATGACCAACCAGGTCTATCTAAGTGATATCACATTACCCGCCACGGCAACCTTCCACCCTTCTCGCACGTCGGTTGAGGTGGGACGGATGCGATGTCCTGAGTGGTACGTGCTGATTGTCACGTCCGCAAAAGACCGGATCGATAGCCCTTTGTCATAGCGCGTGGTGTTAGTTTGCTGAGCTGACCTCAGCGGTGGACCTGTGTGACGCGCGAACACGAACGCGACACCCGAGCGCGTGAGTGAACGCGGCAGGACACGCGTACAAGAGAGCGCGACACGAGAGCGAGCGGAGCGGACGCAGCCATGGGACGAGCGGAAGAGAGACGAGCGCGGCAGCACGGTGGCCGCCGCGCGGCGGCCATGCCCTCGTCCGGAGGAAAGCCCCGGCGCACCGGCGTACGGCGGTTCGTGAACTGGAAGACGATCCTCGGCACCTTCCTGGGCTTCTGTCTGCTCGGCATGGGCGCCTTCATCGTGCTCTACATGGTGGTGTCCATACCCCAGGGCAACGCCGACGCGCAGCGTCAGAGCAACATCTACAAGTACAGCGATGGCAGCACGCTCGCCCGAACCGGCAAGGTCAACCGCGAGATCGTCGGCCTGGACAAGGTGCCCAAGGACGTCCAGAAGACCTTCGTCGCCGCGGAGAACAAGTCCTTCTACAAGGACTCCGGCGTCGACCTCAAGGGCACGGCCCGAGGTCTGATCAACACCCTGTCCGGCAAGGGCAAACAGGGTGGTTCGACGATCACCCAGCAGTACGTCAAGAACTACTACCTCACCCAGGACCAGACCGTCACGCGCAAGCTGAAGGAACTGGTCATCTCGCTGAAGCTGGACCGTCAGCAGTCCAAGGACGACATCCTCGCGGGCTACATCAACACCAGCTACTACGGCCGCAACTCCTACGGCATCCAGGCGGCGGCCCAGGCGTACTACGGCAAGGACGCGAGCGACCTCACGGTCGAGCAGGGCGCGTACCTCGCCTCGCTGCTCCAGGCCCCGAGCCAGTACGACTGGGGTGCCGCCACGGACACCGGCAAGCGGCTGGTCACGGCCCGCTGGAACTACACCCTCGACAACATGGTCGAGGAGGGCTGGCTGCCCGCCGCCAAGCGCGCGACCATGAAGTTCCCGGTCCCGCAGGACCCCAAGGGCGTGCCCGGCATGGAGGGTCAGACCGGCTACCTGGTGGACGCGGCCAACAGCGCGCTGGCCAACCGGCTCGTGACCCAGGGCGCCGCCGCCAACTACGAGGACGCCAAGGCACTGGTCGACGCGGGCGGCTGGACGATCACGCTCAACATCGACAAGAAGAAGCAGACGCAGCTGGAAGTCGCCGTCAAGACGAAGCTCACCGGCAAGCTGGACACCAAGAAGCGCAAGGTCGACGGTGACGTCGAGGCCGGTGCCGCGTCCGTCGACCCCAAGACCGGCAAGGTCGTGGCGATGTACGGCGGCGAGGACTACTTCAAGCACTACGTGAACAACGCGACCCGCCGCGACTACCAGCCCGCCTCCACCTTCAAGCCGCTGATCTTCGCGGCGGCCCTGGACGAGCAGGCCAAGACGCAGGACGGCCAGGACATCACGGCGGACACGGTCTACGACGGCACCAGCGGCCGCTCCGTCAAGGGCAGCAGCATCGGCTTCGCGCCGCCCAACGAGGACAACCAGGACTACGGCGACGTCACCGTCCAGACCGCGATGAACAAGTCCATCAACTCCGTCTTCGCGCAGATGGGCGTCGACGTCGGCATGGACGAGGTCCTCAAGGTCGCCGGCAAGCTCGGCATGGACACCAAGGGCATGCAGGCGGTGCCCGCGCAGACCCTCGGCACCATGGGCGCGAGCCCGCTGGAGATGGCGGGCATCTACGCGACCCTCGACAACCACGGCCGGAAGGTCACCCCGGCCATCGTCGCCTCGGCCGAGCACAAGGACCGTACGGTCGACTTCCCGACCCCGATCGGCGACCAGGTCATCAGCTCCCAGGCGGCCGATACGGTCACCTCGGTGCTCACCGGCGTGGTCAACGACGGTACGGCCCAGGTCTCGGTGGCCCAGGCGGTCGACCGCAACGACCAGCAGGTCGCGGGCAAGACGGGTACGTCCGACTTCAACAAGTCGGCCTGGTTCACCGGGTACACGCCGAACCTGGTCACCTCGGTCGGTCTGTTCGGAGAGGTCCCCAAGGACCGCAAGGACAGCGCCGGCAAGGTGGTCAAGCAGGGTACGCAGGTCTCCCTGAAGGGCGCCGCGGGCGGCGGCCGTGTCAACGGCGGCGGCTTCCCGGCCCAGATATGGGCGGCGTACACCTTCAACGCGATGGGCAGCGTCACCACCTTCGACCTGGACACCACCCAGGGCGCGGCTATGCAGCCCACCACCACGCCGACGATCAGCGACACGCCGAGCGAGACGCCGTCGCAGACCCCGACCACCGAGCCGCCGACGACCGAGCCGCCCACCACCAGCGCGCCGCCGACGCCGACGTCCGAGCCCCCGACCACCCCGGCGACGACACCCCCGACCACTCCGGCGGGGACCCCGACCGACGTGATCACACCACCGGACCCATTCAATCCGGACAACCAGCAGTAACCGTCGAAAAGGCCCACCAGGGCCTGAGTGAAAAAGGGCGCCCGGTGGCTCACCGGGTGCCCTTTTTGCCGGGCGATTATCGGCCACAAAGGCCGGAACTTTAAAGTTCTATGAGAATTTCGTTGACTCGGGTCGGGTGTCTGGACCATTCTCCCGTCAACGGGGAGGGGATCTTGGCGACACCTTGCGCTGCGCGTTGACCGGCCGACCGCGCTCAATTCCTGTCTGAATCCGCGAACTCCGAACTCGATGCGCGGCCTATCAGGCATGCCCGGATTGTGGTCAAGGTGCCCTTTCCTTTTCAGGGCTCTCGTAGTGCGGGAGCCATGTGAGAAGGGGATGTTTTGAGACTCTACAGACGAATGCGGGTAAGGCTGGCCGCGTTGGCGGCCGGTGCGTTACTCGCCGGACTTACGCAGCCCGTGGCCTGGGCCGATCCACCAGCACCGACGTCTTCCGACACGAAGGCGGCGGCCGACGCTCAGCGTGACGCGGTGCCGTCGGCCGAGCGGGCCGCGGTGCTGGGCAAGGGGTGGCAGGCGTCCGGCGACGTGGCGTGGACGACCTCGGGGGACGCGGACGGCTTCCATCTCCTGACCGCCAGGAAGAAGGACGGATACAGCTGGCGCACCATCGCGTCGCTTTCCGAGCCGGGCTTCGACGCCGACGCCTGGATCGGCAACACCTGCGTCACCGGTTCGGGTAAGCGGGCGGTTGTGGTCTATGCGCCTCGTACCTTCACCAACAAGCCCCAGCTGATGGCTCGGGGCGGTTTCACCGCGGTGGTCGATCTGGCTTCCGGCCGGGTGACGAAGCTGGAACTCAAGGCGTCGCTGTCCTACTACAACCCGGGCTGCGGACCTGGTGAGACGGTGATCCTGACCCAGTCCGGTGGTGAGGACAGGCCCGGCACCCGGCTGTTCCGGCTGGACGCCTCGACCGGCAGGACCGGCAAGCCGATCCCGGTCAAGGGGCAGGTCACCTCGGCCGTCCCGGTTGCCGGCGGTTCCATAGCCGCGGCCTCCGGCGCGGAGGTCATCAAGGTCGACGCCAGGGGCGGGCGCACGGCTCTCGCCCGTACCGACGGTGTGCCCTACCGCCTGACGCCCGACGGCGACGGGGGGATCGCCTTCCTCGACAAGCGCGGGGTCACGTCCAAGGTGAAGCGCATCGCGGCCGGTGCCGTCGCGCACCCCGACGTACGCACCACGCGGGCGACCGTGCTGGCCCGGGGCCTCGCCACCGAGACCGGGCTGACCCGCAGCGCGGGCACCGTGTATGTGACCGGCACGACCAGGCCGACCGCTGCCCGGACGCCGAGCACGGTGAAGAGGCTCGCGGCGACGCCGAAGGACGTCACCGTCTCCACACGCGGCGAGGCCGTCCTGACCCACACGGCCTGGGCCGACGGCAAGGGCACGCTGCTGCAGCCCGGCGAGGCCACCAAGGCCCGTACGCTGAAGATGTCCCTGACCACCCGCGCCACCGGACGCAAGGCCTCCTTCACCGTCGATCCGGCGCGTCGGGTGTCGGCGTACGCGGGCCAGGGCCGTGACGCGTCCCCGGGACTGCTGTCCGGTTCCCGGGGCAGCGCCAAGGCGTCGGTGGCCGCGACGGCCGCGGGTGACCCGAGCGACCCGGTGGAGGCGGAGCGCACCTGCTCCGTGCCGCGCAACGACGTGCGCAACCAGGCCATGCAGCCCAAGCCGCGCCAGGTGGAGTGGGCGGTCGACATGGCGGTCAAGGGCTTGCTGAACACGCACATCTCGCGCCCTGCCAACTGGAAGAACCTGGGCATGCCCGCGTACATGCCGCAGTCACTCTTCCTGAACCCGCCGCTCGACGGCGGTGGCCGGGCCATGGCGCAGGTCATGCTCGGGGTGACCACCCAGGAGTCGAACATGTGGCAGGCCGGCCGGGAGGCCGTGCCCGGGGTCACCGCCAGCCCGCTGATCGGCAACTACTACGGCATCAACCTCTACGACGGCGACCCCAGCAACGACTGGGACGTCGACTTCGCCAAGGCGGACTGCGGTTACGGCATCACGCAGATCACCGACCACATGCGGATGGCCGGTCGCGAGGACGGCCACGGCGGTGCGGCCTGGGACTACCAGAAGCAGCGGGCCGCCGCGCTGGACTACACCGCCAACATCGCCGCGGGCCTGCAGACCCTCGTCTCCAAGTGGAACGAGACCCGCGCCGCCGGCATGATCGCCAACCACGGCACCAGCGGCCGGCCGGAGAACTGGTACTTCGCCCTGTGGGCGTACAACTCGGGCTTCCACGCCAACGCCGGTGACGGCTCGCCGTGGGGTCTGGGCTGGGCCAACAACCCGGCCAATCCCGAATGGGACGCCGGACGGCTGCCGTTCATGGAGAACGCGGCCGGCGGCGAGGACGCCAGCGCCGCGGCCCGCCCGCAGAACTGGCCCTACCAGGAGAAGGTCCTCGGCTTCGCCGCCCACCCGCCCTCCTTCCTGGAGTCGCCCGGCACGCTGGTTCCCGCGTTCCGCCCCGCCACCTGGAACGGCACCAGCTCGGCCGTCACCGTCAAGGGCAGCGCGCTCTACAACCGGGCCCACCTCAAGGCGCCCGAGGACGCCTTCTGCGACTCCTCCAACAGCTGCGACCCGAGCCGGATCTCCGACGGCGCCTCCAACGACAGCGCGAGCAGCGGTCCCTGCGGCCGTGACGACGTCAAGTGCTGGTGGAACAAGCCCGTGACGTGGAAGACCGACTGTGTCGACACCTGCGGATACGAGTTCGTCCGCTTCGGTGACACCGCGCCCGAAGAGGCCGACGGCACGGCGTATCCGCCGAGCTGCAGCACCAGCGGACTCCCGGACGGGGCTCTCATCGTCGACGACGTCCCGGCCGACACCCCGGTCGTCCGAGCGGGGTGCAGCAACTCCTGGACGAACTCCGGCACCTTCAGCTTCGACTTCGCCAACAACGCGGTCGAGACCGTCTACCCGGCCAAGGTCGACCTCCACCAACTGGGCGCGGGCTTCGGCGGCCACTTCTGGTTCGGTCACACACGCGCCGACGACACCAAGGGCCAGCGGCTGAAGATCACCGGTGACTGGAAGCTCAACAGGGAGCTCGACAAGGACGCCAGGGTCTGGGTGCACCTTCCCGACCACGGTGCGCAGACCAAGCTCGCCAAGTACCAGATCAAGACCCGCAACGGCTGGCGCACCAGGACCGTCTCCCAGCCGGGTGACAGCAACCGGTGGGTGAAGCTCGGGATCTTCCGGACCAAGGGCATCGTGCCCGAGGTCAAGCTGAACACGATCACGTCCGACGGCACGGGGGACGAGGACATCGCCTTCGACGCCGTGGCGTTCGAGCCCGGCGACTGGGACTTCGTACCCGATATCGTCATCCCGGAGGGCGACCCCGACGCGCCCGACCCGGTGTGGGAGGACACGGACCGGCAGAAGCAGCCGAATCCCGAGGGCACGACGCTGGCGGCGAACAAGGAGCGCTGCGTCGCCACGGACCACGAGGGCACACGCCAGTGCGTGAAGCTCGACTACGACATCAAGAAGTACGGCGCCAGGAAGTGGCAGCAGTCCAAGAGCTCCAGGAGTGGCGTCGCCGCGGCCGCCGCCCCGCTGGTGTCGTGGTGCGACGACCCCACCGTCTCCGGCTACACCATCACGCGCCGCGAGGGCTGCAACAAGCTGGCCGTCGTGATCAGGTGGGACCACAACGGCGAGACGGTGGGGACGGCCGTCTTCGCGGTTCGCGAGGAGATCCTGCTGGAGAACAAGGCCGTGTTCCGCGAGCGGATGTTCATGAGCCCGCTGTCCCTCGACGCCTCGTTGGGCACCGTGTCCCTGGACTACTGGGACGCGATCTGCACACCGGACTGCGACGAGGCCTACCAGGGCACCTGGGACGGTCTCACCATGTGGGAACCCGTTGTGGACACGCACTGGGCGTCGGCGACCAGGACGTTCACCTGGAACAACGCTGTGTCCGGTACGTCCCAGAAGTTCGACCGGGGTACGTTCCTCAACTTCAAGGCGGCTGCCCCTGAGGCGGCCGGAGCGGCCGAGACCATCAAGCCGTCCTGGACTTTCTGGGGAGAGGTCGAATGTGACAACAGCGTCGCCGTGGCCAATTCGACCGGCTGCGTCTTCGCCAAGAACACGCCGACGTGGCAGACCAACACCAAACGCTATCCGGCCGCTGCCGCCTACTACTGGGTACTGCGGGAGAAACTTGCGGACCATCCGGGGAGTAAGAAGTACAACAAACCGATGCACCGCATGACGGACAAGGTCCAGCAGGAACACAACCGCAACACGATTTGCAACAAAACCGGCACCGGAAAGTGGACGGCACACCCGGACGCCACCGGGGACACCCAGGGGGTGCAATGCGACGAGTTTCCCTTCGCCGCCACCCTGGAGAGCGGAGGAATACCGACACCGGTCGTCAACGGAGGGATCTGCGCGCAGCTCTTCGCGCAGAAGCAGGACGACGGCACCTGGCGCCTCTTCGACGACGACGGGTACGACCCGCCCACGTGGAAGGAGATCTGCGGGCGTGCTTCCATGCCGGGCAAGCAGAACGGAGACGCGGGAAGAGGCCCGGGACTGTCGGGCTTCTTCACGAAGGCACGGGTGCAGAACGGCGGGGCGTTCTACATGGAGGTTCCGCAGATGGAGGGATGCAATCCCGATGACGTCTGCGTCATCCGTCCCTGAACCACCGCCCTTCTAGGGCGACGGACGTGGGGGGCCGCCGATACGGCCGGTCCCCCACGGTGGGCCGTCCGGCGTCACGTCCAGACGATGTTGCTCGTACCGTCCGACTCGCGGACCGTCTCGGGACGGATCTCCCTGCCGATCGCCGTGACGACGGGCCGTCCGGTCTCCAGGGATTCGAGTGTCTCCTGGAACATCTCGGACAGGCTCTTCCAGCGTACGACCCCCCACAGTTCCAGATCCTGGTCGATCTCCAGGACGGCGCCGTGCGTCGGCCCCTCGCGATGGTCCACGATCAGCTGCGTCCCGACGTGTGTACTGCTGATGGGCACCCATTTCACATGAGCCGTCCGGCCCACGACGAAGTCCGCGTTGTCGTCCTCCTGGCTCCACGCCACGTCCTGCTCCATGTCCCGCTGGCCGAGCATCATGCGCTCGGCGTCGACCGGATAGTGGCCGCCCGGAATGAAGCCGCCGGGGCCGCTGTGCCGGAAGTGGGTCGACACGCCGTTGTGATGCTCAAGCCACATCCGGATTTCCGGGACGAGCGAGAACCTGTTCTCGGTGATCGCATCGATCTCCGACGCCGTCGCGGGCGGGTTCAACGTGCCGAAATCATCCGGCACGTTGACTTCCAGCCACCGGTCGAGACGGTTCAGTACGTCTTGAAGCTGCACGGTTCGTCCTCACGTCTGGATGCTGCCTCCCCTACGACATCACAAGCGCGTGGCGCCCGAGGTGGAGTCGGTTCGATTCCACCTCGGGCGCCACGCGCCACGCGCCGGGCGTCCCGGTGTTCAGCCTCCGTTGACGTCTTCGCTCAGCCTCCGTTGACGTCGTGGGCGATCCGGTCGCCCAGCTCCTTGTCGATGTTGCGCCAGTACTGCAGGGCACGGTCCAGGACCGGGCGGGAGACGTCGGCCTTCAGATGGCCGGTGACGTTCGAGACCAGGCGGTCGCGGGCCGCGTCGTCGAGGACCTGGCGGACCATCGTGCCCGGCTGGCCCCAGTCGTCGTCCTCGCGGTGCAGCTTGTACGCCTCGCGCACCAGCTCGCCCGTGGCCTCCCAGCTCACCGGGTCGCCGAAGCGGGAGAAGTCGGCCGCGGGGCCGCCGTAGGAGTTGGGCGCGTACGGGCGCGCCGCGAGCGACGGCTCGTAGCGCATCGGGCCGTCCTTGGCGTACGAGTTCACCGGGGCGTGCGGGCGGTTCGGCGGCAGCTGGGCGTAGTTCGGACCGATCCGGTACCGGTGTGTGTCCGGATAGGAGAACAGCCGGCCGAGCAGCATCTTGTCCGGCGAGGGGCCGATGCCCGGCACCAGGTTGGACGGCTCGAAGGCGGCCTGCTCGATGTGGATGAAGTAGTCCTCGGGGTTTCTGTCGAGGGTCATCCGGCCGACGTCGATCAGCGGATAGTCCCCGTGCGGCCAGACCTTGGTCAGGTCGAAGGGGTTGAAGCGGTAGTCCGCCGCGTCCTCGAACGGCATGATCTGGACCTTCAGGCTCCAGCTCGGCGCGTTCCCGGACTCGATCGACTCGTACAGGTCCCGACGGTGCTTGTCCGCGTCCGACCCGGCCAGCTCGTCGGCCTCCGCCTGGGTGAGGAAGTCGATGCCCTGGTCGGTCTTGAAGTGGTACTTCACCCAGAACTTCTCACCGGCGCCGTTGATCCACATGTAGGTGTGGGAGCCGTAGCCGTTCATGTTGCGGTACGTCTTCGGGATGCCCCGGTCGCCCATCAGCCAGGTCACCTGGTGTGCCGACTCGGGCGAGAGGGTCCAGAAATCCCACTGCATGTCGTTGCTGCGCAGCCCGGTCGCCGGGTGGCGCTTCTGCGAGCGGATGAAGTCCTGGAACTTGATCGTGTCACGGACGAAGAAGACCGGGGTGTTGTTGCCCACCAGGTCGTAATTGCCCTGCTCGGTGTAGAACTTCAGCGCGAATCCGCGCGGGTCGCGCCAGGTGTCGGGCGAACCCTGCTCGCCGGCCACGGTGGAGAAACGAGCCAGCATCTCGGTGCGTCTGCCCGGCTGGAAAAGATCGGCCTTGGTGAACTGACTGACATCATTCGTTACTTCGAAGAACCCGTATGCGCCACTGCCTTTGGCGTGCACCACCCGCTCGGGGACCCGCTCCCGGTTGAACTGGGCCATCTTCTCGATGAGGTAGTGGTCCTGGAGCAGGATGGGGCCGTCGGGACCGACGGTCAGCGAGTGTTCGTCGCTCTCCACCGGAATGCCGACGTTGTTCGTGGTGTACGGAGCCTTCTGGGGTGCCTGCGTCACGAGCGTCCTCCCGTCAAGAAGAGAGTCTTCAGATCGCTTCGCTCACCTCAGCAGTCAACTCTGCCGACAGGATGTCGGCAACCGGGCCGCCGTGGGGCGAGGCGCATCGCGTACCCCTCGGCCCCCCCCCGGTCCATTCAGCCCCGGTTCAGTTCGAACCAGACCACCTTTCCGGTGCTCAGACGCGTGGCGCCCCACCGTCTGGCCAGTTTGTTGACCAGATACAGGCCACGCCCGCCCTCGTCCGTGGCGCGCGCCTGCCGCAGCCTGGGCAGCTGCGGCACGTCGTCGCCCACCTCGCAGCGCAGCACGTCCGTACGCAGCAGACGGAGGGTGACCGGGCGTGACGCATAGCGCACGGCGTTGGTGACGACCTCGCTGACCAGCAGCTCCACGGAGTCGCTCATGTCCTCCAGGCCCCAGCGGGACAGCGCCCGGCGGGCCAGGCGCCGGGCCCGCCCGGGGGCCGCGTCCTCCGGCTCCAGGAACCAGTACGCCACATCGCTCGGCGCGATCCCGTCGAAGCGGGCGGCGAGCAGCGCGATGTCGTCGTCCCGGTCGCCCGGACCGAGCATGTCCAGCACCTCGTCGCAGAGCGCTTCCAGCGGCGGCGGATGGTCCGGGCCGGTGAGCTGCGCGGTGGCGGCGAGCTTCTCGCGCAGCTGTTCTATGCCGGTCCACACGTCCCTGAGGCGCGACTCGACCAGGCCGTCCGTGTAGAGCAGGAGCGTCGCTCCGGCGGGCGCGTCCAGCTCGACCGCCTCGAAATCCACTCCTCCTACGCCGATGGGGGCGCCCGGCGGCACCCGCAGCACCTCGGCCCGGCCGCCCAGGTGCAGCAGCACCGGCGGCGGATGGCCCGCGTTGGCGATGGTGATCCGGTGCGCGACCGGGTCGTAGACGGCGTACAAGCAGGTCGCCATGCGGTCGGTGCCCAGGCGCTGGGCCTGCTCGTCCAGGTGGTGCAGCACCTCCTGCGGGGGCAGGTCGAGCCCGGCGAGGGTCTGCGCGGTGGTGCGCAGCTGGCCCATGATCGCGGCCGAGGTCATCGAGTGGCCCATGACGTCACCGACGACGAGGGCGACGCGGCTGCCCGGCAGCGGGATCGCGTCGTACCAGTCGCCGCCGACCCGGGCGGTCTCCGCGGCCGGCAGATAGCGCGAGGCCAGCCGCACTCCGGTGGGGCGCGGCAGCGTCTCGGGCAGCATGGTGCGCTGCAGCTCGTCGGCGATGTACGCCTCGCGGCCGTACAGCACCGCCTTGTCGATGCCGAGCGCGCTGTGCGTGGCGAGCTGGGCCGCGACCAGCAGATCGTCCGTCTCGAACGCCATCCGCTCGGGGCGGCGCACGAAGAGCGCCGCGCCGATCACCCGGCGCCGCCCGCGCAGCGGGGCGAGGATCGCGCGCTGGCCGGTGGGCACGATCAGCTCGTCGCCGAGCAGCTCGGGCAGCGCGGCCCGGGCGGCGGGCGCGTCCGCGAAGACCGGGCGCACGCCGCGCAGTACCTCGGCGAGGGCGCCGCCGGGGCGCACCTCGCACAGCTCGGCCGTCATCGCCGAAAGTTCGTTCGGCTCGGGCCGCAGTGCGGGCATGAAGCCGTTCTCGGTGTCCCGCTCCTCGGGGATCCGGTCGGTGCGCCGCAACCGCAGCACGAGGGGCCCGGTGGGCCGCTCGTCGCCGACCGGCAGCGGGTCGCGCAGATAGACGAGGATCGCGTCCGAGAAGGTCGGCACGGTGGCCCGGCACAGACCCATGACGATCTCGTCCAGGTCGATGCCGCGGGCGATCCGCCGGGTCGCCGCGCCCACGAAGCGCAGCCGGTCGCCGTCACGCCGCATCGGCATCGGGCCCGCGTGCGGCAACCCCTGCCCGGTACGCCGGTCCGTGCCCGTGGTGTTCCCGGACGGCCGGTCGCCTTCCATGCCCGGCTGGGCCGGGATGCCCTCGGGAGCCGGGCGCGGGCGGTGCGCGTCGGGCTCGCTGGCCGAGGGCTGGGAGTGCTCGGGGCCGGGGGAGGCGGGCGGCGGCGTGGACGCGCCGGTGCCCGAGGGAGACGGTGTGTCGGTGCTCGCCGACGCCTGGGTGGCGGACGATCCGTGCTGGCCGTAGGGCGTGCTCGGAGCGGAACCGGTGGGGGCGTCGCCGGTGCGGGCGGGTTGAGCGGGTAATGCGCCGGGCGCGCGCTGCGGCTCCGGGGTACGCAGGAGCGCCCCGCGGGGGTCCGCGGGGGTGGAGGGCCGGCCGGCGCCGCTCTGGCGGCGCTCGTGCGAGGTGGGGTGCTCCGTCACGCGTGTCGAATCCATCCGTCCGGGGCTGCGCGCCGTGCGTGCAGTTCGTCCCGCAGCCCCGATACCCGGAATGTGTGTCCCGGGAACGGAATCTGCGCGTCGTCAGGACGGGGCCTGCCCGTCGCCGACGTGAACGCCGTCATCGGGCCGAACGCCCGGTGCGGCCCGGCGGGCCGTCCGCCGACCGTACCGTCGTGGCCCTCGTACCCCTCGCTCACGTCCTGCCGCCCCTCGGTGACGTATGGTCAAGCCCAGCGCATGCTGCGGTAGTTGCTGCTGTGCGCCCTTGCGGAGGACGATCCTACGGTTGTACCACGGGGGCGCATCAAGGGTCTCATGAGGACACGTGCGCGGGCGTACGGTCCCAGTCATCCGGCAGGGAAGGAACCGGCCAGGCGGGATCCGGGCGCCAGTGCTGCCAGCCGTCCGAGAACGGCGCGCCCCAGGCACGGATCACCTCCACCGCGCAGTGCCCTGCCTCTCTTACCTGTGCGGCCAGTTGAGTATCCATCAATCCGGCCCGTTGCGCCTGTGCGAACTCGTCTTCGTCGAGCCAGTGCCAACTGCGGTCCGGGTGCACGGAGATGTCCAGGAAGTGATCCTCGGAGTCGACCCCGCCCTCCCAACGGGCGAGCGGCGCCTCCAGGTTCACGTACCAGTTCTTGAACCGCCAGCCCGGTTCCCAGAACAGCCACACCGACCAGGGCTGGCCGGGCCGCGCCAGCTTCAGCACTCCGGTGCCGAACCAGCGGCCCCGCTGCACCGTTCGCGCCTTGGTGTAGCGGGACTCCAGCGGTTCTCCGTGCACGGGTGTGCCGTCGGCGAGCACGGGCTTCACGCACTCGGTGCCGGGCGCCATCCACACCGCGAGCAGTTCCTCGTCGTCCCGTACGACGGTCACGGGGCGGCAGATGTGGACGTGCTCACCGGCGTTCTCCCGGTACCGCCACAGAATGTGACTCCCGGGGGCCCAGTACACCGCCGACCCGCCCGCCGCCACTCGCCTCACCGCTCCACCCTCTGCCATGACCAGATATTAGGTGCCCCAGGCATACGACGCTGCGGTGCGCGTCACGGTTCGCGCGATGGAGCGAATGACGTAACGGAGACGTCATCCAATGGCTTCCAAGGTCATCCGGGGAGTGAACGCCGTTTACGGATGCGTCATCCTCAGGACATCGAGCGCCTCGTCCAGCTGCTCCAGGGTGAGGTCACCGCGCTCGACGTACCCGGAGTCCAGGACGACCTGGCGGATCGTCCGCCGTTCCGCCAGTGCCTTCTTGGCCACCTTGGCGGCCTCCTCGTAGCCGATGTACTTGTTGAGCGGTGTCACGACCGACGGCGAGGACTCGGCGTACTCGCGGGCCCGTTCGCGGTGGGCGACGATCCCGTCGACCGTGCGGTCGGCGAGCAGGCGCGAGACGTTGGCGAGGAGACGGATCGATTCCAGGACGTTCTTGGCGATGACCGGAAGCATGACGTTCAGCTCGAAGTTGCCGGCTGCTCCGGCGACGGTGACCGTCGCGTCGTTGCCCATCACCTGGGTCGCGACCATCAGCACGGCCTCGGGAATGACCGGATTCACCTTGCCGGGCATGATCGAGGAGCCGGGCTGGAGATCGGGCAGGCTGATCTCGGCCAGCCCGGTGCGCGGACCGGACGCCATCCACCGCAGATCGTTGGCGATCTTCGTCAGCCCGACCGCGATGGTCCGCAGCTGCCCGCTCGTCTCGACGATCCCGTCCCGCGCGCCCTGTGCCTCGAAGTGGTCACGGGCCTCGGTGAGCGGCAGCCCGGTGGCCCGCGCCACCTCGGCGATGACGGCCGCGGAGAACCCGGGCGGCGTGTTGATCCCGGTGCCGACAGCGGTCCCACCGAGCGGCAGTTCGGCGAGCCGGGGCAGCGAGGCCCGGAGGCGCTCGACGCCGTACCGCACCTGCGCCGCGTACCCCCCGAACTCCTGCCCGAGCGTCACCGGCGTGGCGTCCATGAGATGCGTACGCCCCGACTTCACGACGTCCGCGAACTCCTCGGCCTTCCGCTCCAGGGCGGCGGTGAGGTGTTCCAGAGCCGGGACGAGATCCCTGGTCACGGCGGCGGTGGCGGCGATGTGGATCGAGGACGGGAACACGTCGTTCGACGACTGCGAGGCGTTCACATGGTCATTGGGGTGTACGTCCCTGCCGAGCCGCTCGGTCGCGAGCGTGGCGATGACCTCGTTGGTGTTCATGTTGGAGGACGTTCCGGAACCCGTCTGGAAGACGTCCACCGGGAAGTGCGCGTCCCAGCGACCCTCGGCGACCTCGCCCGCCGCCTCCTGGATGGCCGCGGCCACGTCCTTGTCGACCACCCCCAGCTGCGCGTTGACCCTGGCCGCCGCGCCCTTGATCAGCGCCAGCGCCTCGATGTGCGCGCGCTCCAGACGCTGACCCGAGATGGGGAAATTCTCCACGGCCCGTTGGGTCTGGGCCCGCCACTTCGCGTCCGCGGGCACCCTGACCTCGCCCATGGAGTCGTGCTCGATCCGGTACGGGGCTGCCTGTTCGTCGGCCATCGACGATCACCTCCAGTGGGGACAGCGTCGCGGACGTGCCCCGTGTTCCCGGCAAGGCGGCTCCCGTTTCTCCCGGGGAGTCGGCTCCGTGAGCTGCGCTCCTGGGGAGTCAGCTCCGTGAGCCGCCGAGCGGGCCGGTGCACGCCGACGTCCCGCCGACCGTGGCGCAGGCCTCCGCCCCGCTGGGGCTCGACGCGGCCAGCATCGGGCTGCTGTAGCCGTCGGAGGGGTCGCCCCGGTAGGCGGCGGACAGCTCGTCCTGGTCCGATCTGATCGAGATCTCCCGCGCCCCGCCGGTCCTGGTGCGGACCTCCGACCAGACCGTCGCGCACGAGGGGGAGAAACGCAGCAGCACGACCTGCCCGGCGCGCGTGACGGTGCTCTCCGTACGCGCGTCACGGGCGCAGGCCTCGGAGGTCGGGAACTGCCCCTGGCAGTCGAGGCCCCGGCAGGAGGCGCCGGCGGGAGCCGCGGGCTGGTCGGGGTCGAGGACGTCGGCGGCGCCCGCGGTGACCACCACCGTGGCCGCCATCGCCGCGAGGGCGATGACGGCCCGGTTGGACCCCCGGACGCGCCGGCCCCGAACCGGCGCGTCCGGAACCGCGGCCTGTGGGACCGGGGCTCCCAGGGGCGGGGTCGCCGCCCTGGACTGGGCCCGGGACGCGGCGTCCCACAGGGAGAGAAGGGGACCCGGGTCGGTGTCCGCCAGACGGCCGAGCGACTCGACCGCCGAGCGCGGCGGAAACTGATCACCGCTCAGGTAGCGGTGCCAGGTCGACTTGCTGAACGGGGTGACGGAGGCCAGCGCTGCCAGACTCAGCCCCGTCCGCTGCCTGAGGCACCGGAGCCGCTCCATCAGCAGCCGCTCCTCGTCGATGTCCTCCGTGCCGACGTCCTCCGTGCCGGTGCGTTCCGTAGGGACGCGCTCGGTACCGATGTGCTCCATGTCGATATGTTCTGTTTTCGTGCGTACTGCCTTGCTGTGTTCTGTCTCGTCCAACGAGTCGGGCAGCGGCTGTCTCTTGACCCTCACGTGGCTCTTCCTCTCGCTCCCTCGCCCTGCCGGGGTGACCGCCCTGATGTGTTCCCTCGCTCGGCGCCCGGGCACACCCCGATCGCCCGAATGCGAACCGAATATGAAGGGGAGTTGACCTGCTGTTTCGTCAGGGGAGTGGGGTCGTCGGCTGATCGACTTGTCCTACCGACCGGCGGGGCGGACCTCGCCCCGCCGGCCGGTGCCGGACCTCAGGAGGCGAGCGGCGAGGTGTTCGTCAGCACCAGCGGACGGCGCGGCTGTTGCGGACGTAGTGGGCGGAGACGTAGCCCCGGTTGTGGGCGAGCTTGTACCAGCGCGAGTTGCCCATGACGGAGGAACCGCTCTTCTTGCAGACGAGGGTCACCACGCGGCCGGCCCGCCGCGAGCCGACGATCCGGTAGCCGGTACCCGGACCGGACCGGACGCGCAGACGCGTGTGGTGGGTCGTCACCCGGCCCAGGACGTGCCGGGTGACGTGGTGCCGGGCGTGGTGGCGCGCGTGGGTGATCGGGGCCAGTGGCAGGGTGTGCGCGGCGCGCTGGAGGCCGGGGATCGAGGACAGCGGGGACGCCGGGTACCAGCTCGACGACGCGACCGGCGAGGACACGGCGCCCCGGCCGGTAACGTGCGGGGCGGCCGGGGCGGCGGAGGCGACGGCTGTCACCGGGAAGACGGCGACAGCCGCGATCGCGGCCACCAGGCCGTTGCGCAAAGTGCGACCAATCATGGGATTTCCCTCCGAGATGACCTGCGGACCACAGGCTGTGATCCGGTCATCACGGAGGGTTTCCGTCAAAGCTCACAAAAATGCTGTCCCACTCGTTCCTGGGACGAAGTGGGACAGCATCGGGGCGTGGCGGGACGCGTCCAGGCGGCGAACAGCTGCCTCTGGCGTCCCGGGACGCTACGCCGGCCCAGGTCCCCGCACCGGAATCGACGTGAACGTCGGAGCCGGTGCCGGGTCCTGGAAGCAGTCGTTCGACTCGTTCGCCGGACGGCACCACTCGGCCCGTCCGGCGTTTGAGGACCCCCGGCCGCCCCGAAAGGCGCTACGCGAGCCCAGGCCCCCGCACCGGAATCGAAGTGAACGTCGGAGCCGGGGCGGGATCCTGGAAGAAGTCGTTGCCCTTGTCGTCGACGACGATGAACGCCGGGAAGTCCTCGACCTCGATCTTCCAGACGGCTTCCATGCCGAGCTCCTCGTACTCGACGACCTCGACCTTCTTGATGCAGTCCTGGGCGAGCCGCGCGGCGGGGCCGCCGATGGAGCCGAGGTAGAAGCCGCCGTGCGCGTCACAGGCGCTTGTGACCTGCGCGGAACGGTTGCCCTTCGCGAGCATCACCTTGGAGCCGCCCGCGGCCTGGAACTGCTCCACGTAGGAGTCCATGCGGCCGGCGGTGGTGGGGCCGAACGAGCCCGACGCGTAACCCTCGGGGGTCTTGGCCGGACCGGCGTAGTACACCGGGTGGTCCTTGAGGTACTGCGGCATCTCCTCGCCCGCGTCGAGCCGCTCCTTGATCTTGGCGTGCGCGATGTCGCGCGCCACGACGAGCGGGCCGGAGAGCGAGAGCCGGGTCTTGACCGGGTACTTCGTCAGCTCGGCGAGGATGTCGTCCATCGGCTGGTTCAGGTCGATCCGGACGACGTCGTCCGCGGCGGAGTCCAGGTGCTCGTCCGTGGTCTCCGGCAGGAAGCGCGCGGGGTCGGTCTCCAGCTGCTCCAGGAACACGCCCTCGGCGGTGATCTTCGCGACGGCCTGACGGTCGGCGGAGCAGGACACCGCGATCGCGACGGGGCAGGACGCGCCGTGCCGCGGCAGACGCACCACGCGCACGTCGTGACAGAAGTACTTGCCGCCGAACTGCGCGCCGATGCCGATCTTCTGGGTCAGCTCGAAGACCTTCTGCTCCAGGTCCTTGTCCCGGAAGCCGTGACCGAGCTCCGAGCCCTCGGCCGGAATCTCGTCCAGGTAGTGCGCGGAGGCGTACTTCGCGGTCTTCAGGGCGTACTCGGCGCTCGTGCCGCCGACCACGATCGCCAGGTGGTACGGCGGGCAGGCGGCCGTGCCCAGCGAACGGATCTTCTCCTCCAGGAACTTCATCATGGAGGCCTCGTTCAGAACGGCCTTCGTCTCCTGGTACAGGAAGCTCTTGTTCGCCGAACCGCCGCCCTTGGCCATGAACAGGAACTTGTAGGCGCCGCCGTCGGTCGCGTACAGCTCGATCTGCGCCGGAAGGTTGGACCCGGTGTTCTTCTCCTCCCACATGGTGAGCGGAGCCATCTGCGAGTAGCGCAGGTTCAGTTTGGTGTACGCGTCGTAGATGCCCCGCGAGAGGGCCTCCTCGTCGCCGCCCTCGGTGAGCACGTTCTGTCCGCGCTTGCCCATCACGATCGCGGTGCCGGTGTCCTGGCACATGGGCAGCACGCCGGCGGCCGCGATGTTCGCGTTCTTCAGCAGGTCCAGGGCGACGAACTTGTCGTTGCCGGACGCCTCGGGGTCGTCGATGATGCGCCGCAGCTGCGCCAGGTGCGCGGGCCGCAGATAGTGCTGGATGTCGTGGATGGCCTCCGCGGCGAGCTTGCGCAGCGCCTCCGGGTCGACCTTGAGGAACGTGCGCCCGTCGGCCTTGAAGGTGGAGACACCCTCGGAGGTCACCAGCCGGTACGGGGTGGTGTCCTCTCCCTGGGGGAGCAGATCGGTGTACGCGAACTCAGGCACTAGCCCATTCCTCACTCGGCAGACAGCGGCATGCCTCCATTGGCAGCATCCACCAGCGTAGAACCTGGCGCCGACGGTGAGTCTGTGAGGTAAGGCTCAGTTGGCGTGAAGGGGCGGTTTTCCACAGGTCGCGAGAAGGGGTAGTCGCGATCTATCGCGTTTGGGTACGCTGCTGTCGTGGACCTTCAGAAGCGCACCGAAACCCGGGCCTCCGACGCCGAACTCCGGGCCTCCGACGCCGACCGTGACCGGATCGCCGACATTCTGCGCGATGCCCTCGCCGAGGGGCGCCTGACCGCCGACGAGCACGCTGAGCGGATCGAGGGGGTGCTGGCCACGAAGACGGTGGGAGAGCTCGACCGGTTCGTCCAGGACCTGCCCGCCGCGAGCGCGGGCCGCGCGACCCCCGCGTACGCGTCCGTGCCCAACCGCCCCCAGCCGGGCGGCATCCCGGCGGAGGCCGACGAGAACGTGGTGGCGGTGTTCAGCGCCGCCGTGCGCAAGGGCCGCTGGCGCGCCGGGCGCCGCATCCACGCGTACGCCGTCTTCGGCTCCGTCGACATCGACCTCAGCGAGGCGATCTTCGAGTACCAACAGGTCGTGATCAAGGCGATCTCGGTCTTCGGCAACGTCGAGATCAAGGTCCCGGAGAACGTCTCGCTGCGCGGCAGCGGCGGCGGAGTCCTCGGTAACTTCGAGACGCACCCCACGGACGGGGGCGACCCCGATGCCCCCGTGGTCTACGTCGAAGGCTTCGCGGTGCTGGGGAACATCGAGGCGCGGCCCAAGCGCGGCAAGCTCGTCGCCGACATTCTCGACCGCACGATGGACCGGGTGGACAGGACTTTGCGCAAGCACCTCGACCGTTGACGCCTGTGAACGCGACGGCGCGCGGGGCGCATTGGTCCACTCACCCGCGCCCCGTTTTTGAACGACCGGCTCCGCTCTCGGAAACTCAGTGCATAGGCGCGCGCACAGCGGGTAGGGCTTGCTGCATCGCCTCTTGGAGGGCGCTGTGGGACTTCCCGCGGTGCCCGGCACGCCCGCGAAGCCGTCGTCAGGAGTAGACCGTGCTGCAACCGCCGCATCAGTCCCTGCAGGTAGCTGCCGTTCCGGCCCAGCGGGCGCCAGTGCGGGACAGGGACCAGGAAGCCCCATGGCACACGGAGGCGGTGTGCCGCAGGGACGAGGCGGGCCTGTTCTTCGCGCCCTCCAAGGAGCCCACGGCGGCCCGGCTGTCCCGCGAGGAGGCGGCGAAGCGCGTCTGCGCCCGCTGTCCCGTGATGGTGGAGTGCCGCGAACACGCGCTGCTGCAACCCGAGCCGTACGGAGTGTGGGGGGGCCTCACCGCCGCCGAGCGCCGCGTGGTGCTCGCCCGGCGCCGCCGCCGCGACCTGGAACTCAAGAAGGCCGCACGCGGCACGATAGCCGCAGCCGGCTGACCCATGCAGACACCGAAGGGGCCACCCCTCCGCACGGGGGCGGCCCCTTCGCCGTACACACTTCTTCACGCATCCTGTAAGGCACGCACCCCGTAGGCACGCGTCCGAAGGGGCGCGGGGAACTGCGCGACCAGCCGCAACGGGCCCGCAGTGCCCCGCAACCGGCAGTTCCCCGGCTGACCCCGCGGAGCTACTTCGCCCGGTCGAAGTCGATCGCGCTGTACGCCCGCAGCTTGCTCAGCCGATGCTCCGACCGAATCTGGCGCACCGTACCCGACTTGGACCGCATCACGATCGACTCGGTGGTCGCGGTCTCCGCCCGGTACCGCACCCCGCGCAGCAGCTCCCCGTCCGTGATCCCGGTGGCGACGAAGAACACGTTCTCGCCGGAGACCAGGTCGTCGGTGAGCAGCACACGGTCGAGGTCGTGCCCGGCGTCCAGCGCGCGCTGCCGCTCCTCGTCGTCCTTGGGCCACAGCTTGCCCTGGATGGTGCCGCCCAGGCACTTCACGGCGCAGGCGGAGATGATGCCCTCGGGCGTACCGCCGACGCCGAGGAGCAGGTCGATGCCCGTGCCCTCGCGCAGCGCGAGGATCGAGCCCGCGACGTCGCCGTCGGAGATCAGCTTGATCCGGGCGCCGGTCTCGCGGATCTCCTTGATGATCCCCTCGTGGCGCGGCCGGTCGAGGATCACGACGGTGACGTCCTCGGGCGAGGACTTCTTGGCCTTGGCGACCCGGCGGATGTTCACCGCGACGGGCGCGTTGATGTCGACGAAGTCGGCGGCCTCAGGCCCGGTGACCAGCTTGTCCATGTAGAAGACCGCGGACGGGTCGAACATGGTGCCGCGGTCGGCGGCGGCCAGCACCGCGATCGCGTTGCTCATGCCCTTGGCGGTCAGCGTGGTGCCGTCGATCGGGTCGACGGCGATGTCGCACTCGGGGCCGGTCCCGTCGCCCACGCGCTCCCCGTTGAAGAGCATCGGGGCCTCGTCCTTCTCGCCTTCACCGATGACGACGACGCCGTTCATCGAGACGGTGGAGACGAGGGTCCGCATGGCCCGGACGGCGGCGCCGTCGGCGCCGATCTTGTCGCCGCGGCCGACCCAGCGGCCCGCGGCCATCGCGGCGGCCTCGGTGACCCGGACGAGTTCCAGGGCGAGATTTCGGTCGGGGGCCTCGGAAGGGACCTCGAGCTCGGACGGCAGTTGATGATTCTCGGTCATCGAGACGCACCTTTCTGATACGACGACGGCCGGATGAGGGTGTGCCCCGACTCTATCGTCAGGCTGACAGAATGAGCAGGGGGCCCCACGGATGAGCAGGCCAGGGCACCTGCGACGATAGGGGCGTGGCAGGTACGAAAGGCAAGCAGAGCGTCCGGGACATGCTTCTCTCCCTGGGTCTGATCGGGCTCATGGCGGGCGTGATCTACATCTTCATCCCGCATGACGACTCCGCGCCTCCTCTCAAGCGCGTCGACTACCGCGTCGAGCTGCTCACGGCGCGCCGCGCGGCGTCGTATCCCGTGGCGGCACCCGTGGGTCTGCCGACGGCGTGGAAGGCGACCTCGGTGCGGTACGACGGCACCGAGTTCGACGCCTGGCACCTGGGCTTCCACGACCCCGACGGTCAGTACGTGGCGATCGAGCAGTCGACTCAGCCCGCGGCCGTCTTCATCGACTCGGCCAGCCAGGGCGCCAAGGAGACGAAGGCCACCCAGCGGATCGGTGACGCGACGTGGCAGCGGTACGAGGGCGACAAGTACGACGCCCTCGTGCTCAAGGCCAAGGGGGCGACCACCGTGGTGACCGGGACGGCGTCGTTCGGGCAGCTGACGAAGATGGCGGAGGCGCTGAAGACGTCGTGACGCTGTGACGACGTGACGACGTGACGACGTGACGACGTGACGACGTGACGACGTGACGCTGTGATGCGTCCGCGTAATACGTCCGTGTGCGTGCATGAGAAGGGCCCCCGGCGCCATTGACGGGGGCCCTTCTCATGCACGTACACGCCGGGGCGTGCGCGGGGCTCAGACGGTCGTGATGACCTGGTCGAACTCCAGGCGCGGGGAGCGCGGGAACCAGGCGTCCTCGCCCGGCTTGCCGATGTTGACGACCATCAGCGGGGTGTGGTCGTCGTCCAGGAACTCCTTCTGGACGCCCGCGAAGTCGAGACCGGTCATCGGGCCGGCGGCGAGGCCGGCGGCGCGGATGCCGATGATGAAGTACGCGGCCTGCAGGGCGGCGTTCAGCGTGGCGGCACCCTCACGGGCCGGGCGCTCGGCGAAGAAGACGTCCTTGGCCTGCGGGAAGTGCGGGAACAGGGTGGGGAGCTCCTCGTGGAACTCGTTGTCCGCGGAGAGGATCGCGACCAGCGGGGCGGTGGCGGTCTTGGGCTGGTTGCCCTCGGCCATGTGCTGCACCAGGCGCTCGCGGGCCTCGGCGGAGCGGACCAGGGTGACGCGCAGCGGCGACTGGTTGAAGGCGGTCGGGCCGTACTTGACCAGGTCGTAGATCGCCTGCACCTGCTCGTCGGTCACCGGCTCGTCGGTGAACGTGTTGGCGGTACGGGCCTCGCGGAACAGCAGGTCCTGGGCGGCGGGGTCAAGAACGAGAGACATCAGAAACCTTCTTGGAATGTGCGGTGGATCCGGGGGGATCGGTTGGCGATGTCAAAGGTACGGGGAGGAGGTTTAAGGTTCAACCAAAAATGGGGTGACGTGATCCGCTTCACAGGGAGTGAGGGGGAACGAGGTCGCTTCCGGGCACCAGGGTTCCGGGGGAACGACGAGGCCGCCGTCACCGAGCGGGGACGGCGGCCGGGTGTCACTGGGCGGGACGGCGGCCAGGCGTCACGGGGCGGGACGGCGGCCGGGTGCCACGGGCGGGACGGCGGCAGGGTGTCACTGGGATGTCGCCGGGTATCACCGGCCGCGGAAGGGAGCGGACGTCATGACGTCACTCGGAGTCGCGGCCCCCGTCCCCGTGCCCGTCTCCGTCCCCGCTCTCCGACTCCTCCTCGGCCAGCGCCGCGTCCAGGCGGGCCCGTGCGCCCTCCAGCCAGCGGCGGCAGACCTTCGCCAGCTCCTCGCCCCGCTCCCAGAGCGCCAGTGACTCCTCGAGCGTCGTGCCGCCCGCCTCCAGTCGGCGTACGACCTCGATCAGCTCGTCCCGCGCCTGCTCGTACCCGAGTGCCTCGTCCACCTTGCTGGTCATGCGCCCACCCTATGCATCGACTCGTACCGTGAATTCACCCTCGGCGACCCGCGCCCGCAGCGCCTCGCCCGCCGCCACCTCGTCCGGATCCCGGACCACATGACCGTCGGCCTTCTGGAGCACCGCATATCCCCGTTGGAGGGTCGCGGCGGGGGAGAGGGCCACCACACGCGCGTGGGTGTGCGTCAGCTCCGAGTCGGCGCGGTCGAGCAGATGCCCGAGCGTGCGCCGCCCGCGGTCCAGCAGCGCGGCGACCTGGTCGGCGCGCTCGTCGACCATCCGATGCGGATCCTCTATCGAGGGCCGGGCCAGCGCGTGCGCGAGCCCGCGCTCCTCCCGGTCGATGAAGGACTGGACGCTCCGCCGCGCCCGGTCCCGCAGGAACCGCACCCGCTCGTACTCCTCCCCGACGTCCGGCACGACTTTCTTGGCCGCGTCCGTCGGCGTGGACGCGCGCAGGTCGGCCACGAAGTCCAGCAACGGGTTGTCGGGCTCGTGCCCGATGGCCGACACGACCGGCGTACGACAGGCCGCGACCGCCCGTACGAGCTGCTCGTCCGAGAACGGCAGCAGATCCTCCACACTGCCGCCGCCGCGCGCCACGATGATCACGTCCACGGCGTCGAGCGCGTCCAGCTCCTTCACGGCCTGCACGACCTGCGGCACCGCGTGCACCCCCTGCACGGGGACGTTGCGCACCTCGAAGCGGACGGCCGGCCAGCGGTGCCGCGCGTTCTCCAGCACGTCCCGCTCGGCCGCGGACGCCCGCCCGCACACCAGCCCGATGAGCTGCGGCAGGAACGGCAGGGCCTTCTTGCGATCGGCCGCGAACAGCCCCTCGCTCGCCAGCGACTTCTTCAACTGCTCGAGTCGCGCGAGGAGTTCACCCACGCCGACCGGCTTGATCTCGGTGGCCCGCAGTGACAGCTGCCCGCGCGGCGCGTACCACTCGGGCTTGGCCAGGACGACGACGCGGGCGCCCTCGCTCACCACGTCCGCCACCGCGTCGAACACCTGCCGGTAGCAGGTGACGCTCACCGAGATGTCGTACGACGGGTCGCGCAGGGTCAGGAAGACGACGCCCGCGCCGGGGCGCCGCGACAGCTGGGTGATCTGTCCCTCGACCCACACCGCGCCGAGCCGGTCGATCCACCCTCCGATGAGCCGCGACACCTCGCCGACGGGCAGCGGGGCGTCCGCGGACGTGTTGAGAGCCATGCGCCCGAGAGTAACGGCCCCCACTGACACACGGCCCGCACCGCAGCAGCCCCCGGCTACCCGCGGACGCGTCCCTGTTGGGCGAGCAGCACCCCCACCCCCAAGGCCAGCCACACCGCACCGACCACCTGAGCGACCCCGGACGCCTCCACGATCACGGCAACGGTGACCGCGGCCCCGACCACGGGGATCAGGACGTGCCGCCACCACACCACGGGCCCGCCCCGACGCCGTACCGCGAACCACCCCACCACGCTCGCGTGCAGCAGCGTGAACGCGGTCAGCGCGCCGATGTCGACCACCGACACCAGACGGTCGAGCCCGTCGTCGCGCCGCGCCGCCCACACCGCCGCGACCAGCGTGATGACCGCGGCGCACAGCAGCGCGGCCCGCGGCACCCCGGAGTCGGTCTTCGACAGCGCCCGCGGCAGCCGCCGGTCGCGGGCCATCGCGAACACCAGCCGTCCCGCCGCGGCCTGCCCGGCGAGCGCGGCGAAGGCGGCGCCGATCGCCTTGCTCGCGGCCACCAGGTTGTGCAGCCAGGGACCGACCGAGGCGTCCACGGCGTCGTAGAAGGCCGATCCCTGCCTGCCGGGGTCGGCGGCGAGCCGCGCGGACGACATCGGCTCCAGCAGGGCCACGAGGTACGTCTGCGCCACGAACAGCACACCCGCGAGCGCCAGGCAGAACAGCACCGCCCTGGCCACCTTCTCCGAATCGCCGGTCACCTCCTCCGCGAACGAGGCGATCGCGTCGAAGCCCAGATACGACAGAACGGCGACCGACACGGCCCCGACGACCGCCGACAGCGCGAACGCCCCCTGTGAGCCGTCGCCGGTCAGCGGGGACAGCAAGCCGCGCTGCGCCCCGTCGCGCGCGAGGACGACGACCGCGGACACGGCGAAGACAAGGAGGACCACGATCTCCATGGCGAGCACCAGGAAGCCCACCCGGGCGGCGGCCCGTACGCCCCAGAGGTTGAGCACCGTCGTGACGACCACCGCGAGCGCGGTCCACTCCCATCGGGAGACCTCCGGGACCAGCGAGTTCATCGCGATCCCCGAGAACAGGTACGCCACCGCAGGGATGAGGACGTAGTCCAGCATCGCCATCCACCCGGCGATGAACCCGGCCTCCTTGCCGAGCCCCACGCGCGCGTAGGCGAACACCGAGCCCGCCTGGGGGACCACCCGCACCATCTGGGCGTAGCTGAACGCGGTGAACGCCATCGCGACCGTGGCGACGACATAGACCAGCGCCACCGCCCCGTGCGACTCGGCGTCGAGGGTCCCGAAGATGCCGACCGGCGCCATGGGGGCGATGAACAGCAGCCCGTAGACGACCAGGTCCCGGAAGCCGAGGCTGCGCCGCAGTCCGTAACCGGCACCGGTCTCGTCGGCCGCTCCGGCGGTGGTCTGCGTGTCGGACATCGTGCCTCCCGAGGGTCGCGTCCCGCCCACCCCGTCCGGCTCCCCCCAGTCTCCCCAAGGAGGCGATCTCTGACGCGCCGGGCGCGGCCTTACGATGGGTGCCATGACTGCTTCGCCTGGCCGCCGTGTCCTGCTCGCCGCCCCCCGTGGCTACTGCGCGGGCGTGGACCGCGCCGTGATCGCCGTCGAGAAGGCCCTTGAGCAGTACGGGGCCCCGATCTATGTCCGCCACGAGATCGTCCACAACAAGTACGTCGTGCAGACCCTGGAGAAGAAGGGCGCGATCTTCGTCGAGCAGACGGCCGAGGTCCCCGAGGGGTCCATCGTCATGTTCTCGGCGCACGGCGTCGCCCCGGTCGTCCACGACGAGGCCGCGGCCGGCAAGCTCGCCACCATCGACGCGACCTGCCCGCTGGTCACCAAGGTCCACAAGGAAGCCGTCCGGTTCGCGAACGAGGACTTCGACATCCTGCTGATCGGCCACGAGGGCCACGAGGAGGTCATCGGCACCTCTGGCGAGGCGCCCGACCACATCACCCTCGTGGACGGTCCCGAGGACGTCGCCAAGGTCGAGGTCCGCGACCCGTCCAAGGTCGTCTGGCTCTCCCAGACCACGCTGTCGGTCGACGAGACGATGGAGACGGTCGACGCGCTGAAGGAGAAGTTCCCGCAGCTCATCTCCCCGCCCAGCGACGACATCTGCTACGCCACGCAGAACCGCCAGCTGGCCGTGAAGCGGATGGGGGAGGAAGCGGACCTGGTCATCGTGGTCGGCTCGCGCAACTCCTCCAACTCCGTGCGTCTCGTCGAGGTCGCCAAGCTCGCGGGGGCGCGGACGGCGTACCTCGTGGACTTCGCCGACGAGATCGAGGAGGGCTGGCTGGAGGGTGTGACGACGGTCGGTGTCACCTCGGGCGCCTCCGTACCGGAGGTCCTGGTCGAGCAGGTCCTGGAGTGGCTCTCCGCCCGTGGCTTCGAGGACGTCGAGATCGTCAAGGCGGCCGAGGAGTCCATCACCTTCTCGCTGCCCAAGGAGCTGCGCCGCGATCTGCGCGCGGAGGCGGCGGCGCTGGTGGAGCAGCGCACGGCTGCCGGTGCTTCCGCCCCCTCCGAGAAGTAACTGTCAGTCGTACGACGTAGCGTAGGGCCATGCAGATCTTCGGCGTGGACATCGGCGGATCCGGGATCAAGGGTGCCCCTGTGGACCTGGACCGCGGCGAACTGACGGAGGAGCGCTACAAAGTGCTCACTCCCCATCCGGCGACCCCGGACGCGGTGGCCGACGGCGTGAAGGAGGTCGTCGGTCACTTCGGCTGGACGGGACCCGTCGGTATCACCTTCCCCGGAGTGGTCACCGGCGGCACCACCATTCGTACGGCTGCCAATGTCGACAAGGCGTGGATCGACACCGACGCGCGTGCTCTGCTGGGCGAGCGGCTGGGCGGCCTCCCGGTGACGGTGCTGAACGACGCGGACGCGGCGGGCGTCGCCGAGATGCAGTTCGGCGCCGGGCGCGACCGTCAGGGCACGGTCCTCCTGCTCACCTTCGGCACGGGCATCGGCAGCGCGCTCTTCGTCGACGGCGAGCTGGTGACGAACACGGAGCTGGGACACCTCGAGCTGAACGGCCACGACGCGGAGAAGCGCGCCTCCACGAAGGCCAAGGAGGACCACGAGCTGACCTGGGAGCAGTGGGCCCACCGGGTGCAGAAGTACCTCGCCCATGTGGAAATGCTCTTCTCGCCCGAGCTCTTCATCATCGGCGGCGGCGTCAGCCGCAAGGCCGACAAGTTCCTGCCCCTGATCGAGGGCATCAAGGCGGAGATCGTCCCGGCGCAGCTGCAGAACAACGCGGGGATCGTGGGGGCGGCGATGCGGGCGGCGAAGTCCGCGTAGGCCCTCCGGGCGGGGCGGGGCGGGGCGGGGCCGGGAGCCCGGCGGCGGTGTGGCCGCGCCGGTCGCCCCGTCGGGTTCATCGCCCCCGGTCGTATCCGTCGGACCCGTTGTGTCCGTCGTCCCCGGTTGTGTCCTCGCCCCCGGTTGTGTCCTCGGGCCCGTCGGGTCCGTCGCCCCCGGTCGTGTCCATCGGGCGGCCCCTCGTGTCTGTCGAGCCCCTCGTGTCCGTCAGGACGGACGGCGGCGCGGGCGGGTCTCCGGGCGGGGCCTCTGGGCCGCCCGGCGCTGGGCGGCCCGGCGGCTCATCAGGTGGATCTTCCGTACGGTGGTGATGACCCCCGCGACCAGCGTCCCCCCGTACAGCCATCCCGCCTGGGTCGCCAGCGCGGTGACGAGCCCCATCAGTTCGCCCTCGATCCCGCCGCCCCCGTCGGCGACGGGCAGCAGCCCGAACGCGAAGGCGATGGGCACGACGACGGGCGCGGTGACGATGTCTCCCCGGCGCACCCACAGCGCGGTCAGCGCGCACACCGGCAGGAACAGCACCCCGTAGACCACCAGCGACGCCCCGAAGAGCAGCTGGTCGAGACAGGCGAGCGCGAACATCGTCGCCCCGCAGAACAGTCCGCCGCCGAGCCCGGTGAGCCGGGGGTTCGGCATCCGCCGTCGCGCCGGAGCGGGCCTGGGCACGGGCGCGGGTCGCCGCGCGGGAGGCGCACTCCTGCGTACACGGTCGGCCGCGGCGCGCCCGGTCTGGGCGGGGAGAGGTGCGCCGCGTCGCGGTCTGTACTGAGGGGGACGCGTCCTGTGTTGCTCCACTGGACCAACTTAGGTCGGTTTATGTGCGGAATAGCCCCTCAGACACGCCGATGGGCCGACCTTGGCCATGCGTTCGATGCGTCGCCGGTAAGGGACCTCGCACCCCGTAGACTGGTGGATCGGCCCGCGCACCTTCGCGGACCTGTCGCCCACCCTCACGTACGGGAAGTCGCAACGTGTCGCTCACGATCGGAATCGTCGGTCTGCCCAATGTCGGCAAGTCGACCCTGTTCAACGCCCTGACCAAGAACGACGTGCTCGCGGCCAACTACCCGTTCGCCACGATCGAGCCCAATGTGGGCGTGGTCGGTGTCCCCGACGCCCGGCTGACCAAGCTGGCCGAGATCTTCGGCTCGCAGCGCGTGCTTCCGGCGACGGTCGACTTCGTCGACATCGCGGGCATCGTGAAGGGCGCCTCGGAGGGCGAGGGCCTGGGCAACAAGTTCCTCGCGAACATCCGTGAGTCGGACGCGATCTGCCAGGTCATCCGTGCCTTCAAGGACGAGAACGTCGTGCACGTCGACGGCAAGGTCTCGCCCAAGGACGACATCGAGACGATCAACACCGAGCTGATCCTCGCGGACCTCCAGACCATCGAGAAGGTCCTGCCGCGCCTCCAGAAGGAGTCGCGCATCAAGAAGGACATCGCTCCCAAGGTCGCGGCGGTCGAGGCGGCGAAGGAGATCCTGGAGAAGGGCGACACGCTCTTCTCGCAGGGCATCGTCCAGGGCTCCGGCAACGAGGAGCTCCTGCACGACCTCCACCTCCTGACCACCAAGCCGTTCCTCTACGTCTTCAACGTGGACGAGGACGAGCTGGTCGACGAGGACTTCAAGGCCGAGCAGCGCACCCTGGTAGCCCCCGCCGAGGCGATCTTCCTCAACGCCAAGCTGGAGGCGGACCTCGCCGAGCTCGACGAGGAGGACGCCATGGAGCTCCTGGAGTCGGTGGGCGCCGAGGAGCCGGGCCTCGCCACCCTCGCCCGCGTCGGCTTCGACACCCTCGGCCTGCAGACCTATCTGACGGCCGGCCCCAAGGAATCCCGCGCCTGGACCATCAAGAAGGGCGACACCGCCCCCGAGGCCGCCGGAGTCATCCACACCGACTTCCAGAAGGGCTTCATCAAGGCGGAGGTCATCTCCTTCGAGGACCTCGTCGACACGGGCTCGGTCGCCGAGGCCCGCGCCAAGGGCAAGGCCCGCATGGAGGGCAAGGACTACGTCATGCAGGACGGCGACGTGGTGGAGTTCCGCTTCAACGTCTGAGAAGGTGAAGTAGCACCACGTAGATGGCCTGGCAAACATGCAGGTCAACTGGGGTCGGCTCCTCCGGGAGTCGACCCCTTGCTGTTTCCCGTTCTGGGATCGTGCTGGATTTCCTGGTGGCCAGTCACCTATTTGGCTCGGCTTGAGGAGACCTTCAGTGGTACGTTATTCGGTACCACTTGAGGTAGGGAGTCAGTTCATGTCGATAACTGCGAGCGAAGCCCGCAAGGCTCTCTTTCCGCTGATCAAGAAGGTCAACGACGATCACGAGGCCATCGAGATCGTCTCCAAGCATGGCAATGCCGTGCTCGTCTCGGCCGAGGACTACGCGGCACTGCGTGAGGGCTCGTACTTGCTGCGCTCGCCTGTAAACGCACGGCGACTGCTCAAGGCGTACGAGAACGCTCTGAGCAACATCAACGTGTCGGAGCGCGAGCTGATCGATCCGGATGTGGCTGATCCTGCTGCGGGTGCCGTGTGAGGCTTGTCTTTGAGGACCAGGGCTGGGAGGACTACACGTCCTGGCTCAAGAACGACCGCAAGATGCTCGCTCGGATCAACAAGCTCATCGAGGACGTCAAGCGCGATCCCTTCACCGGGATCGGCAAACCCGAGCCGCTCAAGTACCACTTGCCCGGGGCGTGGTCGAGGCGGATCGACGACGAGCACCGCCTTGTCTATCTGGTCACGGACAAGGAGATCGTGATCCTCGCGGCCCGCTATCACTACTGACCGCTGGGTCGTCCGTGCTGAAGTGCCCCGGGCAAGCGGGGCTGAGTTCCGTCGAGGCCAGCCCCGTAACCGATCCGGTGGCCTCACATCGGAGTGAACAACCCCTTCCAAACTGGGCGAGTCGCAGAGCCTGAGCCACGCGCGAATCACAATGATCGGGAAAAACTTCGAAACATTCGCGCGAAATAATTCGAGGGTGGATCTTGGTCTCTCGTCCCTTTCTCGATGACTCTCGCCATGAATCGTTTGAGAGAGCCCGTGAGCTGCGTCATCTCGCCGGATTCCATGGGTAAGTGGACGGCGAACATTTCGTAGCCGATAACGAAACTATTGACAGTTGGCAGGGGCAGGCCAACACTTTTCGTCGTTGGCAGGGCTCAACACTGTCGATGCGGGCCGCCACCGTGGCCGTGTCGCGCGACGGCGAGCACGGCCGCCGTCGTCACATGCTCAGCGACAGATCGCCCAGGCGCGCGTCACGCTGCCCGGTCTCCATCGGCCTCCCGAGGACGAGGAGGAAGCACCCACATGAACGACGCACCCGCACGCCCGACGAACCGCAACCGCGACCGCAACCGCAACCGCTTCAGGATGTTCGCCGGCAGTGCCTGCACCCTGCTGCTGGTCGTTCTGGCGGCGATGACCCTGCCCGGCACCGCGAGTGCCGACACGGTCGTCACCACGAACCAGACCGGCACCAACAACGGCTACTACTACTCGTTCTGGACCGACACCCAGGGGTCGGTCTCGATGAACCTCGGCTCCGGCGGCAACTACGGCACCTCATGGAGCAACACCGGCAACTTCGTCGCCGGCAAGGGCTGGAGCACCGGCGGTCGCCGGAGCGTGACGTACTCGGGCACCTTCAACCCGTCCGGCAACGGCTATCTGTCGCTGTACGGATGGACGTCGAACCCGCTCGTCGAGTACTACATCGTCGACAACTGGGGCACCTACCGGCCCACGGGAACGTACATGGGCACCGTCACCAGTGACGGCGGCACGTACGACATCTACAAGACCACGCGGTACAACGCCCCCTCCGTGGAAGGCACGCGCACCTTCGATCAGTACTGGAGCGTCCGGCAGACGAAGCGGACCGGCGGCACCATCACCACCGGCAACCACTTCGACGCCTGGGCCCGCGCCGGAATGCCCCTGGGCAGCTTCAACTACTACATGATCCTCGCCACCGAGGGTTACCAGAGCAGCGGGAACTCCAACATCACGGTGGGCGACGCGGGTTCGGGCGGTGGTGGCGGCAGCAGCGGCTGCACCGCGACCCTGTCGGCCGGTCAGCAGTGGGGGGACCGGTACAACCTCAACGTCTCGGTGAGCGGCTCCAGCAACTGGACCGTGACGATGAACGTGCCGTCCCCGGCGAAGGTCCTCTCCACCTGGAACATCGCCGCCTCCTACCCGAGCAGCCAGGTGCTGAGCGCCAGGCCCAACGGCAGCGGCAACAACTGGGGCGTCACCATCCAGCCGAACGGCAACTGGACCTGGCCCACGGTCTCCTGCACCGCGACCTGACCGGCCGATCGCAGCACGCTCGGCGGCTCATGAGTGAACAGGTCGGAAGGGGCTGGACTCCATGGAACCCGACCCCTTCTGTGTTCCCGTGTCGACTCGGTGCCGACTGCTATGCGTGCCGGGGCGGGGTGAGCTTGTCGAGGTCCAGGCTGATCTCGAAGGGGACGGGGCGTTCCAGGGTGCCCCGGAAGATACCGGCGGGTGCGTAGGAGCGGGTCGGCTCGTCGAGTTCGTAGACGTGAACGACGGGTGCCCCTTCCTCGTCCTCGATGCACCAGTAGTGCGGGATGCCTGCTTCCGCGTACTTGCGGAGCTTGACCGTGCGGTCCCGGTGCGCGGACTCGGGCGAGACGACCTCGACGACGAGCCGTACCTCGTCCGGCGTGAACCAGGTGCGGTCTCCGTCGTACTCGGCCGTCGTCAGCAGCAGGTCCGGTTCGGGCCGGTTGCGCCCGTCGAGCTTTATGGTTATCTCGCGGCCGACCCTGACATCGACGGGCGCCTGCTCCATGAGGGCGACGGTGAGCATGGTGACGAGGTGGCCGTGCCACCACCGTTCGGGCGACATCATGAAGACGAGGGCGCCGTCGATCAGCTCGGTATGGCGGGGTGCCTCGGGGAGGCGGTCGAGGTCCTCCGCGAACCAGCCTTCCGCGCGGGGCGGGCGCATCCAGTCGGGCAGTGCGGTCATGGTTCGACCGTAGCGATTCGACGCCGCCCGAGCCACGAGACCGTCAACGAGGTGATCGGCCTTCCTGTCCGATGACCTGGGGGCTTGCCTCCGGCGGCGTGCCCGGAGCCGGGTCGGGCTGTCGGTGGGGGGCAGTAGTGTCGGGCCGGTGGGGAAACGTGAGCGGGGTCTGCTCGCCGAGGGCGTCGGACTGCACGAGGCCGCGCGGGGTGTGCTCGCCGATCACGCCCGCGCGCTCGAAGCGGTGCGCGCGGCGCTGGCACCGATCCACGCCGAACTCGTCGGCAAGGAGCTGGAGTCCATCCCCGTCTCCCGGCTGAAGGACGTCACCGAGGGGCGGCTGCGGCTCGGGGCGCTGGAGACGGCCGGGTTCGCGTCGGTGCGGGCGGTGTACGAGGCGGGGCGGTACGAGCTGCGCCGACTGCCGGGGGTGGGCGCGCAGACCGCCGACCGCGCCCTCGCGGCGGCCCGGCAGCTCGCGAGAGCGGTGGAGGAGACCGTCTCCGTACGGATGGACGTCGACCGGCCCGAGCCCCGCACGACCGCCCTGGTGATCGCGTTGCGCACCCTCGTCGAGGCCGGTCCCGAGCTGCGCCGGGCCGTGGACGCGGCGACGCGGCTCGACGAGCGGCTCGGGGCGCTGCTGCCCGCGGCCCGGCCCGCCGGCGGACGGCTGGGGATGGCGCTCGCGGGGCGGGAGCGGCGACGCAGCGCGCTCGACGCGATCGCCGGACTGCGCGAGCTGACCGCCGACGCCGGCGCCCGTGACGTACGCCTGCTGCTCGCGCAGGCCTCGACCGACCTGCTGCGGACGCCCGCCTCCGAGATCGAGGCGTGGGTCGACTTCGAGTTGCGCTCCGCGGAGTACTACAGCCGGCTCGCCGACGTCTGCGAGCACCGTTCGGACGTGGCGGCCGCCGAGGGCTTCCTGCCGTCGGAGGTCGCCGAGCGGGTGCACGCCCAGACGCTGGACGACACCCGGCGCCGGGTCTCGCTGCGCGGCTACCAGGACTTCGGCGCCCGGTTCGCGCTCGCCCAGCGCCGGGTCGTCCTCGGCGACGAGATGGGGCTCGGCAAGACCGTGCAGGCCATCGCCGTACTCGCGCATCTCGCGGCGGACGGGCACAGCCACTTCCTGGTCGTCTGCCCGGCGAGCGTACTGATCAACTGGACGCGCGAGATCGGCGCGCGCAGCACACTGCGGGCCCTGCCGGTGCACGGCGCGGAGCGGCTGGACGCCTACGAGGAGTGGCGGGAGCGCGGAGGCGTCGCGATCACCACGTACGACATGCTGCACCGCCTGCCCGCCCCGGACGGTGAAAGCGCGAAGCCGGGGATGGTGGTCGTCGACGAGGCGCACTACGTGAAGAATCCGGACACCCGCCGCTCCAGGGCGGTCGCGGCCTGGACGGGGCACTGCGAGCGCGTCCTGTTCCTCACCGGGACGCCCATGGAGAACCGGGTCGAGGAGTTCCGCACCCTCGTCCGCTACCTCCAGCCGGCCCTCCTCCCCGCGATACGGCACACCACCGCGGCCGCCGGCCCGCACGCCTTCCGCAAGTCCGTCGCCCCCGCCTATCTGCGCCGCAACCAGCGCGACGTCCTCACCGAACTGCCCGCGCTGGTGGAGGTCGACGAGTGGGAGGAGTTCAGCGCCGCGGACCGGGAGGCGTATGTCAAAGCGGTCGCGGACGGGAACTTCATGTCGATGCGCCGGGCCGCGTACGCCGACGCGGAGAAGTCCGCGAAGCTGGGGCGACTGCGCGAACTGGTGGCCGAAGCGGCGGAGAACGGCCTGAAGGTGGTGGTGTTCTCCTACTTCCGCGAGGTGCTGGCGCTGGTCGGACAAGCCTTGGGAGAGGGCGTGTTCGGGCCAATCTCCGGTGCCGTGCCCGCCGCGCGCCGGCAGCGTCTCGTCGACGACTTCACGGCCGCTCCCGGCCACGCGGTCCTCCTCTGTCAGATCGAGGCCGCCGGCATCGGCCTCAACCTTCAGGCCGCCTCCGTGATCGTCCTGTGCGAACCGCAGGTCAAGCCCACGATGGAACACCAGGCCGTGGCCCGCGCCCACCGTATGGGCCAGGTCCGCCCCGTCCAGGTGCACCGCCTCCTCGCCACCGACAGCGTCGACCAGCGCCTGCTGCACATCCTCAAGAACAAGACCCGCCTCTTCGACGCCTACGCCCGCCGCAGCGACACCGCCGAACAGAGCCCGGACGCGGTCGACATCTCCGACAGCACTCTCGCCCGCCGCATCGTGGAGGAGGAGCAACTACGCCTGGCGGGCGCCGTGGGGCCGGGGCAGGGCGGTGCGCGGGAGCCGTGAGGGACACGTCGTTCGACGAGCGAGCGCCGCCCGGGGCGTCGGCGCCCCGCCTACCCCCGGGCCGGCCCCGCCTACCCCCGGGCCGGCCCCGCCTACCCCCGGGCCGGCCCCGCCTACCCCTGGGCCGGCCCCGTCTTCACGCCCGCCCCGCACAACGGCACCACCGCCGTACGTCCCCCGAGCACCCCCTCCCGTACGGCCGCCCAGCACGCCACTCCCGTCGACTCGACGTACAGGCCCCGCGACGCCAAGTCCCGCTGGGCGTGGCGGATCTGGTCCTCCGTCACCGTGAGGAACGTGCCACCGGAGTCGCGCACGGCGCGCAGGATCTGGCGGGCCCTGGGTGGGCGCGGGATGGCGATGCCCTCGGCGAAGGTGGGGGCCGAAGGGGTGACTCCGACCAGGTCGTCCGCGCCCTCGGCCCAGGCGTGCGCGAGCGGCGCCACCGCGGCGGACTGGACGGCGTACAGCGCGGGCCGCCGGTCGATGAGCCCCGCCCCGTGCAGCTCGGCGACGGCGAGGGCGGCGCCGAGGAGCAGCGTGCCGTTGCCGACGGGGACGACGACGACATCGGGCAGGCGCCCGCCCAGGTCCTCCCAGAGCTCGTGTACGTACGTCTTCGTACCGTGCAGGAAGTACGGGTTGAAGACGTGCGAGGCGTAGAAGGTGCCCGGGAGGTCCGCGGCCTCGCGCGCCGCCCGCGCCGTCGCCTCCCGGTCCCCGTCCACGACGTGCACCCGCGCCCCGTGCGCCTCGATCTGCTCCAGCTTCTTCGGCGGCGTGCCCTCGGGGACGTACACCGTGCAGGGCAGGGCGGCCCGCGCGCAGTACGCGGCGATCGCCGTCCCCGCGTTTCCGCTGCTGTCCGCGATCACCTGCCGCGGCCCCAGCCGCAGTGCCAGCTCGGCCAGCAGGACGGCGCCGCGGTCCTTGAAGGACAGGGTCGGCATCAGGAAGTCCAGCTTGGCCGAGATGCTCCCGCGCAGCTCCACCAGCGGGGTGCGGCCCTCGCCCAGGCTGACCGTGGGCGCGGCCAGCGGCAGGCACTCCGTGTACCGCCACAGTGAGTTCACCCGCCCGGTCAGGGAGGTGAGGGGCGCGGGGGTCGGTGCGAAGTCCAGGTCGAGCGGCCCGCGGCAGACCGGGCAGCACCAGTCGAGCGAGCCGGCGGGGACGCGCGTACCGTCCGCCGGGCAGAAGCGATCCGGCAAAGGTGTCATGTGCGCAGGCTATGCGGGCGCCTCGACGTCCTCGGGGAACGGCTCCGGGTCCGTGCCCCACCCCGCCGCCGCATTCCGTCCCCGCCCGCGCCCCCGCCCCGGCCACACCGCCCTGCCGTGCCGCGCTTACGATGCGCCCAACTGTGCGTCGGACACATGCCCGTCGCACGTCGGTTCCGTACCGGTTCTCCGTACGGCCGAGCCCGTCCGGACTAGGAGCAGAGCACTCGTGGCCATACCCCCGCCACCCGGGCCCGAGCGGCCCGAAGGCCCGTACCCGCCCCCCGTTCAGGGGTCGTATCAGGAGCCGTACCAGGGCTGGGGTCAGGGCTACTCCCCGTACAACCGTCCCGCGCCCGTCAACGGGCTCGCGATCGTCGCGCTCGTGTTCGGCATCCTCTGCTTCCTGCCCGCCGTCGGGCTGGTCCTCGGGATCGTCGCGCTCGCGCAGATCAGGAAGCGGGGTGAGCGGGGCAAGGGGCTGGCGGTGGGCGGCATGGTGATGTCCTCGCTCGGTGTCGCGCTGCTCGTCCTGACCGTCGCCACCGGCGGCGCGAGCGACTTCTGGGACGGCTTCAAGGGCGGGATGAACGACTCGGCGCGCACGGGCACGGCCTTCTCGCTCAAGAAGGGGGACTGCTTCGACGAGCCGGGCCACTCGTCGAAGAGCGTGACCGTCCACGTCGACAAGGTGCCGTGCGCCGGGAGCCACCACGCCGAGGTGATCGCGAACTTCGCCATGAGCGGCACGGGTTACCCCGGCCGCGGCAGTCTGCGCGACGTCGCCGACACCAAGTGCCGCACGTTCGAGCGCGCGTACACGATGGACGCCTGGGCCGTCCCGGACGACGTCCGGCTCTACCACTTCATCCCGACCCGCGACAGCTGGAACCTCGGCCGTCACTCGATCATCTGCATGCTCGAGAACGGGGACAGCAAGAGCACCCTGACGGGTTCGCTGCGCAGGGACGGCTTCACCCTGAACGCGGACCAGTTCGCGTATCTGCAGGCCGTGGACAGGCTCGACGAGGCTCTGCGCGCGGCGCCCGCCGCGCAGTACGTCGACGACGACCTGCGGGGTTACAAGGAGTGGGCGGCCGGCGTGTCCGCCGCGCTCGACGACGAGGCCCATCTGCTGCGCGGACACGGCTGGTTCCCCGCCGCCGAGAAGCCCGTCGCCACCCTCGCCGACGACGCCGAGGCCGCGCGGAAGGAGTGGACGAAGGCGGCGGCCGCCACGGACGCGGACACCTTCGCCGCCCCCTACAAGAAGGGCCTGAAGCTCATCGACCCGAGGAGGACGGTCACCGCACGCAAGGTTCTGGGCCTCACCGCCACCCCGCCGTCGAGCGACGGGGGCGGGGGCGGCGGGGGCAACGGGGGAAGCGGTCGCGGTCTGGAGGTGTGACGCGGGCTACAGCGGGGAGAAAGTGCCTGGGTAAAGCCCACGGCGGGGATAGGTAATCACATCGAGTGATTCTCTGGCCTTCGCTTGCATGGCACAACCCACGGTTGCCAGGCTGTAGCTGTCTGTACAACCTGATGGGAGCGGCCAGTGACTTTCGGTGAGCAGCCGGCGTATCTGCGTGTCGCGGGTGATCTCCGCAAGAAGATCGTCGACGGTTCGCTGCCACCGCACACCCGCCTCCCCTCCCAGGCCAGGATCCGCGAGGAGTACGGCGTCTCGGACACGGTCGCCCTGGAAGCGCGCAAAGTGCTGATGGCCGAAGGCCTGGTCGAGGGCCGCTCCGGCTCGGGGACGTATGTGCGGGAGCGGCCGGTGCCGCGCCGGGTGGCCCGCTCCGGGTACCGCCCGGACAGTGGAGCGACCCCCTTCCGCCAGGAGCAGGCCGACCTGGCCGTGCGCGGCACCTGGGAGTCGCACAGTGAGCAGGCCGAGGCGAGCGGCGCGATCGCCGAGCGCCTCTCGATCCGGCCCGGTGACCGCGTGATGTGCACGAACTACGTCTTCCGGGACGCCGGCGAGGCGATGATGCTCTCCACCTCCTGGGAGCCGCTCGCCGTCACGGGCCGCACCCCGGTGATGCTCCCCGAAGAGGGCCCGCTCGGGGGCATGGGTGTCGTCGAGCGGATGGCGGCCATCGACGTGATCGTGGACAACGTCACGGAGGAAGTGGGCGCCCGTCCCGGCCTCGCGGAGGAACTCCTCGCGCTCGGCGGTGTCCCCGGGCACGTGGTCGTCGTCATCCAGCGGACGTACTTCGCCTCGGGCCGTCCGGTGGAGACGGCCGACGTCGTCGTACCGGCGGACCGGTATCGCATCGCGTACCACCTGCCGGTGAAGTAGACGCAGGACTTCACGGGCGGTCGGCGTCCGCGGGACGGGGACCCCTCGTTCCCGGGCGATCCGACCGCCAAGTGCCCCGCGCGCGACGCCGGTTGCAATCTGGCCTTTCTCAAATGCCCTGCCCCGGGCGGAGTTCGCGCTGCCTGACGGGCGCACGGAGGGCGCGCGACGGCGCGTTCGTACCCGTGCGCCCCCTCCGTCTTGGCTGGTTGCGTACCTCTTTGTGTAAAGGCGTATTCGCTGCGTGAAGGTTAGGCGTAGGCTCGGGCATATGCGGATTGCGGTTTCGTTAGGGTGCGGGGCACGGCGCGGGCCGGGGGCGGGAAGTGGAGGGGCTCGATGAACGACAGCACGATCACTCTTCCCTGGCTCGTCATACGGCAGGACGACAACGGCAATCGCTACCGCGTCGGCAGGTACGCGACCCGGGCCGAGGCCCAGAAGATCGCGGACAGCCTCGACGACCGCGGCCACAAGCAGCTCTACTGGGTCGAGCGGATCGCGCAGAACGGATCCAGGTGACGGTGTGACGGTCCCGGTCCCGGCCTCTGCCGTGGCCCCGGCCCTGGTCTCGGCTTCGGTCCGACGTCCCGTCCGTGTCCGGTGCGCCCTGCCGTAGGCTCCGGCGCATGGACGAAACGATCGTGGTGGTGGGCGGCGCCCTGCTGCACGACGGACGCCTCCTCGCCGCGCGCCGCAGCGCACCCCCCGAACTGGCCGGACGCTGGGAGCTGCCCGGCGGCAAGGTGGAACCGGGCGAGGCCCCCGAAGCCGCCCTCGTACGCGAACTGCGCGAGGAACTCGGCGTCACCGCGGAGTCCGTCGAGCGCGTCCCGGGGGAGTGGCCCCTGCGGACGCCGTACGTCCTGCATGTGTGGACCGCGCGGCTGCTCCCGGGCTCGGCCGACCCCACGCCCCTCGAGGATCACGACGACCTGCGCTGGCTGAGTCCGGACGAGCTCTGGGACGTGGACTGGCTGGACCAGGACGTCCCCGCCGTGAAGGCGGTGCTGCGGAGCTGGGACGACAGGCCCTAGGGCCCCGCCTGGACGCCGGCAGGCCGCAGCGCCGGGTGCCGTGCACCGGCTCCTCTCTTTGGGGGACACCGGTGACGTGCGAGGTGCGGGCGCGGGCGCCGGTGCGCGGCGCTGCGTGTACGGCTTTCGGGAGCGGGACAGCGCGAGCCGTGTCCGCGGCTCGAAGTCCCGTACGCCGTTCGTGCCACAGTGCGCCCACATCTGCGGTAAAGCGTCCCGGATATCGGGTATGTGCCCATTAACCCCACGAAACCGGACATGGGTGGGTTCTTGGCCTGGGAAGTGATCGGCGTGATCGACACCGAAGGCGACTGTGCCGAGTGGAGCTTTCCCGCGGAGCCCGGTGCCGTCCGTACCGCCCGTGCCGTCGTCCGGGGCCAGCTGCGCACCTGGGGGCTGGATTCCCTCGGTGATGTGACCGCGTTGCTGGTCAGTGAGCTGGTGACCAACTCGCTGCGGCACGCCGCAGGGCCCATCGGTGTCCGTCTGGTCAGACCCGGGGGACTGCCGGGTGCTCTTCTCGTGGAGGTCTCCGACCCGTTGCCCGACCCACCCCGTGAGCGGTCCGCCGACGCGGACGACGAGAGCGGTCGAGGGCTGCAACTGGTGGCGGGGTCGTCGCGGCGTTGGGGTACCCGGCCCGGGGACACTGGAAAGACGGTCTGGTTCGAGCTGGGGGTGCCCGGCTGAGGGTGCCGGCGGTGCCGGTCGAGGGTGCGGACGGTGCCCGGTCGAGGGTGCGGACGATGCCCGGCTGAGGGTGCGTCGGCTGTCGTGCTGAGGGTGCGTCGGGCGGAGGGTGGGGCGACCGATCGGTTCAGGCCACGAGAGTTGTCCGGAGTCTTTGATTCGATGGGGCGCCACCTGGTTAGAAGACTGGGAGTATGTCGCGGCCGGTCCAAAAACCATCGGGACCGTGCTGTGATCGTGAACACCGTGTTGTGCGGCGCCGTAGTGCTGGATACTGCGGGCAGCCGCCCCCGGTGACCGGTGCCGGACGCGGTGAGCTGGAGGGGACGGTTCGCGTGAGCGAGATACCAGCGAAGGCCACGGAGTCCGAGGACCCGTCGGACGGCGCGAGGGCGGGGGCCGCGGGTGATTCCGCCGTGGCCGGAGCGACGGGCGGGGCGATGGGCGACGCCATGACCCCACCGCGAGTCGACGCGAGAACCGAGCCGACGAACACATCATGGGGCGGCGCGCCCTCCGGACCGAGCGACGCCGCGAGGCCCCGGACGGCGGGCGCCTCGACGGGCGAACCGACGGACGCGGGCACGGACATCGGCACGGACCTGCACCGGGCCACGGCCAAGTCGCCTGGTGGACCGGGGGGCGGAGCGCCCGTCGAACCGTCCGGCGAGCCCATGGGCGACGCGATGTGGCAGAGCAGCCCGCCCGGTTCGATCTACGACTACATCAAGGTCGCCTCGTTCTCCATCGGTGCCGACGGCCTCGTCGACCAGTGGAGCCTGCGGGCCCAGCAGCTCTTCGGGATATCCCCCGAGCGCGCCCTCGGCATGGACCCCATCGAGGCGTTCTTCGAACCCGACCAGCGCGAGCGCGGCCAGCGCAAGATGGCGGAGATCCTGGACGGCCGCGAGTGGACCGGTGTGGTCCCCTTCCGCGTGCCGGCCGCCGAGGACGGCGAGCCGGGCGCCGAGGGCCTCGCCGAGGTCTATGTGATGCCCACCACGACGGAGGACGGCGAGCGGGCCGCCGTGTGCATCGTCGTGGACGTCCGGACCCTCCGCAGCATCGAGACGGACCTCGCCGCCTCGCAGGCGATTTTCGGTCAATCTCCGTTCGGTTTCCTGCTCATCGACACGGATCTGCGGGTCCGGCGCGCCAACAAGCGGTTCGCCTCGGTGTTCGGCGGAAACGTGGAGAGTCACCGCGGCGGTACGGTCCACGACTATCTGCCGCGCGCCGAGGCCGATCGGGTCGCCGCGACCCTGCGCCGCGTCCTCGAAACCGGCGACTCCATCACGGACATGCACGTCACCGGTTTCATACCCGGCTCCGACGAGCGCCGGCACTGGTCGATCAACCTCTACCGTGTGCACAGCGGCACCGGCCGCCCCATCGGTATCGCCTGGCTCGGAACCGACATCACCAGCCGACGCGCCGCGGCCCGGGAAGCGGCCGCCGCCCGGCGCAATCTCGCTCTTCTGAACGAGGCGGGCGCCCGCATCGGCAACTCCCTCGACCTGGAGACCACCGCGCGCGAACTTCTCGACGTCGTCGTGCCCGGTTTCTGCGACCTCGCCACCGTCGACCTGTACCAGGGCCTGCTGGCGGGCGACGAGACCCCGCGGGCGCTCGCCGACGGCAGCGCGGAGCTGCGCCGGGTCGCCTTCGCCAGCGCCGTGTCCGACGCGCCGTTCATCGGCGGACCGGCCCCCGTGACCGTGGGCGCCGTCCACCACTACCCGTTCAACTCGCCCTGCGCGGACGCCCTGCGCACCGCCCGCCCGCAGCACGTCCCCGCCGAGGACGGCGGGCTCATCCAGTCCACGCTGGCGGTCCCGATGGTCGCCCACGACACGGTGGTCGGCCTCGCCCAGTTCTCCCGTACGAAGGGCAGCGAGCCCTTCGGCGACCGCGACCGGGCGCTCGCGGTGGAACTGGCGGCGCGCGCCGCGGTCTGCATCGACAACGCCCGGCTGTACCGCCGTGAGCACGAACGCGCGCTGATCCTGCAGCGCTCGCTCCTCCCGCCGGGCGACCCGGAGGCCTCCGGTCTGGACATCGCGTGCCGGTACCTGCCCGGCAACGCGGCCACCGAGGTCGGCGGCGACTGGTTCGACGTCATCGAACTCCCCGGACACCGCACGGCGTTGGTCGTCGGCGACGTCATGGGGCGCGGTCTGCGGGCGGCGGTCGCCATGGGTGAACTGCGCACCGCGGTCCGCACCCTGGCCCTCCTCGACCTCGAACCCGCCGAAGTCCTCTCGGCGTTGGACGAGATCGCCCGCGGCCTCGGCACCCCCGGCGGAGTCCAGCAGGCCACCCGCGCGGCCCGCCAGCCCCGCGACGCCGACCTCTCCGAGGTGTACCTGGCGACCTGCGTGTACGCGGTGTACGACTCCGTGACCCGCCGCTGCACCTTCGCCAACGCGGGCCATCTTCCGCCGGTGCTGGTCGAACCCGGCGAGAGCGCGCTGATGCTCGACGTGCCGCCGGGCATGCCCCTCGGGGTGGGCGGCGAGCCCTTCGAGGAGGTGGAGGTCGAACTACCCGAAGGCGCACTGTTGGCGCTCTACACGGATGGACTGGTCGAATCGCGCGATCACCCCCTCGACGAGGGTCTGCAGGCGTTCGTCGGCGCGCTCACCGACCCCTCCCGCCCCCTGGAGGACGTGTGCGACCACGTCCTCAACACCCTCGACACCCACCACGGCGAGGACGACATCGCGCTGCTGATGGCTCGCGTCCAGGGGCTGCCCGCCGATTCCGTCGGCGACTGGACGCTGCCGCGCGAGCCCCGCAGCGTGGGCCGGGCCCGCGAGTACGCGCGCACCCAGCTCACCGCCTGGGACCTGGAGCCGCTCGTCGACACCGCCGAGCTCCTGGTCAGCGAACTCGTCACCAACGCGCTGCGCTACGGCGAGGGTGAGATCAGGCTGCGCCTGCTGCTGGACCGGACCCTCGTGTGCGAGGTCTGGGACGCGGGCCTCGTCCAGCCGCGCCGGCGCCGCGCCCGCGACACGGACGAGGGGGGCCGGGGGCTGCAGCTCGTCGGTCTGCTCTCCGCCTCATGGGGCTCGCGGCGGACGCCGCGCGGCAAGACGGTCTGGTTCGAACTCCCGCTCCCGGACGGCGGCACGCCCCTCACGGACCCGGCGGAGGCGTTGCTGAGCCTGTTCTGACGGCACAGTTCCCCGCACCCCTGAAAGCCCCACGCTCCTAAAGGCCCCTGCGCCCGCGTGTCCTCGGTCCGCCGAAGCTCGCCGCGGGGGCGTCGGGCGTGTCGTCGAGCAGGATCCCGCCGAGCACCGCACCGCCGACGCCCGCACCCTCGGGCCCGGCGTACGGATTCCCGTACGTCCGCACGTCCCGCTCCGCGAGCTGCTGGGCCTCCAGAGCCAGCCCGTCGGCGCGCCGGACGTCGAGGAGGGTGCGGGGCGTGAGCGCGAGGTGCCGCTTTGCCTCCGACAGCCGGGTCCGGGCCTCGACCCCGACCGCCCCCCGGTGGGTCGTGACGAACTCGGAGGCGAGGGCGACGGCACTGCGGGCCGGAAGGAGCACGTGGTCGAAGAAGGCCCGCTCGAGGAAGGTCCGGTCGACGGGCACGCGGTCCTCGGCCAGGAGCGGTGCCCCGGCGGCGACGAGGCGACGCAGGGCGCCGAGGGGGTCGTAGGGACGGACGCCGCCCGTGATCTCCCGCCGCACGTCGGCGACGGCCGACGCGGCGTGCGTGATCCGACCGGGCAGCGCACCGACGGCCGGGAGGCCGCGCGCGGCCACGAGCTCGGCGTCCGTGTCACGCAGCGCGCCGGGCAACAGGGCCGTCGCGGAGGTGAGTTCGCAGGCCAGCCGGTCGATACCGGCCACGAAGAGGTCCGCCTGGTCGACGGCGGCCTCGGCGGCCCGCAGATGCGCCGTCGCCCGCGGGCCCTCCCCCCGGTCCAGGGACTGCCGGGCCCGGTCCAGGCGGGTGGTGGCGAAGACGAGCCGGTCCTTGGCCTGTTCGACGTTGCCTGCTACGGACAGGGACGCGGAGGGCGCGTACCGCTCGCGCAGTTCGGTGAGCGTCGCCTCCGCTGCCGGGGTGCGCGCGGTGAGCTCCCGGAAACGGGCCTCCGCCGACTCCAGTGCGGCAGGCAGCGTCCGTTCCAGGGCGCGCACCAGGTCGAACCCGGGCGCCTCCGCGTCCAGCCGCCGCCCCGCCTCCATACAGCGGGCGATGATCTCCTGCAGCAGTTGCCGTCTCACGAGGCTGTCGTCCGTCAGGGTGTCGTCCAGCCGCTGCCACAGCCGGAAGGAAGCCGTCAGCTCGGAGCGCGCGAACGCCAGTGCCTCCGTGCAGGTCGCGACGGCCTCGTCCCCGAACTGGGCCGCGGCCCAGCCGAGTTCCTCCGTTCCGGTGCGCACGCAGTCGTCGATCCCGACGAGCAACCGCTCTGCCTGCCGGTCGAGTTCGGCGAACGGCACGGGGTGCGGGGTGCCGCCGCCGGGCGTCGTACGGGTCCGGGCCCGTCGGGTCCGCCGCGCGTACGAGTACGCTGCCAGTGCCCCCGCGGCGACCACCGCGACGAGGGGCAGCACGAGATCGCCGGTGCTCGTCCCACCTCGCCCGGGCGCGGCCCGCACCTCGTCGGCTCCCGCCCGTGCGACGGGCAGCAGCAGCCACCCCACCGCCAGCAGCCCCCCGAGCACGGCATGCGCCACCCGTACGGCTATGTGGGACGTGGCTCGGCGCGACCGGCTTCGGCTCAGGGGCGACGTCACATTTGGGAGCGTATGACCGCTTGCGCCGGGGCGCGACCGGGGGTGCGCCGAGGCGGGGCCGCTTAAGGTACCGGGGATACGGGGGCGTACGGAGGGGGCACGGGGGATGGACGAGCAGCGCACGGGGACCAAGGCGGACTCAGGGGCGGGGCCGGAGGACGACGAGGGCCGTACCTCCCCGAGCCGGGTCCCCGCCTGGCTTCGCACGGTGGGCCGGGGCTGGCGGCACCCCCGCCTCCGCTGGCCCAAACGGGTCGCGCTCGCGCTCGTGGTGACGGTGGTCCTCTCCCTGCTCACCGCGGGCATCGCCCTGCGGGTCAACTACGCCGGAGACCCGGCCTCCGGTACCCGGACCAGGGACCGTGACGCCCTCTGGATGGGCCACGCCTGGGTGGACGGCCGGAAGAAGGACGCGGACGTCAAGGCGCTCGCGAAGCGGCTGCGGACCACCGGGATCCGGGATCTGTATGTGCACGCGGGACCGCTGGAGCATGACGGGACCCTGCCCGAGTCGGCGTACCCGAAGGCGCGTTGGCTGGTCGAGGCCGTGCACCGCGAACTGCCCGGTGTCCGTGTCCAGGCCTGGCTCGGCGACGTGCTCGCCACCGAGGGGGAGGTCGGGATGCGCCTGGAACGGGCGGCGACCCGGGCCGCCGTCGTCCGCTCCGCCGGGCAGATCCTCGACGCCGGCTTCGAGGGCGCCCACTTCGACCTGGAACCCCTGCACTCCGGCGACTCGAACTACCTCTCCCTGCTCGACGATCTGCGTCGCGTCACCCGCGCCCACGACGCCCAGCTCTCCGTCGCCGCCCACCAGATCGACCCGCTCCCGAACCTCCACTCCGTCTTCGGCGCCTTCACCGCGCACCCCAAGTGGTGGTCCCAGTCGTTCTTCGGACAGGTCGCCCGCCGGGTCGACCAGATCGCCGTGATGTCGTACGACACGGCGCTTCCGCTGGAGAGCCTGTACGGGGGTTACGTCGCCGAGCAGACCTCCCTCGCCCTCGAAGTCACCCCGAAGTCGACCGATCTGCTGATGGGCCTGCCGTTCTACTACGAGGACAACATGGACCACCACGGCTCCGCGGAGACGGTCGCGGCGGCCGTCCGCGGCGCCCGCCTCGGCCTCTCCCGCACCGACCGCACCCGGGAACACTTCGGCGTCGCCCTGTACGTGGACTTCGCCGCCCGGGAGAAGGACTGGTCGGCGTACGAGGAGGGCTGGGTCCGATGACCGCCACGCGCAGGCCGCTCACGAGGGACGAGCTCGCGCCCCTCGCCCGTGCCGCTCTTGGCCCGGCCCGGACGCTTGCCGCGGTCGCCCGGCTGCGCGGCGGCAGCAAGAAGGGTGTCTACCGGCTCTTCCACGACGACGGCTCCACCGCGGTCGCCTACGTCTGGGACCCGGCCGAGGACTACTGGGACGCGGCCCCGGCCGACCCCCGCGACTCCTTCTCGCACGCCTCCGGGCTCGACCTCTTCAGCGCCGCGCACGACAGGCTCACCGCCCTCGGCATCCGCACCCCCCGCCTGCTGTTCGCCGACCGCAGCCACACGCGGCTGCCCTCGGACGTGGCCGTGGTGGAGGACGTGCGCGGCGGCAGCCTGGAGGACCTGCTGCACCGCGACCCCCAGGCTGCCGAAGGGCCCCTGCGGGAACTGGCCGGGGCCCTGCGGACCCTGCACGCCCACCCCGCACCCCGCCACGGCAAGGTCGCCGTCGTCGACAACGGCGGCAGCGCGCACGGCGGTTCGTGCGAGCAGGTCGTCCTCGAACGGGCCCTGGCCGACCTGGCGGAGGCCGCCGCACGCGACCTTCGGACCGCCGCCGTACGCGAGGCCCTGCACGACCGTCTGCACGCCCTCGCCGAGCCGGTCCGACCGCGCGGCCGCGTCGGCCTGGTCCACGGCGAACTCGGCCCGGACCACGTCCTCGTGGACGAGCACGGCCACCCCGCCCTCATCGACATCGAGGGCCTGCTCTACTTCGACGCCGAGTGGGAGCACGTCTTCCTGCGCCAGCGCTTCCAGCACGCCTACGAGGCCCTGCGCGCCGACGGCCTCGACGAGGACCGGCTGCGCCTCTACCGCCTGGCCATGCACCTCTCGCTGGTCGCGGGCCCCCTCCGGCTCCTCGACGGCGACTTCCCGGATCCGGAGTTCATGCGGGCGATCGCGGAACACAACGTCGGGCAGACCCTCACACTGCTGGAGAACCCCGTGCCATGATCTGAGGGCGCGCGCCGGTCCGGCGCGCTCTGGGGGAGAGGAAAGTCCGTGCACCCGTACCTGGTGGGCTTCGCCGCGCTGGCGATGACCGGCGCGGCGCTGATGGGCATCGCCGGGATCGTCACGGGCTGGGTGCCGTCCTGGCTGCGCCCCCGTGTCTTCCGGCCGAAGCTGTGGGGGTACGGCTCGCTGGTGGGGGCCGTCGGAATGTCCCTGTACATGTTCCTCGGCCCGTTCCGAGGACCCGACCTCAGCATGGCGCCCTTCGCGATGACCGGTATGGCCCTGTTCATCACGGGGCTCGTGCTGCAGCTGGCCTCGCGGCGTCCCGGTCGCCCCGGTATCCCCGCACGCCGATGACGGGGCCCTGGCTCTTCGCGGCGGGCCTCGGCGAGGGCGTGGTCCTCGGACTCGCGGCGGCCGTCGGGATCGTCGCCGTGCGCGGCGGCCGGGTGCCCGGGTGGGAGCGCCGTCCCGTCGTCCGGCGCCGCCTGTGGGGCCAGGGCGCGCTGGTACTGACGGCGGCCCTCGCCCTTGAGTCGCTGAGCCTGGCCTTCACGGGGCCCGGCTTCCTCCGGTTCGCCGCCGCCGTCGTGAGCGGCGCCGGCCTGATCACCGGCGCCACGCTGATGCACCGCGCGACCCGCGACCGCCGCCGCGGCCCGACCGCTCCTTCGGCTCCCTAGGGTCCTGAGAGTCCTACGAAGACGAATCCCGCCTCCTGATCTTCGAACCCAGCCACACCAGCGGGTCGTACTTGCGGTCGACCGCGCGTTCCTTCAAGGGGATCAGGGCGTTGTCCGTGATCTTGATGCCCTCGGGGCAGACCTCCGTGCAGCACTTGGTGATGTTGCAGTAGCCGAGGCCGTGCTCGTCCTGGGCGGTGCGCTTGCGGTCCAGGCCGGTGTCGGAGGCCGCGTCCAGCGGATGCATGTCCAGTTCGGCGACGCGCATCAGGAAACGCGGGCCCGCGAACGCCGGTTTGTTCTCCTCGTGGTCGCGCACGACATGGCAGGTGTCCTGGCACAGGAAGCACTCGATGCACTTGCGGAACTCCTGCGAGCGGTCCACGTCCTCCTGCTGCATGCGGTACTCGCCGGGGCCGAGACCGGCCGGCGGGACGAAGGCGGGGACCTGCCGCGCCTTCGCGTAGTTGAAGCCGACGTCCGTCACCAGATCCCTTACGACCGGGAAGGCGCGCAGCGGTGTGACGGTGATCGTCTCCTCCCGCGTGAACACCGACATGCGCGTCATGCACATCAGCCGGGGGCGCCCGTTGACCTCCGCCGAGCACGAACCGCACTTGCCCGCCTTGCAGTTCCAGCGGACGGCCAGGTCCGGGGCCTGGGTCGCCTGGAGCCGGTGGATGATGTCAAGCACCACCTCACCGTCGTTGACCTCGACCGCGAAGTCCTCCAGGCCGCCGCCCTTGATGTCCCCGCGCCAGATCCGGAAGTGCGCCTCGTATGTGGTGGACGCGACTGTGCTCATCGGTTTGCACCCCGCGGCAGCTTCGTGGAATCCATGAAAAGCATCTCCCTCCGGTTGCGTTCGTTACGTGTACAACTGGGCTCTGCGGCTGCGCTCCGAGGCGTACACCCTGCGCGGGGTGAAGAGCGGCTGTCCGGCAAGCCGGATCCTCGGCTACACCCGCTCCGCGTTTCGCCGGCGCGCGGGAGAGCTGTTCCTGGCGAAGATGTCCGGCCCGCTGGACATCGTCTTCTCGCGCCCGCTGCCCAAAGACGCGGAGCCGACCACGGTGACCGTGTCCCGAGACGGGGCGGGGCGCCGGTTCGTGTGCCTGCTCGTGGAGGACACGGTCAAGCCACTGAGGGGAACGGGCACTGCGATAGGCGTCGACGCGGGGTCGAACAACAGGGCCAAGGCCTGCGCCAAGGTAGCGAAGATTCACGTCCGGATCGCCGACCGGCGCCGGGATTTCCTGCACAAGCTGACCACCCGACTCGTCCAGGAGAACCAACTGGTCGTGATCGAGGACCTGACCGTCCGAAACATGCTCAAGAACGGCAGCCTTGCGCGTGCCATCAGCGACGCGTCGTGGACACGGCTGCGTTCTCTGCTCGAGTACAAGTGCGCTTGGTACGGGCGTGAACTTGTCGTCATCGACCGCTGGCACCCCTCCTCGAAGGCATGCTCTGCGTGCGGTCGGATCTGCGAGAGCCTTCCTTCGCGCGTCCGTGAATGGATGCGCAAGGGCTGCGGTACCCGACATGATCGGGACCACAACGCCGCGAAGAACATCTTGGCCGCCGGGCTGGCGGCTGCAGTCTGTGGAGCCGGTGTAAGACCTCAGCGGAAGTTCAATCCAAATGAGGCAGTCGGCGGTGAAGCAGGAAATGCAGCGGCGCGAGCCGCGGCACCTCCCGTCTTTCGAGGCGGAAGGAAGGTCAATCGTAGAGCTCCTCTTCGGCGAGGTACTTGACCAGCTCCTCCTTCTCGAAGAGGGCGAGCAGGTCGGGGCGAATGGGTTCGGTGGTCTCTCGGCTGAGGTCGATCTGGCCGTGCACCGGGTCGGTGGCCGCCAACCCGCCCGTGGGGTCGGTGAGCTGGCACAGGAGGTTCGCACGACGCCAGGTCCGCTCCATCGTCGGATGGTCCTCGCGGGTGTGGCCGCCGCGTGACTCCGTGCGCTCCAGGGCGGCGCGGGCCACGCACTCGCTGACCAGGAGCATGTTGCGCAGGTCGAGGGCGAGGTGCCAGCCGGGGTTGAACTGCCGGTGGCCCTCGACTCCGGCCCGCCGTGCCCGTACCCGCAGCTCCGCGAGTTTCTCCAGGGCCTGTTCCATCTCGGCCTCGCGGCGGATGATGCCCACCAGGTCGTTCATGGTCTGCTGGAGTTCCTGGTGGAGGGTGTACGGGTTCTCGGGCGGGCGTCCGCTCTCCGTACCGGGCTCCGGACCCTCGGCCGAGAAGGGCCGCAGGGCCTCGGCCGCCGCCGCGTCGATCTGGATGTCGTCCACGGGCGGGCGGTCCCCGGCCAGGTCGGCGGCGTACCCGGCGGCGTGCAGCCCCGCCCGCCGCCCGAAGACCAGCAGGTCGGACAGGGAGTTGCCGCCGAGCCGGTTGGAACCGTGCATGCCGCCCGCGACCTCACCGGCGGCGAACAGCCCCGGTACGCCGCGCGCGGCCGCCGAGTCCGATTCGACCGCGATGCCGCCCATCACGTAGTGACAGGTGGGCCCGACCTCCATCGCCTCCGCCGTGATGTCGACGTCCGCGAGCTCCTTGAACTGGTGGTACATGGAGGGAAGCCGGCGCCGGATCACCTCGGCGGGCATCCGGGTCGACACATCGAGGAAGACCCCGCCGTGCGGTGACCCGCGACCCGCCTTCACCTCGGAGTTGATGGCGCGGGCGACCTCGTCGCGGGGCAGCAGCTCCGGGGGACGCCGGTTGTGGTCCGGGTCCTCGTACCAGCGGTCGCCCTCCTCCTCGGACTGCGCGTACTTCTCCTTGAAGACGTCCGGGATGTAGTCGAACATGAACCGCTTGCCGTCGGAGTTCCTGAGCACCCCGCCGTCCCCGCGCACCGACTCGGTGACCAGGATCCCCTTCACCGACGGCGGCCAGACCATGCCCGTCGGATGGAACTGCACGAACTCCATGTTGAGCAGCGGTGCTCCGGCGAGCAGCGCGAGGGCGTGCCCGTCGCCCGTGTACTCCCACGAGTTCGACGTCACCTTGAACGACTTGCCGATACCGCCGGTGGCGATGACGACGGAGGGAGCTTCGAGCACGAAGAAGCGGCCGGACTCGCGCTCGTAGCAGAACGCGCCGGAGACGCGGTTGCCGTCCTTCAGCACACGCGTGACGGTGCACTCCTGGTACACCTTCAGCCGGCTCTCGTACTCGCCCGTCTCCTTCATGTCCTCCTGCTGGAGCGACACGATCTTCTGCTGGAGGGTCCGGATGAGCTCGAGGCCGGTCCGGTCGCCGACGTGCGCGAGGCGCGGATACTCGTGGCCGCCGAAGTTGCGCTGCGAGATCCGCCCGTCCTTCGTACGGTCGAACAGGGCGCCCCAGGTCTCCAGCTCCCACACCCGGTCCGGGGCTTCCTTGGCATGCAGCTCGGCCATGCGCCACTGGTTCAGGAACTTCCCGCCCCGCATGGTGTCGCGGAAGTGGACCTGCCAGTTGTCGCCGGAGTTGACGTTGCCCATCGCGGCCGCGATGCCGCCCTCGGCCATCACCGTGTGGGCCTTGCCGAACAGCGACTTGCAGATCACGGCCGTACGGGCGCCGCGTTCGCGCGCCTCGATCGCGGCGCGCAGTCCGGCGCCACCGGCGCCGACCACGACAACGTCCCACTCCTGCCTGTCAACCACGGACATCAGAGGGCCCCACTCAGCTAGAAGAAGCGCGGATCGTCGAAGGCGCCGGACGCGACGAGATACACGTAGAAGTCGGCGAGCGCCACGCTGATCAGCGACGCCCAGGCGAGCAGCATGTGGCGGGCGTTCAGCTTCCCGACCCACTGCCACATCCGGTAGCGCACGGGATGTTTGGAGAAGTGCTTGAGCTTGCCGCCGACGATGTGCCGGCAGGAGTGGCAGGACAGGGTGTACGCCCAGATCAGCGTGATGTTGAGCAGGAAGACCAGGGTGCCCAGGCCCATGTGGCCCCAGCGATAGTGCTCGTCCCGGAAGGAGAGCACGGTGTCGTAGGTCAGGATCCCGGCGACGACGATCGCGGCGTAGAAGAAGTACCGGTGGACGTTCTGCAGGATGAGCGGGAAGCGGGTCTCACCGGTGTACTTCTTGTGCGGCTCGGCGACCGCGCAGGCCGGCGGCGACGCCCAGAAGCTGCGGTAGTACGCCTTGCGGTAGTAGTAGCAGGTCAGCCGGAAACCGAGCGGGAAGATCAGGATGATGATGGCGGGGGAGATGCCCCACCAGCTCCCGAACAGGTCCGCGTTGGGGCCCGCGTGCATCGTCCGGCACCGCTCGGCCAGACAGGGCGAGTAGAACGGCGAGACGTACGGCGCCGAGTAGTAGTTCGTGTCCGCGAACGCGCGCCAGGTCGAGTACACGACGAAGGCCAGCAGCCCGGCGGCGGTGACGGCGGGCGCCAGCCACCAGCGGTCGGTGCGCAGATGCGGAGCGGTGATCGCGGCGCGCGTACCGGTGTGCACGCCGCCGCGGGTCGGATGGGGTTCAGTGCCAGTGCTCAACTTTTCGCCTCCGGGGCGCTCACGGGGCGTGGCGGTCGTGGGCGCCGAGTCCCTCGTCGTCCGAGTCCGTCCACAAGGAGCTGTCGTACGGGGTGTCGGGGATCGGGACGAGATCGGGGCGCCGGGGCGGGGAGAGGCCGGGGGCGGACTCGCGCAGCAGGGCGACGCTCTCGCGCAGGTGGTCCGCGTCGGCGCGGACGCGGCGCATCTCGAGGCCGCCTCCGCCGATCTGCTGCTCCAGGCGTCCCACCGACCTCACGAGGTCGTCGATGCATCGCTGAACTGACGTCAAGTCGTCGTGCACGGACATGACTTGCCCTCGCTTCCGGGACCCTGCGGTCCAAGGCGGCAACGTTCATGCGCCTGCGAGTGTTGCGCGTCACACCGAGCCGTGGGAAGGGATCTGCACGGATTGACGGCTCGCGGCCCCCGGAATGCGCCCCCCGGGGCCGATTCACGTCCACGCGTGAGTGAATCCGGGCCCTGCGACGGGGCCGCGCCCCGGATCCCGGCCGCCGGGTTCTCCGGCCCGTCCGTTGGGCCGGACGGGTGGGGTTCCGGGCGTTCCACGTCGTGTCGCCGCACCCCCACGCTCCCCCTCCCCTTCAGTGGGCGCATACATCTGATCAACCGCATATACCGCCAAAAGTGATCAGATCCGGCCCCGTTCTCCCCACCGGAGGTTGCAGTGATGTCCCACGACGGCGTCGGACTGCGCGCGGTGATGCGCTCGGTCGCGTTCCTCACCGCGGGCGCGCTCGCGGTACCCGCCCTCGCCGCGTGCAGCGCCGACGAGGAGGCCGCCAAGCCTCTCGCCGCGCAGGACATCGCACCTGCGACCCGCGACCGGATCGCGGACGGCGGCACCCTGCGCTGGGCGGTGGACGCCGTACCGGAGACCCTCAACACCTTCCAGGCGGACGCCGACGCCGGCACCTCCCGGATCGCCGGCGCCGTACTGCCCGCCCTGTACCGCCTCGACTCCAACGGCACCCCGCAGCTCAACCCCGACTACCTCGAATCGGCCAAGATCGTCGAGACCGAGCCCAAGCAGGTCGTGCTCTACAAGCTCAACCAGCAGGCGGTCTGGAGCGACGGCCGCGAGATCGGCGCCGCCGACTTCGCCGCCCAGTGGCGCGCCCTGTCCGGCAAGGACAGCGCGTACTGGACGGCCCGCAACGCCGGCTACGACCGCATCGAGAAGATCGAGCGCGGCAAGAGCAACCTGGAGGTCCGCGTCACCTTCAGTCGCCCCTACGCCGACTGGAAGTCGCTCTTCTCACCGCTGTACCCCAAGGACGTGATGGGCACCGCGGACGCCTTCAATGACGGGGCGCGCACCAAGCTCCAGGCCACCGCGGGCCCGTTCGCCCTGCAGAAGATCGACCACAAGAGCGGCGAGGTCCTCCTCGCCCGCAACCCGCGCTGGTGGGGCCGCCCCGCCAAGCTCTCCGAGATCGCGCTGATCGCCGTCCCGCGCGACAAGCGGGCCGAGGCGCTCGCCGCCGACAAGGTCGACCTGGCCGAGATCGACCCCGAAGAGGCCGGCCGGATCGCGCTCGCCGCCCGCGAAAAGGGGACCGTCCGGCTGCAGGGACCGGGCTCCGCGCTCACGCCCGCGAAAGCGCTGCGTTCCTGGGCGGTCGCGCACGGCTCCGACGAGAAGGCCGCGTCCCACGAGATCAAGGCCCGCAAGAAGCAGCGCACGGCGATCGCGACGTACGCCCGTCAGCAGACGTCCCTGCGCGACTTCGTGGTCCGCAAGTCCCTCGAGCCCGCCTACACCCAGCTGGCCCTGAACGGCTCCGAGGGCCCGCTCGCCGACGAGCGCGTCCGCCGCGCCGTCGCGCGCGCGATCAACCGCGACGAACTCGCCCAGGCCGTCCTGGGCCCGCTGGGCCTGCCCGCCGTTCCGGTCGGCAGCCACCTCGCGCTCTCCGGCCAGCCGGACTACGCCGACAACAGCGGCGCGCTCGGCGGGCAGGACACCAAGGAGGCGCAGGCGCTGCTGGCGGATGCCGGATGGGTGCCCGGGGGACCGGTGACCGAGCAGCAACAGCAGCAGAAGAAGGACAAGGACAAGGCGGCCGGGCCCGAGGGCAAGAAGGCGGGCTCCGACGCGGACTCGGACGACGGAACGTTCATCGTCGGCGAGGACGACAAGAACGGTGCGGCCGGCAAGAACGGTGAGGCCGACCGGGACAAGAAGGACCCGAAGGACCCCGCCGAGAAGCACGGGAAGAACGGGAAGCAGCAGGGGGACGAAGAGGCCGGCAAGCATCTCGACGGCAGGCAGTACGCCCCCAAGGACAACCGGCAGGGCGGGGCGCCCGGCGCCTACGCGCCCAAGGGCACGGCCGCCCCGGCGGGCGCCGCGGCCGGCGCGCTCGCCAAGGACGGCAAGGCGCTGACACTGCGCTTCGTCCTGCCCTCGGGTCCCGGTTCGGACTCGCTGCGCACGGTGGCCGACCAGATCTCGCGGATGCTGGAGCACATCGGCATCCGTACCGAGACGTCCAGGGTGCCGGACGACAGCTATTTCAAGGACCACATCGCCTCGGGCCAGTACGACCTGGCGCTGTACTCCTGGCCCGCCTCGGCCTTCCCCGCCACCGACGCCCGCCCGATCTACGCGAAGCCGGTCCCGGCGGCCGACGGCTCCCTCGCCGTCGAGCAGAACTACACCCGGGTCGGCACCGACCAGGTCGACCAGTTGTTCGATCAGGCCATCGCGACGCTGGACGAGGACGAGTCGCGTTCCCTGGTCCGTAAGGCCGACGCCCGGATCTGGGCCGCCGCCGGATCGATTCCCCTCTATCAGCGCCCCCAGCTCACGGCCACCCGTCTGAACCTCGCCAACGCCGGCGCCTTCGGGTTCCAGACCCCCCTCTATGAGGACATGGGCTTTCTGAAGAAGGGCGCGCAGGGGGGAACGACAACCAAGAAGGACAGGTAGGAAGGGCAAGCAGGAAGGGCAAGCAGGAAGGGCGATCAACGCCGCCCACGGCCTCCGCGGACTAGCCCGCGGAGGCCGTGCCCGTCAAGGCCACGTACCATGGGGTAAGGCCGTGGCGTGTCCAGCCCGGCAGGGTCCGCGTAGCACTGACGTACGCGCAGGCCGTCCACTCACTCCGGGAGAAGCGCCTCAATATGGCCACGCGCCACGACATCCGCAACGTCGCCATCGTCGCCCACGTCGACCATGGCAAGACCACCCTGGTCGATGCCATGCTCAAGCAGGCCGGTGCCTTCGCCGCGCACGCCGCCGAGTCGCTTGACGACCGCATGATGGACTCGAACGACCTGGAGCGTGAGAAGGGCATCACGATCCTGGCCAAGAACACGGCCGTGAAGTACCACCCGAAGGATGGTGGTGAGGTCATCACCATCAACATCATCGACACCCCGGGCCACGCCGACTTCGGTGGCGAGGTCGAGCGCGGTCTGTCGATGGTGGACGCGGTCGTCCTCCTCGTCGACGCCTCCGAGGGCCCGCTGCCGCAGACCCGCTTCGTGCTGCGCAAGGCGCTGCAGGCCCGCCTGCCCGTCATCCTGTGCATCAACAAGACGGACCGTCCCGACTCGCGCATCGACGAGGTCGTGAACGAGGCGTACGACCTCTTCCTCGACCTGGACGCCGACGAGGACCAGATCGAGTTCCCGATCGTCTACGCGTGTGCGCGTGACGGCGTCGCCTCCCTGACCAAGCCGGAGGACGGCACGGTCCCGCAGGACAGCGACAGCCTGGAGCCGTTCTTCACCACGATCCTGGAGTCCGTCCCGGCCCCGTCCTACGACGAGTCCGCCCCGCTCCAGGCGCACGTCACCAACCTGGACGCCGACAACTTCCTCGGCCGTATCGCGCTGCTCCGCGTCGAGCAGGGCGCGCTGCGCAAGGGCCAGACCGTCACGTGGATCAAGCGCGACGGCACGATGTCCAACGTCCGCATCACCGAGCTGCTGATGACCGAGGCGCTCACCCGCAAGCCCGCCGAGGTGGCGGGCCCCGGTGACATCTGCGCCGTCGCCGGTATCCCGGAGATCATGATCGGCGAGACCCTCGCCGACCCCGAGAACCCGATCGCGCTGCCGCTGATCACGGTGGACGAGCCGGCGATCTCGATGACGATCGGTACGAACACCTCGCCGCTGGTCGGCCGTGGTGGCACCGGCAAGGGCGCGGACGCCAAGTCCGCGGTCAAGGACCGCAAGGTCACCGCCCGCCAGGTCAAGGACCGTCTCGACCGCGAGCTGGTCGGTAACGTCTCCCTGCGGGTGCTGGACACCGAGCGTCCGGACGCCTGGGAGGTCCAGGGCCGTGGTGAGCTCGCGCTCGCCATCCTGGTCGAGCAGATGCGCCGCGAGGGCTTCGAGCTGACCATCGGCAAGCCCCAGGTGGTCACCCAGATCATCGACGGCAAGGTGCACGAGCCGGTCGAGCGCATGACGATCGACGTGCCCGAGGAGCACATGGGCGCGGTCACGCAGCTCATGGGCGTCCGCAAGGGCCGCATGGACAACATGTCGAACCACGGCTCCGGCTGGGTCCGCCTGGAGTTCGTCGTGCCCTCCCGCGGCCTCATCGGCTTCCGGACCGAGTTCCTGACCGGCACGCGCGGCACGGGCATCGCCCACTCCATCCACGAGGGTCACGAGCCGTGGTTCGGCACGCTGACCACCCGTAACAACGGCTCGCTGGTCGCCGACCGCTCCGGCGCCGTCACCGCCTTCGCGATGACGAACCTCCAGGAGCGCGGTGTGCTGTTCACCGACCCCGGCACCGAGGTGTACGAGGGCATGATCGTCGGCGAGAACTCGCGCGCCGACGACATGGACGTGAACATCACCAAGGAGAAGAAGCTCACGAACATGCGGTCGTCCTCGGCCGACTCGTTCGAGGCGATCGTCCCGCCGCGCAAGCTCTCCCTGGAGCAGTCCCTCGAGTTCTGCCGCGACGACGAGTGCGTCGAGGTGACCCCGGAGTCCGTGCGCATCCGCAAGGTCGTCCTCGACCAGAAGGAGCGCGGTCGCACCGCCAGCCGGGCCAAGCACGGCTGACCTCGACCGTTCCGCAGTGATTTCGGGCACCTCGCATTCGCGGGGTGCCCGACGCGTTGGGGGGCGCGCTGAGCGCGGCGCGCGGTTTGCGCCGCGGTACGTGGCTGCGATAGGGCGCAGAGCGAGGGGAGGGTAGGGAAAACCCTTCATTACGGAGGAGGAGCCCTCCACATTGGCCGGTTCCCACTACCCTGCAATCACGTGGGTCCCGGCCGCACGGCGCGTCTCGGCGCCGTGATCACACCGTCGGGGACGTACCCGCTTGATCAGCGAACGGCCTTGTCATGGAAGCCCGTTGACCGCGAAACGGGGCAGTCGCCTCCGCCGGTCCGGGGTGGGTGGGCACGCCGATGGCACCCCCACATGACGGCCACGATAGTCGCAACCTCTTTTTTCGCTCCGACCGTCCGCAATGCGGACGGTCGAGACCGATAGATGTGTAACAAGTCCGTTTCGGAGGGATCTTTCAGCAAACCCTTTGTCCGGATTTTGGAAGAAGTAGGCGACAGGTGTGATCGAACCGAGACCTTGTGAGTGTGGTCGGGCTCTGGCCCATGGCAGATAGTTAGGCGCGTAGAGCTCGGATCAACGGGCCATACGCCTTCAGGTGGCGTCGGCTTGCGAGCGCAGGGGGCACCAGCACTTTCTCCGTCCCAAGTGTCGGCAGTGTGACTAGTGCTCCCTTTTGCGGTGAACCAATGGACTCATGAGGAGGAACCCATGCGCGGTGCCAAGAGCGCCAAGTGGGTCGCGATAGCCGCGGTTGTGGCGCTGGGAGCGACCGCCTGTGGTGGTGGCGGTGGCGACAAGGGCAGCGACAGCAAGGCCGCCGTCGACCCGGCCGGTAAGTTCTCGGTCGAGGTGGGCGAGCCGCAGAACCCGCTGCAGCCGGCCAACACCATGGAGTCCAACGGCAGCATCGTCATCAAGTCGCTCTTCTCGCAGCTCGTGAGCTACGACGACAAGGGCAACATCGTCTACGTGAACGCCCAGTCGGTGGACACGAAGGACAACAAGACGTACACGGTCAAGCTGAAGTCGGGCTGGAAGTTCCACGACGGCACCCCGGTGACCGCCACGTCCTACGTCAAGGCGTGGAACTGGGCCGCCGCCCCGGCGAACAAGCAGACCAACAGCTTCTGGTTCTCCGACATCGCGGGCTACGACGACGTCGCCCCGGCGAAGGGCAAGCCGAAGGCCACCGAGATGTCCGGTCTGAAGGTCGTCGACGACAACACCTTCACGATCACGCTCTCCAAGGCGATCCCCTACTACGTCTACAAGCTCGGCTACGAGGTCTTCTCGCCGCTGCCCGAGTCCTTCTACAAGGACCCGAAGGCCGCGGGCGAGCACCCGATCGGCAACGGCCCGTACAAGTTCGTCAGCTGGGCGCACAAGAAGCAGATCGAGGTCGCCAAGTTCGACGGCTACCAGGGTCCGGACAAGGCCAAGAACGGTGGTGTGCTCTTCAAGAACTACACCAACCTGGAGACGGCCTACGAGGACCTGAAGTCGGGCAACGTCGACGTCCTGCGTCAGATCGCCCCGAAGGACCTGCCGGTCTACAAGTCGGACCTCGGCAGCCGCGCGGTGGACAAGGCGTACTCGGCGATCCAGACGATCACGCCGGCCTTCTACACCAAGCAGTGGAAGAACATCAACCCGAAGGTCCTCCAGGGCCTGTCGATGGCGATCGACCGCGCCACCATCACCAAGACGGTGCTCCAGGGCACCCGTGAGCCCGCCACCGGCTGGGTCGCGAAGGGTGTGCTCGGCTACGAGCCGAACGTCGGCGGTGACGTCTTCACGTACAACCCGACCAAGGCGAAGCAGCTCATCAAGGACGGCGGCGGTGTCCCGGGCAACGCCATCTCCATCCAGTTCAACGCCGACGGCGGTCACAAGGAGTGGGTGGAGGCGGTCTGCAACTCGATCACCAACGCCACCGGTGTCAAGTGCTCCGGCGACTCCAAGGCCGACTTCCAGGCCGACCTGGACGCGCGTGACGCGCACGCGGTCAAGTCCATGTACCGCAGTGGCTGGGTGCTCGACTTCCCGATGAACGCCAACTTCATCCGTGACCTGTTCGGCAGCAAGTCGGACGGCAACACGAGCGGGTTCTCGAACAAGAAGATCGACGCGGACATCGCCGCGGCCGACACCGCCAGCTCGCTCGCGGACTCGGAGAAGAAGTACCAGGACATCGAGAAGGAGCTCGTCAACTACATGCCGAGCATTCCGCTCTGGTACTACAAGGTCAACGCGGGCTACTCGGACAAGGTCACCGGCGTGGAGTACGCCCAGGACGGCGACCCGATCCTGACCGGCGTTCAGGTCAAGAAGTAACCGCAATCAGCCCGTGATCCCGGGTGCGGCGCCGCCTCGTGCGCCGCGCCCGGGGGGACGGCAGCGGCCGGGGGGCCCTTTCCATGCGCATCGTTCAGGGGTGCGCAGGGAAAGGGCCCGTCGGCTGTCGTCGTAGTAACTATATGGAGGCACGATGGGGCGCTACGTCGCACGACGACTGCTCCAGATGATCCCGGTCTTCATCGGGACAACCCTGCTGATCTTTCTCATGGTCTACGCCCTGCCCGGCGACCCCGTGCGAGGCCTGTTCGGCGACAAGGGCGGAAGCCCTGCCGTCATCGCCTCACTGAGACATCAGTACGGCCTGGACCAGCCGATCCTGGTGCAGTACTACCACTACATGAAGGACATGATCCTTCACTTCGACTTCGGCACGCAGATCGCGAGCGGCCGCCCCGTCACGGACGTCCTCGGCGAGGCGTTCCCTGTGACCCTTCGTCTGGCCTCGCTGTCCTTCGCCATCGAGGTCGTCCTGGGCATCGCCCTGGGCGTCTGGGCGGGCATGCGCGCCGGGCGGTTCGCGGACAACGCGATCCTGCTGGTCTCGCTGCTGCTGATCTCCGTTCCGGTGTTCGTTCTCGGCTTCATCCTGAAGGTCGTCTTCGCCTTCCAGCTCAACTGGCTGCCGCCGAACGTGAACGACTCCACGAACTACAACGAGTTGCTGATGCCGGCGTTCGTCCTCGCGACCGCCTCGCTGGCCTATGTGACCCGGCTCACCCGGACGTCGGTCGCCGAGAACCTGCGCGCCGACTACATCCGCACGGCCATCGCCAAGGGCCTGCCCCGGCGTCGTGTGGTGGGCGTCCACCTCATGCGCAACTCGCTGATCCCCGTGATCACCTACCTGGGCACCGACATCGGTGCGCTGATGGGCGGAGCCGTCGTCACCGAGGGCCTGTTCAACATCCAGGGCATCGGCGGCACGATCTACCAGTCCATCGTGCGGCGTGAAGGCACCACGCTCGTCGGCCTGGTGACCATCCTGGTGCTGGTCTATCTCCTCGCCAGCCTGCTCGTCGACCTGCTGTACGCGGTCCTGGACCCGAGGATTCGCTATGCCTGACGTGACCAAGACCGACGTCCAGACGGCGGTGGCGACCGACGGCGCGGCCACCCCGGTGGCGGTCCCCGCGGCCAAGCCGGAGAAGTCCCGCAGCCTGTGGGGCGACGCCTGGAACGACCTCCGGCACAGCTGGATCTTCGGTATCTCGGCGGTGCTGATCCTGCTGCTGCTGACCATCACCTTCTTCCCGGGTCTGTTCACCGACACCGACCCGATCAAGGGCGATCTGGCCAAGCACTTCCTGCAGAAGCCGAAGCTGGGCCATGTGTTCTCCGCGGACTGGCTGGGCTACGACCAGCAGGGCCGCAGCGTCTTCGCCCGTACCATCTACGGCACCCGGGCCTCCGTGGCCGTGGGCTTCGGCACCACCCTCGCGGTGACGGTCGTGGGTGGCCTGATGGGCATGATCGCCGGATACTTCGGCGGCATCGTCGACTCGATCCTGTCGCGCCTGACGGACGTCTTCTTCGGCATCCCGTTCCTGCTCGCCACCATGGTCGTGCTGACCTCCTTCCCGGACCGCACGACCTGGGTCGTCATCGGCGCGCTGGCCGCCTTCGGCTGGACGCAGATCGCCCGAGTGATGCGCGGCGCCGTGATCACCACCAAGCAGGCCGACTACGTCCACGCGGCCAAGGCCCTGGGCGCGAGCACCCCGCGGATCATGTTCCGGCACATCCTGCCGAACACCCTCGCCCCCGTGATCGTCGTCTCCACCATCTCGCTCGGTGTCTACATCTCCGCCGAGGCGACCCTGTCCTTCCTCGGACTCGGCCTCAACGGCGTGTCCTGGGGCAACGACATCTCGGACGGCGGCAACCAGATTCGCGTGGCGCAGTGGATCATGCTGTACCCGTCGATCATGCTCAGCATCACGGTGCTGGCGTTCATCATGCTCGGTGAGGCCGTCCGTAACGCCCTCGACCCGAAGCTGCGCTGAGGGAGGCGTACGTGACCATCATCGAAGAAGACTCCGTCCCGGTGCCCGCCCCGCGTAAGGGCGGCGCCGACGACGGGCCGCTGCTCGAAGTGCGTGACCTGCACGTCGAGTTCCACACCCGCGAGGGCGTGGCCAAGGCGGTCAACGGCGTCAACTACAGCGTCAGCGCGGGCGAGACCCTCGCCGTGCTCGGCGAGTCCGGCTCCGGCAAGTCCGTGACCGCGCAGGCGATCATGGGCATCCTCGACATGCCGCCGGCGAGGATCCCGCAGGGCGAGATCCTCTTCCGCGGCCAGGACATGCTCAAGATGTCCGGCGAGGAGCGCCGCAAGATCCGCGGCCAGAAGATCGCCATGATCTTCCAGGACGCGCTCAGCTCGCTCAACCCGGTCCTGTCCGTCGGCTACCAGCTCGGCGAGATGTTCCGGGTGCACCAGGGCCTCTCCAAGAAGGAGGCCAAGGCCAAGGCGATCGAGCTGATGGACCGGGTGAAGATCCCGGCCTCCGCGGCCCGCGTGAACGACTACCCGCACCAGTTCTCGGGCGGTATGCGCCAGCGCATCATGATCGCGATGGCGCTGGCCCTGGAGCCGGACCTGATCATCGCGGACGAGCCCACCACGGCGCTCGACGTGACGGTCCAGGCCCAGGTCATGGACCTGCTCGCGGACCTTCAGCGCGAGTACAACATGGGCCTGATCCTGATCACCCACGACCTCGGCGTCGTCGCCGACGTCGCGGACAAGATCGCCGTGATGTACGCGGGCCGGATCGTGGAGCGCGCCCCCGTCCACGAGCTGTACAAGCGCCCCGCGCACCCGTACACGCGGGGTCTGCTGGACTCGATCCCGCGCCTGGACCAGAAGGGCCAGGAGCTGTACGCGATCAAGGGGCTGCCGCCCAACCTGCTGCGCATTCCGACCGGCTGCGCGTTCAACCCGCGCTGCCCCAAGGCCCAGGACATCTGCCGCACCGACGTGCCGGCGCTGCTCCCGGTCAGCGAGCAGGACGGCACCGAGCTGGTCGGCCGCGGTTCGGCCTGCCACTTCTGGAAGGAGACGATCCATGGCTGAGCTCAGCAAGAACGACGAGCAGGAGGCCACCCCGAACGTCTCCGACGTGGAGGTCGTCGACGCCCACTCCGAGGCGGAGGCGGTCGCCGCGATCGAGGCGCCGGTGGACCGTGGCGAGCCGATCCTTCAGGTGCGCAACCTGAAGAAGCACTTCCCGCTCACCCAGGGCATCCTGTTCAAGCGGCAGATCGGCGCGGTGAAGGCCGTCGACGGTGTCTCGTTCGACCTGTACCAGGGTGAGACGCTGGGCATCGTGGGCGAGTCCGGCTGTGGCAAGTCCACCGTGGCCAAGCTCCTGATGAACCTGGAGCGGGCCACCGCGGGCGAGATCTTCTACAAGGGCCAGGACATCACCAAGCTGTCCGGGCGCGCCCTGAAGGCCGTGCGCCGCAACATCCAGATGGTCTTCCAGGACCCGTACACCTCGCTCAACCCCCGTATGACGGTGGGCGACATCATCGGTGAGCCCTTCGACATCCACCCCGAGGTGGCTCCGAAGGGCGACCGGCGGCGCAAGGTCCAGGAACTGCTGGACGTGGTCGGCCTCAACCCCGAGTACATCAACCGCTACCCGCACCAGTTCTCCGGCGGTCAGCGTCAGCGCATCGGCATCGCCCGTGGTCTCGCGCTCAACCCCGAGATCATCATCTGCGACGAGCCGGTGTCGGCGCTGGACGTGTCGGTGCAGGCGCAGGTCATCAACCTGATGGAGCGGCTCCAGGACGAGTTCAACCTGTCCTACCTCTTCATCGCCCACGACCTGTCGATCGTCCGGCACATCTCGGACCGTGTCGGCGTCATGTACCTCGGCAAGATGGCGGAGATCGGCTCCGACGAGCAGATCTACGACCACCCGACGCACCCCTACACCCAGGCGCTGCTGTCGGCCGTCCCGGTGCCGGACCCGGAGGCCCGTGAGCACCGCGACCGGATCATCCTGACCGGTGACGTGCCGTCCCCGGCCAACCCGCCGTCGGGCTGCAGCTTCCGCACCCGCTGCTGGAAGGCCCAGGACAAGTGCTCCGTGGAGACCCCGATCCTCGCGGTGCCCGAGGTGTTCATGGGCGTGGACTCGCCGGCGGCCCATGAGTCGGCGTGCCACTTCGCCGAGGAGAAGAACGTCGTGCACGCGGCCTGAGCGCCACGCGTCCCGTGATCGACAGGCCGGTTCCCGGCACCGCCACCGCGGTGCCGGGAACCGGCTTTTCCAGGTGGGGGGAAGATGCTGCATCACGTCGAACTGTGGGTGCCCGACCTGGAGCGCGCGGTCCGCTCCTGGGGATGGCTGCTGGAGCGCCTGGGCTGTGAGCCGTACCAGGAGTGGCCGCACGGCCGCAGCTGGCGCCGGGGCGAGACCTATCTCGTCGTCGAGCAGTCGCCCGCGCTGAAGGCGGACTCCCACGACCGTCTGCGCCCCGGTCTGAACCACCTCGCCTTCCATGTGCCGGACCGCGCCGAACTCGACCGGCTCGTGGCCGAAGCACCCCGCCACGGCTGGTCACCCCTCTTTTCGGACCGCTATCCGCACGCGGGCGGTCCGGAACACTGCGCCGCGTATCTGGAGGACGCGGACGGCTTCGAGGTGGAGTTGGTCGTCCACGTACGGGTGGCCTGAATGTGCGGTATGCGCGTTACCGGTTGATATTGGCCGGTAATGGAACAGCGCCGCGGCGCTGGCGGCAGCGCACTCTGGGAGGCACTCCATGCGTGGAGCGACGCACGCCACACGGGCCGTGGGCGCGGCGGCGGTGGCCCTCGTGGCGACGGCCTGCGGAGGCGGCGGAGGCGGCAGCGGCGGCGGCGCGTCCGGAGTACTCAGTTCCTCCTGGGGGGACCCGCAGAACCCGCTGGAGCCGTCCAACACCAACGAGGTGCAGGGCGGCAAGGTCCTCGACATGATCTTCCGGGGTCTGAAGCGGTACGACGCCAAGACCGGCGCGGCCCAGAACATGCTGGCGCAGAAGATCGACACCTCGGACTCGCAGAACTTCACGGTCACCGTCAAGGACGGCTGGACGTTCAGCAACGGAGAGCCCGTCACCGCGCAGTCCTTCGTGGATGCCTGGAACTACGGGGCCAGTCTCAAGAACAACCAGAAGAACGCGTACTTCTTCGGGTACATCGAGGGCTACGACAAGGTCCACCCCGAGACGGGAACGCAGAGCGCGGACACGCTGTCGGGGCTGAAGGTCACGGGCGCGCACACCTTCACCGTCAAGCTCAACCAGAAGTTCTCGACCTTCCCCGACACCCTCGGCTACGTCGCCTTCGCACCGCTGCCCAAGGCGTTCTTCAGCGACCACGCGGCCTGGCTGAAGAAGCCGGTCGGCAACGGGCCCTACACCGTGGACTCGTACACCAAGGGCTCGATGATGTCCCTGCGGAAGTGGGACGCGTACCCGGGGACGGACAAGGCACAGAACGGCGGGGTGGACCTGAAGGTCTACACCGACAACAACACCGCCTACACCGACCTGCTGGCGGGCAACCTCGACCTCGTCGACGACGTGCCCGCCGCCCAGCTCAAGAACGTGAAGAACGATCTCGGCGGCCGGTACATCAACACCCCGGCCGGCATCATCCAGACCATCGCCTTCCCCTTCTACGACCAGGCCTGGGACAAGAGCGGCATGGAGAACGTCCGCAAGGGCCTGTCCATGGCGATCAACCGGGACCAGATCACCAGCACGATCTTCCAGAAGACCCGCACCCCGGCCTCCGACTGGACCTCACCGGTGCTCGGCGCGGCCGGCGGCTTCCAGGACGGACTGTGCGGTGCCTCCTGCCGGTACGACCCCGCGCAGGCGAAGAAGCTGATCCAAGGCGGCGGCGGACTGCCCGGCGGCCAGATCAAGATCTCGTACAACGCGGACAGCGGCTCCCACAAGGAGTGGATCGACGCCGTCTGTAACTCCATCAACAACGCGCTGGGCAACGACAAGGCCTGCGTCGGCAACCCGATCGGCACCTTCGCCGACTTCCGCAACCAGATCGGGCAGCACAAGATGCCGGGTCCGTTCCGGGCCGGCTGGCAGATGGACTACCCGCTGATCCAGAACTTCCTTCAGCCGCTGTACTACACGAACGCCTCCTCCAACGACGGCAAGTGGTCCAACAAGAACTTCGACAAGCTCGTCGACCAGGCGAACGCCGAGACCGACAAGGCCAAGGCCATCAAGCTCTTCCAGCAGGCCGAAGGGGTCGTACGGGACAACATGGCCGCCATCCCGCTCTGGTACCAGAACGGCAGCGCGGGCTACTCGGACAGGATCTCGGGCGTGGCGCTCAACCAGTTCAGCGTGCCCGTCTACAACGAGATCAAGGTCAGCTGAGCCGTCCACGGGGTGAACGTCCGGGTTGCTGAAGCGAACCCGGGCGTGGGCCCCGTACTACCTCCGGAGCCCTCATGGGACGGTATGTGATCCGGCGTCTGCTCCAGATGATCCCGGTCTTCATCGGCGCCACGCTCTTGATCTTCCTGATGGTGAACGTGATGGGCGACCCCATCGCGGGCCTGTGCGGCGAGCGGCAGTGCGACCCCGCCACCGCGGCCCAGCTGCGCAAGGAGTTCGGCCTCGACAAGCCGGTGTGGCAGCAATACCTCACGTACATGGGCAATGTCTTCACCGGCGACTTCGGCACCGCCTTCACCGGGCAGCCGGTCACCGAGCTGATGGCCGACTCCTTCCCCGTCACCATCCGGTTGACGATCGTCGCGATCCTCTTCGAGATCGTCATCGGCATCCTGCTGGGCGTCGTCACCGGGCTGCGCCGCGGCCGGCCCGTCGACACCGGTGTCCTGCTGCTCACCCTCGTCGTCATCTCGATCCCGACCTTCGTCACAGGATTGCTGTTGCAACTACTTCTCGGTGTCGAGTGGGGCTGGATCAGACCCTCGGTCTCCGCGGACGCCACCTTCGGCGAACTGATCGTGCCCGGACTGGTCCTCGCCTCTGTCTCCCTCGCCTACGTCACCCGGCTCACCCGGACCTCCATCGCCGAGAACAAGCGGTCCGACTACGTCCGGACAGCCGTCGCCAAGGGCCTGCCCCGGCACCGGGTGATCACCAAGCACCTGCTGCGCAACTCGCTGATCCCCGTGGTCACCTTCATCGGCACGGACATCGGCGCGCTCATGGGCGGCGCGATCGTCACCGAGCGGATCTTCAACATCCACGGCGTCGGCTACCAGCTCTACCAGGGGATCGTGCGGCAGAACACCCAGACCGTGGTCGGCTTCGTGACGGTCCTCGTGCTCGTCTTCCTGGTCGCCAACCTGCTCGTCGACCTCCTCTACGCCGTACTCGACCCGAGGATCCGCTATGCCTGAGCAGCCGCCGCCGTACCAGCGGGAGGGCGCCATCGCCGCGACCGGCGCGGGCGGCGCCATGGACCTCGCCACGAGCGAGGGCGCCACCCTGGAGCGGACGCCCGGCGGCCCCGAGGGCACGGGCCCTCAGGAGAAGCCCAGGAGCCTGTGGTCCGACGCCTGGCGCGATCTGCGGCGCAACCCCGTCTTCATCGTCTCCGGGCTCCTCATCCTCTTCCTGGTCGTCATCTCCCTGTGGCCCTCGCTGATCGCCACCCAGAACCCCCTCAAGTGCGACCTCGCCAAGGCCCAGGAGGGCTCGCAGCCGGGACATCCCTTCGGGTTCGACGGGCAGGGCTGCGACGTCTACACACGGGTGGTGTACGGGACCCGCGTGTCGATCAGCGTCGGCGTCTGCGCCACTCTCGGCGTCGCGATTCTCGGCTCGGTGCTCGGCGGGCTCGCCGGGTTCTTCGGCGGAATGGGCGACTCGGTCCTCTCCCGGATCACCGACATCTTCTTCGCGATCCCCGTCGTGCTCGGCGGCCTGGTCCTCCTCTCCGTGGTGACCAGCAACACCATCTGGCCCGTCATCGGGTTCATGGTGCTGCTCGGCTGGCCCCAGATCTCGCGCATCGCGCGCGGCTCCGTCATCACCATCAAGCAGAACGACTACGTCCAGGCCGCCCGTGCCCTCGGTGCCTCGAACTCCCGCCTGATGCTGCGGCACATCACCCCCAACGCCGTCGCGCCGGTCATCGTCGTCGCCACCATCGCGCTCGGCACCTACATCGCACTGGAGGCGACGCTCTCCTACCTCGGCGTGGGCCTGAAGCCCCCCACGGTCAGCTGGGGCATCGACATCTCCTCGGCCTCCGCCTACGTCCGTACGGCCCCGCACATGCTGCTGTGGCCCGCCGGCGCCCTCGCGATCACCGTGCTCGCGTTCATCATGCTCGGCGACGCGGTGCGCGACGCCCTCGACCCGAAGCTGAGGTGACGGCCGTGCTGCTCGAAGTACGCGATCTGCACGTGGAGTTCCGCACCCGGGACGGAGTCGCCAAGGCCGTCAACGGGGTCGACTACGGCGTGGACGAGGGCGAGACGCTCGCCGTCCTCGGTGAGTCAGGTTCCGGCAAGTCCGTCACCGCGCAGGCCGTGATGGGCATCCTCGACATGCCGCCCGGCAGGATCACCGGCGGCGAGATCCTCTTCCAGGGCCGGGACCTGCTGAAGCTCAGGGAGGACGAGCGGCGCAAGGTCCGCGGCGCCGAGATGGCGATGATCTTCCAGGACGCGCTGTCCTCCCTCAACCCCGTGCTCAGCGTCGGCGACCAGCTCGGCGAGATGTTCACCGTGCACCGCGGGATGTCCCGCAAGGACGCCCGCGCCAAGGCGATCGAGCTGATGGACCGGGTGCGCATCCCGGCCGCCGCCGACCGGGTGCGCGACTATCCGCACCAGTTCTCCGGCGGTATGCGCCAGCGCATCATGATCGCCATGGCGCTGGCCCTGGAGCCCGCCCTGATCATCGCCGACGAGCCGACCACCGCCCTCGACGTCACCGTCCAGGCCCAGGTCATGGACCTGCTCGCCGAGCTGCAGCGCGAGCTCGACATGGGGCTCATCCTCATCACCCACGACCTCGGCGTCGTCGCCGACGTCGCCGACCGGATCGCCGTCATGTACGCGGGCCGGATCGTCGAGTCCGCGCCGGTCCACGACATCTACAAGGCCCCCGCCCACCCGTACACCAAGGGCCTCCTGGAGTCGATCCCGCGCCTCGACCAGAAGGGCCAGGAGCTCTACGCGATCAAGGGCCTGCCGCCCAACCTGATGCACATCCCGCCCGGCTGCGCCTTCAACCCGCGCTGTCCGATGGCCCAGGACATCTGCCGCACCGAGGTGCCGCCGCTGTTCGAGGTGGACCGTGAAGGGGTGGGCCGTGCGGAGGCGGACCCGGAAGCCGGGGCCCGCACCAGCGCCTGCTTCTTCTGGCGGGAGTGCCTCGATGGCTGAGGCGATTCTGGAGGTCAGCGGCCTGGTCAAGCACTACCCGCTGACGCGGGGGATCCTCTTCAAGAAGCAGATCGGCGCGGTCAGGGCCGTCGACGGAGTCGACTTCGAACTCGCCGCGGGCGAGACCCTCGGCATCGTCGGCGAGTCCGGCTGCGGCAAGTCGACGGTCGCCAGGATGCTGGTCAACCTGGAGAAACCGACGGCCGGGACGATTCTGTACAAGGGCGAGGACATCACCAAACTGTCCGGCAGGGCGCTCAAGGCCGTACGTCGCAACATCCAGATGGTCTTCCAGGACCCGTACACCTCGCTCAACCCGCGCATGACCGTCGGCGACATCATCGGGGAGCCCTACGAGATCCACCCCGAGGTCGCGCCCAAGGGCGACCGCAGGAGACGCGTCCAGGACCTCCTGGACGTGGTCGGCCTCAACCCCGAGTACATCAACCGCTATCCGCACCAGTTCTCCGGCGGCCAGCGCCAACGCATCGGCATCGCACGGGGGTTGGCGCTGCGCCCCGAGATCATCGTCGCCGACGAGCCCGTCTCGGCGCTCGACGTCTCGGTGCAGGCGCAGGTGATCAACCTGATGGAGCGGCTCCAGGACGAGTTCGACCTGAGCTACGTCTTCATCGCGCACGACCTCTCCATCGTGCGGCACATCTCCGACCGGGTCGGCGTGATGTACCTCGGACGGATCGTGGAGACCGGCAGGGGCGCCGAGATCTACGACCACCCGACGCACCCGTACACCCAGGCCCTGCTCTCCGCCGTGCCCGTCCCCGACCCGGAGGCCCGCGAACGCCGGGAGCGGATCATCCTCGCCGGAGACGTGCCTTCCCCGGCGAACATCCCCTCCGGCTGCCGCTTCCGCACCCGCTGCTGGAAGGCCCAGGAGCGCTGCGCGCTGGAGGTGCCGCCGCTCGCGGTGCCCAGGGAGTTCCGCTTCGTGGAGGGTCCGGCCGCGCACGACTCGGCCTGTCATTTCGCCGAGGAGAAGCGGGTCGTACCGCCGGAGGAACCGCCCGAGCGGGCGACATAACCCCGCAAATGCTGACGAACTTCGTTAACACGCAGGCAACTTGGCCGAAGCGGCACCGATATACGGACGCGTCAAGGTAATCATCGTACGGCCGTGCGGGTGCCGTAGACGGGCCGGGGCGCGCCATGTCGCCCCGGCCTGTCGCATGTGTTCAGCCGGTCATGCCCAGTGATCGCTTCAGGAAGTCCACCTGGAGCAGCAGGAGGTTCTCCGCGACCTGTTCCTGCGGGGTCATGTGGGTGACGCCCGACAGGGGCAGCACCTCGTGCGGGCGGCCCGCGGCCAGCAGCGCCGAGGAGAGCCGCAGGGCGTGCGCGACCACCACGTTGTCGTCCGCGAGCCCGTGCACGATCATCAGCGGCCGGTGCGGTTCGGCGGGCGCGGACAGTCCGTCGTCCGTGATCAGCGAGTTCTTCGCGTACGCCTCCGCGGCCGCCGCCGGATCGCCGAGGTAGCGCTCCGTGTAGTGGGTGTCGTACAGCCGCCAGTCGGTGACCGGGGCGCCCGCGATGCCCGCGTGGAAGACGTCGGGGCGGCGCAGCACGGCGAGCCCCGCGAGCCAGCCGCCGAACGACCAGCCCCGGATCGCCACCCGGGACAGATCCAGCGGGAACCTCTCCGCGAGTCCGTGCAGCGCGTCGATCTGGTCGTCGAGGGCGAGCGTGAAGTCGTCGCGGACCGCCTTCTCCCAGGCGGGGGAGCGGCCGGGGGTGCCCCGGCCGTCGGCGACGACCACCGCGAAGCCCTGGTCGGCGAACCACTGCGAGGTGAGGTGTGCGTTGTGCGCGGCCAGCACCCGGGGGCCGTGCGGACCGCCGTAGGGGTCCATGAGGACGGGGAGGGGAGTGACACCGTCGTAGTCAGTAGGCATAAGCAGGGCGCATGAGATTTTCCGTGCGCCCCCCTCGGTGAGCGTCACGCGCGGGGACAGACCGGGACTTTCCGCACACGACGTGACAGTCGCCGTCCGCTTGCCCTCCCGCAGCACCTGCACCTGGGCCCCCGGCCGGTCCGGCACCGAGGAGACCAGCACGGTCACGCCCCCGCCGCGCACCGCCGCGTGCACGCCGGGTTCCTGGGAGAGGCGCTCGACGCCGAGCTCGTTGACGCGGTAGACATGCACCTCGCCCGTCTCCGGGGCGGTCGCCGCCTCGCCGGCCGACGCCGAGATCAGCACGTCGTCGTCCGAGACGTCCAGCACCGCGCGCACATGCAACTGCGGTCCCGTGAACGGGCGTTCGCCGAAGGCCAGGACCCGCGCCCCGCCCTCGTCGGCGATCCGTACGAGCTGTCCCGCGGGGCTCCAGCACGGCACACCAGGGAAAAGATCCAGCCATTGTCGATCTTCGTCGGCGTGCACCATCCGGGTCGCCCCGGTGTCCGGGTCGACGGCCAGGAACAGCTGACTGCGCTGGTCCCGTGCTTGCACCAGAATCAGTGGCGCGCCCGCCGCTGACCAGTGCACATGCGCCAGATACGGGTAGTGCGCCCGGTTCCAGACCACCTCCGTGCGCACCCCGTCGAGGCTGACCACGAAGAGCCTTACGTCCGCATTGTCCGTTCCGGCGGCCGGGTAGCCGACCTGCTGCGGAGCGCGTTCCGGTTGTGCGGGATCGGAAATCCACCAGCGCCGCACGGGCGCGTCGTCGACCCGTGCGACCAGCAGCCGGTCCCCTTCCGGAGACCACCAGAAACCGCGCGAACGCCCCATCTCCTCGGCCGCGATGAACTCAGCCAATCCATAGGAAACCGTGCCCGGATCCGCATCGGACTCCGGCTCCACCAGCGCCCGGTCGCCGTCCCCCTCGGCGCCGACGACCCGCAGGGCGCCCCCGCGGACATACGCGACGAGCCGTCCGTCGGGCGAGGGGCGCGGGTCGATCACCGGTCCCGGGACCCGGAGTTCACGCGCCGTACCGGCTCGCAGCTCCGCCGTGAAAAGCCGCCCTGACAAGGCGAAAGAGGCCAGCTCGACCGCCGTGTCCGTGGCATACCCGACGATCCCCGCGCCGCCCTCGCGACTGCGCTCGCGGCGCGCCCGCTCCGCCGCCGACAGGCGCTCCGTGGCGCCGCCGAGCAGCGCCCGCGGGTCGGCCGCGACGCGTTCCTGCCCCTCCGCGACATCGAGGACCCACAGCTGATTCGCCCGGTCCGTACCGGAGGAGGACCTCAGAAACACCACCCGGGAACCGTCCGGGGAGACGCTGAACGCGCGGGGCGCGCCGAGGGTGAAGCGCTGCGTCCGGGCGTACCGGCGGGGGAAGGAAAGAGGCTCGGTCGTCATGCCTTGACCATATTGGCCATGCGCCCCCTTGTGCGGCCGTGCGCCGATCGATGCGCGCGTATGGATAGTTATGATCACTGGCGGTGTGTGGGTATGAACCTGCTGGCCGCTGTATGGATTTACCGACCCCCATGTCCGACCCCCCATGTCCCTGGGATCTTTGGAGGTGAGCCGCCGTGGCACTCTCGATTTCGGCGGTGGTGCTGCTGGCGATCATCGTCGTCATCCTGGTCAGGAAGTCCGGGTTGAAGGCCGGCCATGCGGTCGTGTGTGTCCTGTTCGGCTTCTATCTCGCCTCTTCGACGATGGCCCCCACGATCAGCGACCTGACGACGAACGTCGCTGACATGATCGGCAGCTTCAAGTTCTGACGGGGGGCTTCGGCGCCGCGACCCGTGCCCGCCTCGGCGGTGGGCCGGGCGCCTCGTAGGGTGGGTTCCATGACGGAACTGCCCGACCGGCGTCTGCTCCTGGTGCACGCGCATCCGGACGACGAGTCGATCAACAATGGCGCGACCATGGCCAGGTACACGGCCGAGGGCGCTCATGTGACGCTGGTGACCTGCACCCTCGGCGAGGAGGGCGAGGTCATCCCGCCCGGGCTGGCGCATCTCGCGCCCGACCGCGAGGGCGGGCTCGGCCCGCACCGGATCGGCGAGCTGGCCGCCGCCATGAAGGAGCTCGGGGTCACCGACCACCGCTTCCTCGGCGGTCCCGGGCGCTTCGGCGACTCCGGGATGATGGGCCTGGAGCAGAACCACCGCGCGGGCGCCTTCTGGTCCGCCGACGTCGACGAGGCCGCCGCGTACCTGGTCGAGGTGATCCGCGAGGTCCGCCCTCAGGTTCTCGTCACCTACGACCCCGACGGGGGCTACGGACACCCGGACCACATCCAGGCCCACCGCGTCGCCATGCGCGCCGTCGAGCTGGCCGCGGACCCCGCCTTCCACCCCGGCCTCGGCGCGCCCTGGGAGATCACCAAGGTCTACTGGAACCGCGCCCCGCGCTCCGTCGTCGAGGAGGGCTTCCGACGGCTGCGCGAGGCCCTGCCCGGACTGCCCTTCGAGCACTCCGCCGCCGTGGCCGACGTACCCGGCGTGGTCGACGACACGGTGGTCACCACCGCGATCGACGGGAGCGCGTACGCCGCCGCGAAGGCCGCCGCCATGCGGGCGCACGCCACCCAGATCGAGGTGGCCGGACCCTGGTTCGCGCTGTCGAACGCACTCGCGCAACCGCTGTTCACCACCGAGTACTACGAGTTGGTGCGCGGGGAGCGCGCGGGGCCCGGTCATGAGACCGACCTCTTCGCGGGGATCAAGGGGATCGCGGGGATCGCGGGGATCGAGGGGATCGATCAGGGTTCCACGGGGGACGGGCAGGGTTTCACAAAGACCGAAGAGACCGAGCAGGGAAAGGCGGACGCGTGATGAGCATGTCGGGACAGCGGGGGAGCGCGCTCGCCCAGCCGCTGCCGCGGCCCTCGGCCGGGCGGACCCTGGCCCACCTGGGCCTGTTCCTGCTCGGCGCGGTGGTCGGGGCCGCCGGGACGCTGGTGCAAGCCGCCTGGTTCCCGGGCGGGTTGCTGCTCGCCCTGGCCGGCGCGGCCGGGCTCTTCCTGGGCGGATCGCGGGCGACCGGCTCCCGGGCCGGCGCCGTCGCGCCCGCCGCGGGCTGGATGATCGCGGTCATCCTGCTCACCTCCACCCGCCCGGAAGGGGACTTCTTCTTCGGCGCGGGATTCGGTTCCTACCTCTTCCTGCTCGGCGGGATGGCTGTGGCTGTGATGTGCGCCACGCTTGGTCTGGGGCGGCAACCGCACGACTCCGCCGTCCGACTTGGGAAGTGACGTACCACTTCGCGGTACCGGACAGGTGCGGGTCCCGTGCGAATTTCCTGGGCGGGCGAGGTTTGCGCGCCGAATGCGGCCAGTATGGTGGTGCGCGCCGCCGAGCTGCCCGAGATGAGGTCGAGTAAACGGGCGGCGGAGCCAACCGGGAGAACCTGCCTTGAGTCGTGAAACTGACAGTTCGTCCTCCGGGCCCAACGGGCGCGGTGGAGCCGCGTACCCGTCGGGGACGCCCCCCTACGGGACCCCCATGGTTTCCGAAAACGGTGCCGACGCGGGCCGTTCGGCCGGCGGCACCCCGCCGGAGGAGCGCAAGACCGAGACCACGCTGACGACACGGATCCGGATCAACATCCCCGGATCGCGGCCCATCCCGCCGGTCGTCGTGCGCACACCGGTCGGGGACGCCGAGTCGCCCGCCGAGTCCGCCGGTTCCGCGGGAGCCCCGGCGGAGGCGCAGCGTGCCGTGAGTGCGCCCGTGGCAGCGGCCACGGCCACCGAGACCTCGGCCGAAGCCGCCGCCGCGGGCGGTGCTCCGGCCAAAGAGAAGACCAGCGACTGGTTCGCGCCCCGCAAGTCCGGTGCGCCGGGCGGCGCCCCGGGCGGCGGGTCCACCAACGGGGCGGGTCTGCCCGGCGGTTCGGGACCCGCGGGTCCCGCGGCGCCGCAAGGCGCGGGTGCGCCGGGCGGTAACGGCAACGGCGGTGCGCGTCCGGGCGCCCCCGGTGGCGCGAACGGTGCCGGTCCCCTGGGGATCACGGGCGGTGCCCGGCCCGGCGGGGCGAACGCGCCCCGCCCCGGGAGCGGCGGCACGAACGGTGCCGGGCTGCCCGGTGCCACCGGCGCCGGACCCGTGGCCCCCGGTCACGGCGGCGGCACCGGTTCCTTCGACGTCTCCGCGGCGCTGGGCAACACGGCCTCGTTCCCGGCCATAGGAAGCGACGGCCCGGGCGGTCCCGGTGGCTCCGGAGGCCCGGGTGGCCCCGCGGGGCCCGGTGGCGAACCGCGCCGTGACGACCTCCCGTACTTCGCGGAGAACTTCTCGGAGAACGGCCGGGGCGGTCCCGCGGGCCCGACCGGCGGTCCGGTCACCGGTGACGGCCTGTTGGTGCCGCCGGCCGGGCCGGGCGTGGCTCCGGGCAGCCTGGCCGCGGGACCCGGTGGGCCGGGTGGCCCCGGTGGTCATGGCGTCCCCGGCGGGCACGGCGCGGCCGGCCTCGGCGCGGGATACCCCGGGGGCGGCCTCAGCGACGACACCGCGATCCTCACCCCGCAGAAGCCCGCGCCCGATCCGGGCGGCCAGGGCTACGGCGGCCCCGTGGACAACGTCTCCGGGCACACTCTGACCAGCGGCATCCCTGTCGTGCCTGGCGCCCAGAACTCCCCGTTCGCGCCGGGTGCGCACACCGAAGGACCGCTTCCGCACACCCCGCCGAAGGCACCCGAGCCGGCCCCGAAGCCCGCCGCCTCCTCGAAGAAGCCGGCCAAGAAGAAGGGCCGCAGCAAGCTGACCCTCCTGGTCGTCGGCGTGGTGTTCATCGCCGGTGGCGTCTACGGCGCCGGACTGCTGATGAACCGCTCGGACGTCCCCAAGGGCACCACGGTGCTGGGCGTCGACATCGGCGGCGGCACCCGCGACGAGGCCGTCAAGAAGCTCGACGACGCCTTCGGGGCCCGTATGAACACGGCGCTCAAGCTGTCGGTGGACGGCACCACCGTCTCGCTGAAGCCGGACCAGGCCGGGCTCCAGTTCAACGCCCAGGACACGGTCCGCGCCGCCGCGGGCAGCGACTACAACCCGGTCTCCGTGATCGGCTCGCTGTTCGGTCAGCAGCGCGTCGTCGAGCCGGCGATGCCCGTCGACGCGGAGAAGCTCCAGGCCGCCCTGGAGCGCACCGCGAGCGGCTCCGGTTCGGCGAGCGACGGCACCATCAAGTTCCAGTCCGGCAAGGCCGTCGCCGTGTACGGCAAGGCGGGCAAGGGCATCGACGTGGCGGCCTCGACCAAGGCCGTCGAGGACGCCTACCGCGCCCAGGTCGAGACCGGCACCACCACCCCGGTGAAGGTCGCCACCACGACCCGTCAGCCGACCGTCTCGAACGCCGAGGTCGACCGGATGATGAAGGAGTTCGCGGAGCCCGCGATGTCCGCCCGCGTCACCATTCAGACCGACGCGGCGCACAGCATCCAGTTCGGCCCCGTGTCCCTCCCGAAGATCCTCGGCTTCAAGGCCGTCAACGGCAAGCTCGTGGAGACGTACGACCTCACGGCGCTCAAGGCGGCGTACGGCAAGACCTTCGACGGCGTGCAGGTCCAGACCGCGGGCGGGAAGCGCGCTGTCACGCCGCAGGACGTCGTCACCGCACTGGGCAAGGCCTTGCGCGGCAAGACGACGGCGGAGCGCATCGGAGTCATCGACACCAAAGCGAGCTGACCCCTGGTCGTCCGGACGGACGGAGCCCCTGCCCGCACCGGGCAGGGGCTCCGTCGTCGTAGCACGGGGCCCGTGGACCACACCGAACGCCATGGCACATGACATCTGTCATCCGGCAGTCAGGACCGCCGACACTGCCGGGCACCGGGCCCGCGCGGCCACGATGGTCCCCATGACGACAACAGCGGCGCCCGCCACCACCCCGGTGGTCGGGTTCGATCAGGTGAGCAAGACCTACGGGAACGTACGGGCCGTCGACGGGCTGACGCTCGACCTGCACCCGGGCGAGACCGTGGCCCTGCTGGGTCCGAACGGCGCGGGCAAGTCGACCACGCTGGACCTGCTCCTCGGCCTCAAGCACCCCGACACCGGCGCGGTCCGGGTGTTCGGCACAGGCCCCCGCGAGGCGATCGTCGGCGGCCGGGTGGGTGCCATGCTGCAGAGCGGCGGCCTGATGGACGAGGTGACGGTCGGCGAGCTGGTGAAGCTGGCCTGCGATCTGCACCCGAAGCCGTACAAGGTCACCGACGTGCTGGCCCGTGCGGGCATCTCGGGGATCGCCGACCGCAAGGTCAACAAGCTCTCCGGAGGCCAGGAACAGCGCGTCCGCTTCGCGCTCGCCACCGCCGGCGCCAACGACCTGATCGTCCTGGACGAGCCCACCACCGGCATGGACGTCTCCGCCCGCCAGGCCTTCTGGGCCACCATGCGCGAGCAGGCCGACCAGGGCAGGACCGTCCTGTTCGCCACGCACTACCTGGAGGAGGCCGACGCCATCGCGGACCGCGTCCTCGTACTGCACCGGGGCCGGCTGCTGGCCGACGGCACCGCCGCCGAGATCAAGGCGAAGGCCGGCGCCCGCCGCGTCGCCTTCGACCTGGAAGGCCCCATAGACGAGGCCCCGCTGCGCACCCTGCCCTTCCTGACCTCGATCGACGTGTCCGGGCACACCGTCCGCATCCAGTCCTCCGACGCCGACGCGACCGTACACGCGCTGTACGGGCTCGGCCTCTACCCCCGCAATCTCGAAGTCGCCGGGCTCGGGCTCGAGCAGGCCTTCGTCGCCATCACGGCCGCCGAGGAGGCGAAGTCGCAGTGAACAGCCTCATCAAGCTCGAGATCACCCGCGCCCTGCGCAACAAGAAGTTCCTCTTCTTCTCGGTGGTCTACCCCTCGGCCCTGTTCCTGCTGATCGCGGGCAGCGCGGACAGCACCACCAAGGTGGACGGCACCGGGCTGACCCTGCCGACCTTCTTCATGGTCTCCATGGCCTCCTTCGGCGCCCTGACCGCGGTCCTGATGGGCAACAGCGAGCGCATCGCGAAGGAGCGCGAGAGCGGCTGGGTACGGCAGCTCAGGCTCACCACCCTGCCGGGCCGCGGCTATGTCCTGGCGAAGACCGCCAGCGCCGCCGTGATCAGCCTGCCGTCGATCGTGGTCGTCTTCGCGGTCGCCGCCGCCGTGAAGCACGTACGGCTGGACGCCTGGCAGTGGCTCGCGCTCACCGGCGCGATCTGGGCCGGCAGCCTCGTCTTCGCCGCGCTCGGCGTGGCCATCGGCTATCTCGCGAGCGGCGACGCGGTCCGCCCGATCACGATGATCCTGTACTTCGGGCTCTCGGTGCTCGGCGGCCTGTGGATGCCCACGACCACCTTCCCCGACTGGCTCCAGAAGATCGCGTCCTGGCTGCCCACCCACGCGTACGCTGCCCTCGGGCGGTCCATCGAACTGGGCGACGCCCCGCACGCGAAGGACCTCGTCATCCTCGCCGTCTCCTTCCTCCTCTTCGCGGGCGGCGCGGCATGGCTGTACCGGAAGGACACGCTGAAGGCGTGAGCAGCGTCGGCATCGGGCAACGCCCGAAGAATCGCAGGCAGAAGATGGTCAAGGCCATCTGGACCGGCATCTGGCTCGTCTATCTGAGCGCGCCCGTCAGCGATTTGGTGCACGGCGGGCACAGCACCGCTGTCGTCGTGCTCGGCTGGTGCGGCCTGGTGGCCTTCGTCGCGTGGTACGGGGCCCTGGTCTTCCGTACCGGCAGCGGTGACACGACGCCCTTCGTGTTCGTCTCTCTCGTGGTCCTCGCGGCCGAGGCGGCCCTGCTCTCCTTCACGCTGGGGCGGGAGTGGCTCGTCCTGTTCGTGTACGTCTCGATCGCGTGCGGCGCGGTGCTTCCGCTGCGGTTGGCGCGCTGGGCCATCCCGGCCGTCGCCGTCGTGCTGACGGGGATCGCCCTGACCGTTTCGGGCGGCAGGGCGTATCTGGCGGGGCTGCTCATCCCGGCGTTCCTCGGCGGGTTCGCCATGACCGGCGTCCGTGAACTGATCCGCACGACGATCGCGCTGCGCGAGGCCCGTGCGACGGTCGCCCAACTGGCCGCGAACGAGGAGCGCCTGCGCCTGGCCCGCGATCTGCACGACCTGCTGGGCCACTCGCTCTCCCTGATCACCCTCAAGAGCGAGCTGGCCGGCCGGATGCTCCCCGACCACCCCGAGAAGGCGGCCCAGCAGGTCGCCGACATCGAACAGGTCAGCCGGCAGGCCCTCGTCGACGTACGTGAGGCGGTCTCCGGCTACCGGCGCCCCCGGCTGTCCGGCGAACTCGCGGGCGCACAGGTCGCGTTGACGGCGGCGGGCGTCACCGCGGACCTGCCCGCGGAGCCGGACCTCACCGACGTCGCCGAGGAGAGCGAGTCCGCGCTCGCCTGGGCACTGCGGGAGGCGGTCACCAACGTCGTACGGCACAGCGGGGCCCGGCGCTGCACCGTCGAGCTCGTCCACCGCCAGACACTGGACGGCCCGGTGCTCGAACTGAGCGTGGAGGACGACGGTTCGGGCGGCTCGGGCCATGGTCCGGGCAACGGTCTGACGGGCCTGGCCGAGCGCCTGGAGAAGGCGGGCGGAGCCCTGGAGACGATGGGGGTCCCCCCTGCTCGAGCGGAGTCGAGAGCTTGGGGGAGGGTGCGGCACGGCTTCCGGCTGGTCGCACGGGTACCGGCGCAGGCCCCCTTCGAGGCCGCCGATCACCCCGTAGGATCCGGTGCATGAGCCGCACGATCAAGGTCCTGCTCGCCGAGGACCAGTCGATGGTCCGCGAGGCGCTGGCCGCGTTGCTGGGCCTGGAGCCCGACATCGAGGTGGTCGCCCAGGTGGCGCGCGGCGACGAGGTGCTGGCCGCGGCCCGCGCCCACGACGTGGACGTGGCGCTCCTCGACATCGAGATGCCGGGCAAGACGGGCATCGAGGCGGCGGCCGAGGTCCACAAGGAACTCCCCGGCATCAAACTGCTCATCCTCACGACCTTCGGCCGCCCCGGCTATCTGCGCAGCGCCATGGAGTCCGGCGCCGACGCCTTCCTCGTCAAGGACGCCCCGGCCGCCCAACTCGCCGCGGCGGTACGCAAGGTGCTCGCCGGTGAACGGGTCATCGACCCCACCCTCGCGGCCGCCGCCCTCGCCGAGGGCGCCAACCCCCTGACCGACCGCGAGCGCGAGATCCTCCGCGCGGCGGCCGACGGCTCCACCAACGCCGAACTGGCCACCACCCTCCACCTCTCCCAGGGCACGGTCCGCAACTACCTGTCCACAGCGATCCAGAAGCTGGCGGCACGCAATCGCGCGGAGGCGGTCCGGATAGCGCGGGAGAAGGGCTGGCTGTAGAACCCCGGTTGGGCTGAGCGCCCCGGAAGGGGCGCGGGGCCCTGACATCGTGCGGCTCCGCCGCGTGGGCGCGACCAGCCGAATCGGACCCGCAGTCGCCCGCTGCCTCCAAAGTCCCACGGCGCAAGGGCGAACTCAGTTCAACATCGCCCGAGCTCCCCGAGCCTGCCCCCGAACCTTCTCCGCCGAAGGCGGATCCACCGCGGCGACCACATCGGCGTAGGCATCCAACTCCGCGGCCCCACCCAGGAAATCCCCACGCTGCACCAGCAGCTGAGCCCGCTCGTACCGCAACCGCGCCGGATGCGACGGCAACAGCAGCGCCAACTCCACGGCCCACAGGCCGACATCCGACCGCTCCGGCCGCGCCGCCGCCCACGCCCGGACGTTGTTCAGGATCCGCACGACCACGTCGAGGGGAGGGGCGGGGACGAGCATCGAGGGATCGAGCGGCGCCCCGGTGGCGCCCTGCACGAGCAGCTCGGCATCGGAGCCGCTCAGCACCCGCCCCCCGTCGAAGGGATCGGCGAGCACCTGCTGCTCGGCCGGCCCGAAGCCCACCACGAAATGCCCGGGCAGGGCGACCCCGTACACCGGCGCGCCGGCCCGTCTGGCCACCTCCATCCACACCACGGAGAGCAGGATGGGCAGCCCGCGCCGCCGCCGCAGCACCGCGTGCAGCAGCGACGACTCCAGCCGTTGATAGTCCCCGGGCGAGCCCCGGAACCCGCAGCGCCCGCCGAGCAGCTCGGCGAGCGCGGTCGCCCAGGCCCGCGCCCCACCGGGCCGGAACGGCAGCTGTCCGGCGAGCCGGTCGAGCTCGATCTGGGCCGCGTCCGTCCCCGCCTCGTCCAGCGTGCCGTCCGCCGCCGCCCCGATCAGCAGACACAGCGCCGCCAGGTCGGGCCGCTCGGACCGTGCCTCCTCGGCGAACCTCCGCCGCACCTCGGCGGCTCGCTCCGGCTCCGGGGGATGGGGGGAAGGCATGACGGTCCGGTACCCCTTCACGCCGGTCGGCGGCGGTCGTCGGTGGACGCCTCGGGCGCGCTGTAGTAGTGGTACGCGTGATGCGCCGCGAAGCCCATCCCGGTGTACAGCGCCCGCGCCCCCGCGTTGTTCGCCTCCACCTGGAGCCAGGCCGCCGAGGCGCCCTCGTCCAGGGCACGGCGGGCGAGCGCGGCCATGACGGCGGTGGCGAGGCCCCGACGGCGCTGGGCGGGGTCTACCTCGACGGCGCCGAAACCGGCCCACCGCCCGTCGACGACACACCGCCCGATCGCGGCCGGAGGCTCCCCCTCGGCGCCGGGCACCGTCGCGAACCACACCGACGGCCCGCTGCCCAGGACGTGCAGCGCGACCTCGCTCAGCCCCTTGCGCTGGTAGCGGCCCAGCCAGGCCTCGTCGGCCGCGCGGGTGAGGATCACCTCGGAGGCCTGTGCGACGTCGATGTCGGCGAGCGGCGCGAGCGCGCCGATCCACAGCCCGGCGCTCACCGCACGCGCCCAGCCGCGCGCCTCCAGCTCCGCGCACAGCATCTCCTGCGTGCCCTCGGCCCCGGTGGCGGTCTGGAGGTAGACGGGCAGGTCACGGGCCGCGTACCAGTCGCGTACGTACGTCAGCGCCTCGTCGAGCGGCACGCCCGGGTCGCCGAGCGGCAGTACGGAATTCGCGCGCCGGGTGAACCCGGAGGCCGCCCGCAGCTCCCAGTCGCCGAGCCGCTCGCTCTCCACCGGCTGCCAGGCCCGCGCGGCGACCCGCGCCAGCTCCTCGTACGAGGCGGCGGGACCCCGCCGACGCGCCGGGGCGGCCGGTACGACCTTGCCCGCGACCAGCGAGGATTCCGGAATCCGGACGATTTCGCCGTCGCGCCGTGTGATCAGCAGCACACTCTCGTCCCATGATGTGAGAACACCGACCGTGTCAGTGAATTTCTCACCGCCGGCGGCATCTTCGATATCTACGATCATCCGCCGAACAGAGACACGTTTGCCCACGTCAGCAGCGGTGATTCGGACCTCGAGACGTCCAGCCGCAGAGATTTCCACAGGTCAGTTCACCCCTCCTGTATGGATCACGCCCCGGAACGGAGATACTAGGTGCGGGCATCGACGACGCCGCGCTCCCGCGCGCCAGGCGGCGGAGCCTACGGAGGCCCGCCAGCGCCCTATCGAGGAGGAACGACAGCGTGACCTACGTCATCGCGCAGCCTTGTGTCGACGTCAAGGACAAGGCGTGCATCGAGGAGTGCCCGGTCGACTGCATCTACGAGGGCTCCCGGTCCTTGTACATCCACCCGGACGAATGCGTCGACTGTGGAGCCTGTGAGCCGGTGTGCCCGGTCGAGGCGATCTTCTACGAAGACGACACTCCCGAAGAGTGGAAGGACTACTACAAGGCGAACGTCGAGTTCTTCGACGAGCTCGGCTCGCCCGGCGGCGCCAGCAAGCTCGGTCTGATCGAGCGCGACCACCCCTTCATCGCAGCGCTGCCGCCGCAGAACCAGTAAGCGGCCGCACCTACGCGCCGCCTCGGTCCCGTACGGCCCGATCCCCTCGATCGCCGTACGGGACCGAGGCGTTTGCCGTAGCGGCCCGTACCGGCCACAGGCGCGCAGGCCGTGTGTGTACGGGTCGTACGAACGAGAAAGTGAGCCCGATCCCGTGTCCGCAGTCTCCGACCGGCTTCCCGTCTTCCCCTGGGACAAGCTGGAGCCCTTCAAGGCGACGGCCGCCGCTCATCCGGGTGGCATCGTCGACCTGTCCGTCGGCACCCCGGTCGACCCGGTGCCCGAGCTGATCCAGAAAGCTCTGGTCGCGGCCGCGGACTCGCCGGGCTATCCCACGGTGTGGGGCACGCCCGAACTGCGCGACGCGCTCACCGGCTGGGTCGAGCGGCGGCTCGGCGCACGCGGCATCACCCACCAGCACGTGCTCCCGGTCGTCGGCTCCAAGGAACTCGTCGCCTGGCTCCCCACCCAGCTGGGCCTGGGCCCCGGCGACAAGGTGGCGTACCCGCGCCTCGCGTACCCGACGTACGAGGTCGGCGCGCGCCTGGCCCGCGCCGACTACGTGGTCTACGACGACCCCACGGAGCTGGACCCGACCGACCTGAAGCTCCTGTGGCTGAACTCCCCGTCGAACCCGACGGGCAGGGTCCTGTCCGCCCCGGAACTCGCCCGGATCGTCGCGTGGGCCCGCGAGCACGACATCCTCGTGTTCTCCGACGAGTGCTACCTCGAGCTGGGCTGGGAGGCCGACCCGGTCTCGGTCCTGCACCCGGACGTCTGCGGCGGCTCGTACGAGGGGATCGTCTCGGTCCACTCGCTCTCGAAGCGCTCGAACCTGGCCGGCTACCGCGCCGCGTTCCTCGCCGGTGACCCCGCCGTCCTCGGCGACCTGCTCCAGATCCGCAAGCACGGCGGCATGATGACGTCCGCGCCGACCCAGGCCGCGGTGGTCGCCGCCCTCGCGGACGACGTCCACGTCCGCGAACAGCGCGAGCGCTACGCGGCCCGTCGCACCGCCCTGCGCGAGGCCCTGCTGCGCCACGGCTTCCGCATCGAGCACAGCGAGGCGAGCCTGTACCTGTGGGCCACCCGCGGCGAGTCCTGCTGGGACACCGTCGCCCATCTGGCCGAACTGGGCATCCTCGTCGCGCCGGGCGACTTCTACGGCGAGGCGGGCGAGAACTTCGTCCGCGTGGCCCTGACGGCAACGGACGAGCGGGTGGCGGCGGCGGTAGAACGCCTGGCGCCCCTTTAGGGGCGCGGGGAACTGCGCGACCAGCCCCCACCGGCCCGCACGCCAGGAAGCGACACACGCGAAGGGGCCCAGGGAAACTCCCTGGACCCCTTCGCCCGTACAGCTACAGCATGTGCCCGGCGCCTAGCCGAGCGGCAGCCCCTTCAGCGGCAGCTGCCCCGTCGGCAGACCACCCTTGGTCACCGCGTCCGTCGGAAGACCGCCACCGGCGGTCTTCGCGGTCTCACCGAGCAGACCCCCGGCCTGCCCCGCCGTGTCCCCGGCCACCTTCTGCGCGGCCGGCGTCGCCGTCCTGGCGACACTGCCGCCCGTCTTGCCCGCGGCCGGGACGGCCTTCTTGAGGGCGTTGCCGCCGGTCGTGCCCGCGAGCCCGGTGACACTCTGCGTCGCACCGTCGACCGTGTTGCCGACGTGCGCGCCGTCCAGAGCGGTCAGCCCGCCGAGGTTGGGGGTGGCCGGGAGTTCGGCCGCCGCGCTGGCGGAGCCGGCCGCACCGACCACGGGCGCCGCTCCCGCTGCGATGAGCAGCGCGGCACGGGCGATCCGGCGGGTCAGGGGGAGGGACATGATGCTCCTTAGACGGAAGAGAACGGTGAAGTGTCCACCCGTGCCCGGGAGTTGACCGTTCGGCCGCCGACCGGCTGTCGGGCGACCCGTTGATCGTTCCGGGCTCGGACGCAGTGACTACCGCTCGAGACCCGCGAAGGTTGCGGTGGCCCGACGTAAAGAGTTGGCAATGCGTCGCATTATCGGTTGTGGATAAAAACGGGCAAAGGGCATCCGGTCGGAAAGTCTGCCGAATCCTTACGGCCCTTTGTTTTCAAGGGGTCCGGCGGATTCCGGGGTGAGTACGCGAAAACCTGCTCGCAGCGGCAACGCGCCACGCCGCGCATCCCCCGTACAGGTGAGGCCCCGTACTACTGCGCGGTGACGATGCGGACCTCGTCGGCGGACTGCGTCGTCGTCGAACCGCCCGTGGTGACCGGCGCGCGCCACTCGCCGTTCCTTTCCCCGGCCGTCCACTCCCGCCCCGCGTAAAAGACCCGTTGGATGTGCAGCGTCGAGGAGTTGGCCACCGCCCAGTGCGCCAGCTCCCAGCCGCGCTGGCGGACCGTGGAGTCGCCGGTGGGGTCCTTGCGCACGGGCACGGTCACGGTCCGGCCGGAGACGCTCGGCGAGGGGGCGAGCGTCGGTGAGGCCGTCGAGGAGGCGGGGGAGCCCGCGGTGCTCACATCGGCTCCCGCCTCCTGCAGCACCTCGCGCCCGAAGTCCCGTACGAGCGCGGCGCGCACCGAGTCCGGGCCGCCGACCGGGGTCGCCCCCGGGCGGCCCTCGCAGGTCAGCGCGGCCGCCGCGCGGCCGGTCAGGGCCGCGGCCAGCAGCGTCGCGTCCGGCTCGTGCTTCGCGTACGCCTGCGGATAGCCGCTGCGCTGCACGCGCTGCGCGGCGACGGTGAGCGGCAGCCGCGTGTAGCCCGGCACCTTGGCCAGGTGTTCGTAGAACATGCCGGCCGCGTACGTCGGGTCCATGATCTGTTTCGTCGTCCCCCAGCCCTGCGAGGGGCGCTGCTGGAACAGACCGAGCGAGTCCCGGTCGCCGTGCTGGATGTTGCGCAGCCCCGACTCCTGGAGCGCGGTCGCGAGCGCGATGGCCACGGCGCGCTCCGGCAGCCCGCGGGTGGTGCCGACCGCCGAGATCGTCGCCGCGTTCACCGCCTGCTCCGGGGTGAACTCGTACGACGCGCCGTCGCTCTTGCCCGAGACGACTCTGCAGCGCGGCGCACCCGTCCCTCCTGTGAGGTACTGCACCGCGAGGTAACCCGCGAGCGCGAGCATGACTACGACGGCCGCCCCGAAACGGAAGAAGCGGCCGCGCCGGACAGGAGTGGGGGACGTCTCTGGCACGCGTACAAGGTACTGGAGGCGACTGTTGGCGACGTATGGGGTTGTGGACAACCCGTGTGCGGCAGGGCGCCGAGCAGGGGGCGCTAGGGTCGAGGGCATGGCCGACACCACCCTTGACCTCACGCTGGACGCCGCCGAGCTCACCGCGCGGCTCGTCGACTTCCCCTCGGAGAGCGGCAACGAGAAGCCGCTCGCGGACGCCGTCGAGGCCGCGCTGCGCGCCCTGCCGCATCTGACGGTCGACCGGTACGGCAACAACGTCGTGGCGCGTACGAACCTGGGGCGGGCCGAGCGCGTGATCCTCGCCGGCCATATCGACACGGTCCCCATCGCGGGCAATGTGCCCTCGCGCCTCGACGAGGACGGCGTCCTGTGGGGCTGCGGCACCTGCGACATGAAGTCCGGCGTCGCCGTGCAGCTGCGCATCGCGGCCACGGTCCCGGCACCCAACCGCGACCTCACCTTCGTGTTCTACGACAACGAAGAGGTCGCCGCCCACCTGAACGGCCTGAAGCACGTCGCCGAGGCCCACCCCGACTGGCTGGCGGGCGACTTCGCGATCCTCCTGGAGCCGACGGACGGCCAGGTGGAGGGCGGCTGCCAGGGCACGCTCCGGGTGCTCCTGAAGACCAAGGGGGAGCGTGCCCACTCCGCGCGCGCGTGGATGGGCTCCAACGCGATCCACACGGCGGCGCCGATCCTCGCCAGGCTCGCCGCCTACGAGCCGCGCACGCCGGTCGTGGACGGCCTCCGGTTCCACGAAGGCCTCAACGCCGTCCGTATCGAAGGGGGCGTGGCCACCAACGTCATCCCCGACGCCTGCACCGTCGTCGTCAACTTCCGTTACGCGCCCGACCGGAGCGAGGCGGAGGCCGAGGCCTTCGTCCGTGACTTCTTCGCCGACTGCGACATCGACGAGTTCATCGTCGACGACCACACCGGCGGGGCCCGGCCCGGCCTGACCCACCCGGCCGCCGCGGCCTTCCTGGCGGCCGTGGGCGGCGAGGCCCGCCCCAAGTTCGGCTGGACGGACGTCGCCCGCTTCAGCGCGCTCGGGGTGCCCGCGGTGAACTACGGGCCCGGCGCGCCGCTCCTCGCCCACAAGGTGGACGAGCGGGTGCGGGCGTCGGAGATCCCCGAGGCCGAGGAGCGCCTGCGGGCCTGGCTGACGTCCTGAGGACCCGCCCGAACCTTCGTGGTGCACGGCGGACATGCGCATGTCCCCCCTCCGTAACCCGCGTAGATCTACGCTGGGGCTGAACCACTTGCAAGCGGAGGGAGCGCACATGGCTACTGGCAACCCCGAGGGCAAGAAGCAGCCACCGGAGGAGCAGCGGCTGGGGCCGGTACTGCGCAGGCGGGGCCAGGTGCAGGCGAGTACCACGGACCAGCGGCTGCTCGACGCGGGCGGCCCCTCCGACTGGGTGCACACCGACCCCTGGCGGGTCCTGCGCATCCAGTCGGAGTTCATCGAAGGCTTCGGCACGCTCGCCGAACTCCCGCCCGCGATCAGCGTCTTCGGCTCCGCCCGTACGCCGGTGGACTCGCCCGAGTACGAGGCGGGAGTCGCGCTCGGCCGAGGCCTGGTCGAAGCCGGCTTCGCCGTCATCACGGGCGGCGGGCCCGGCGCGATGGAAGCCGCCAACAAGGGCGCCTGCGAGGCCAAGGGCATCTCGGTCGGCCTGGGTATCGAGCTCCCCTTCGAACAGGGCCTCAACCCCTACGTCGACATCGGCCTCAACTTCCGGTACTTCTTCGTCCGCAAGATGATGTTCGTCAAGTACGCCCAGGGCTTCGTGGTCCTGCCCGGCGGCCTCGGCACCCTCGACGAACTCTTCGAGGCCCTCACCCTCGTCCAGACCCAGAAGGTCACACGCTTCCCGATCGTCCTGTTCGGCACGGCGTACTGGGGCGGTCTCGTCGACTGGCTCAAGAACACCCTGATCGCCCAGGGCAAGGCCTCCGAAAAGGACCTCCTCCTGTTCCACCTCACGGACGAGGTGGAGGAAGCGGTGGCCCTGGTCTCGAAGGAGGCGGGCCGGTAGCGGAGCGGCTCCGCAAGGGGCGCGGGTGGTCTACGCCAGGCCCCGGCGGGCCACCGCCGGAGGGCGGTGGCCCGCGATCGACGCCACCATGTCCAGGACCTGACGCGTCTCGGCGACCTCGTGGACGCGATACACCTGCGCCCCCAGCCACGCCGACACCGCCGTCGTGGCCAGCGTCCCGACCACCCGCTCCTTCACCGGCTTGTCGAGCGTCTCCCCGACGAAGTCCTTGTTGGAGAGGGAGACGAGCACGGGCCACCCCGTCTCCACCATCTCGCCCAGCCGCCGAGTCGCCTCCAGGCTGTGCCGCGTGTTCTTCCCGAAGTCGTGCCCGGGGTCGATCAGCACGGACTCCCGGGGCACCCCCAGGGCCACCGCCCGCTCGGCCAGCCCCACGGTCACCCGCAGAATGTCGGCCACGACGTCGTCGTAGGCGATCCGATGCGGCCGCGTACGAGGCTCGGCGCCCCCGGCATGGGTGCACACCAGCCCCACCCCGTACCGCGCGGCCACCTCCGCGAGCCGCGGATCCACGCCACCCCACGCGTCGTTGAGGAGATTCGCCCCCGCCTCGCAGACCGCCTCCCCGACCTCGTGCCGCCAGGTGTCGACACTGATGATCACGTCCGGGAACCGCCGCCGCACCTCGGCGACGAAACCGACCGTACGGCGCGCCTCCTCCTCGGCGGTCACTTCTTCCCCGGGCCCGGCCTTGACCCCGCCGATGTCGATGATGACGGCGCCCTCGGCCACCGCCTGGTCCACGCGCGCGAGCGCGGGCTCGTCGCGGAAGGTGGCTCCCTGGTCGTAGAAGGAGTCAGGGGTCCGGTTCACGATGGCCATGATCACCGGCTCGTGCGGGTCGAATTCGTGCCTGCCCAGCCTGAGCATCCCCTGTGACCTCTCCTAGTAAGTCCGGCTGCTTAGCCGCCTGCGACCTTAACTGTCAGACTCGCATGGCACGATCGGACCCTGACACTTTCAGCGCCGGACCGCTTCGGCACTCGTCAGACATTTTCAGTAGCTTCAGTACTTTCGCGTCGGCGCCCAACGCGTCGGCACCAGAGCGTGGGGACCTCAGCGATGTTCATGTTCTTGTTCCTGGTCGTCGCGCTCGCCGTCGTGGTCGCCGCGGTGACACTGTCCGTGGTGGGCGGCGGCGAGAGCGCCCCCCTTCCCGACGCCGAGCCCGACCGGCTGGTGGATTCGCTGCCCCAGGACCGGCCGGTGAACCGCGCGGACGTGGAGTCCGTGCGCTTCCCGCTCGCCGCCCGCGGCTACCGCATGGCGGACGTGGACGACGCCCTCGGCCGGCTCGGCGCCGAGCTCGCCGAGCGCGACGCCAGGATCGCCGACCTGGAGGCCGCGCTGGCCGGCGCCCGCGCCACCGCGACCATGTCGCTGCGCAAGCCGGCCGAGGGGGAGCAGCAGTGAGCGACGCGCTGGCCGGGCCCGACGGCGCGCTGCGCTGCCCCTGGGCCCTGTCCACCGAGGACTACGTCTCGTACCACGACAAGGAGTGGGGCCGCCCGGTCCACGGCGACGACGCGCTGTACGAGCGGCTCTGCCTGGAGGCCTTTCAGTCGGGCCTGTCCTGGATCACGATCCTGCGCCGCAGGCCGGGTTTCCGTGCCGCCTTCGCCGACTTCGAGATCGCCTCGGTGGCCGCGTTCACGGACGCCGACAAGGAGCGCCTCCTCGGCGACCCGGGCATCATCCGCAACCGCGCCAAGATCGAGGCGACCGTCGCCAACGCGCGCGTGCTGGCCGACTGGGAGCCGGGCGAGCTGGACGAGCTGATCTGGTCCTTCGCCCCCGACCCGGCCGTCCGCCCGGCCCCGAAGCGGCTGGCCGACGTCCCGGCCGTCACCGACGAGTCGACGGCCCTCTCCAAGACCCTCAAGAAGCGCGGCATCCGCTTCGTGGGCCCGACCACGGCCTACGCGCTCATGCAGGCGTGCGGCCTGGTCAACGACCACTTGGAGGATTGCGCGGCCAGGAGCGCCCGCTGAGGGGCGCGGGGAACTGCGCGACCAGCAACGGACGGCCCGCAGTTCCCGTACCGACCTCCGACCTCCGACCTCCGAGTCCGGCGAAGCGTCAGCGCCCCAAGTACTTCGGCTTCTCCTTGTTGACGAACGCCTGCACCGCGATCACATGGTCCTCGGACGCCCCGGCCCGCGCCTGCAGCTCGTCCTCCTTCTCCAGTGTCTCGTCCAGAGAATGAGTGAGCCCGTACGCCACGGACTCCTTCAGCGCGGCGTACGCGACCGTCGGCCCCGCCGCCAGCGCCCGCGCCACCTTCTCCGCCTCGCCGCGCAGCTCGGACGACGGGACGAGCCGGTTGGCGATCCCGAGCTCGAAGGCCTCCTGCGCGGTGATACTGCGCGGGAAGAGCAGCAGATCGGCGGCGCGGCCCGGTCCGATCAGCCGCGGCAGGGTCCATGACGTGCCCGAGTCGGCGGTCAGCGCGACCCCGGCGAAGGACGTGTTGAAGGCGGCGGTGTCGGCGACGATCCGGTAGTCCGCGCAGAGGGCGAAGCCGAAGCCGGCCCCCGCGGCGACGCCGTTCACCGCGGCCACCACGGGCTTCGGGGCCCCGGTCAGGGCGCGCACGATCGGGTTGTAGTGCTCGCGCACGGTGCTCATCGTGTGCCGCGACCCCGACTCCTTGTCGGCGGACAGCAGCCCGATGTGCTCCTTGAGGTCCTGCCCGACGCAGAACGCCCGGTCACCTGCGGCGGTGAGCAGGATCGCCCGTACGCCGCCGTCCGCCGCGGCGGCCTGGGCCGCGTCCCGGAGGGCGACCTTGGTCTCGGTGTTCATCGCGTTCATCGCCTCGGGGCGGTTCAGCGTGATCGTCGCGAGTCCGTCGCTCACCTCGTAGAGCACGGTGTCGGCCATGGTGGGTCTCCTCCGGTTTCGCGGCTCCGACGTACCGGTCGGTACGTCCTGCGTGCGAGGACAGCATGCAGGACAGCATGGCGGAGATCACGGCCGGGGCGTGGACAGGACATGTGACCTGCGTCAAAGAATTCCGCGCCGTGGAAGTCGATGCAGCGGCGCAGTATCGCAGCCACATCGCCGAATTGAGTGGTTTTGCTCAAGCGCGTTGCGCAAGCGATGCCGACTGATGTTGGTCATCGGGTCCTGAGATGCGGGATAATGGCCTGGAAGCAATGTGTTCGATGCCGGTGACGTGTGTCCTATGAGGGGACGTGCGTGCCCTTCAAGGGGCCGTCGGCGACGATGAGCTGGTTTCAGGAAGGGGAACGAGCATGGCGGCCATGAAGCCGCGGACGGGCGATGGCCCGCTCGAGGTGACCAAGGAGGGGCGGGGCATCGTCATGCGCGTTCCGCTCGAAGGCGGCGGTCGGCTCGTCGTCGAGCTGACCCCTGACGAGGCCGACGCGCTCGGCGACGCCCTCAAGAAGGTCGTCGGCTGACGCGGAACGCGACCATACCTTTCAGCTGCCCCGGCACCGTATTCGGTGCCGGGGCGGTCGTTTTCCTGGGGTACGGCAGCGGTGTGCCTGTGCGCGTAGAAGCAGGTCAGGCATGCAGTGCGGGTACGGGGCCGAGCGTGCGGTCAGCGCTTGACCCCGCACAGCAACCCGTCGCCCACCGGCAGCAACGAGGGCACCAGGTCCTGGCTCTCGCGCACCGCGCGCAGCAGTTCGCGCAGCCGGCCGACCTCGGCGGGCTGCGGGCCCGATTCGACCGTGCGGCCGTCCGCGAAGACCCCCTCGAAGACGACCAGCCCGCCAGGACGCAGCAGGCGCAACGATTCAGCGAGGTAGTCCAGGCACTCCAGGCGGTCGCCGTCGCAGAAGACGAGGTCGTAGCCCGCGTCCGCGAGCCGGGGCAGGACGTCCAGTGCGCGGCCGGGGATGAAGCGGGCGCGGTTGCTGGCGAAGCCGGCCGCGCGGAAGGCCTGGCGGGCGAACTGCTGGCGGTCCGGTTCCGGATCGACGGTGGTCAGTACCCCGTCCGGCCGCATGCCGTGCAGCAGATGAATTCCGGAGACGCCGGTCCCGGTCCCGATCTCCGCCACCGCTTTCGCGTCCACGGTGGCGGCGAGCAACCGCAGCGCGGCGCCCGTGCCGGGCGACACCGGGCGCAGCCCTGCCTCGCGGGCCCGGTCACGGGCCCAGCGCAGCGCTTCGTCCTCGGCGACAAAGGCGTCGGCGAACGCCCAGCTCGTCTGCCGGTTGCCGGTAATGACCCTCTCCCTGTCCCCGTGGTTGCCTGGGCGTGACTGTATCCGTTGGTGCCGGGAACCCGCAGATGGGACCAGGCGTTTAGAAGGGTGCGGAAACAGAGCGGGGGAAAGCCGATGCAACAGTGCGCGGAGCGGGGTGTGGAGCGGGGTGGCGAGCACATGCTGACGCAGGCATATGAGCACGTATCAAATTCTCGTAAAACCGCTTATCCGGAGCTAACGGGCGAGGTGGCTATGGTAGGGGCTCCACTGGACACCACCAGAGCCGACAGGGGAGGTGCGGCTACGCCTGTGGATCGGGGCGGGGTGCTGCGGCGCCTCCTCAGATCAGCGGGTGAGCCGAAATCCGTGACCGACATCGCTGACAAGTTCCATGCTGCTGCCCCCGCGCAGACCGCGACGTTCACCACCGACGCGGAGTCGCAGGCGTGGACTCCGCCCACCTGGGAGGAGATCGTCAGCACGCACAGCGGCCGGGTCTACCGGCTCGCCTACCGCCTGACGGGCAACCAGCACGACGCCGAGGACCTCACACAGGAAGTCTTCGTGCGTGTCTTCCGCTCCCTGTCGACCTACACGCCCGGCACCTTCGAGGGCTGGCTGCACCGCATCACCACGAACCTCTTCCTCGACATGGTGCGCCGCAAGCAGCGCATCCGCTTCGACGCCCTCGGTGACGACGCGGCCGAGCGCCTGCCCAGCCGCGAGCCCTCCCCGCAGCAGGTCTTCAACGACGCGCACTTCGACGCGGACGTCCAGCAGGCGCTGGACACCCTCGCGCCCGAGTTCCGCGCCGCCGTCGTCCTCTGTGACATCGAGGGACTTTCGTACGAGGAGATCGCCGCGACCCTGGGCGTCAAGCTCGGTACGGTCCGCAGCCGGATCCACCGTGGCCGTTCGCAGCTGCGCAAGGCCCTCGCACACCGGTCTCCCGAGGCCCGTGCCGAGCGCCGCGGCTTCGCGATCACGGGAGTTCCCGCGCTGGGAGGAGGGGGCGCGACCGCGTGAGTGGATCCCGGCCCGACTCTACGGAGCGGCGTGTTGCCGACCAGCATCTTGGGGACCGACTCTCCGCCCTGGTGGACGGAGAGCTCGGTCATGAGTCGCGCGATCGCGTCCTGGCCCACCTCGTCACCTGCGCGAAGTGCAAGGCCGAGGCGGACGCCCAGCGCCGACTGAAGAACGTCTTCGCGGAAGTCGCCGCTCCGCCCCCCTCCGAGAGTTTCCTGGCCCGTCTCCAGGGACTGCCCGGGGGAGGTGACTTCGACGGCGGTGATGGCTCACCGTTCGGCGGGGGCGGATTCGGCGGAGGACTCCCCTCCGGCGCCCCGGTGACCGGCGTCTTCGGAGTGCGCGGAGAGCCCTTCGGATACGTGCCCGCCGCGCCGCACGGTGACGTGCTGCCGCCCGCCTCCGGGCGCGGTTTCCGTATCCATGACGTCAGCCGTCACGAGACCGACCGATCGGCCTCACGCGGGCTGCGCTTCGCCTTCGCCGCCGCCGGTGCGGTGTCGCTGGCCGCGGTCGCGCTCGGCGGGGTGTCGACCGGAGTGCCGGCCGACACCACGGACGCACGCGGCGGCTCCGGCGGCAGCAATGTGACGCCGGCGCGTACGCCGGGCTCGGGGCCCGCGACGGCTCCCGAGACACAGCGCCGCCGCTCCGACGGGCCGCTGCTGGCCCAGGGAGAGCGTTCGCTCGGTGTGGCGCCCGCGGTGCCGACCTCGGTGTCCGCGCCCCTGCTCCCCGGGGTCCCCGCTCCGGTGCCCCGGGCGGACGACCTCTTGCACACGCTGACCACCCCCGTGGTGGCCGGTGCCGCCGTGATGTCCCCGCTCATACATCCGCTCACCCAGGCACAGCCGATCGCGCAGACCTCCTGGTCGACGCCGCCCGGCCTCACGCCTCCGCGCCTGCTCGCCGCCCCGGCCACCTCCCCGTCCCCCTCTTCCTCCCCGTCCCCCTCCTCCCGTACCGCCCACTGACCGGCCCCCTGCGCCCCGGCCCCGGAACCTGGTTGAATCCAGGGTGGGCCGCGTCCGCCGGAGGGATTCCCGGACGCGGAGTCGGCAATCTGCGGTGACCGTCGGCGTGCTGTGCCGCGGGCCAGGTGTGGGGAGAGCATGAACGAGGGGAAGCCCACGAAGGCGAAGTGGTGGAGTCGGCCCCGCCAGGTCCCTCCGGGGGTCGGCGAGGTGGGCCCGGTCGAGGACATCCCCGGACCCGACGCGAACCACGACTCCGACGGGGACTACGAACTGGACCGGCCGGCGACGGCGGCGGCCACGGCTCCGACGGGTGTGGCCGGTGCGACTGGTGAGACTGGTGCGGCTTCGCCGTACGTCGCACCGGCGGGGCCCGGTGCCGGGAGTGGTGTCGGCGGCGGTGACTTCGAGTTGGAGCGTCCTGCCGCGGTTCTTCAGGGAAGCGCGCCCGATGCGGATGCGGATGCGGAGGCGGTCGGGGGTCCCTCCGACGCCGTGCCCGCGGGCGGGGCCCCGGTCGCCGCCGTACCGGCGCAGCAGGCCCCCGTCGACCGCCCCCGGCCCCTGCACGACCCCGACCCCTACAGCACCCCGCCGTACGGCGAGCCGGGCCCCTGGGCGCCCGCCCCGCCCGTCCAGCACCCGGCCACCACCCCCGCGCACGGCACCGCCATGCCCCCGGGCCCGCCCCCGCTTCCGGCCCCGGCGCCGCTTCCGGCCCCGGCCCCGTACCCGAGCAACCCCCACCCGGCCCCCGCCCCGTGGCAGAACTACGACCCCTGGGCCGCCCCGGGACCGCTCCAGCTGAACGGGGCGGCTGTCGAGACGAAGACCCAGCGGCGTAGGCGGGCGAGGAAGGCGCTGGTCCTCGGGGCCGTGGCGCTCGCCCTCGTCTCCGGAGGCGCCGGAGGCGCCGTAGGGGCCTATCTGGAGCGCAACGGCGGGGTCGGTGACGTCACACTGCCGCAGGCCGCCAGGGAGGCGCCCGGGCGGCCCACGGACAGCGTGGCCGGGATTGCGGCCCGCGCGCTGCCCAGCGTGGTCACCCTGCATGTGCGCGGCTCCAGCGAAGAGGACACCGGCACCGGGTTCGTGCTCGACACCCGGGGTCACATCCTCACCAACAACCACGTGGTCGAGCCGGCCGGCAGCGGCGGCGAGATATCCGTGACGTTCAGCGGCGGCGAGAGCGCCGAGGCCACCGTCGTCGGGCGCGACAGCGGCTACGACCTCGCCGTGGTCAAGGTGTCGGGAGTCGGCGGGCTGCGGCCCATGGCGCTGGGCAACTCCGACAGCGTCCAGGTGGGCGACCCCGTCGTCGCCATCGGCGCGCCCTTCGACCTCGCCAACACCGTCACCTCCGGGATCATCAGCGCCAAGGAGCGGCCCATCACGGCGGGCGGCGAGAAGGGCGACGGGAGCGACGTCTCGTACGTCGACGCGCTGCAGACCGACGCGCCCATCAACCCCGGCAACTCCGGCGGCCCCCTTCTCGACTCCCGGGCCCGCGTCATAGGCATCAACAGCGCCATCCGCTCGGCCGACGGCGGCACCGACCTCCAGGGCGGCCAGGCCGGTTCCATCGGGCTCGGCTTCGCCATCCCCGTCAACCAGGCCAGGCGCGTCGCCGAGGAGCTGATCAACACCGGCCGGGCGACCCACCCGGTGATCGGGGTCATGCTCGACATGGACTACACGGGCGACGGCGCCCGGGTCGGCACGAAGGGCGGCGGCGCGCCGGTCATCGCGGGCGGTCCCGGGGCCAAGGCGGGCATCAAGGCCGGCGACGTCATCACCGAGGTCGACGGCCGGCGCGTCCACTCCGGTGAGGAGCTGATCGTGAAGACACGCGCACACCGTCCCGGCGACAGGCTCCGGCTGACCCTCCGGCGGGGCGGCTCACAGCGGACGGTCACCCTGGTCCTCGGCTCCGCGAGCAGCGGCTGACCTCTTTCGACAGCAATTGACATGAACTTCACAGGAGAGGCCCCGAGCCCGTGCTGAGCGGCGTACATCCGGGGAAACTCGTCGTGTACACGAACCCGGAAGCCCCGGGACAGTTCCGGACGGACGGGATCGACGGGTACCGTGGACCCGGCCCGGACCACGGAAGAATCCCGAGGGCCGAGGGTCGAGGACTGAGGACATCGCAAGGAGCTTCAGGTGTTCAATGACATAGGACCGCTCGAGCTGGTGACGCTCGTTGTCCTCGCCGTGCTCGTCTTCGGTCCGGAAAAGCTCCCGAAGATGATCCAGGACGTCACCCGCACCATCCGCAAGATCCGCGAGTTCTCGGAGAGCGCCAAGGCGGACATCCGTGAGGAACTCGGCCCGGAGTTCAAGGACTTCGAGTTCGATGACCTCAACCCCAAGACGTTCATCCGCAAGCAGCTGGACAACGACGAGCTGGGGCTCAAGGAGATCCGCAACGGCTTCGACCTGAAGAAGGAGATGGCCGAGGTCACGGACGCGGTCCACAGCCGCGACACGGACTCCTCTTCGTCTTCTCCGTCCTCGTCCTCCGGTTCCTCCGGCGGCTCGATCGACATGACCAAGAAGCCCGAGAAAACCGATCCGGACGAGCGCCCGCCCTTCGACGCGGACGCCACCTGAGTCGTACCCGCAGGCGTGTGACACGGCCTGAAAACGGCGCGTGCGCGTCTCACGCGCCGGGTGCTTTCCCTGTTGCTCGGAGCGGGGTGGCTATGCTGCCCAGTTGTTGTGCGGACCGCTGAGGACGCCCGAGGGGGGCGGGCCACCCGGTCCGACGAGAGCAAGGAGGCGTCCGGGCAGATGGAGACGACAAGTCGGGTAGGCGCGCAGGCGCCGGCCGCGGAAGACGGACAGCAGGTCCCCTCCGCCCGCCGCACGGTAGACGGATACCTGCTGGCGCACTTCCCGTGGTACGGCCTCGACGAGGCCTTCACGGGGCCGCGCTGGCTGATGCAGGTCGGTACGTCGGCGGACGGTGCCGTCGAGCACGGTTCGATCGGGCACGGGGAAGAGCCCACGGTGCGCAGCGAGTCGACGGAGGACAAGGAGCGGTTCGCGGTCGTGGTGACCGTCGCGGCCAGCCCCTCGCGCCGCAGTGCGGACGGTACCGGGCTCCTCGAGGCCACGTCGGTGTCCTCGGCGGCCTGGCTGGCCGGTGTGGGGCTGCTGTCCTTCACCTGGCCCGGCCAGATGGACCACACCCTGCGGGACGACTGGCTGGACCAGCAGACCGAGACGGCGTGGGTGCTCGCGGACGACCTCGACGGGCCCGACTGGTCCTCGCTGTCCCTCCCCGTGGACGGCGTCCCCACGCCGTTCCACTACCGCGAGTCCGAGTTCGGCTGGGTCCTCGCGGGCTCCACCCAGGAGGGGGTCCATGTGGGGGCGTACGGGCGGGGAATGAGCGCGTACGGGCTGGGCTTCGCCATGATCAAGGACATCGCCGCGTACGCGTGACGGTGCCGTCCTGGAAGGGGCCGGGGACGCGGGGCGGTGCGTGGCTCCGGGTCGTTCGGCGGCCGCGGGGCGTCTGTGGCTTGTCGCGCCCACGCGGCGGAGCCGCACATGGCAGGGCCGCGTTCCTTTGGGGCGCTCCTCGGCGGGGCGCCCCTGTCGACGTACTGCCGGCTAGAACTTGTTCCTCGGGGTGATGCCCAGGGACATGCCGGACAGGCCGCGCTGGCGGCCGCCGAGCTTGCCGGCGATGGCGCGCAGGGCGGAGCCCGCGGGGGACTCCGGGTCGGTCAGGACGACCGGCTTGCCCTCGTCGCCGCCCTCGCGCAGGCGGACGTCGATCGGGATGGAGCCGAGGACGGGAACGCTCGCGCCGGTGGTGCGGGTCAGGCCGTCGGCGACCGTCTGACCGCCGCCCGTGCCGAAGACGTCGACCATCTCGCCGCAGTGCGGGCACGGCAGGCCCGACATGTTCTCGACCACGCCCACGATCTTCTGGTGGGTCTGGACGGCGATGGAGCCCGCGCGCTCCGCGACCTCGGCCGCCGCCTGCTGCGGGGTGGTGACGACCAGGATCTCCGCGTTCGGGACCAGCTGGGCCACCGAGATCGCGATGTCGCCCGTACCCGGCGGGAGGTCGAGGAGCAGGACGTCCAGGTCGCCCCAGAAGACGTCCGCCAGGAACTGCTGGAGGGCGCGGTGGAGCATCGGGCCGCGCCAGACCACCGGTGCGTTGCCCGGGGTGAACATGCCGATGGAGATGACCTTCACGCCGTTCGCGGACGGCGGCATGATCATGTTCTCGACCTGGGTCGGACGGCCGTGCGCGCCGAGCATGCGGGGCACCGAGTGGCCGTAGATGTCCGCGTCGACCACGCCGACCTTGAGGCCGTCGGCCGCCATCGCCGCCGCGAGGTTCACGGTCACCGAGGACTTGCCGACACCGCCCTTGCCGGAGGCGACCGCGTACACGCGCGTGAGTGAGCCCGGCTTGGCGAAGGGCACCTCGCGCTCGGTCTGGCCGCCGCGCAGCGCGCTCGCCAGCTCCTTGCGCTGCTCGTCGCTCATCACGTCCAGGGTCACGTCGACGCGGGTGACACCCTCGACCGCCGAGACCGCCTCCGTCACGTTCTTCGTGATGGTCTCGCGCATCGGGCAGCCGGAGACGGTCAGATACACGGTGACCGCGACCGCGCCATCCGCACCGATCTCCACCGATTTGACCATCCCCAGCTCGGTGATGGGTCGCTGGATCTCGGGGTCGTTCACCGTCGCCAGTGCTTCGCGCACCGCGTCTTCCGTAGCCATAGGACGATGGTACGGCGCCGGGCCCGGGGCCCGGAAAGCCCCGTCAGCGGTCGTCTACGTCACGTCGCGGCGGCCGTTCTGCCGGGAATACGACCCGGCCGTCGGTGCGGTGTTCCTCCAGCTCTCTGATCAGGTCCTGGAATTCGGAGCGGATCCAGTCGCGGGTGGCGACCTCGCCGAGGCCCATGCGCAGGGCGGCGATCTCGCGGGTGAGGTACTCGGTGTCCGCGATCGAGCGCTCGTCCTGCTTGCGGTCCTGTTCGAGGTTGACCCGGTCGCGGTCGTCCTGGCGGTTCTGCGCGAGGAGGATCAGCGGAGCGGCGTAGGAGGCCTGGAGCGAGAGCATCAGGGTCAGGAAGATGAACGGGTACGGGTCGAAGCGCAGATGGCGCGGTGCCGCGACGTTCCACACCAGCCACACGATGATGACGACCGTCATCCAGACGATGAATCGTCCGGTGCCGAGGAAACGCGCGATCCGCTCCGAGAGCCGCCCGAAGGCCTCCGGGTCCCACTCGGGCACCAGTCGGCGGCGCGGCGGCAGCGGCTGGTCGAGGCGGGTGCGGGGCCGGGTGGTGGCGGTCGCCCCGGTGGCGGCCCGTTCGCGGGTCTCGCGGTCAGGCCCCATCGCGCCCCACTTCGTCCACGCCTTCGCGGCCGTCCTTCTGGTCGCCTTCCTTGTCGTCCCCCCGGTGGTCTTCGAGGTCGTCGCCGAGGTCGGCGTCGCGGTCACGCGGGCGCTCGTCCTGGGGTTCGTCCAGACGTTCGTGCTGCGGTTCCTCCTCGTGCAGATGGAACTCGGTCTCGCGCCAGTCCTCCGGCAGCATGTGGTCCAGTACGTCGTCCACGGTCACCGCGCCGAGCAGCGAGCCGCTCTCGTCGACGACGGGCGCGGCGACCATGTCGTACGTGGCGAAGAACCCGGCGACGACGGGCAGCGCGGCGTCCGGCGCGAGGGGCTGGAGATTGTCGTCGAGGATCGAACTGACCAGCGTGTACGGCGGGTCGCGCAGCAGCCGCTGGAAGTGCGCCGCGCCGAGGTACTTCCCGGTCGGCGTCTCGTCCGGCGGGCGGCACACGTACACCTGGGCGGCGAGCGCGGGGGACAGGTCGGGATTGCGGACCCGGGCGAGCGCGTCGGCGACCGTGGCGTCGGGCCGCAGCACGATGGGCTCGGTCGTCATCAGACCGCCGGCGGTGCGCTCCTCGTAGGCCATCAGCCGTCGTACGTCGGCCGCGTCGTCGGGACGCATCAGCGTCAGCAGTCGCTCCACGTCGTCCTCGGGGAGTTCGGCGAGCAGGTCGGCCGCGTCGTCGGGGTCCATCGCCTCCAGGACGTCGGCGGCGCGCTCCTCCTTCAGCTTGCCCAGGATCTCGATCTGGTCGTCCTCGGGGAGCTCCTCCAGGACGTCGGCGAGGCGGTCGTCGTCCAGGGCGGCGGCGACCTCCCCGCGCCGCTTCGGTGACAGGTGGTGCAGGACGTTGGCCAGGTCGGCGGCGCGCAGCTGCTCGAAAGTGGCGAGGAGGCTCTCGGCGCCCTGTCCGTGCTCCTCCAGCGAGAACCCGGTGACGGCGGACCAGTCGACGGTCATCGTCTCGCCCTTGGTACGCCGGAAGGTCCCGCTGCGGCCCCTGCGCACGAAGACGCGGCCGATCTCCCACTCCCGGCGCGCGGGCAGCTGCTGGACGGACACGTCGAGCACGGTCACCTCCTCGTCGGTCTCGACGAGCTGGACCCGCCGGTCGAGCAGCTCCCCGAAGACGAGCCGCTCGGTGGGCCGCTGCTCGAAGCGGCGCACGTTCAGGACACCGGTGGTGATGACCTGGCCGGACTCGATGCCGATGACACGGGTCATGGGCAGGAAGATGCGCCGCCGGGTGGAGAGTTCCACGACCAGCCCGAGCAACCGGGGCGGGCGGCGTCCGACGCGGAGCATGGCGACCAGGTCCCGCACGCGGCCCACCTGGTCGCCGTTGGGGTCGAAGACGGCGACACCGGCGAGGTGCGAGACGAAGATCCGGGGGGCGGCTGCGGCCATGCCCGCGCCTCCTTCTTTCCGTGTTGCTCTTTCTTCCGTGTCGCTGGTCGCGTGTTGCTCGTCGCGTGTCGCTCCGGACGCGTGCCGGCATTCTCCGTACGGGCGTTTGGTCCCGACCTGTCCGCTCAGGTGGGCTTCAGGCTAGCCCGTCCCGGTCGGATACGCCCTGGTGAGCGGTCCGGACGGACTGGCTCCGCCGGGCACGCACGGCACCGGTACGCTGCCGTACGCCGTTGGGGACACCCGGCACGGCCACCCCGGCATGGGCACCCGCACGGACACGCGCACGCGCACGCGCTTGGACACCCGCATGGACACCCGTATGAAAGGCAGCCCTACCTGTGACTGCGATTTCCCAGGGCCGTACCCGCAGGGCCGCACTGGTGGGCGCGATGTGCGCACTGGTCGTGACGGGGACGGCGCTGACGGGGTGCAGTAGTGAGGATCCGGACGCGGGCACGAACGGGGTGGGGAAGCTGTCCGCCACCGAGATCCAGTCGAAGACGCGCAAGGCCGCCACGTCGGCCGAGGCGGTACGACTCGCCGGCACCGTGGTGTCGAACGGGCGCACGTACAAGCTCGACATGCGGCTGAGGTCCGACGGCGGCACCGGTTCGGTCACCTCGGAGGGGGCGAGCTTCCATCTGCTCCGGGTCGGCCGGCATCTCTTCCTCAAGGCCGGCGCCGAGTTCTGGAACCACCAGGACGGCAAGAGCGGTGCCACTTCGGCGGACACCGCGGCCGCCGACAAGCTCGACGGCAAGTACGTGAAGGTCCCGAGCGGCGACCCGGCCTACAAGCGCTTCATCAGCTTCACGGACAAGGACGTCCTGCTCGACGGTCTGCTGACCCTGCACGGCTCCCTCGCCACGGACGGGCACCACGAGCAGTCCGGCGTCCGCACCATCCGTATCACCGGCGACAAGGGCGCGGGCGGCACCCTGGACGTCTCCCTGAAGGGAACCCCGTACCCGCTGCTGCTGGTCCGCGCGGGCGACGCGGGCACGCTCACCCTCACCGACTGGGGCAAGAGCTTCGCCCTCGTGGAACCCGCCAAGGACGAGACCGTGGACTACGGCCAGCAGCTGCCGACGTCGTAGCCCTGAGGGCCTCTCCGCCGGACAAGGCCCTAGCGGCGTCCCCGCTTCCTGAAGAGCAGGCGCGGTACGGCGGCCGGGATCGGCTGGCGGGTGGTCGCGGGGGACGGGACCGGCGTGGCGGCCAGCGAGCCGTCCGGCAGCGGGAGGGTGCCCGCCCGGGGCTCCAGGCGCAGCACCCGGCACTCGCGGGCCCAGCGGGCCGGCATCTCCTCGCCGTCGGGCGCGTTCAGACGCTTGCCCTTGAGCTCGGCGACCGTCGCCTCCCACGCGGGGGAGCCGGGCGCGAGTTCGACCACCTTCGCGGTCCACGCGGCCAGCCGGCCGCCCTTGTCCTTGCTGCGGACGACGACGACCGCGTCGCCCCCGTCGACGAGCCCGGGCAGCGGCTGCTCTCCGGGCCCGTCGCCGACCAGGCAGGCCGCGCCGTCGTGCCACACGTGCCACAGGGCCCGGGTGGGTGCCTCGGCGCCGGGCGCCTCATGCGCCGGCACGCCGCCGCTGCGCACCCAGATCAGCCCGGACTTCTTCGTGGCCTCCTCGACGAGGGCCCGGTCGAGCAGCTGTTCCGTCATGGGCCCAGCCTATCCAGGGGCACCAGGCGGTCACCCGGTGCGCTCAGAGCCAGCCGTTGCGCTTCAGGATCCGGTGGATCGACAGACACATCCCGACCGTGGCGCCCAGCACCAGCGGGTAGCCGAACTTCCAGTGCAGTTCCGGCATGTAGTCGAAGTTCATGCCGTACACGCCACAGACCATCGTCGGTACGGCGATGATCGCGGCCCAGGAAGTGATCTTGCGCATGTCCTCGTTCTGCGTCACGGACGCCTGCGCGAGGTTGGCCTGGAGGATGGAGTTGAGCAGTTCGTCGAAGCCGAGGACCTGCTCCTGGACGCGGGCGAGGTGGTCGGCGACGTCGCGGAAGTACTTCTGGATGTCCGGGTCGATCAGCCGCATCGGGCGCTCGCTCAGCAGCTGCATGGGGCGCAGCAGCGGGGACACGGCCCGCTTGAACTCCAGCACCTCGCGCTTGAGTTGGTAGATGCGGCCGGCGTCCGTGCCGCGCGGGGTGCCCTTGCGGCCCGGCGAGAAGACCTCGGTCTCCACCTCGTCGATGTCGTCCTGCACGGCGTCCGCGACCGCGATGTACCCGTCGACGACGTGGTCGGCGATGGCGTGCAGCACGGCGGAGGGGCCCTTGGCGAGCAGCTCGGGGTCGTCCTGCAGCCGGTGCCGCAGCGCGCGCAGCGAGCCCTGCCCGCCGTGCCGGACGGTGATGAAGAAGTCCCGCCCGGTGAAGCACATGACCTCGCCGGTCTCCACGATCTCGCTGGTGGCGGTGAGTTCGTCGTGCTCGACGTAGTGGATGGTCTTGAAGACGGTGAACAGGGAGTCGTCGTAGCGCTCCAGCTTGGGTCGCTGGTGGGCCTGGACGGCGTCCTCGACGGCCAGCGGGTGCAGTCCGAACTCGCCCGCGATACCGGCGAATTCGGCCTCCGTGGGCTCGTGCAGACCGATCCACACGAAACCGCCGTCGCGGTGCACCAGCCGCATCGCCTCCTGGGGCGTCAGCGGCTCGGGGGTCTGGACGCGGGCGCCGTCGCGGTAGACGGCGCAGTCGACCACGGCGGAGTTGGTCCCGGGGGCGCGGGTGTGGTCGTACGAGCCACTGTCCTTGCGCAGCGAGGGACGGGGACGGACCGCGGCACGCAGGTCACGAATCATCGACATGACGGGCTCCTTCGCAACGGAGGCGACCGACGACGGTTGAAACTACCCGGAATGGGGACGTCCTGACTGCGGATGTTTGGCACGTCCACAAAGCGGGGAGCACCGCACCGTCGCGGTGGCAGCTTCGCTACTGATTCAGATCAGACAGATCGGATGGATCAGGCGGAAACGAAGCGCTCTTCCGTGGTGCACCGGGACAACGTTGACACGTATGCACACGTTTGCAGGAGGCAGCAGCCGACAGAGCTACGGGAGCCGGGGAGCGGCTGGAACCAGCTACAGAACTTCAGCGACCGGAAGAGCGGGTGGTACTGCCAGGTCGACTTCGGTCCATTGCAGCCCCACCTCCTCCGGTCGGTCCCCCGTGAGGGACGATCCATCCCCCGTGGGGGAGCTGGCTCCCCCCGTGGGGAAGACAGTCAGTCTCAGTGCGTCGGAGCTTGAGAGCGACGCTTCTGCGTGCTGCCCCGACCAGCGGCCAAGACTATCAGCGCACTGAAGCGTCAAGCCGCCGCTTTGCCCGTTACTGACGAGTTCTATGCTCGGCTCATGGCTGATGTTCTTCCTTTGGTCGAGGCCCGGTTGCGCTCTGCGCTGGGCGAACCCGACGCCCGGGCCGCGGTCACCTTCCTCGGCACCGACCGTATCGAAGTGCTGCGCTTCACAGAGGGTGACGTCGTCCGCTACGCCACGCTCGGTATGTCCGCCCAGCCGATGGCGGACCCCACGGCGGTCCTCGCCGACCCGGTGAAGGGCCCGCGCGCGGAGCTGGTCCTGTCGGTCCGCCCCGGCGCCGCCGACACCGACAAGGTGCTCCGCCCGCTCGCCGTGCTCGCCGCGTCCCCGCAGGTCGAGGGGCTGATCGTGGCTCCTGGTGCCTCGCTCGACGTGGGCGGGGCGCTGTGGCCCGGCGCGCCGTTCACCTCGGTCCTGGTCGCGGAGTCCGGTGGCCTGGTCGAGGACCTGGAGCTGGCCGCGCCCGCCGATCCCGTACGGTTCCTGCCGCTGCTCCCGATGACGCCGAACGAGGCCGCGTGGAAGCGTGTGCACGGCGCCGGGGCCCTTCAGGAACGCTGGCTGAACCGCGGAACGGACCTGCGCGATCCCTCGCGCACATCCGTTCCGCTGGATTGAGTACGGGAAATCAGTCAGTTGGCGAACACGGTCACACTGTCCTCGGTGGCGTGCTTCGGCTGGAGCTCCTCGGCCTCGTGGGAGAGCGCGTCGCGGCGTACGAAGACCACGACCGCTCCGATCACGGCGGTGACCGCGGCGACCACGAACGGGATGTGGATGTCGCTCCATTCCTCGATCTTCGGCGCGAAGTAGGGCGCGGCCGCGGCGGCGAACCACCGGACGAAGTTGTAGCCGGCGCTCGCCACCGGGCGCGGCGCGTCCGACACGCCGAGCGCCAGTTCGGTGTAGACGGTGTTGTTCACGCCGATGAAGGCGCCCGACAGGATCGTGCAGACCACGGCCGTGGTGTGGTTGCCGTACCCGAGCACGAGCACGTCGGCGGCGAGCAGGACCAGGGAGCCGCCCAGCACCTTGAGCGAGCCGAACCGTGCCTGCATCCGCGGTGCCACGATCACCGAGAAGACGGCGAGCAGCAGACCCCAGCAGAAGAACACGGCGCCCGACTTGTAGGGGGTCATGTTCAGCACGAACGGGGTGAAGGCCAGCACGGTGAAGAACGTGTAGTTGTAGAAGAACGCCGACACGGCCGCCGAGGCGAGGCCGCCGTGGCCGAGCGCCTTGATCGGGTCGAGCAGTGAGGTCTTCTTCGCGGGCCTCGGCTGCTCCTTGAGGAACGCCGTGATGCACAGGAAGCCGACCGCCATCAGGAACGCGGTGCCGAAGAAGGGGTAGCGCCAGCTGGCGTTGCCGAGCAGGGCGCCGAGCAGCGGCCCGCACGCCATGCCGAGGCCGAGCGCGGACTCGTAGAGCAGGATCGCCGCGGCGCTGCCGCCGGCCGCCGCGCCGACGATGACGGCGAGGGCGGTGGAGACGAACAGCGCGTTGCCCAGGCCCCAGCCGGCCCGGAAGCCGACGAGTTCGCCGACCGAGCCCGACGTGCCCGCGAGCCCCGCGAAGACCACGACGAGCGCGAGGCCGAGCAGCAGGGTCTTCTTGCCGCCGATGCGGCTGGAGACGAAGCCGGTCACCAGCATCGCGACCGCGGTGATCAGGAAGTACGAGGTGAACAGCAGCGAGACCTGGCTCGGGGTGGCGTCCAGGCCCTTGGCGATGGAGGGCAGGATCGGGTCGACGAGCCCGATGCCCATGAAGGCGACGACGGATGCGCCGGCGGTCGCCCAGACGGCCTTCGGCTGCCGCAGGATGCTGCCCGCGCCGGCGTCGAATGTGTCCCCCTCGGCGGGACCTCCCGTGGTGTTGGTCATGCTCGCTCCTCGACTGCGTGTGGAGAGATCGTTGGCGTATACACATAATAAGTTAGAAGGGCTAATTAATGCAAGCTGCATCTAGTTCCATCGGGTGACCGCCACGCTCCGGACGGGTGATCGTCCTTGACGCGGCGAAATACGGGGAGGACCGTGGGGCCCTATGAGGGGCGAACCCAGTTGCCCGAAGTGTGGTGGCCGGGTCAGGGCTCCCGGCCTCTTTGCCGACTCCTGGCAGTGCGATGCGCACGGGGCCGTGTATCCGCTGCAGCCCGTGATCCCGCCCAGCGTCGAGGCCCTCGGTGTAGTGGTGCACCGTGCCCAGGTGCCGGTGTGGATGCCGTGGCCGCTGCCGGTCGGCTGGCTGTTCACCGGCGCGGCCTTCGCCGGTGACGATCGCAGCGGAGGGCGCGCGACGGCCGTGGCCTGCTCGGGCCCCGGACCGCTCGGCGGCATAGGGGAGCTGATCCTCGTCGCCGAGGAGCTCGGCGTCGGCCTCGGCGCGCGGTACGCGGGCGTCGACGGACCCGACCCGGGGCCGTACATGAACGTCGAGAAACCACCCCAGGCGAAGGTCCTCGCGGCCGGCCGCCCGACCCCGCTCTGGCATGTGACCGGCAGCCCCGACGACCGTGCCGTCTTCGCGGGCGAGGCGCTGGGGCTGTGGGTGTGGGCGGTGGTGTGGCCCGAGCAGTCGGGGCTGCTGATGTACGACGAGCTGGTGCTGACGGATCTGCGGGACGCGGGGGCGGAGGTGGATCTGCTGCCGTGCGGGGCGTTGTCGCCACGGATCCTGGAGCCGTAGCGCTCCGCTGTGGTGTGCGGCGCCTTGGGTCCTTGAGTCCTGGAGTCCTTGGGTCTTCGGGTGGTTGCGTGGGGCGCGTGCGGGTTGTTCCGGGCTGAGCGCGCGGTTCCCCGCGCTCCTGACGGGCCGCTTCGTACGGGTTGGTTGTAGGGGGCGCCCGGGACTTGCGGGTGTGACAAGGCGCTCGGAACTCCCGTTATGCTTGAGCGTCCCCTCTCACCCCGTCATCGCCTGGAGTCCGCGTCGTGCGTATCGATCTGCACACCCACTCCACCGCCTCCGACGGTACGGACACCCCCGCCGAGCTGGTGCGCAACGCAGGCGCCGCCGGTCTCGACGTCGTCGCGCTGACCGATCACGACACGACCCGCGGGTACGCGGAGGCGCTGGCCGCGCTGCCCGAGGGGCTCACCCTCGTCACGGGCGCCGAGCTCTCCTGCCGCCTCGACGGCATCAGCATGCACATGCTGGCCTACCTCTTCGACCCCGAGGAGCCCGGGCTGCTCGCCGAGCGCGAGCTGGTGCGCGACGACCGCGTGCCGCGTGCCCGGGCGATGGTCGCCAAGCTCCAGGAGCTCGGTGTGCCGGTCACCTGGGAGCAGGTCGCGCGCATCGCGGGCGACGGATCCGTCGGGCGACCGCACGTCGCCTCCGCCCTGGTCGAGCTGGGGGTCGTGGACAGCGTCTCCGACGCCTTCACGCAGGACTGGCTGGCCGACGGCGGGCGGGCCTACGTCCCCAAGCACGAGACCGACCCCTTCGAGGCGATCCGCCTCGTCAAGGCCGCGGGCGGCGTGACCGTGTTCGCGCACCCGGCTGCCGCCAAGCGCGGCCGGACGGTGCCGGAGTCCGCGATCGCCGACCTGGCCGCCGCCGGTCTCGACGGCATCGAGGTGGACCACATGGACCACGAGCCTGCCACCCGCGCCCGGCTGCGCGGCCTCGCCGCCGACCTGGGGCTGCTCGCCACAGGGTCCAGCGACTACCACGGCAGCCGCAAGACCTGTGTGCTCGGGGAGTTCACCACCGACCCCGAGGTGTACGGCGAGATCACCCGGCGTGCGACCGGGGCGTTCCCCGTCCCGGGCACCGGCGGAGCCTGACACCCGCCTTCGCGCCCCAGGTTCCTCGAAGCATCCGACAGAGCGCCTGACAAAGCGCACTGCACAGCGCACGGCAATGAATGTGCCCGGCAACATGCCCCACGCCGGCCGTCGTGTGCCTCCGTTCCGCCCGGCGGAACGCCTTTCCCCAGCGGTGGCGGCAGATCTCGCCGCGCCGATCTCCCCACCTTCGCAAGGCCTCACTCACTCATGTTCGACGTCGCCGTCTTCGGCTCCCTCTTCCTCACCCTCTTCGTCATCATGGATCCCCCCGGGATCACCCCGATCTTCCTCGCGCTCACCGCGGGACGCCCCGCCAAGGTCCAGAAGCGGATGGCCCTCCAGGCCGTCTGTGTGGCCGGCGGAGTGATCGCCGTCTTCGGCCTCCTCGGCCACCAGATCCTCGACTACCTGCATGTGTCCGTGCCCGCGCTGATGATCGCGGGCGGGCTGCTGCTCCTGCTGATCGCCCTCGACCTGCTGACCGGCAAGACCGACGAGCCCAAGCAGACCAAGGACGTCAACGTCGCCCTCGTACCGCTCGGGATGCCGCTGCTGGCGGGCCCCGGCGCGATCGTGTCGGTGATCCTCGCGGTCCAGAAGGCCGACACCGTCGCCACCCAGGTGTCCGTGTGGGTCGCGATCCTCGCCATCCACGTCGTCCTGTGGCTGGTCATGCGCTACTCGCTGCTGATCATCCGCGTCATCAAGGACGGCGGTGTCGTGCTGGTGACCCGGCTCGCGGGCATGATGCTGTCCGCGATCGCCGTGCAGCAGATCATCAACGGGATCACCCAGGTGATCCGGGCGGGCTGACCGTGAGCCGGTGAGAACACGCAAAGCCCCGTACGGCGTCGTGCCGTACGGGGCTTTGAAATCTGAAGGCGTCCGCCCGGAGGTGAACTGCTCCGTGATGCTTCGAACTGCTCTGAAATGTTATGAAGCGGACGATTCGGCCGGGCGGATCCACAGTCGCTGCCCGATGGCGGCGGCCTGCTGAACGATCCGGTTGACGGAGGCGGCGTCTACAACGGTGGTGTCCACGGGCGTGCCGTCGACATCGTCGAGTCGCATGATTTCGAAGCGCATGGGCTTCTCCCTTCGTCTGGTCATCCTCCTGAGGAGAACTACTGGCGTGCGGTGCGCGAGACGTCGGTGCTCACGCTTCCGTTCGTATTCAACGGGGTGCGTGTTACAAACATTCCCTACGCTAAGGAAATTTTTCGAGAACCTAATTACTGTCGGGTAAGAAGTCTGAAGGAGACTGAACGGGACCGGTTGTGTTCGCAGCGTGACCGCCGGGACAATGGAGGTGATGAACGACGACCACGCGGCGCTCGGCGCCCGCATCGACCGCACGAACGAGCTGCTCCAGCGCATGCTCGCCGAGGTGGCAAAGACGCCCTCGACCCATGCGATCTTCGTCGACGCCGGATACCTGTACGCGGCCGCGGGGCGGCTCGTCGCCGGGACCGAGGACCGCCGCGCCTTCGACCTCGACGCCGAAGGCCTCATCGACGCGCTCATCGACAGGGCCCGCACCATCTTCGCCGACAGCAGGCTGCTGCGCGTCTACTGGTACGACGGCGCACGCCGCCGTATCCACACCGCGGAACAGCAGTCGATCGCCGAACTCCCGGACGTGAAGGTCCGGTTGGGCAACCTCAACGCCAACAACCAGCAAAAGGGCGTCGATTCCCTCATCCGCTCCGACCTGGAGTCCCTCGCCCGGCACCGCGCCATCAGCGACGCCGCGCTGCTCGGCGGCGACGAGGACCTGGTGTCGGCGGTCGAGGCGGCGCAGGGGTACGGGGCGCGGGTCCACCTCTGGGGCATCGAGGCGCCCGAGGGCCGCAACCAGGCCGAGCCGCTGCTGTGGGAGGTCGACAGCCAGCGCACGTTCGACCTCGAATTCTTCAAGCCCTACGTGTCGCGGCGCACCTCCGCGACCTACGACCCGACGGCGGCGAGCCGGCCCACCCGCGAGGACGTGCGGTTCGTGGGCGCCCAGATCGCCGCGAAGTGGCTGGCCGCGCGGGGGCGCGAGGCGCTGGTGGAGCTGCTGCCCGGCCACCCCTACCTGCCCGGCTCGGTCGACCAGGATCTGCTGGTCGAGGCCGAGGGGCTGCTGCAGTACTCCCTGCGGGGCCAGGCGGACCTGCGCCGCGCGCTCAGGGACGGCTTCTGGGAGCACTTGCAAGCGCAGTACTAGGTTCTGGCTTCCACCGGGGTCCGCACCCGGATCACTCCTGCGTCTGATCCCAGAACTTGGCGAGGGCGAGGGCTGTCTGCTCGGGCTGGTCCGTGTTCGGGGAGTGCTCGGCTCCTCGTACGACCGTGCGCCGGGCCTTGAGACGTACGGCCATGTCGTCCAGGAGCGGCACCGGCCAGGTGTCGTCGAACGCACCGGACAGCACATGCTTGGGCAGGGGTACGGCGGCCAGCTCGGCGACGCGGTCGGGCTCCGTGCACAGCTGACGGCCGGTCGCGATCAGCTGGGCCGGGCGGGTGAGCAGCCAGCGGCGCCGCAGGTCCTCGCGGTCGTCCAGACCACCGTCGAGATCGGCGGTGTCGATCTCCTCCGGCGGTTCCATCGCCTGGATGGCGTCCCACACCTGGGCCATGTCCATCACGGCGAGGGAGTCCCGGAGCAGCTTGACGCGCTGTTGCTGGGAGGTGGAGATCTGGGCGGGGCCCGAGGCCATGAGAGTGAGCGAGGCGAAGGGGGCCGGGTCGAGGAGGACGGCGGCGCGGGCGACCAGTCCGCCGAGGGAGTGGCCGACGAGGTGCACGGGGGTGCCGACGGCTGCCGCCTGGGCGAGCACGTCCTTCGCCAACTCGGCCTGCTCGTACGCCGATTCGTCGTGCTCGGGGCCGTCGCTCTCGTACTGCCCGCGGCCGTCCACGGCGACGGTACGGTACCCGCGCGCCGCGAGCGGCTCGTGCAGCGCGATGAAGTCTTCCTTGCTGCCGGTGAAACCCGGCAGCAGCAGCACGGTTCCCTTGAGCTGCGCCTGCGGCGCGGCGTCGAGCGCGGCGAACTCGCCGCGGGCGGTGCGGAGACGGTAGGCACGGACACCGGCGGGCGGCGCGAAGGAGGGGGGCCTGCTCATGCCCCGAGGCTATCGGGCGGGGCTGCGCCCCGGCTCCCCGCCCACCCGTAGTTGTCCGGCTGACGGTCGGTGGGGCTGAGCGCGCAGTTCCCCGCGCCCCTGAAAGCCCCCGGCTCGTCCGGCGTTCGAGAACGCCGATGGCCCGGCCCCACTGCATGTGGGACCGGGCCATCGGGCTGAGGATCAGCTCTCCGCGGGCTCCGCGGCAGCCGCCGCCTTGCGCGTACGCCGACGCGGCGCTGCCGCCTCGGGCGCCGTCTCCGCGGCGACCGCGGGCTCCGCGACCTTGCGGGCACGTCGACGCGGCTTGGCCTCCGGCTCGTCAACGGCTGCCGACTGGGCGGGAATCGCCGCCTCGACGGTCTCCGTGACGGTCTCCGCGACGGCCTTGCGGGTCCGGCGACGGACGGGCTTGGCCGGGGCTTCGGCACTGTCCACGGCGGCTTCGGCGGGCGCCTCGGCCGTGGCCTTGGCCCGCGTACGCCGCGGCTTGGTGACGGGGGCCTCCGGCGCGGCCTCGACCGCGTCCACCACGGCCACCGCCGCCTTGCGCGTACGCCGCGGCTTGGTGACCGGCGCCTCGGCGGCACCCTCCGCCGTGTCGACCGCGACCTCCGCGGGCTCCGCGGCCTTGCGGGTACGGCGACGAACCGGCTTGGCCGGAGCCTCCGCGACGGCCTCGGCCACGACGACGGCGGCGGCGGTCTGCGCCGGAATCTCGGCCTCGACGGGCGTGACGGCCTCGGCAGTCGCGACGGAATCCGCGACGGCCTTGCGAGTGCGGCGACGGACGGGCTTGGCCGGGGCTTCGGCACTGTCCACGGCGGCTTCGGCGGGCGCCTCGGCCGTGGCCTTGGCCCGCGTACGCCGCGGCTT
>NZ_JBVJPA010000008.1:0-301050 GCF_055582885.1 Streptomyces sp. NPDC107454 | reverse complement strand
GGGTGGCGGGGGCCTCCGGCGCGGCCTCGACCACGCCCTCGGCCGTGTCGACGACAGCCTCGGCGGCCTTGCGGGTACGGCGACGAACCGGCTTGGCCGGAGTCTCCGCGACGGCCTCGGCGACGGCTTCCACGACGGGCGCGGATTCCGCGACGACAGCCACGGTCTCGACCGGGGCGGGAGCGGCCTCCGCCGTCTTACGGGTCCGACGGCGACGCGGCTTCGCGACCGCGTCCTCCGGCGTGGCCTCGACCACGCCCTCGGCCACGGCGACCGCGGTCTCCGCGGCCTGCGGGGCCTCGCTCACCGACGGCTCGGCGACGGTGGCGGCAGCCGCCACCGTCTCCCCCGTACCCCCGGCGCGCGTACGGCGACGGCGGCGCGGGGTGCGGGGCTCCGTGGCCTCCGCGGTGGTGGGCTCGGTGGTCGTCTCCGGGGCCGGCGTCGTGGCCGTCTCCTCCAGCGCGGAACCGTTGCGCGTACGGCGACGGCGGCGGGGCGTGCGCGCCGGGCGCTCACGCTCGCGCTCCACGGGCGCGGGCGCCGACGAACGGCCACCGCGGCCGCGCGGACCGCCACGCCCGCCGGTCTCGCCGAGGTCCTCGACCTCTTCGGCCGCGAGGCCGGCGCGGGTGCGCTCGGAACGCGGCAGGACACCCTTGGTGCCGGCCGGGATGTTCAGTTCCTCGAAGAGGTGCGGGGACGTGGAGTACGTCTCCGGCGGGTTGCTGAAGCCGAGGTCCAGCGCCTTGTTGATGAGCTGCCAGCGCGGGATGTCGTCCCAGTCGACGAGGGTGATCGCGATGCCCTTGGCGCCCGCGCGGCCCGTACGGCCGATGCGGTGCAGGTACGTCTTCTCGTCCTCGGGGGACTGGTAGTTGACGACGTGGGTGACACCCTCGACGTCGATGCCGCGGGCGGCGACGTCGGTGCAGACGAGGACGTCGACCTTGCCGTTGCGGAACGCGCGCAGTGCCTGTTCGCGGGCGCCCTGGCCGAGGTCGCCGTGGACCGCGCCGGAGGCGAAGCCGCGCTGCTGGAGCTGGTCGGCGAGGTCCGCCGCCGTCCGCTTGGTGCGGCAGAACACCATCGCGAGCCCGCGGCCCTCGGCCTGCAGTATGCGTGCGACCAGCTCGGGCTTGTCCATGTTGTGCGCGCGGTAGATGAACTGCGCGGTGTTGCGGACCGTCGCGCCCTCGTCGTCCGGCGCCGTGGCGCGGATGTGCGTGGGCTGCGACATGTAGCGACGCGCGAGACCGATGACCGCACCCGGCATGGTCGCCGAGAACAGCATGGTCTGACGGCGGGCCGGCAGCATGTTCATGATCTTCTCGACGTCGGGCAGGAAGCCCAGGTCGAGCATCTCGTCGGCCTCGTCGAGGACGAGCGCCTTGATGTGCTTGAGGTTGAGCTTCTTCTGGCCCGCGAGGTCCAGCAGTCGGCCCGGGGTGCCGACGACGACGTCGACGCCCTTCTTGAGGGCCTCGACCTGCGGCTCGTACGCCCGGCCGCCGTAAATGGCGAGAACGCGTACGTTGCGGACCTTGCCGGCGGTCAGCAGGTCGTTGGTCACCTGGGTGCACAGCTCGCGCGTCGGGACGACGACGAGGGCCTGCGGGGCGTCGGTGAGCTGCTCGGGCTGGGCCCGGCCCGCCTCGACGTCCGCGGGGACGGTGACACGCTCGAGGAGCGGGAGGCCGAAGCCCAGCGTCTTGCCGGTGCCGGTCTTGGCCTGGCCGATGACGTCGGAGCCCGAAAGGGCTACGGGGAGCGTCATCTCCTGGATGGGGAAGGGGGTGATGATGCCGACGGCTTCAAGGGCTTCGGCCGTCTCGGGAAGGATTCCGAGCTCTCGGAAAGTCGTAGTCAGGGTGCTGCCTCTTCTGTGTACGCGGTGCGAGGCGAGCGCGGGGGTCGTGTCGGGGACCGTGCCGGGGACGTCGGCCGCTCTTGACGGGCGGGCCGAGTGGCATGGGACCACTGCCGACGCTCGAGCTCTCGTACCGCTGAGGGTTCCCTCCGGATGTCGTACGCGATGTGCCGTACGGACGAGGAGGGCTGTCGGGTCGGAGCCGATCGGGCCACCGACCGGGCATCCTCATTCGTGCGGCCCGTCGAATACTCGCCGGGCGCATTACCACCATACCCCGGAATCGCGCATACGCGATGGCCGATTTGGTCACGTAGTCGTCGTCACACTCATTGACCAGGGACTTCCCTGTTGCGTCGAGCGGGCTATTGTGCGCTTCATGACGACGCCTGACAACGCCGCTGACCCCTCCGCCGAGGCCACCGACAAGACCACCCCCGCGGCCACCGGAGTCGCCGCGCAGAACTGGGACACGGCCGCCGCCGACCCCCAGTACCGCGCCGCGGTCGTGGACCTGCTCGGAGCGCTCGCGTACGGCGAGTTGGCGGCGTTCGAGCGGCTCGCGGAGGACGCCAAGCTGGCCCCGACGCTCAGTGACAAGGCCGAGCTGGCGAAGATGGCGTCGGCCGAGTTCCACCACTTCGAGCGGCTGCGGGACCGGCTCGCCGCGGTCGGCGCGGAGCCGACCGAGGCGATGGAACCGTTCGTCGCCGCGCTCGACGGCTTCCACCGGCAGACGGCTCCCTCGGACTGGCTGGAGGGCCTCGTCAAGGCGTTCGTCGGCGACTCGATCGCCAGCGACTTCTACCGTGAGGTCGCCGCGCGGCTCGACGCCGACACGCGCGGGCTCGTGCTCAGTGTCCTCGACGACACCGGGCACGCGAGCTTCGCCGTCGAGAAGGTGCGCGCCGCCATCGACGCGGACCCGCGCGTGGGCGGCCGGCTCGCGCTGTGGGCGCGGCGGCTGATGGGCGAGGCGCTGTCGCAGTCGCAGCGGGTCGTCGCGGACCGTGACGCGCTGTCGACGATGCTCGTGGGCGGCGTGGCGGACGGGTTCGACCTCGCGGAGGTCGGCCGGATGTTCTCGCGGATCACCGAAGCCCACACCAAGCGGATGGCGGCACTGGGCCTGGCGGCCTAGACCCGGTTTCCCCGGTCCCCTCGGTTTCCTTGGTTTCCCCGGTTTCCTTGGTTTCCGTGGGGCTTGTCGGCCTCAGGAGTTTCGCCGTCGCCCGCTTCGGTCACGCCGTCGCCGAGCGGCGGCGAAATCTTTCCGCGGGGCGCAGCAGAAGCGACAGCAGCGCGGCGGAGACGATCACGGCGCCGGCGAGGATGACCAGGAAGTGGCCGGAGCCCAGTGCCGTGTGCGTCAGGAAGGCCCCGAACAGGGCTCCGGCGACACCGGTCGACAGGACCAGACCGCGGCTCGGCAGTCGGTGCGGCAGGCGGTACGCCGCCCCCCATGCCAGCGCGAGACCGAGCATCGCGGCGCCGAGCGCTTCCAAGAACATGGTGAGGGTCCCTCCCGCACGGCCGGTGCAAATCGGTCGTAGCGGGTTTACCCCCGAGGTGCGGAACGCAATCCTCCCCTGTGGATGTTCTGTGCTCCATTCGTGGTGGTGAGACCGCGGGTACGGGCTCGGCACGACGTGCGCGGAGGATTCGGTTCCGGCGCATGCGAGGTGCATGCGAGGTGCATGCGAAGGGGCCCGGCGACAGCGTCACCGGGCCCCTTCCGCTCGCCTGAACTACAGCGCGCTGAATCCCACCTTGCGCTGGGTGGGCTCGCCGAGCTCCACGTACGCGAGGCGGTCGGCCGGAACCAGGACCTTGCGGCCGTGGTCGTCCACGAGGCTCAGCAGCTGCGACTTGCCTGCCAGCGCCTCGGACACCGCGCGCTCGACCTCTTCCGGGGTCTGACCGCTCTCCAGAACGATCTCGCGGGGCGCGTGCTGCACGCCGATCTTGACCTCCACGGCTTTGTCCCTCCGACGGTCAGTCATGTGCGCGTCTCTCCGCGCCGTACGCTGCACACATTAGCCCGGTGAGGGGACGTGCACGTTCCGGCCGAGAACGCCAAGAGCGAACAGCGGACGGGAACAAAGAGACGGATCAGGGCGGTCGGGCGTGAGTCGTCGGGCGTCGGGCGTGAGTCAGTGGTGATCGGTGCCGTGCAGCGGGAAACCCGCGATACCCCGCCAGGCCAGTGACGTCAGCAGCTGCACCGCCTGGTCGCGCGGGACGCTGCGGTCGCTGTGCAGCCAGGAGCGGGCCACCACCTGCGCGAGGCCGCCCAGGCCCGAGGCGAGGAGCATCGACTCGGCGCGCGAGAGACCGGTGTCCTCCGCGATGACCTCGCAGATCGCCTCCGCGCACTCGTGCGTGACCTTGTCGACGCGCTCGCGGACCGCGGGCTCGTTCGTCAGGTCGGACTCGAAGACGAGCCGGAAGGCGCCGCCGTCGTCCTCGACGTACGCGAAGTAGGCGTCCATCGTGGCGCGGACGCGCAGCGAGTTGTCCGTGGTGGACGCGAGCGCCGTCCGTACCGCATGCAGCAGGGACTCGCAGTGCTGGTCCAGCAGCGCGAGATACAGGTCGAGCTTGCCCGGGAAGTGCTGGTAGAGAACCGGCTTGCTGACGCCCGCGCGCTCGGCGATGTCGTCCATGGCGGCCGAGTGATACCCCTGCGCAACGAATACTTCCTGGGCGGCGCCGAGGAGCTGGTTGCGTCGGGCACGGCGCGGCAGGCGAGTGCCCCGCGGGCGTGCCGCCTCTGTCTGCTCGATGGCTGTCACGCCGCCTCCCAAAATTGTCCACATGCGGTGTGCGCCGCGCCGCCATCGTACTTTTCGGTAACCCCACTGTGCGCGGTGCGAGCGCAGAATTTCACGGACCGGACGCGTGCGATAACGACACAGAGGGTGACGAACGGGGTGAGAAGGGCATGACGCGACACCGGATACCGCTGGTCGGCGGGGTCCGGTCACATGGGGTCATCCCCTGTAGTCGTCCTCGTTGAGCCGGACGACCCTGGCCTGCTCGGCGAGGTCGGCCTCGTTGGCGTTGAGGGGGTCACCGGGGGGTTCGGGGTCGATGTCGTCCACCGGATCCAGTTCGCTGAGCTGCTCGGCGAGGTCCGCCTCCGGGGCTTCCGGGTCAAGGACCTCCCGGAACCGGTCGTTGAAGGTCTCGGGGTCTGTCGGGTCGACTGTCATGATTCCTCTTCCCGAGCGGTGCGAGTGCGCTCCTGATGTACGGATCCCTGATCCCTGGGTATGGATCCCTGGTGCGGATCCTGGTGTACGTACGAGTGCCCTCGATCGAAGCCTAGGAGACACCCGATCGAGGCGCTAGACGATCCGCGCACGATCTGTGACAGCGAACACATGAACCACTGCGTGATCGTCTCGTAACATTGCCGCATGTCTTCGACCGAGCTGCCCGCCGCGCTGGCCACCACCGTCACGCCGAGGGTCGGGACCGTCCGGGTCGCGGAGGGCGAGCGCCTGCGATCGGTGGGTCTGCCCGGGATCACCCTGACCGTGCGTTCGAGACCGCCCGCGCGCGAGGGACTGCCGCCCGCCCTGTACGTCCATGGGCTGGGCGGTTCTTCGCAGAACTGGTCGGCGCTGATGCCGCTGCTCGACGGGCTCGTGGACAGCGAGGCGCTCGATCTGCCCGGCTTCGGGGACTCGCCGCCGCCCGACGACGGCAACTACTCGGTGACCGGGCACGCGCGCGCAGTCATCCGTTATCTCGACGCGGCCGAGCGCGGCCCCGTGCACCTCTTCGGGAACTCGCTCGGCGGAGCGGTCGCGACGCGCGTCGCCGCCGTACGGCCCGACCTGGTCGAGACGCTCACCCTGATCTCGCCCGCGCTCCCGGAGATCCGCGCGCAGCGCACCGCGTGGCCGACGGCGCTGCTCTCGGTGCCGGGGGTGGCGCGGCTGTTCACCCGACTCACCAAGGACTGGAGTGCCGAGCAGCGCGTCCGCGGGGTCATGGCGCTCTGTTACGGCGATCCCGGCATGGTGACGCCCGAGGGGTTCCGCGACGCGGTCGAGGAGATGGAGCGGCGGCTCGCGCTGCCCTACTTCTGGGACGCCATGGCGCGTTCGTCGCGCGGTCTGGTGAACGCGTACACGCTGGGCGGCCAGCACGGGCTGTGGCGCCAGGCCGAGCGGGTGCTCGCGCCGACGCTGCTCGTCTACGGCGGCCGTGACCAGCTTGTCGCCTACCGCATGGCCCGCCGCGCGGCGCGCGCCTTCCGCGACTCCCGGCTGCTGTCACTGCCGGACGCGGGGCATGTCGCGATGATGGAGTACCCGGAGACGGTAGCCTCGGCGTTCCGCGAACTCCTCGCGGAATCCGGCGAGTTGATCTCTCCGGCCGGCGTGGACGCGGGGAGCTGAGGCGGGGCGTGGGACGTCACAGTCGCCGGGGGCGGGCCGGTAAGAGCGACACGGGGGAGCTGCCGAAGGTTCCGGTACCCGGTGCCGCACCGGGCACGGCTCAAGGGGCGGCACCGGGTGCGGGCCCTGCGGCGACCTCGCCGCAGGGGGCCACGCGCGGCCCCCTGGGCCCACAACCACCGGGACCTCGGCGCCCCGCGCCGGCCGGCCCTCCGCTGCCCGGCACTCCCCGCCCCAAGGACGGCACGCAGGCGCATGGTGCGCCGCGTTATCCGGACGGGACTCCGGCGCACGGCTTCCCCCGCCTTCCCGACGGCACGCCCGCGCACGGCTTCCCACGCCTCCCCGACGGGACTCCCGCGCACGGCTTCCCGCGGATGGCGAGCGGGACCCCGGTGCAGGGTGTTCCGCGTCACCAGGACGGGACTCCGGCGCATGGTGTCCCGCGCCTTCCCGACGGGACTCCCGCGCACGGCTTCCCGCGGATGGCGAGCGGGACCCCGGTGCAGGGTGTTTCGCGTCACCAGGACGGCGCGCAGGCGCATGGTGTGCCGCGTTATCCGGACGGGACTCCGGCGCACGGCTTCCCACGCCTTCCCGACGGGACTCCCGCGCACGGCTTCCCGCGCCTTCCCGATGGCACGCCGGCCCATGGTGTTCCGCGGTTCGCCGATGGCACCCCCGCGCGGGGTGTGCCCCAGGCGCGTGCGGGACATCCCGAGCAGCGTGAACCCGGCGGTGGCTGGGGCGCGTTCAGGGGTGGCCCACGGACGGCGGGAGCCACGGACGGCGGGCCGCAGGCCATGCCCCAGGGGGCGCCCCAAGGCATGCCCCAGGGGGCACCTGGACCGCGCATCCCCCGGCAGCGGCAGGAGGCCGACGCCGGGCTCGGGCCCGGCCCGGGGCTCCGGCAGGCCTACGTCGACGCCTTCGACGAGAGCGAGAGCGTCAACGGGGGCAGGACCGGGACCGAAGGGCCGGGGACCGAGGAGGCGGAGAAGGGCAAGGGCGTCAAGGGGCGGGCGTTCACCGGAATCGCCGCGGCCGCCGTCACCACCGTGCTCGCCGTGGTGGTGGCCGGACAGGTGGCCGCCGGGCGGCACCACGCCACCGCGCAGACGCAGTCCGCCGCCGGTGGCGGACTGGACGCCCGCGCGTCCGCCTCGCCCGGGGGCACCGGGTCGACTCCGTCCGTGACCCCGAGCGCGACACCACTGACGTACGACCAGAAGATGGGTGTGACGTACGCGCTCAGTGCCACCCTCAAGGCCTCGGGGAAGTTCGACGCCGTCCCCGGGTTCGACAAGGCGCCCGGAAACGGGCGGAAGTACACATATCGGGTGGATGTGGAGAAAGGCCTCGGCCTCGACGCCGCCCTCTTCGCGCAGGCCGTCCAGAAGACGCTGAACGACAAACGGAGTTGGGCCCACAACGGCGCCCGCACCTTCGAGCGGATCTCCTCCGGCAAGCCCGACTTCGTGATCACGCTGGCCAGCCCCGGCACCACCGCCGAGTGGTGCGCCAAGTCCGGGCTGGACACGACCGAGGACAACGTGTCGTGCGACTCGGCCTCCACCGAGCGCGTGATGATCAACGCGTACCGCTGGGCGCAGGGCTCCAAGACCTACGGTGACGCGATTCACCCGTACCGGCAGATGCTCATCAACCACGAGGTCGGCCACCGCCTCGGATACGGCCATGTCACCTGCGACAAGGACGGCGAGCTCGCACCCGTCATGCAGCAGCAGACCAAATTCCTCGACCATGACGGAATCCACTGTCGGGCCAACCCCTGGCCCTATCCGGGGAGTTGACGGAGGAGTCGCGGGGGGCCGCTGGGGCCACGTTGACATGCTCCGAAAGTTCGTTCATATTTCTGCGCATGTGGTCTAGTCATGCCGTCCGTCGCGCCGCCATCGAGCTGGCGCTGATTGGCGTGACCGCGCTCTGCGTCGCAGACATCCACTGTCGCTGACGCCCGCCCTTGGCGTGTGCGTCGTGCTTCCGCTTCCGTCGTAACCCTGGGTGACCGTATTGGTCCCTGGGTTTCCGACTTCGCGACCTTTTTTGACGACCTGACGCCGGGGCAGACGTCCGTTCACTTCCGTCTCACTCCTCGTCAATCTGTCTCATCATTCGAGAGGTCGTCTTCCGATGCGTCAACCGTCCGTCATAGCCCGCCGCGTGGCCGCGGCATCCGTCACCCTGGTCGTGGCAGCGGGCGCGGCCGCCTGCGGGCCGAAGGACAACGATGCCAAGGGCGCCGGTGGCGACTCCAAGCCGCAGAAGGGAGGCACGCTCACCGTCCTCAACGCGACCCCGCAGGAGGACTTCGACCCGGCGCGCCTCTACACCTCCGGCGGCGGCAACGTCCCCTCCCTCGTCTTCCGTACGCTGACCACGCGCAACCGTGAGAACGGGGCCGCGGGCGCCAAGGTCGTCCCCGACCTCGCCACCGACACCGGCCGCCCGAGCGAGAACGCGACCGTGTGGACGTACACCCTGAAGAAGGGCCTCAAGTACGAGGACGGTTCGCCGATCACCTCCGCCGACATCAAGTACGGCATCGAGCGTTCCTTCGCGGCCGAGCTCTCCGGCGGCGCGCCCTACCTGCGGGACTGGCTCATCGGCGGAGCCGACTACCAGGGGCCGTACAAGGACAAGAAGGGCCTCGCCTCGATCGAGACCCCGGACGACCTGACCATCGTCTTCCACCTGAACAAGCCCGAGGGCGAGTTCCCCTTCCTCGCCACGCAGACCCAGTTCACGCCCGTCCCCAAGGCCAAGGACAACGGCACGAAGTACGAGGAGCACCCGGTCTCCTCCGGCCCGTACAAGGTCGTCAAGAACGAGAACGACGGCGAGCGGATCACCCTGGAGCGCAACCCGTACTGGTCCGCGGCGACCGACGCCGAGCGCAAGGCCTACCCGGACAAGATCGACGTACGGTCGGGCCTGGACTCCTCCGTGATCAACCAGCGGCTGTCCGCGTCCCAGGGCACGGATGCCGCCGCCGTCACCACGGACACCAACCTCGGCCCGGCCGAGCTGGCCAAGGTGACGGGTGACAAGGCGCTGGCGGCACGCGTCGGCACCGGCCACTTCGGCTACACCAACTACATCGCCTTCAACCCGAAGGTGAAGCCGTTCGACGACCCGAAGGTGCGGCAGGCGATCGCGTACGCCGTCGACCGTTCGTCGGTCATCAACGCGGCCGGTGGTTCGTCGCTGGCCGAGGCCGCGACCACGTACCTGCCGAACCAGAAGTCCTTCGGCTACACGCCCTACGACCACTTCCCGGCGGGCGCGTCCGGCAACCCGGCCAAGGCCAAGGAACTGCTGAAGGAGGCCGGTCACCCGAACGGGATCACCGTCACCCTCACGCACTCCAACGACAAGAACTTCGAGACCAGCCCGGAGATCGCGACCGCCCTCCAGGACGCCCTGAAGAAGGCCGGCATCACCGTCAAGCTCCAGGGCCTGGAGGACAACGACTACCGGGACAAGATCCACGGCGTGAAGACCGAGCCCGGCTTCTTCCTCGCCCACTGGGGTGCCGACTGGCCCTCCGGCGGCCCCTTCCTGGCCCCGATCTTCGACGGCCGCCAGATCGTCAAGGACGGCGCGAACTTCAACACCGGTTTCCTCGACGACAAGTCCGTCAATGACGAGATCGACGCGATCAACAAGTTGACGAATCTTGACGAGGCCGCCAAGCGCTGGGGCGCACTGGACAAGAAGATCGGCGAGCAGGCCCTGACCGTGCCGCTGTTCCACCCCGTCTACAAGCGCCTGTACGGCAGCTCGGTCAAGAACATCGTGATCAGCGACTGGACCGGCGTGCTGGACATCTCCCAGGTCGCGGTGAAGTAGCGCCGTGAGCGAGGCAATCGTCGCCTCTCAGGCCCCCGGGACGGACCTCGCGTCCGCCCCGGGGGCCTCGGGGGCCCGTCAGTTCTGGCGGCGGCTGCGCACGCAGCGCGCCGCCCTCGTCGCGGCGGGCGTCGTCGCGCTGCTCGTCCTGCTCGCGCTCGCCGCCCCGCTGCTCACCGCGATCGAGGGCCAGGACGCGACCACCTACCACCCGTCCCTCATCGACTCGGCGCGCGGCGGTGTGCCCGTGGGCTCGTTCGGCGGCGTCAGCGGCGACCACTGGCTCGGTGTCGAACCGCAGACCGGCCGCGACCTCTTCGCCCGGCTCGTGTGCGGCGCCCGGGTCTCGCTGGGAGTCGCGCTGGGTGCGACCGTCGTACAGGTCCTCGTCGGTGTCGTGGTGGGCGTCGCGGCCGCACTCGGCAACCGATGGATCGATCAACTGTTGAGCCGGATCACCGACATCTTCGTCGCGATGCCGTTGATGATCATGTCGCTGGCCCTGCTGGCGATCGTGCCCAGCAGTTTCCCGCGGCCCTTGCTGGTCGCGCTCGTCATCGGCCTTATCGCCTGGGGCAACACCGCGAAGATCGTGCGCGCCCAGACCCTCACCCTCAAGGGGCTGGACTACGTCTCCGCCGCGCGGCTCAGCGGCTGGAACACCTGGCGCATCGCGCGCCGCGAACTCCTGCCCGGACTGGCCGCCCCCGTCATCACCTACGCCGCGCTCCTCGTGCCGATGAACATTTCCGCCGAGGCCGCGCTGTCCTTCCTCGGCGTCGGAGTGAAGCCCCCGACGCCGTCCTGGGGGCAGATGCTCACGGCCGCCAACGTCTGGTACCAGGCGGCCCCGCAGTACCTGCTGCTGCCCGCCGGGGCGCTCCTGGTGACCGTGCTGGCCCTGACCGTCCTCGGCGACGGCGTCCGCACGGCCCTGGACCCGCGCGCGGCCTCGCGCCTGCGCGTCGGCACGGGCCGCAAACGGGAGGCCAAGGCGGACGCGAACGCAAAGAGCACGAGCACCGAGGAGGCCACGTCATGAGCGGCTTCGGAGGATTCGTCCTGCGTCGCACCGTCGGCACCGTGATCACCCTGCTCGCCATCTCGGTGATCGTCTACGTCGTCTTCTACGCCACCCCCGGCAACGTCGCCCAGATCACCTGCGGCCCGCGCTGCTCTCCGGAACAAGTGCACCAGGTCGCCCAGCAGTTGAGGCTCGACGACCCGCTGTACGTGCGCTACTGGCACTTCCTGCAGGGCATCCTCGTCGGCCAGGACTTCTCCACCGGCACCTCGGTGGAGCACTGCTCGGCGCCCTGCCTCGGCCTGTCGTACCAGGGCGACACCCAGGTCACCCAGCTGATCCTGGCGAAGCTGCCGGTCAGCCTGTCCCTCGTGTTCGGCGCGATGGTGCTGTGGCTGATCCTCGGCGTCGGCACCGGCATCCTGTCCGCGTGGCGGCGCGGCCGGCTCACCGAGCGCGTGCTGACCGGCGTCACCCTCGTGGGCGTCGCCACGCCGGTCTTCGTGATCGGCCTGGTGCTCATGATCGTCGTCTGCGGCCAGCTGCAACTGCTGCCCTTCCCGCAGTACGTCGGCCTCACCGACGACCCCGAACAGTGGGCCTGGAACCTGCTGCTGCCCTGGTTCTCCCTCGCTCTCATCGAGGCCGCCGCGTTCGCCCGGCTGACCAGGGCCGCGATGCTGGAGACCCTCGCCGAGGACCACATCCGGACCTTCCGGGCGTACGGCGTCGGCGAGCGGTCGATCATCGGGCGGCACGCGCTGCGCGGGGCGTTCGCGCCGATCATCGCGCTGAACGCCAACAACGTCGGCTCGGCGGTCGGCGGCGCGGTGCTCACCGAGACGCTCTTCGGACTGCCCGGCATCGGACAGGAGCTGGTGCACGCGGTGAACGTCGTCGACCTGCCGGTGGTCGTCGGCATGGTCCTGGTCATCGGCTTCTTCGTGGTCATCGCCAACGCCGTCGCGGACGTGCTGTACGCGGTGGCCGACCGACGGGTGGTGCTCGTATGAGCTTGGTGGAAGTCACCGACCTGACGGTCGGGTTCGGATCGCTGCGCGCCGTCGACGGCCTGTCCTTCCGGCTGGAGAAGGGCGCCGCGCTGGGCCTGGTCGGCGAGTCCGGCTCGGGCAAGTCCACGGTCGCCTCGGCCCTCCTGGGGCTGCACCGCGGCACGGGAGCCGACGTCGGCGGCTCGGTGCGCGTGGCCGGCATCGACGTACAGGAGGCGTCCGACGCCGAACTGCGGCGGCTGCGCGGCGGGAAGGCCGCCATGGTCTTCCAGGACCCCCTGTCGTCCCTCGACCCGTACTACGCGGTCGGCGACCAGATCGCCGAGGTCTACCGGGTGCACGTGAAGGCCTCCCGGCGTGCCGCACGCGCGCGTGCCGTCGAGGTGCTCGACCGCGTCGGCATCCCGGACGCCGCGCGCCGGGCGCGCTCGCGCCCGCACGAGTTCAGCGGCGGTATGCGCCAGCGCGCGCTGATCGCGATGGCGCTGGCCTGCGAACCCGACCTGCTGATCGCCGACGAGCCGACCACGGCCCTCGATGTGACCGTCCAGGCCCAGATCCTCGACCTGCTGCACACCCTGCGCGAGGAGACCGGGATGGGCCTGCTCCTCGTCACGCACGACGTGGGCGTCGCCGCCGAGAGCGTCGACGAGATCCTGGTCATGCGGCACGGGCGGGCCGTCGAGCACGGCCTCGTCGGTGCCGTCCTGGGGGCGCCCGCGCAGGCGTACACGCAGGAACTCCTCGGCGCGGTGCCCCGTGTGGACGCGCCGCGCACCGCCTCCGCGGTGACGGAGGAGGTCGTTCTCGAGGCGAGCGGCCTGCGGCGCGAATTCGGACGCGGGAAGAAGGTGTTCGCGGCCGTCGACGACGTGTCGCTGACGATCCACCGGGGCGAGACCCTCGGGATCGTGGGCGAGAGCGGCAGCGGCAAGACCACCCTGGGACGGATGCTCGTGGGGCTGCTGGAGCCCACGGCGGGGGAGATCAAGCCCGGCGGAGGCGTGCGCCCGGACGTTCAGATGGTCTTCCAGGACCCCGTCTCCTCCCTCAACCCGCGCCGCAGCGTGGGCGAGTCGATCGCCGATCCCCTGCGCGCCCGCGGGGAACGCGAGGAGGGGCGCATCAGGGGGCGCGTACGGGAACTCCTGGAGCGCGTGGGGCTCGAAGCGGCGCACTACGACCGCTACCCGCACGAGTTCAGCGGCGGACAGCGCCAGCGCGTCGGTATCGCCCGGGCGCTCGCCGCCGACCCACGCGTCATCGTCTGCGACGAACCGGTCTCCGCGCTCGACGTCACCACCCAGGCCCAGGTGATCGCCCTGCTCGCCGAACTGCAACGGGAACTCGGGCTCGCGCTCGTGTTCGTGGCGCACGACCTCGCGGTCGTCCGCCAGGTCAGCGACCGGGTCGCGGTGATGCGACGCGGCCGGATCGTCGAGCACGGGCCCGCCGACGAGGTCTACGAGTCGCCGCGCGACCCGTACACCAAGCAGCTGCTGGCCGCCGTACCGGCGCTGGATCCGGAGGTCGCGGCGCGGCGGCGGGCGGCCCGGAAGCAGCTGACGGCGGTGTGATGCAACGTGACTGGTTGATCTCGTAGCGCGACGGAACGCGACCCGCACGGGAAAGTTACGACCGTTCACCCCTTTTGGTGGCGCGATGGACAACCGTCCGTCGCGCCACCGCCATGTGCGCATACGTTCTTCCCGCTGCGAGCCGCCGGGTCAACGGCGGCTCCCCATAGGGAGATCGGGGGTGCACTGGTGCGCATCGGACTGCTTACGGAGGGTGGCTATCCGTATGTGAGCGGTGACGCCAGACTCTGGTGCGACCGGCTCGTACGCGGGCTCGGGCAGCACGAGTTCGACGTCTACGCGCTCAGTCGCAGCGAGCGGCAGGAGGACGAGGGCTGGATCCAGCTGCCGCCGCAGGTCAGCCGGGTGCGGACGGCTCCGCTGTGGACGGCCGAGGACGACGGCGTGGTACACGGGCGACGGGCGCGCCGGCGGTTCGCCGAGTGCTTCGGGGAGTTGGCGGCGGCCGTGTGTGCCACGCCTGCGGTCCTCGACGGCGCGGAGGTCTCCGGCGGTGTGACGGCGTCGGAGGCCTCTCGCGGAGTGGTGGCGGACCGTTTCGGCAGTGCGCTGTACGGGCTCGCGGAACTGGCCCGCGACGAGGGCGGGCTGGTCGGGGCGCTGCGTTCCGAGGGAGCTGTGCGCGCCCTGGAGCGCGCCTGCCGTGCGCCCGGCGCACTGCGCGCCGCGCGTACCGCGCGTGTGCCCGACCTGCTGTCCGTCGCCGCTCATGTCGAGCGAGCTCTGCGCCCCCTCTCGCTGGACTGGTACGAGGACGACGGACTCGGCTCGGTCGACCTCTGCCACGCGGCGGCCGGCGGCGAGGCCGCCCTGCCCGGCCTGCTCGCCCTGCACTTCGCCGGGGTGCCCCTGCTGGTGACGGAGTACGGCGTGCAGCTGCGGGCGCACTACCTCGCCTCGGCCGCCGCCGAGGAGTCCCCCGCGGTACGGGCACTGCTCGCGGCCTTCCACGGCGCGCTGGCCGCCGAGGTCTACCGCAGGGCCGCGCTCATCACGCCCGGCAACACCCACGCGCGCCGCTGGCAGGAGCGCTGCGGCGCCGACCGCGCCAAACTGCGCACCGTCTACCCCGGCATGGAGGCCGCCCGCTTCGCGGAGGTGGGCGAGCGGGCCGACGGCTCCGGATGCGCGGACGCGGACACCCTGGTCTGGGTCGGCCGCATCGAACCGGCCAAGGACCTGATCTCACTGCTGCACTCCTTCGCCGAGGTCCGCAAGGAGGCACCCAAGACCCGGCTGCGGATCGTCGGCGCGCCCGCCGACGGGTCGGAGGGCGCGCTGTACCTGGCCCACTGCAAGGCGCTGGCCGCCCAGCTCTTCCCCGACGAGGCGGAGGGCGTGCACGCGGTCGGCGACAACCCGGTGTCCTTCGAGGAGATCGGCAGCCCGGAGGTCCCGAGCCTCGCGGAGGCGTATGCGTCCGGCGCCGTGGTCGTCCTCTCCAGCGTCGTCGAAGGCTTCCCTATCAGCCTGGTCGAGGCCATGTTCTGCGGCCGCGCCACCGTGTCCACGGACGTCGGCGCGGTCGTCGAAGTCATCGGCGGTACGGGGCTGGTGGTGCCGCCGCGCAATCCGCGGGCGCTCGCCGAGGCGTGCGTGGCACTGCTGCGCGACCCCGAACGCCGTGCGCGCCTGGGCGCGGCGGCCCGCGCGCGAGCCCTCGAACTCTTCACGGTCGAGCAGAACATCGCGGCATTTCACGGCATTTACCTGGAGATCGTCTCGCGTTCCCCGGTCCGGCGGCTCGTCGTGGACGACGCGGGGGATCCCCTGCCGTTCGGCGTGCCGGCCGAGGCCCACGTACCCGGCCGCTGGACCGAGGCCCGTCTCGTGGTCACGGGACGACCGCGCTGGGCGGCGGGGGCGCCGGTGCGCGCCACAGCTCCGCTGCCGGCGGGGGAGGGCGCGTGATGAGCGAACTCGTACGGGACGGCTCGGGTGGTGCGCGCGGCGACGCCGGGGGTGATCCGGGGAACGACTCGGGGGGTGCCCGCACCTCTCTCGGAGGTGGTCGCCGCGGTGCCGTGGACCCCGTGAAGGCGCTGATGCACCGGCATCGTGAACTCTGCGAGCGTGCCGTCGACCCCCTGGAGATCGCGGCGGGCCTGGAGGCGCACGGCGTGACCGACCGCACCGCCGCACGGTTCCGGCACCGGGACGTGTTCTCGCTCGCCGAGGAGATGTACGCGCGCGTGGCCCGCGACGCGGACCCGGCACCCCGGCCCGCGGGCCCCGAACACCCCGGCGTGCGCGCCGACTGGGCAGCGCTCTCCCTGCTGCCGGGCGCTCTGTGCGCGGGGACCGTGGCCGGGCTGCGACTCACCGAAGGGCAGCCGCGCCTCGCGGTCGCCGCCGGCGGCACCCTCGCGGTGACGCTCGGCCTGCGCGCCGCGCTGCGCCGAGGCCCCCTCAGCACCACGCACCGCACGACGAGCGGCACCCTTGCCTGGACCTGCTGGCTGATCGCGTACGCCCTGCTCGGCGACGGACTGCTGAGCGTCGGCATCGAAGGCGGCCCCGACGGCCCCTGGCCCCCGGCCACCGCACCCGTGCTGGCCCTCGCCCTGGCGTGCGCCCCCGCGGTCTGGTGCGCCCACCTCTTCACCGCGGGCGCCCGCCGCAAACTGACCGCGAGCCGGGGCCTGGAGGAGTTCGCCGTCTCCGTGCGGCCCCTGCTCCTGGGAGTGTTCGCCCTGTTCCTCTGCGCCCTGGGCGCGCTGCTCGCACTGTGCCGGGAGGCACCGAGCGAGCCCGGTGCCTACAACGGACCCGGCGCGTACGCCGGAGCGGGTGCCCTCGGCGCGCTGCTCCTGCTCGCACGCCTGCTCACGACGCGCGGCTTCACCCACGCCCCGGCCGTCGTCCTCGGCGCCGCGGGCGCGGCCGAAGTGACCGCCCTGACCACGGTCTTCGCGGCCCGCCTGCCCGGCTGCTCGTTCGTCGCCACCCCCGTCGAGACCGTCACCGACGCCTGGGGTCCGGGTGCCGTCCCGGCCCTGGTGTGCGGCGCGGCGGCGCTCGTCCTCCTGATCCACGCGACCCGCACCCTGACCCGGGCCTCGGCCCACGCCACACCGGGCGGGACGCCATGAGCCGCGACCGGCGCCCGAGGGCCCAGCCCTCGCGCCGGGCGCACCCTCCCGCGGGGCCGACACCGCGGGCGCTCCGTCCGACCCACGGCACCACCCCGAAGGAGAACGCCAGATGATCACCTCCCGAACCGGAGAATCCGCCCCGGGAGCCGCCCGATGAGAGTTCTGCTGATCGGAGCCAACGGATACCTCGGCCGTTTCGTCGCCGACAGGCTGCTCGCCGACCCGGCCGTGCAGCTCACCGCGCTCGGCCGGGGCGACGACGCCGACGTACGGTTCGACCTCGCCTCGGGCAGCCCCGGCGCCCTCACCCGTTTCCTGGACGCGGTGCACCCCGGGGTCGTCATCAACTGCGCGGGCGCCACCCGCGGCGGAGCCCGCGAACTGACCCGGCACAACACCGTCGCCGTCGCCACCGTCTGCGAGGCCCTTCGCCGCAGCGGCTGCGGTGCCCGCCTGGTGCAGATCGGCTGCGGCGCCGAGTACGGGCCCAGCCAGCCCGGCTCCTCCACGGCCGAGGATGCCGTACCGCGCCCCGGCGGCCCCTACGGCGTCAGCAAGCTCGCCGCCACCGAACTGGTCCTCGGCTCCGGCCTCGACGCCGTCGTCCTGCGTGTCTTCTCGCCCGCGGGCCCCGGCACCCCCGCCGGATCCCCGCTCGGCCGCCTCGCCGAGGCCCTGCGCCGCGCCATGCAGTCCGGCGACGGCGAACTCAAACTCGGCGGACTCGGCGTCCAGCGCGACTTCATCGACGTCCGCGATGTCGCCCGCGCCGTGCACGCCGCCTCGCTCTCCGCCGCGCAGGGCGTCATCAACATCGGCTCGGGCCGTGCCGTCCGCCTGCGCGACGCCGCCGCCGTCCTCGCCCGTGTGGCCGGCTACGGAGGCACGCTGCACGAACTCGACGGCCCACCCGGACCGATGAGGTCGGCCATCGGCCACCCCCGCACCGAAGCGGACCACGGGGCGCCGGTCGCGTACCCCTACCCGGACGGCTGCGGCAGCTGGCAGCAGGCCGATGTGCGCACCGCACGCGACCGGCTCGGCTGGCGGCCCCGCATCAACCTCGAGGAATCCCTAGCCGATATCTGGATGGAGGCGGCATGCCGCATCTGACCAGCGCCGCGACGGACATCGCGAGCACGGGCTTAAGGGTCGGCCTCGGCGTCCCCGGCTATGCGCACCCCCTCGTCGCTCCGGCCGAGTGGGGCGAACTCACCCGCCCCGGTACCCCCGTGCACTGGGCCGTCCTGAACGTGGCCAACGGTCCGGGCATCCGCCCCGACCCGCACTGCCTGGAGGCGGCCGGCCGACTCCGCAACGCGGGCGTGCGCGTCCTGGGGCACCTGGACGTGACGTACGGCGCACGCGCCTTCGCCGAGGTGATCTCCGACGCACACCGGTATCTCGACTGGTACCGGGTCGGTGGCTTCCTTCTGCACCGCTGCCCCACCGAGCGCGCCGCGCTCCCCGAGGTCCGCCGGGCGGTCACCACGCTGCGCACGCTTCTCGACGACGCGCACCTCGTCTTCGGCCACGGCACCCACCCCTACCCCGGCTATGCCGAAAGCGCCGACCAGCTGGTGACCTTCTCCGGCACCTGGAGCGACTACCGCTGGTCGCAGGTGGCCGAGTGGACCGCCGACTATCCGCCCGAGCGTTTCTGTCACTTCGTGCACGGGGTACCGCGCGGTCATCTCGACGAAGCGCTGCGCATCGCCCGCTGGCAGGGCGCCGCCACGATCTACTTCACCGACCGCACGGATCACGGTGGACGGGCCGACCCCTGGGAGACGATGCCCGGCTACTGGGACGAGATCGTCTCGCGGATCGGAACGGGTGTCTCGGAATGAAGAAGGGCGTGGCAGTGTTACGGGGAGAACAACTGTAGTGATTGACCGACCAACGGAGTCCCCGTGTCGCTGCCACCCCTGGTTGAGCCAGCTGCTGAGCTCACCGTAGACGAGGTCCGCAGGTACTCCCGCCACCTGATCATCCCCGACGTGGGCATGGACGGGCAGAAGCGGCTGAAGAACGCCAAGGTGCTGTGTGTGGGCGCCGGCGGCCTCGGATCGCCGGCGCTGATGTACCTGGCCGCCGCGGGCGTGGGCACGCTCGGCATCGTGGAGTTCGACGAGGTCGACGAGTCGAACCTGCAGCGCCAGATCATCCACAGTCAGGCGGACATCGGCCGCTCCAAGGCCGAGTCGGCCCGTGACTCCGTGCTGGGCATCAACCCGTACGTGAACGTGGTCCTTCACGAAGAGCGGCTCGAGGCCGAGAACGTGATGGACATCTTCAGCCAGTACGACCTGATCGTCGACGGCACGGACAACTTCGCGACCCGCTACCTGGTCAACGACGCGTGCGTCCTGCTCAACAAGCCGTACGTGTGGGGCTCGATCTACCGCTTCGACGGCCAGGCCTCCGTCTTCTGGTCCGAGCACGGTCCCTGCTACCGCTGCCTCTACCCGGAGCCCCCGCCGCCGGGCATGGTCCCCTCCTGCGCCGAGGGCGGCGTGCTGGGCGTGCTGTGCGCGTCCATCGGCTCCATCCAGGTCAACGAGGCGATCAAGCTTCTCGCGGGCATCGGTGAGCCGCTCGTCGGCCGCCTGATGATCTACGACGCCCTCGAGATGCAGTACCGCCAGGTCAAGGTCCGCAAGGACCCGGACTGCGCGGTCTGCGGCGAGAACCCGACCGTCACCGAGCTCATCGACTACGAGGCCTTCTGCGGTGTCGTGTCCGAGGAGGCCCAGGCGGCGGCGGCCGGCTCGACGATCACTCCCAAGCAGCTCAAGGAGTGGATCGACGACGGCGAGAACATCGAGATCATCGACGTCCGCGAGATCAACGAGTACGAGATCGTCTCGATCCCCGGCGCCAAGCTGATCCCGAAGAACGAGTTCCTCATGGGCACCGCCCTGGAGACCCTTCCGCAGGACAAGAAGATCGTCCTGCACTGCAAGACGGGCGTCCGCAGCGCGGAGGTGCTCGCCGTGCTGAAGTCCGCGGGCTTCTCGGACGCGGTGCACGTCGGCGGCGGTGTGATCGGCTGGGTCAACCAGATCGAGCCGGAGAAGCCGGTGTACTAGGCGCCGGTGTACCAGGCGAACGGCTTTTCGGGAGGGGCTCGGCACCGTGCGTGCCGGGCCCCTTTCCGTTGACCGGTCACGTGCGGGCCGGAGATTCGCCGACCGGGGCTTCGCCGACCGGGCATCCGTGCGCCGGGTCTTCGCCGGCCGGGTGCTCGCCCAGCGGGGGTTCGCCGGCCGGGTGCTTGCCGGCCGGGTCGGCCCGGGCGCAGGTCCGCGCCCGTCGGCCGCACCCGCCACTACGACGCGCAGACCTTCCCGTCCTTCGGCACCGTTCCGTCCAGTAGATAGCTGTTCACCGTGGAGTCGACACACTCGCTCCCACTCCCGTAGGCGCCATGGCCCTCGCCCTTCCAGGTGAGCTCCACTCCGACGCCCTTGCCCAGCTCGTCGGCCATTCTGCGGGCGCCCTCGTACGGAGTCGCGGGGTCCCCGGTGTTGCCCACGATCAAGATGGGCGCGGCGCCCGGCGCGCTGACCTCCGGGTTGTCGTACTGGCCGGCGACCGGCCAGTCGTGGCACCAACCCGCGGTGTCCCAGCCCATGAAGTCCCCGAAGACGGGCGAGATCTTCTCGAACTCGGGCAGCAGCTTCTTCGTCTCCGCGGGAGTCGGCCGCTGCTTGTCGTCCAAGCACGATATGACCCGTTGGGAATGGGTCGTCGTGCCGTAGTGCCCCGAGGAATCGCGGTCGTTGTAGCCGTCGGCGAGGGCCAGCAGACCCGAACCGTCACCGCCCTCGGCGCCCTTGAGCGCGCTGGTCAGGCGGGGCCAGCCCTCCTTGCTGTACAGGGGCAGGACGATGCCGGTGAGCGCGAGCGTCTGGGTGAGCTTGCGGCCGTCGGCCGTCGGCAGGGGGTTCGCGTCGATGCGGTTCAGCAGGTCCACGATCTTCTGGGAGCCCTGCTTGGGGTTCTGGCCGGTGGACTTGAGGTAGTCGTCCAGGGCGCGCTGGAAGCCCAGGGTCTGGTTCTTGGCGTGGCCGACCGTGTCGGCGCTCGGGTCGACGACGGCGTCCAGCACCAGACGGCCCACGTTCTTGGGGAACAAGTGGGCGTACACGCCGCCGAGTTCGGTCCCGTACGAAAAGCCGAGGTAGTGCATCGTCCCGTCGCCGAGGACCTGGCGCATCAGGTCCATGTCGCGCGCCGTGTCGGTCGTGGAGACGTGTGACAGCAGCTTTCCGGCGGCCTTCGCGCAGCCCTTGCCGAAGTCGGCGGCGTCCTTGAAGTACGCGGCCTCCTCGGCCGCGTCGTCCGGGGTGGCGTCCACGGACTCGGCTGCCTGGATCGCCTTGTCGCTGCGGCAGCGCACGCCCTCGCTGGCGGCGACGCCGCGCGGGTCCCAGCTCACCAGGTCGTAGCGCTCGTGGAGCGGGCCGACGGCGCTCTCGTACGACGGCATCGTGTCGACGCCCGAGCCGCCGGGGCCGCCGAAGTTGAACAGGAGTGAGCCGATGCGCTTGCTCTGGCCGCCGGTCGCCTTCGAGCGGATCAGCGCCAGGCCGATCGTCTCGCCGTCCGGCTTCGCGTAGTCCAGCGGCACCTTGAGTGTCGCGCACTGCCAGCCGCTGCCCGGCGCGGAGGAGCTCTTGCAGCGGCCCCAGTCGAGCTTCTGCGAGGTGAGCGAGGCGGGCAGTCCCGAGGCGGTGCCGGAGGAAGGCACCCCGGCCGACGGCCGGCCGCTGTTCTTCCCCTCGTCCTTGCCGTCCCCCGACGAGCCGCTGCCGCAGCCTGCCACCAGCAACGCGGCGGCCGCCGCGGCCGTCCACCGTGCGAAACGCGTCATGAACTTCCCCCTCGCCCGTGGTCCGCCGGATGTCGCGGATCACATGCAGGCCATGGTAGGCGCCCGCGGCCGACGCCGCGGAGGCCTGTGGATAACCCTTTGACCTGCACTTTCTCGGGTGGGGTGGTATCGGTTCTAGGTGCAGACGGTTCCCGCGGGCGGTACGGTCCCGTCCAGCAGATAGCCGTTCACCGCGTTGTGCACGCACTTGTTCCCGCTGTCGTACGCGCCGTGCCCCTGGCCCTTGTAGGTCAGCTCGACGCCGACGCCCTTGCCCAGCGCGTCGACCATCTTCTTCGCGCCCTGGTACGGCGTGGCCGGGTCGCCTGTGTTGCCGACCACGAGGATCGGCGCCGCACCGGTGGCGCTGACGTCAGGGTGGTCGGCGGCGCCCGGGACGGCCCAGTTGGTGCAGCTGAGCATGCCCCAGGCCAGAAAGTCGCCGAAGAGCGGTGAGGCGGCCCGGAACGCCGGCAGACTGGCTTGCACGTCGGGGATCGTGTACCGCGGTTTGTCGTCGGCGCAGCTGATGGAGACGTTGGCCGCGTAGAGGTTGCTGTACTGGCCGTTCTGGCTGCGCCCGTTCATCGAGTCGGACAGCAGCATCAATACCTTGCCGTCACCGCTGTACGCCTGGTCCAGGCCCTCCGTCAGGTACTCCCAGAAGTCCTTGGAGTACAGGGCCTGCGCGATGCCGTTGGTGGCCTCGGTCTGGGTGAGCTGGCGTGGGAAGACGCCGGGGATGGGCTTGCTGTCCAGGTCCTTGAGGAGTTTGGCGATGCGGTCCTTGACGTCCTGAGGGGTGTCGCCGATCGGGCAGGGCTCGGTCTTCGAGGTGCAGTCGTTGGCGAAGTTGTCGAGCGCGAGCTGGAAGCCCCTGGCCTGCCCGAGCGCGCTCTGTTCCGGGTTCTGCGTCGGGTCGACGACCGCGTCGAAGACGGCGCGCCCCACGTTCTTGGGGAACAAGTGGGCGTAGACGCCGCCGAGTTCGGTGCCGTACGAGATGCCGAAGTAGTGCAGTTTGGCGTCGCCGAGCACCTGGCGCATGAGGTCGATGTCGCGGGCCGCGTCGGTGGTGCGCACGTGGGGGAGGGTCCGCCCGGAGTTCTTCTCGCAGGCCGCGTTGAACGTCTTCGTGTTGCTGAGGAGGTTCTTCTGCTCGGCGGCGTCGTCGGGGGTGGCGTCCTGCTGGAAGAACACGTCGAGTCGGCTGTCGTCCTCGCACTTCACGCCCGCGCTGCGGCCGACCCCGCGCGGGTCGAAGCTCACCAGGTCGTAGCGGGTGCGCAGCTTCGCGTAGTCCTCGCCGAAGGCGGGCAGCGTGGTGACACCGGAGCCGCCGGGACCGCCGAAGTTGAAGATGAGGGAGCCGATGCGTTTGCTCTGGTCGCCGCTCGTCCGCGCCCGGATCAGCGCGATCCCGATGGTGTCGCCCTTGGGGTCGGCCCAGTCGAGGGGGGCCTTCATGGTGGCGCACTGCCACTGTGTGCCGCCCGGCAGGGGAGAGGGGGCGTTGCCGCCGCCCTCGGACTCGGCGGGGGCCGGGCAGTCCTTCCAGCTCAGCTTCTGGGTCGGCAGGTCCTCGCTGTTCGAGTTGTCGCTGCAGCCGGTCAGCACGGCGGACAGCACAGCGACGGAGAGCGCCAGCGCAGCGGCGCGCGGCGGAGACGGGTTCGGCATGCTCCCCATCCTGCGGTCGTGCGGGGCGGGGCGCTCGGGACGCGGGCCGTGCGGGTGAGGGCGCGCGGGAGGCTCGTACGGGACGGTCGGCGCGGGGCTCTAGAGGGCGCCCTTGCGGGTCAGGTGGTTGAAGAACAGCCAGCCCGGAAGCACCGGAAGCCACAGTGTCAGCAGCCGGTACAGCAGCACCGCGGGAGCGGCGACCTCCTTGGGGAGCCCCACGGCGATCAGACCGACCGTGAGGGTCGCCTCGACGGCACCGACGCCACCGGGGGTCGGCGCCGCGGAGCCGAGCGCGTTACCGGCGAGGAAGACGACGGCGACGCTGGCGAGGCTGAGCGTGGTGGGCTGCTGGTGGCCGAAGGCCCGGATCGACGCGTCCAGGCACATCACGAAGCAGGCGGTCAGCAGCAGCATGCCGCCGATGCCGGTGATCAGCTTCTGGGGCCGCTGGAGCACGTCGAGCATGCGCGGTACGACGCCCGCGAACAGCGACCTCACGCGCGTGCTGACGAATTTGCGCAGGAACGGCACCGACGTCACGACGAGCACCAGTACGGCGACCGTCAGCAGACCGGCGATGACCGTGCGGGAGGGCGACAGGGACGGCGTTTTCTCGGTGCCGGTCAGATAGCCGAAGGACAGCAGCATCAGGATGTGGCAGCCGAGCCCGAACAGCTGGGACGCGCCGACACTCGCCACCGCGAGCCCCGGCCGCACCCCGGCACGCTGCAGGAAGCGCGTGTTGAGGGCCACACCGCCGACCGCGGCGGGCGCCACGATCTTCACGAACGAGCCGGCGACCTGTGCCGCGACGGCCCGCATGAACGGCACCCGCTCCGGTACGAAGCCGAGCAGCGCCATCGCCGCCGCGAAGTAGCTCACCGCGGAGAACAGCACAGCCGCGGCGACCCAGCCCCACTGGGCGTTGTCGAAGAGGGTCCCGAACTCGATGTGGGTGAGCTGCGTCAGCAGGAAGTACCCACCGATGGCACCGGCGATGAAACTGATCAGTGTGCGTGGCCGCACCCGCTCCAGGCGGGCCGGTTCGACCGGCGCCTGCGGGCGGATCCGCAGCACCTGATGGCGGATCTGGGTGAGGAGATCCTCCTCGCGCGCTTCGTCCAGTGCCTCGTCTATCGCCCGCTTCTCGGCCCGCTGTTCCGCGCGTACGGCCTTCTTGTCGGGCTTTTCCACGGCGGCCTCGGCGTGCTGGGCCTGTTCCGCGCGGGCGAGCTTGTTCTGCCGGGAGGCCTCCAGGACCGCGTCGCGTTCGCGCTGGGCGCGCTCCCGGGCCAGCTTGCGCAACGTCGCGCGCGTGGAGCGCGTCAGCGCGATGGGCTGCAGCAGCGGCAGGCAGTCGGCGATCGCGTCCGGGCCGAGCACGCCGACGGCCGACGACACCGTGCGCTCGGCGCCGACGCGCAGCCCCAGCGTGGTCAGCAACTGGGCGATGTCCATGCGCAGCAGCAGATCGCCGGCCGCGATCTCACCGCCGCGAAGGTCGGTGAGGATCACCATGCCGGAACGATCCACCAAAATCGCGTCACCCGCGAGCCTGCGGTGTGCGATGCGTCGCGACTGCAAGGCCTGCACCTGATGCCAGGTGTCGCGCAGGAGATCGTCGGTGATGAGTTCGTCGGGCAGCGAGTCCAGCGTGCGCCCGCCGGTGTGCTCGTAGACGAGCATCACGGCGTCCGGGCCGAGCTCGGAGGTCGCGATCAGCTTCGGGGCGTTGGCCCCGGCCGCGATGGCCGCGTACGCGAGGAGCGCCTCCTGCTCCAGGGCCTGGCGCAGCGACTGGAGACTGCGACGGGTGGCGAGACCGCGCAGCGTCAGGTTGCGCCACACTCGGTAGAAGAAGCCCTGCGCCTGCTGCTCGCGGTCGACCACGGTGACGTCCAGCGGCGGGCCGTCCTCCAGGGTGACGAAGTAGCGCCGACCGCGATCGCCGTTCTCCGTGGTGTCGGGCGTGTCCTCGCGGGCCGCGCTGACGGGGTGGAAGCCGACGTGCCGCAGGCCCGCCATCAGCGTCCGCCCGGTCGGACGCACGTTCGGTGAGCCGACCGCGTACAGCGTCCCGTACGCGACGCTCCAGCCGATCAGCACCGTCAGGATGATCGAGAACGGTGTGGTGTAGCCGGTGACCAGCATGGAGAAGGCGTCGAGGAGCAGCACCACCCACAGCACCGCGCGCCAGCGCGGTCTACGGGACATCCCGACGGCAGTCATGTACGCGATGACCGGCGCCAGATAGCCGTGCACCGGGTCGGTCAGGGCGTGGATGTCACCCGGCGAGGGCTGGGTGAGTGCCTCCTGGATGGAGTTCGGGGCACCCTTGGCGACCCACAGGTCCGTGGCGAGGGTCACTCCGTGCGCGAGCACCGCGGCCAGCACGCCGTCGGCGATGCGCAGCCCGTCCCGCTTGATCAGCCGCTCGATCGCGAAGGCGACCGGCACCAGGAGGATCGCGATGCTCGACGCCAGACCCGCGATCTTGATCAGCAGATCGGGTGCCTGGCCGGTGCCCTTGTTGATGTCCTGTTCGAGCCCCGAGGTGGTGCCGTGGGCGAACGCGGCGATGGCCAGCAGCACGGTGATCGCGAGGACGCCGACCATGAGCCGCATCAGATCCGACGGACGGTGCACGCGCGCGGGCAGCAGCGGTTCGTCGCCCTCGACCTCGTCGTTGTGGACCTCGTCGCCGCAGTCGTCCGCCGGATCGAGTCGCTTCTGGGCTCGTCCGTGGGTGTCAGGAACGGGTTCTTCGTCCACCCTCGTGGTGGGCTCGTCCGCCGCCTCGCCCGGGTCCTTCGGGCCGGTGTCGCCGGTGTCCGGACGCGCCGAGGCCGCGGAGGTGGTCTCCGCGTCTTCGGGGTGCACGCCCTGCTGCCTCATCGTCTCTTCTTGATCTCGTATCACCAGTCACCGCCCGCACGATGGTGGCATGCCCCACCGACACACGGGGGCATCAGGGTGCAAATACGGGGGCGCACAGTCTGCCCCAAGTGCGCCTTCGTGGCGAGGGATACGCACAGTCACCGGATCGTCGCACTGTCGGTGGGATGGGGCAGGATGGGGCGGATGAGCGAGGAGAGCCTGCCGACGGATGCCCTGCCGGAGTACGCGGAGCGGGTCCTTGAGGTCGCCGAGTCGATCCCGCCGGGGCACGTGATGACGTACGGGGACGTCGCCGAGTGGCTGGAGGAGGGCGGACCGCGCCAGGTGGGCCGGGTGATGGCCCTCTACGGAGGACCGGTCCCGTGGTGGCGGGTCGTCCGCGCGGACGGCGCGCTGCTCCCGGGCCACGAACTCGATGCGCTGGGTCACTACCGCGACGAGGGCACACCCCTGAAGGAGGCGAGCAGGGCCGCCGAGGGGCATCTGCCGCGCATCGACATGAGACGGGCACGATGGGACGGCGGCGAACGCGCGCAGGGTCACACCTGACAGCTTCCGGCATCGGACGGGGCGATGGGGAACCTGTGGCCCGTACGGGGGAAACGGGGCACGCCCGTGACATGCCGTACGTTCGAGAGCCGGGGGACGCACGTGGTGTGAGGGAAGAAGGGGAAGCCCTCCTTCCGCGATGCTCACCGGCGTAGCGTCGACGGCACGCATCCGCTTCACCCCGCGGCCACCGCCCTGAACGCGCGGCGCTCCTCCCGCCCGTCGCCCGACCACCGCCCCTCAACGACGGCGCTCCGCGCCGGCAGTGATATCCCGCACAACCTCCAGGACCGGCGAACCACGTGAGCTCCTCTTCTTCCACCAGGCGCCTGTCGCACCCCCAGGTGCGGCAGGGGACCCGCGGCGCGTACCGACTGGTACGTACCGCGCCGGTCCGAGTGGGGCCCCCTCGTCTGGACGCAGAGCAGCGCGCGGTGGTTGACCATGACGCGGGACCGCTGCTCGTGCTGGCCGGCCCCGGCACCGGCAAGACGACCACGCTCGTCGAGTCCGTCGCGGCGCGGATCGCGCGGGGCGGCGACCCGGAACGCATCCTGGTGCTGACCTTCAGCCGCAAGGCGGCCGTCGAACTGCGCGACCGCATGGCGCTGCGCATAGGGGCCGCCCGCGCTCCCCGGGCGACCACCTTCCACTCGTTCTGCTACGCCCTGGTCCGCGCCCACCAGGACAGCGACCTGTTCGTGGAGCCTCTGCGGCTGCTGTCCGGACCCGAGCAGGACGTGGCGGTGCGCGAACTGCTCGCGGGCCAGCCCGACCTGGAGCGGCTCGGTCTCGCCCATGTCCGCTGGCCGGACGAGCTGCGCGCCTGCCTGACCACGCGCGGCTTCGCCGACGAGGTCCGCGCGGTACTGGCGCGCAGCCGCGAACTGGGCCTGAGCCCCGACGCCCTGACCGCCTTCGCCCGGCGCATCGGCCGCCCCGACTGGGGCGCGGCCGCCGCCTTCCTCGCCGAGTACCTGGACGTTCTCGACCTCCAAGGAGTGCTCGACTACGCGGAACTCGTCCACCGCGCGGTGCTGCTCGCCGGGCGTCCGGGCGTCGCCGAACACCTCGCCGCGCAGTACGACGCCGTCTACGTGGACGAGTACCAGGACACCGATCCCGCGCAGGTCCGGCTGCTGCACGCCCTCGCCGGCGGCGGCCGCAACCTGGTCGCCTTCGGTGACCCCGACCAGTCGATCTACGCCTTCCGGGGCGCGGACGTGAACGGCATCCTGGACTTCCCCGACGCCTTCCCGCGCGCGGACGGCCGCCCCGCGCCGGTCGAGGTGCTGCGCACCTCCCGCCGCTCCGCCGCCGCCCTGCTGACCGCCACCCGTCTGATCACCCAGCGCATGCCGCTGACCCGCCTTCCGGCGGAGAAGGTACGCGCCCACCGCGCGCTGTCTCCGGTACGGGACGGCGGCGCCGTCGAGGTCTACACCTACCCGACGGCGGGCACGGAGCTGGACAACATCGCGGACATCCTGCGTCGCGCCCACCTGGAGGACGGCGTCCCCTGGGGCGACATGGCCGTCCTGGTGCGCGCCGGCTCCCGCACGATCCCGACGATCAGGCGGGCGCTCACCGCGGCGGGCGTGCCGCTCGACATCGACGGCGACGACCTGCCGCTGCGGCACGAACCGGCGGTCACGCCCTTGCTGACGGCACTGCGGGCGGTGGCGCGCGCGGAGTCGGGTACGGCCGCGCCGTCCGGCGCCGACAGCGACGTGCCTGAAGACGCGGACGTACCTGAAGACGCCGACGTACCTGAGGATGCCGACGCACCCGAAGACATCGACGTCTCTGAGGATGCCGACGCGCAAGCCGCGCCCTGGCTCGACACCGAAACCGCGCTCACCCTGCTCGCCTCGCCCCTCGCGAGCATGGACGCGGCCGATCTGCGGCGCCTGGGGCGCGCGCTGCGCGAGGAGGAGCGCGCCGCGGGCAACCACGTACCGCCGCCCTCCGACGAACTGCTCACCCGCGCGCTGGCCGAGCCGGAGCGGCTCGTCGCACACGACCCGGCGTACGCCCGGGGAGCCCAGCGCCTCGGTGCGCTGCTGCGCAAGGCACGGGAGCGCCTGGCGGGCGGCGGGACGGCCGAGGAGGCGCTCTGGGACCTCTGGGAGGGAACACCGTGGCCGCAGCGCCTGGAGCGGGCCGCCCGACGCGGTGGCGCGGCCGGACGCAACGCCGACCGCGACCTCGACGCCGTCTGCGCGCTGTTCGCGACCGCGGCCCGCGCCGAGGAACGCACGGGCGGGCGCGGCGCCCTCAACTTCCTGGAGGAGATCGAGGCCCAGGACATCGCCGCCGACACGCTCACCCGCAGGGCGGTGCGCCCCGCCGCCGTACGCCTGATGACCGCGCACCGCTCCAAGGGCCTGGAGTGGCGCCTCGTCGTCGTCGCGGGCGTCCAGGAGGGCCTGTGGCCGGACCTGCGCCGCCGCGGCTCCCTGCTGGAGGCCGACCGCATCGGACGCGACGGCCTCGCCGAACCCCTCACCCCCGGAGCGCTCCTCTCCGAAGAGCGCCGTCTGTTCTACGTGGCCGCCACACGCGCGCGTGAACGCCTGATCGTCACCGCCGTGAAGGCCCCCGCCGACGACGGCGACCAGCCCTCCCGCTTCCTCACCGAACTCGGCGTCGAACCCAGAGATGTCACCGGCCGCCCCCGCCGCCCGCTGTCCGTCGCCGCCCTGGTCGCCGAACTGCGCGCCACCACGGTCGACCCGCGGGTCTCGGACACCCTCCGGCAGGCCGCGGCCCACCGCCTGGCCAAGCTCGCGGCACTCGGCGACGAGGACGGCCGCCCCCTCGTGCCGTCCGCGCACCCCTACCGCTGGTGGGGCATGTACGAGCCGACCGAGAGCAAGGTGCCGCTGCGCGACCGCGACCAGCCCGTCGTGCTCTCCGGAAGCGCCCTCGACCAGCTCGCCAACACCTGCGCCCTGCAGTGGTTCCTGGGCCGCGAGGTCAAGGCCGACGCGCCCGCGACCGCCGCCCAGGGCTTCGGCAACGTGGTGCACGTCCTCGCCGACGAGGTCGCCTCCGGACGCACCCCCGCCGACCTCGCCGTCCTCATGGAACGTCTGGACTCCGTGTGGAACGCGCTCGCCTTCGACGCGCCCTGGAAGTCCGCACAGGAGAAGGAGCACGCGCGCGCGGCGCTCGAACGCTTCCTGAAGTGGCACGTCGACTCCAACGGCGTTCGTGCGGGACGTGTGCCGGTGGCCAGTGAGCACGACTTCGACGTGACCCTGGAGGCGGGCGACTACGAGGTGCGCATCCGGGGCTCCATGGACCGTGTCGAGACGGACACCGAGGGCCGCGCCTACGTGGTCGACTTCAAGACCGGCAAACACGCACCCAGCGCCGCGGAGGTGGCGCACCACCCGCAGCTCGCCGTCTACCAGCTCGCCGTCCGTGAGGGGGCCGTCGACGACACCTTCGACGGCGTACGCCCCGAGCCGGGCGGCGCGGAACTCGTCCAGTTGCGCCAGGGCGCCGCCAAGAAGAACGGCGGCGAGACCCTCCCCAAGGTGCAGGCCCAGGAGCCCCTCGAGGGCGAGTGGGTCGGCGACCTGCTCGCCACCGCGGCCGGGAAGGTCCTCGACGAACGGTTCTCACCGACCACGGGACAACACTGCACACACTGCGCTTTCCGGGCATCGTGCAGCGCTCGGCCCGAGGGACGCCACGTGGTCGAGTGAGGGGCGCAAGTCGAGTGAGGGGCTCAAGTCGACGTCACGTCAGCGAGTGACGTACGGCACCACACGTGTTGACCAGCACTTCTTCCGTCCCGGCGGCCGATGTGGCCTCCGCTGTCAGTGGGCGCCGCTAGCCTCTCCGACATGCCCGCCCGTATCACCGACCCCGAGCAGCTCAAGGAGCTCCTCGGCATCCCGTTCACCCCGGAGCAGACGGTCTGCATCACCGCACCGCCCGCCCCGCAGGTGATCGTGGCCGGAGCCGGATCGGGCAAGACCACGGTGATGGCGGCACGCGTGGTGTGGCTCGTCGGCACCGGACAGGTCGCCCCCGAGCAGGTCCTCGGTCTCACGTTCACCAACAAGGCGGCGGGTGAACTCGCCGAGCGCGTCCGCAAGGCGCTGATCAAGGCCGGAGTCACCGACCCGGACGTGATCGACCCCGACAACCCGCCGGGCGAGCCGGTGATCTCCACCTACCACGCCTTCGCGGGCCGCCTGCTGACCGACCACGGCCTGCGCATCGGACTCGAACCGACCTCCCGCCTGCTCGCCGACGCCACCCGCTATCAGCTCGCCGCCCGCGTACTGCGCGAGGCCCCGGGACCGTACCCGGCGCTGACCCGCTCCTTCCCGGACCTCGTCGGCGACCTCCTCACACTCGACTCCGAGCTCGCCGAACACCTCGTACGGCCCGAGGACCTGCGCGCCTACGACGCCGAGCTGCTGCGCTCCCTGGAAGGCGCCAAACTCACCAACGCCGACCTGCGGAAGGTCCCCGAGGCGGCCGCGGCCCGGCGTGAACTGACCGAACTGGTGAGCCGCTACCGAGCGGCCAAACGCGAGCGCGACCTCCTCGACTTCGGCGACCAGATCGCCCTCTCGGCCACTCTGGCCCGCACCCGCCCCGAGGTCGGGGAGATCCTCCGCGACGAGTTCCGGGTGGTGCTGCTGGACGAGTACCAGGACACCTCGGTGGCCCAGCGCATCCTGCTCGCCGGACTCTTCGGCGGCGGCACCGGCCACCCCGTGACCGCGGTCGGCGACCCCTGCCAGGCCATCTACGGCTGGCGCGGCGCCTCCGTCGCCAACCTCGACGACTTCCCCGAACACTTCGCACACGCCGACAGCCGCCCCGCGGCCCGCCAGGCGCTCAGCGAGAACCGTCGCAGCGGCGGTCGCCTCCTCGACCTCGCCAACGGCCTCGCGGAGCCCCTGCGCGCCATGCACGAGGGCGTGGAGGCCCTCCGTCCGGCCCCCGGAGCCGAGCACGACGGCCAGGTCCGCTGCGCGCTGCTGCGCACCCACGCCGAGGAGATCGACTGGCTCGCCGATTCGATCGCCCACCTGGTACGTACCGGAAAGGCGCCCGGCGAGATCGCCGTGCTGTGCCGTACGGCGGGCGACTTCGCCGAGATCCAGGGCGCGCTCGTCGCCCGGGACATCCCGGTCGAGGTGGTGGGCCTCTCCGGGCTGCTGCACCTGCCCGAGGTCGCCGACCTCGTCGCCGTCTGCGAAGTCCTCCAGGACCCCGGGGCGAACGCGTCCCTGGTCCGCCTGCTCACCGGCCCCCGCTGGCGGATCGGCCCGCGCGACCTCGCCCTCCTGGGGCGGCGCGCACGCCTGCTCGTGTCCCACGCGCGCGTGGGTGCCGACGAGGACCCGGACCGCCGGCTCGCCGCGGCCGTGGAGGGGGTCGACCCGGCCGAGGTGATATCGCTCGCCGACGCCCTCGACACGTTCCTGGAGATGCCCATCGAGGCCGAAGGGGACGACGACGGGCTGCCCTTCTCGCCGGACGCGCGGGTGCGGTTCGCGCGGCTCGCCGCCGAGCTGCGCGACCTGCGCCGCTCGCTCGCCGACCCGCTGATGGACGTCCTGCACCGGGTGCTCGCCGTCACCGGCCTCGAGGTCGAGCTGTCCGCCTCCCCGCACGCGCTGGCGGCCCGCCGCCGAGAGACCCTGTCGAACTTCCTCGACGTCGCCGCCTCCTTCGCCGCGGGCGACGGCGAGGCCACGCTGCTGGCCTTCCTCGGCTTCCTGCGCACCGCCGCCCAGTACGAGAAGGGCCTCGACAACGCCCTGCCCGGCGGCGAGAACACCGTCAAGGTGCTCACCGCGCACAAGTCCAAGGGCCTGGAGTGGGACGTCGTCGCGGTCCCCGGACTCGTCACCGGCACCTTTCCCAGCGGCCAGGGCCGCGAGAAGTGGACCGCCCAGAGCAAGGTCCTGCCGCACGAGCTGCGCGGCGACGCCGACACGCTCCCCGAGATCGCCACCTGGGACGCCAAGGGCCTCAAGGCCTTCCACGAGGCCATGAAGGACCACCAGCACACCGAAGAGCTCCGCCTCGGCTACGTCACCTTCACCCGCCCCCGCTCACTGCTGCTCGGTTCCGGCCACTGGTGGGGACCCTCCCAGAAGAAGCCGCGCGGCCCCTCGGACTTCCTCGACGCCCTCTACGAGCACTGCGCCGCCGGACACGGCGAGATCGAGGTCTGGGCCGAGGAGCCCGCCGAGGACGAGGAGAACCCCGCCCTGCGCGAGGCGGCCGCCGACCACGCGTGGCCCCTCCCGCTCGACGACGCGGCACTGGCCCGGCGTCGCGCCGCCGCCGAGACCGTACTCGCCCACCTGGAGCGCGTGGCGTCCCACGAAGAGCCCCACCCCGGGGCGGAGGGAGCCCGGCACGCGGCCGACCACGACCCCACCTCGTACGACGACCCGGACTGGCCACCCCCGCCCGAGGACGACGACCCCGCGTACGACGACGTGCCCTACGGGGACGACGACCTCCCCGACGACGGCTTCCCCGACGGGGACGAGTCCGACTGGGACTCCTGGTCGACCGACCGCCCCGAGGACCGGCCGACGCGACCCGCGCAGGACCGCCCGACGGTCCCGCACCAGGCATCGGCTCCGGGGGGTCGCCCGCACCCTGCGAAACCGCACCCTGAGGAACCGCACCCGGCGAAACCGCATCCGGAGGAACCCGCGCACCTCACCCTGGAGGAGGTCCGCACCCTCGCCTCCTGGGACCGCGACCTCGACGCCCTGACCGGAGAGCTCCTGCGCGCCCGCGCGGGCGTCACCGATGTCCCCCTGCCGGCTTCGCTCACCGTGACGCAGCTCATGCGCCTGGCCGCCGACCCGGACGGCTTCGCGCAGGAGCTCGCGCGCCCCATGCCACGCCCCCCACAGCCTGCCGCGCGCCGCGGAACACGCTTCCACGCCTGGCTGGAGTCCCGCTTCGAAGAGCTGCAGCTGCCGATGCTGGAACCAGAGGACCTCCCCGGCAGCGACGCCGAGATCGCCGACGAACGCGATCTGGAGGAGCTCAAGGACGCCTTCGAACGCACTCCCTACGCGCACCGCACTCCCCACCGCGTCGAGGCACCGTTCCAGCTCGCCATCGCAGGACGCGTCGTACGGGGCCGGATCGACGCCGTCTACCGGGCGGAGGGTGACGTCGGCACGACGTACGAGATCGTCGACTGGAAGACCAGCCGCACCGGCACCGCCGACCCCCTCCAGCTCGCCCTGTACCGCCTGGCCTGGGCCGAACAGCAACGCGTGCCCCTGGAGTCCGTCAAGGCCGCGTTCCTGTACGTCCGCAGCGGTGAGGTGGTCCACCCGGACGAGCTCCCGGACCGCGCGGCACTGGAACGACTGCTCACACAGGACCCGGCGGGCCCACAGGAAGCTTCTGGCGGGGATCCGCCGGACGAACACGCCTCCGTGGGCGGATAGGCTCGTGAGCATGAGCAAGCCCGTTGACAACGCCGTCAGCACCGTCCGCACGTACATCCAGAACCACCGCACGGCCTTCCTCGACGACCTCGCGGAGTGGCTGCGCATCCCTTCGGTGTCGGCCCAGCCCGACCACGCCGCGGACGTGGCACGCAGCGCCGACTGGCTCGCCGCCAAGTTGCAGGAGACCGGCTTCCCGACCACCGAGGTCTGGGCGACCGAGGGCGCCCCCGCCGTCTTCGCCGAATGGCCCGCCGAGGACCCCGGGGCTCCCACGGTTCTCGTCTACGGACACCACGACGTGCAGCCCGCGGCCCGCGAGGACGGCTGGGACACCGACCCCTTCGAACCGGTGATCCACGGAAACCGTCTCCACGCGCGCGGTGCCGCCGACGACAAGGGCCAGGTGTTCTTCCACACACTCGGCGTCCGTGCCCACCTCGCCGCCACCGGGCGCGGAGCACCGGCCGTGAACCTCAAACTCCTGATCGAGGGCGAGGAGGAGTCCGGCTCCCCGCACTTCCGCGACCTCGTCGAAAGCCACGCCGACCGGCTCACCGCCGACGCGGTGATCGTCTCCGACACCGGCATGTGGTCCGAGGACACCCCCACCGTGTGCACCGGCATGCGTGGCCTCGCCGAGTGCGAGATCGAGCTGTACGGGCCGCGTCAGGACATCCACTCGGGCTCCTTCGGCGGTGCCGTGCCCAACCCGGCCACCGCTGCCGCCCGCCTTGTCGCCGCCCTCCACGACGAGCACGCGCGCGTAGCCGTCCCCGGCTTCTACGAAGGCATCACCGAACTCACCGAACGCGAGCGTGAGCTCTTCGCCGAGCTGCCCTTCGACGAGGAGCGCTGGCTGAGCACGGCCAAGTCGACGGCCACCTACGGAGAGGCCGGACACACCACCCTGGAGCGCATCTGGGCCCGCCCCACCGCCGAGGTCAACGGCATCGGCGGCGGTTACCAAGGCCCCGGCAGCAAGACGATCATCCCGTCCTCGGCGACCGTGAAACTCTCGTTCCGGCTGGTGGCGGGCCAGGACCCGGACCACATCGAGAAGGCAGTCCGCGCCTGGGCCGCCGACCGGCTGCCCGCGGGCATCCGGCACGTGATCACGTTCGGCGCCGCCACCCGCCCCTGCCTCACACCGCTGGACCACCCCGCCCTGCAGTCCGTCGTGCGCGCCATGGGCCGCGCCTTCGAACAGCCGATCCGTTTCACCCGCGAGGGTGGCTCGGGACCTGCGGCCGACCTCCAGGAAGTCCTCGGCGCCCCTGTGCTCTTCCTGGGCATCTCCGTCCCCTCCGACGGCTGGCACGCCCCCAACGAGAAGGTCGAACTGGACCTCCTCATGAAGGGCGTGGAAACCAGCGCCTATCTGTGGGGCGACCTGGCCGAGAACTGGCGCGAGGCACACTGAAAGAGCCTGTCTCCACCCTTCCTGAAGAGTCCGTCCCCACCCCGAACAGCGCCCTTCGCACCCGCCCTGCTGAACCGCCCGCCGAAACAACCGTTCCACCGGGGGAGTTGGAAGCACCCGTGACCACCTGGACCGACCGAACCGCCGACCGTCCCATCTCGCTCACCGCCCCGAGCGGCATCGACAGGGCCGCCCACCACCGGCTCGACGAGGCCTGGCTCGCGGCGGCCTGGAGCCACCCCACCACCCGCGTCTTCGTGGTCTCCGGCGGTCAGGTGCTCATCGACGAGACGGCGGACGGCACCACCGAACTCGTCATGACTCCCTCCTTCGAGGCCCCGCTCACCGAGGCGCACCGCTACTTCCTCGGCACGGACGACGACGGTGTGAGCTATTTCGCACTCCAGAAGGACGCATTGCCCGGCCGCATCGACCAGTCCGCCCGCTCGGCGGGCCTGCGTGAGGCGGGACTCCTGCTCTCACCCCGCGACACGGGTCTGATGGTGCACGCCGTCGCCCTGGAGAACTGGCAGCGGCTGCACCGCTTCTGCTCACGCTGCGGCGAGCGCACCGTGATCGCGGCGGCCGGACACATCCGCCGCTGCCCCGCCTGCGGCGCCGAGCACTACCCGCGCACCGACCCGGCCGTGATCATGGCGGTGACGGACGACGAGGACCGCATCCTGCTCGGCCGCCAGGTGCACTGGCCCGAGGGCCGCTTCTCCACGCTCGCCGGCTTCGTCGAACCCGGCGAGTCCATCGAGCAGTCCGTGCGCCGCGAGGTCTTCGAGGAGGCGGGCGTCACGGTCGGCGAGGTCGACTACGTCGCCAGCCAGCCCTGGCCGTTCCCCTCCAGCCTCATGCTCGGCTTCATGGCCCGCGCCACCTCGTCCGAGATCAACGTCGACGGCGAGGAGATCCATGAGGCCCGCTGGTTCTCCCGCGAGGACCTGCGCACCGCCTTCGAGTCCGGCGAGGTACTGCCTCCGTTCGGCATCTCCATCGCCGCCCGCCTGATCGAACTCTGGTACGGCAAGCCACTGCCGCGCCCAGGAGCGGTAGCCGCCTGACCGGCACACACGACCCCACTCGCACGAGTGGCGCAAGTCACACAACAGGGGCGGTCCTTGAGCCAGATTCAAGGACCGCCCCTGTTTTTGCCCTCGGCAATCGCCGGGGGCGCACCGATGGTGAACCGCTTACGCGCCGATCTTCTGCTTGACCTGCGCCAGCGAAGGGTTGGTGAGCGTCGAGCCGTCCGCGAACAGCACGGTCGGAACCGTCTGGTTTCCGCCATTCGCCTTCTCCACGAAGGCCGCGGACTCCGGGTCCTGCTCGATGTTGATCTCGTTGTACGCGATGCCCGCGCGGTCCATCTGGCCCTTCAGTCGCGTGCAGTAGCCGCACCACGTGGTGCTGTACATCGTCACAGTGCCCGGCATGTGTCTCGCGCTCCTTTGCTGCTGGGGGTGCGTTGTCGCAGAGGTGGAACGTACGCGAGCGGGCCACCATTCCCGTGCCCGGGTACCCCGGCCCGGTACACGGGTGAACCTCGCGGCAGACGGGTGAGCAAGAGCACGCCCAGCGCCTGCCGCATTAGTACGACTGCGAGGGCCTCCCTGTGGACAACCGGCTCATGCGTCCCCGCCGACCTGGCAGCATGGCGGGGTGACAGCAGCAACGCACTCCACCCTCTTCCCGCAGGCACCGGACACGGCCGACGCGGTGCTCGACGGGCTCGACCCCGAGCAGCGCGAGGTCGCCACCGCCCTGCACGGTCCGGTGTGCGTGCTGGCAGGCGCCGGCACGGGCAAGACACGGGCGATCACCCACCGCATCGCCTACGGGGTGCGTGCCGGGATCCTCCAGCCCTCCAGTGTGCTCGCCGTCACCTTCACCAACAGGGCCGCGGGCGAGATGCGCGGCCGGCTGCGCCAGCTCGGCGCCGGTGGTGTCCAGGCCCGTACGTTCCACTCCGCCGCGCTGCGCCAACTCCAGTACTTCTGGCCGAAAGCGGTCGGTGGCGGCCTGCCCCGGCTCATCGACCGCAAGATCCAGCTCGTCGCCGACGCGGCAGCCGCCTGCCGCATCCGCCTCGACCGGGGCGAGCTGCGCGATGTCACCGCCGAGATCGAATGGTCCAAGGTCACCCAGACCGTACCCGCCGATTACGCGGCCGCCGCGGCCAAGACCGGCCGTCTCTCACCCCGCGACCCGGCCGAGATCGCCCAGCTCTACGCCACGTACGAGGACCTCAAGCGCGACCGCGCCGTCATCGACTTCGAGGACGTCCTGCTGCTGACCGTCGCGATCCTCCAGGACCGTCACGACATCGCCGAGCAGGTCCGCTCCCAGTACCAGCACTTCGTGGTCGACGAGTATCAGGACGTCAGCCCCCTCCAGCAGCGACTCCTCGAACTGTGGCTCGGCGAGCGCGACAGCCTCTGCGTCGTCGGCGACGCCAGCCAGACGATCTACTCGTTCACCGGTGCAACTCCCGACCACCTGCTCGACTTCCGCACCCGCCACCCCGGAGCCACCGTCGTCAAGCTCGTCCGCGACTACCGCTCCTCACCCCAAGTGGTGCACCTCGCCAACGGCCTGCTCTCCCAGGCCCGCGGCCGAGCCGCCGACCACCGCCTGGAACTGATCTCCCAGCGTGCCGCGGGCCCCGAGCCCGTCTACGCCGAATACACGGACGAACCCGCCGAGGCCGAGGGTGCCGCCCGCCGCATCCGCGACCTCATCGCCTCCGGCATCCCCGCGGGCGAGATCGCCATCCTCTTCCGCACGAACTCCCAGTCCGAGATCTACGAACAGGCCCTCGCCGACGCCGGAGTGCCCTACCAGCTGCGCGGCGCCGAGCGGTTCTTCGACCGCCCTGAAGTGCGCAAAGCAGGCGCCGCCCTGCGCGCGGCCGCCCGATTCGGCGCCAACGACTCCCTCCTCGACGACGCCATCGACCTGCCCTCCCAGGTCCGAGCGGTGCTCTCCGGCGAGGGCTGGACCAGCCAACCCCCGGCCGGATCCGGCGCCGTCAGAGAGCGCTGGGAGTCACTGGCCGCCCTCGTCCATCTCGCCCAGGACTTCGCCGCCGCCAAACGGGGCGCCACCCTCGGTGACCTCGTGGCCGAGCTCGACGAGCGCGCGAGCGCCCAACACGCCCCGACCGTCCAGGGCGTCACCCTCGCCTCCCTGCACTCCGCCAAGGGGCTGGAGTGGGACGTCGTCTTCCTGGTCGGCGTCGCGGAGGGCATGATGCCGATCACCTACGCAAAGACCGACGAGCAGATCGAGGAAGAGCGCCGACTCCTCTATGTCGGAGTCACCCGCGCCAGAGAACACCTCCTCGTCTCCTGGGCCCTGTCCCGCTCACCCGGCGGCAGACCCAACCGTCGGCCCAGCCGCTTCCTCGACGGGCTGCGCCCCGGCTCCGTCGCCACGGCGGGCCGCAGCGCCGGCGGCGGTCCGGGAGGCATCGAGCGCGGCATCGGAAGCAGCGGAGGCACGGTCGTACGGCGGACGAGCCGGACCCCGGCCCGCTGCCGGGTCTGCGGACGCACGCTGACCGACGCCGGCGAGATGAAACTGATGCGTTGTGAGGACTGCCCCTCCGACATGGACGAAGGCCTCTACGAGCGGTTGCGGGAGTGGCGGGCGGTACAGGCGCAGCGCAGTGGGCAGCCCGCGTTCTGCGTCTTCACCGACAAGACACTCATGGCGATCGCCGAGGCCGCGCCGGACGACGAGGGCGAGTTGGCGCGGATCCCCGGGGTCGGCGTGCGCAAGTTCAACCGGTTCGGGGCCGATGTTCTGGCCATCTGCGCTGGTCAAGAGCCCCCGGAGGGCGGCGAGGGTGACTGATGCAAACTCGTCGAAAAAATAGTTTGCGCATGCCCCAGCAATCCCCATAGGTTCTTAACCACGGCAGCAGCGGCCTTCTCCGAGGCCCTGGTTCCGTGCTGTACTTAATAGCCGTCGGACTGGCTCACCCCAGTCCCCCAAGACGCCGAGAGGAGGCGATTCCAGTGATCAGCATCAACATCAGCTCCATCAGCACCGTCAAAATGACCGATCACTCGGTCGTCTCCACGTGCCCGCTCGGCGTCTCGAACCTGGGTACCGGTCTGTCCGGCATCGCTGCCGTCCGGCCGGCCTCCCCTCTGTCTCTCGCGGTTCTTCCCATCCGTGAGCGCAATGAGCGACCGATGAAGGCACTGGAAGCGGCAGTAGTGGCAGAGGCCCAGGCCTATGCCTCTGCGGCAGCCGGTGCCGGATCCCTGAAGCAGACGAAGCAGCACCACACGATGTGGGCCTTCCGTGGGCCTGAACCCTGGAGTGATCCAGCCTGATCTTCGATCAGGCCGGCGCCTTCAGGGCCGCGGAACCCCACCCGGGATCCGCGGCCCTTCTGTTTGTCCCCGACCGGGGACGGCAGAGCGAAGGGGCCTCGGGACAAGAACAGAACCCGGTACCAGCCGCCAACCGGCCAACCCGGCCGGCACGACCAGACGAGGAAGACCAACCGTGCAACTCGAAGCGCACGCCCCGTCCGTACCGCCTTCCGAAACGATCCCCCCGCCCGGCCTCACGGAGGACTCCACCTTGATCCCGCTCACTGCGCTCACCGCGCTCGACGACGCCATCGAGAGCCTCGGCGTACCCGTCCCCTGCCGCTCCTACGACCCGGAGGTCTTCTTCGCCGAGTCGCCGGCCGACGTCGAGTACGCCAAGTCCCTCTGCCGCACCTGCCCGCTGATCGAGGCCTGCCTCGCCGGCGCCAAGGAGCGGCGCGAGCCCTGGGGTGTCTGGGGTGGCGAGCTCTTCGTCCAGGGTGTTGTCGTGGCCCGCAAGCGGCCGCGTGGCCGCCCGCGCAAGAACCCGGTTGCGGCATGAACACCGTAGGAACGATCGATCGCCCCCTGACGCACGACCCCAAGAAACAGGCCCCGATGAAGCCGTCCACCAGCGAGCCCGCAGGCTCCGCCATCCCAGACTTCACCACCACCGGCGCGAACGACTCGCGTCAGAACAGGACCCGCGAGATGCAACTCATCCCAGAAGCCCTGGCTCGTGCGCATATGCACGAGCGACTGCACGAGGCTGAGCGGGAACGCCTGGCCGTGCGCCTGGCCTCCGCCCGTCGGATGCAGCGGCGGGCCGAGCGCGCCTCCATGCGCGCCCGGCGCGCGCTGGCCATGGCGGTCATGCACTAGCCGAAGGCAGTCGCTGCAGTACCAGTAAGCAGCTCCTCGCGGGGGTCGGTCCGAACGGACCGGCCCCCGCGGTGCGTTGTGCCGGGCGAACTGCCGAGACGGCGTTATCGTCGCCAAGTGACGAGTCTTCCCGGGGACAGTGACAGCACCGGCTCCATGCCGCGGCCCGATACGGCCGAGGCCCGGCACATCGTGTGCGCCCGCTGCGGCACCCCGGCCGACGGCCCTCCGCTGACGTGGACCTGTTCCATGGAGAACGGCACCCGCCACTACTTCTGCGACAACTGCGCCCGCAGCAACCTCAGGGCGATCGAGGGACGGCTGGACTCGGCCTGGTGGTAGGCAGAGCCCGGCCGAGCTCGGGGGCCGAAGGCGGCCCGAGTCACGCTCCGGCCGCGGATTCCTCCTCGTCCAGCAGCTCCTCCGTCGGGTCCTCTCCCGGTACGAACCCCGGCAGCCACGCCTCCAGTTCGTCGCGCAGGCGCACCGTCGCGCCCAGCTGACACAGGACGCCGATGGTGCTCAACGTCACACGGTGTATCAGGAGATACGACGGTGGCAGGTTGAGGAGCCTGCCCAACTGGTGCGCGGGGGAGCGGGGGTCGGCGATGCGGGCGGCCTGACTGCGCATCCAGCCGCGGGTGAACGTGAACTCGTCGACCTGGGCCGGTTCGATGATCGGCAGGAGATAGTCCAGGACCGCGTCGGGTTCGAGCTCTATGGACTCCTTGACGAAGCCCTCCTCACGCAGCAGCTCGTAGACCGCTTCGGCCTCGCCCTCGAGAGTCATCCGGAGGGAGTAGCCGATCGTCGAGGGCAGACCGCCGGGAAGACGGTCGACCGTGCCGAAATCCAGGACGCCCAGCCGCCAGCCGCTCTTCTCGTCCGGCAGGAGACGGAAGTTGCCCGGGTGCGGATCGGCGTGCAGCAGTCCGGTACGGGCGGGACCCGAGAAGAGGAAGCGGGCCAACAGCTGGCCCGCACGGTCCCGCTGCTCCTGGGTGCCGCCGGCGATCACCTCCGACAGCGGTATCCCGTCGATCCACTCGGTCACCAGGACCTGGTCGCACTGGTGGACCACCGCCGGGACGAGCACGTCCGGATCGCCCGCGAACTCCGTGGCATGCGCCTCCTGGGCCTCTGCCTCCAGCGCGTAGTCGAGCTCCTCGGACACCCGGTCGCGCAGCTCCGCGATCAGCGGCTTGATGTCCATGCCGGGGATCAGGGGACCCAGGAGCCTGGCGAACCGGCTGAGCTGGGTCAGATCGGACAGCAGGGCCTCGCCCGCCCCCGGGTACTGCACCTTGACGGCGACCTCGCGTCCGTCGTGCCACACAGCCCGGTGCACCTGGCCGATCGAGGCCGCCGCGGACGGCTTGTCCTCGAACTTCTGGAACAGCTCGGACCAGTCCTCGCCGAGGCGCTCCCGCAGAACGGAGTGCACCGTGCGCGTCGGCATCGGCGGCGCCGCCTCCTGGAGCTTCGTCAGCGCCGCGCGATAGGGTCCCGCGACCTCCTCGGGCAGCGCCGACTCGAAGACGGACAGGGCTTGTCCGAACTTCATGGCACCCCCCTTCAACTCGCCGAGGACCTTGAAGAGCTGCTCCGCCGTGCGCTGCTGGAGCTCGCGGCCGACGATCTCCGCGGACTTCCCGCCGATCCTCTTGCCCAGCCCCCAGGTCGCTCGCCCGGCGAAGCCGAGCGGTAGTGCGGCGAGTTTGGCAGTTCGGGTGACTGCCTTCCGGGGAAGATCAGACATGCGCCCTCCAAGTCCCAGACAGCCGTGCCGCGTGCGGCTGTTGCCCCGCCATTGTCTCGTGCGGCTGCGCGTCCTCGGCGGCGCGCTCCCCCTTCTTACTTTTCTCCGCCGCGCCGCACGGGCATGCGGGATGGGACCACACCGGCTTCGCATGCCAGTCGAAGCCCGGCACGGAGGACTCCCAGCGTGCCCCGGCGCTGGAGGGCAGCCGTCCGTCGAGGAACGTGAGGGCGTGTCCCGCCGCGAGTCCGGCGACCCCGGTCGCCAGCGCGAGGTCGCAGGCCGGGACCTGGTGCGAGGCGCCGGAGCGCCACTGGGCGATCAGGCGTGGCCAGGTCGGGTCCCGGTCGACGCGCTGCTGGTCCAGGCAGCCCGCGCAGCCGGTGTCGCCGGGCAGCACCAAGGGGCCGACGACACCCGTTCCCTCCACGACCCCCGCGTAGAGATGGGGGGTGCCGGAGGTGATCAGGGGCTCGGCGACGGCGGGATCGGGGGCGTGCACCGCCAGGCCGTCCCGGGGCGCGAGGATCACCAGGGAGAGACCGAGCTCCTCGCCTTCGGCAGCGGGCCGTGGTGGTCGATCCGGTGCCGCTCGGCGCACCGCGCGCCGGGCGGCTTCCTCCCGGCGCTCGCCGATGGACGCCGAGGGCAGTCCGCCCGGCGCCACGTCCCAGGGTTCGACGCTGCCGATGTCGCGCACTTCGACCTGGCCGACACCGGCGGCGGCCAGGAGGGAGGCCAGGACGACTCCCACCCGGCCGGCGCCCCTCACCTGCACCCGCAGGGAGCGGCGGGCGGCCAGATGCTTCAGGGCGTCGCCCGGCGCGCGGGCGACGAGGGACAGGGACGCGAGGTCGGGGCGGAGCCGGTCCAGGACCGCCTTCTTCTCGCGCAGGGCGTCCGCGGCCCGGCCGCCGCCCGTCGCGTCGTCCAGCAGACCCGAGCGGGCCAGCCGCTCCACAAGTGCGTCGACATGACCGTCGGGCAGGCCCATCGCGCGACCCAGGTCGCGAAGGAGCGGCAGCCCGCGTGTTCCGTTGAGCAGGTCGAGAAAGCTGCCTGTCGCCGTGTCCACCGGGCCCAGCACCATCGCGTGCGCGGGCGCCATCCCGAACTGCACCGTGTTGAGATCCCGCCAGCCGCGCCGCAGCGCGGGCTTCACCATCGGATGCATGACCGACCCCCGTACCCGTAGAGCATCCCCGTGTGTCGGCGGGGTCCGTCCCGGGCCCGCCGATCGAATGCCAGCATGCCCCGCCCGGCCGAACCGTGCCGAAAGTTGTCCACAGGCGGTGGTGTTCGTCGTATAAATCAAGCGCACGGGGTGCGGATCGGCATCGAACCGTCCAGGGGACGGGACTTCCTCCATGTGCAGCGGGTAACGTCGGGGCGTGCCCGCCGACCCACTGCACCGCGCCGGAAAGCCACAGCGCAGCACGACGAGCCTGCCGCCAAGCGGCTCGGGGGCGAGCGCGATCGAGGTTCGCAGGAGCGCGCGCCGACGCAGAACGGTCTCCGCGTACCGCGAGGGCGATCGCACCGTCGTGCTCATCCCCGCCCGTATGTCCGAGGCGGAGGAACAGCGCTGGGTCACCGTCATGCTCGACAAGCTGGCCGCCCAGGAGAGCAAACGGGTGCTCGGCGACGCCGAGCTGACCGAGCGCGCCGCGCGGCTGTCGGAGCAGTACTTCGACGGCCGGGCCCGCCCCGCCTCGGTCCGCTGGGTCACCAATCAGAACACGCGCTGGGGGTCCTGCACCCCGGCCGAGGGCAGTATCCGTCTTTCGCATCGCCTGCAGGGCATGCCCGAGTATGTCGTCGACTACGTCCTCGTCCACGAACTCGCGCACCTTCTGGTGCCCGGTCACGGGCCCCGCTTCTGGCGGCTGCTCGAGGCGTATCCGCGTACGGAGCGTGCCCGCGGCTATCTCGAAGGGGTGGTCGCGGCCGAACGCCTGCCGCATCTGCCCGTGGCGAGCGACGAGTAGCGGACGCGGGCGGCGGCGGACCGTCCTCGCCCGGGGGTGATTGTGTACCGGGTCTGTACCGGCGGCGTTCACTCCCAGAGTTTCCCGTTAGCCTGACGCGACGCAATCGCACACGGGATGGGGGACGGTCGTTACGCATGGCCAGGGAATTCCAACGCGGCCACAAGGCCAGGATCAGTGACCTCACCGCGGGCACGGATCTGTACGTAGGTGTGCAGATCGCCGGTCCCGGACTGACCTTCGACATCAGCTGCTTCGGTCTGGACGCCGACGAAAGGCTTTCGGACGACCGGTACTTCGTCTTCTTCAACCAGCCGAAGACCCCCGAAGAATCCATCCAGCTCCTCGGCGCCCAGTCGGGTGACACAGAGTCCTTCCGCGTCACGCTCGACCGGATCCCGGCGCAGATCCAGAAGCTGTCGTTCACGGCGACGATCGACGGCGCCGGACAGATGTCGCAGATCGCCCCCGGATACCTCCGTGTTGTCGCGGGCGGCGAGGAGGTGGCCCGGTACTCGTTCAGTGGCGCGGAGTTCTCCACCGAGCGTGCCGTGATGCTGGGCGACTTCTACTTGAAGGACGTCTGGCGGTTCGCCGCCGTGGGGCAGGGCTTCGACGGCGGCCTCGACGCGCTGCTGAAGAACTTCGGTGGTGAGGTCGCCGACGAGCAGCCCGCCGCACAGGAGCCGCAGGCCACTGCCGCACCGTCCTTCGCTCCGCCCGCCCAGGCCACCGCACCCCCCGCGTTCGGCGCCCCGGCTCCGGCTCCCGCGCCGGCGCCCACCGCGCAGGGGTACACGCCGTCGCCCGCCCCGGCTCCCTCGGTGCACGCCGCGCCGACCATCATCGCTCCGCTGCACACCCCGCCGGGCGGCGCCGTGCCGCCGCCGGGCCCCGCTCCGTACATCCAGCCGCCCGGCCCGCCCGGACCGCCGCCCGGCTACGGACAGCAGCCTCCCGGTCAGACGGCTCCCATGCCGCCCGGTTACGGCCAGCAGGCGCCGCCCGCGCCCCCCGGCTACGGGCAGCAGGCCCCTACGGCGCCTCCGGGCTACGGCCAGCAGCCGCCGTACGGCCAGGTTCCGGGCCAGGCGCCGGGTCAGCCCGGCGCGCCGTCCCCGTACGGCGTTCCCCAGGGGGCCCCGCAGGGCGGTGCCGGTGTGGCCGCCGCGCTGGGGGCCTACAAGGAGACGCCCACCGGTCAGCGGTGGACCCAGCAGAACAAGAAGCTCATCCGCGTCGACCTCGGTATCGGCGGCCAGCCCGTGCTGGCCCGCCAGGGCAGCATGGTGCTCTACCAGGGCAAGGTCGACTTCAGCTACAAGGGCGCCGGCTTCGCCGGGCGGATCGTGGGCAACGCGACCGGCCAGGAGATGCAGCTCATGCGCTGTACCGGCCAGGGGCAGGTGTTCCTCGCCGAGAACGCCACCCACGTGCATCCCATCGAACTCCAGGGCGACGCGATCTGCGTCTCCGCGGAGAGCGTGCTCGCCTTCGACGAGTCCCTCCAGTACGAGGTCCGGCGTATCGAGGGGCACGGCATCCCCGGAGGCGCGCTGTTCACCATGCAGTTCCAGGGGACCGGAACGATCGTCGTGAAGACGCACGGCGCACCCGTCGTGCTGCCCGTGACGCCGACGACCTTCGCCGACTGCAACGCCGTCGTCGCCTGGTCCGCGGCCTCCCAGGTGATCGTCTCCAGCCAGGTGCGGATGCGCCGCAACGCCTACCCCGGCGACACCGGGGAGAGCGTGAACCTCCAGTTCCGCGGCGCGCCCGGCAATTTCATCGTCGTCCAGCCATACGAGGTCTGAGGGAGCCCGTCATGAACCAGCCACTCGCGGGCTTCGCCCCGGCACCTGTCACCGCCCGCATGGAGAACCACGGCAACCACATGCTCAAGGTCGCCATGCAGACGGGAAACGACCTCTTCGCGCGCGTGGGCTCGATGGTCGCCTACGAAGGGTTCGTCCAGTACGAGCCCAACCCGCCCGCCGTACGCCAGATCGCGCGGGACTGGATGACCGGTGAGGGCGCACCCCTCATGAAGTGCACCGGCGACGGCCTGCTCTACCTGGCCGACTACGGGGCGAACGTCGTCGTCATCAACCTCAACGGGGACGCGATCTCCGTCAACGCCACCAACCTGCTCGCCTTCGACGCCCATCTCCAATGGGGCGTCGAGCGGGTGAAGGGGCTCGCCAAGTTCGCCGGACAGGGCCTGTGGAACACCAAGATCTCCGGCCAGGGATGGGTCGCGCTGACCTCGCGCGGCACGCCGATCGTGGTCGACTGCGGTGGCGGTGAGGACGAGACGTACGTCGACCCGGACGCGCTCGTCGCCTGGTCCCCGAACCTCAAGGTGAAGGGCAAGCGCAGCTTCAAGGCGCAGTCGCTGATCGGACGCGGCAGCGGCGAGGCGTACCAGATGGCGTTCTCCGGACAGGGCATCGTCGTCGTCCAGCCCAGCGAGGACAGCACCGACCGCCTCCGGATCCGGGGCTGAGGGGGGGCACCACATCATGCAGAGCCCGCTTTTCGGCTACAACGAGCAGCAGACCCAGGAGCGCTACAGCCTCCAGAACTCGCAGATGCTGCGAGTCGTCATGGAGGGGCACGACGACATCCTGGCCCGCAAGGGCACCATGGTCGCGTACCAGGGGCTCGTGGAGTTCGACGCCGAGTACCAGAACAACAGCCAGCACCGCGCACGTGCGTACACCGGTGAAGGCCTCGACCTGATGAGGTGCCACGGGCAGGGGACGGTCTATCTGGCCAATCTCGCCCAGCACGTGCACGTGGTCGACGTGGAGCAGGACGGGCTGACCGTCGACAGCAGCTACGTCCTGGCGATGGACTCCTTGCTGCACCACGAGGTCATCGCGGTGGACAGCCAGTACGGCATCTCCGGCTCCGGCAAGTACCAGCTCAACATCACCGGCCGTGGCAAGGTCGCCCTGATGACCTCGGGCATGCCGCTGATGATGCAGGTCACGCCGGACAAGTACGTCAACTGTGACGCCGACGCGATCGTCGCCTGGTCCACTGGCCTGCGTGTCCAGATGCAGGCCCAGACGCACTCCTCCGGGGTGTGGCGGCGGCGGGGCAACACCGGTGAGGGCTGGGAGCTCAGCTTCTTGGGCCAGGGCTTCGCGCTCGTCCAGCCCAGCGAACTGCTGCCGCCGCAGAACGCGGTGATCGGCCAGGGACTGCGCGCCCAGTACGGCATGGGGCAGCAGGGCGCCCGGGCGCAGAACCAGGGCAACGTCTGGAGCTGACCGGCCGATGGCCGGTTGACCGGCCGCACCCGAGGTCGGTTGTTCGACCGGCGGTCGGATGACCGGGTGACGGTCCGGGAAACGGACGTAAGGGGCGATCGCCATGGCGGTCGCCCCTTACACGTGCCTCAGGCCGCGAGTCGTGCGCGCGTTGCTTCCAGGAGCCGTACGACCGAGGTGTCCGCCACGTCCGCGACCTCCTCGTAGGGGAACCAGCGCAGGTCCAGGGACTCGTCGCTGATCGCCGCCACGGCCTCGGCCGGGGCGAGCGCGGCGTACTGGACGTCCAGATGCCAGTTGCACGGCGCCGGGATGGCGTGCCGGTCCAGGGTCACGGGGCCGCCCGGCAGCAGGACCAGACCCTCGATGCCCGACTCCTCGGTCGCCTCGCGCAGCGCGGCCGCAGCCAGCGTCGGATCGCCCGGCTCGCAGTGGCCGCCCATCTGCAGCCACATCTGCAGCTTGCGGTGCAGCGTCAGCAGGACGCGGCCGCCGACCGGGTCGATGACCAGGGCGCTGGCCGTGACATGCCCCGCCGTGCAGGCCTTCCACATGCCGTCCGGATGCTCGGACAGATGGTCCAGATAGACCTGGCGCAGCTCTTCCTGGTCCTCGTACTGCTTCAGTACGAGGACGGCGTCGTCGTGAAGGGTCACTCGGTGCCGTCACCCTTGTCGTCGTCCGCGGGAGCGTCGTCCTTCTTCAGGTTCGTCTTCTCGGCGGAGCCGCTCGCCGCCTCGCCGAGCATCTTGTCGAGCTCGGAGAAGTCCAGCTGCTCACGGTGGACGAAGCCGTCCGGGTCGTCGAGATCGGACGCGGTCGGCAGCATGTCCGGGTGGGCCCACAGGCCGTCGCGGCCATCCACACCGCGCGCGTCGGTGAGCGAGGCCCACAGGCGCGAGGCGTCCCGCAGCCGGCGCGGGCGCAGCTCCAGACCGATCAGTGTGGCGAATGTCTGCTCGGCGGGGCCGCCCGTGGCACGGCGCCGACGCAGCGTCTCGCGCAGCGCGTCCGCGGAGGAAAGACGCGGCTTCGCGGCCGCGTGCACGACCGCGTCCACCCAGCCCTCCACGAGCGCGAGCGCCGTCTCCAGACGGGCCAGCGCGGCCTTCTGCTCCGGCGTGTCCTCCGGTTGGAACATGCCCTGCTGGAGGGCGTCCTGCAGCTGCTCGGGGTTCTGCGGGTCGAGCTGGCCGACCACGTCCTCCAGCTTGGCCGTGTCGACCTTGATCCCGCGCGCGTAACCCTCGACCGCGCCGAACAGGTGCGAGCGCAGCCACGGCACGTGCGAGAAGAGACGCTGGTGGGCGGACTCGCGCAGAGCGAGGTAGAGCCGCACCTCCTCCAGGGGGATGCCCAGGTCCTTGCCGAACGATGCGATGTTCAGCGGCAGCAGCGCGGCCTTGCCGGCCGGGCCGAGCGGCAGACCGATGTCGCTGGAGCCGACGACCTCGCCCGCGAGCACGCCGACGGCCTGCCCGATCTGCGTACCGAACATGGCGCCGCCCATGGAGCGCATCATGCCGATGAGCGGGCCCGCCATGGCCTGCATCTCCTCCGGCAGGACATCGCCCATGGCCGCGCCGACGCGCTCGGCGACCGGGTCGACGAGCTCCTTCCACACCGGCAGGGTCGCCTCGACCCACTCCGCGCGGCTCCAGGCCACCGCGGAAGCGGCGCCGGACGGCAGGGACGTCGCGTCGTCCAGCCACAAATCGGCCAGGCGTACGGCATCCTGAACCGCGGTGCGCTCGGCGGGACCGACGCTCGCGTCCTTGGTGCCGTCAGAAGTGCCCTGGGAGACCGTCTGGCGGGCGATCTGCTTGGCCATGTCCCAATTCACCGGACCGCCCTCGTACGAGAGCATCTGGCCCAGCTGCTGGAACGCGGCCCCCAGATCGTTGGGGTTCATGGAACCGAACATCGCTGCGAGCGGATTGTCGGCGCCGGGGCCGCCGGCTCCGGGCGGCCCGAAACCGAACGGTCCCTGTCCACCGCCGCTCTGCTGGTCCTTCTTCTTGCCCTCGTCGCCGTTCTCCGGCTCCTCCGGCGGAAGGCCGAATCCGAATGGGGTGTCACTCACGGGATTCCTCGGCTGGTAAGGCCGCCGGTTCGTTCCGACGGCGACTGCCCGACAACACCACCCAGCGTAGACACCCGAACCCGATCGGGCCTCGGTGCTTCGCCGACTCTTGGCCTGCGGCAGGATGGATGCCACCTGGTACGGACGCGTCACGCGCATCCGTTACTGAAGACAACCGCTGGAGACGCCCGGTGAGTTCCCCAGATCCACAGGTTCGCGCAGCGCGAAACCACTCAACCAGCCCGCCCTTGCGCGGGCCCGTCGTCGCGGTCACCGGCGCCGCGTCCGGCGTGGGCGCGATGCTGACCGAGCGGCTTGCCGCCAGCGAGGAGATCAAGCAGGTCATCGCCATCGACGAGCGTCGCGGAGAGTGCGAGGGCGCCCAGTGGCAGATCCTCGACGTGCGGGACCCGGCGATCGCCGAGAAGCTGCGCGGCGCGGACGTCGTGGTGCATCTCGCGCTCGACCTCGACCTGGAGACGGACGCGGCGGCGCGCACGGCGTACAACGTCCGGGGGACGCAGACCGTGCTGACGGCCGCCGCCGCGGCCGGGGTGCACCGCGTCGTGCTGTGCACCTCCGCGATGGTCTACGGGGCGCTGCCCGACAACGAACTGCCCCTCTCCGAAGACGCCGAGCTGCGGGCGACCGCCGAGGCGACGGGGGTCGGGGACCTGCTGGAGATCGAGCGGCTCGCCCGGCGGGCGCCGCGCGCGCATCCGGGGCTCAATGTCACCGTCGTACGGCCGGGGGTTTTGGTCGGTGGTGGCACCGACACCGCCCTGACCAGGTACTTCGAATCTCCTCGACTCCTTGTGGTGGCGGGGTCGCGGCCTGCCTGGCAGTTCTGCCACGTCGAGGATCTGTGCAGTGCTCTGGAGTACGCCGTCCTGGAGAAGGTGGACGGGGAGCTGGCCGTCGGGTGCGACGGGTGGCTGGAGCAGGAGGAGGTCGAGGAGCTCAGCGGGATTCGGCGGATGGAGTTGCCGTCCGCCGTCGCGCTGGGGGCTGCCGCGCGGCTTCACCGGATTGGGCTCACTCCTTCGCCCGCCGGGGATCTGGCGTACACGATGTACCCCTGGGTGGTGAGTGGGAGCCGGATGCATGACGCCGGGTGGCGGCCGCAGTGGACCAACGAGGAGGTTCTCGCGGAGCTGCTGGAGGAGGTCGCCGGGCGGCACACCGTGGCTGGGCGGCGGCTGGGGCGCAAGGATGCGACGGCGGCGGGGGCTGCGGGGGCGACGGTTGCTCTTTTGGGTACGGCCGCGTTGGTTCGGAGGGCTCGGAAGGCTCGGCGGCGGATCTGAGTCCGGGGGTGCGGGTGCGGCTGCGTCGTGGCTGGGGGCCGGTGTTCCGCCCCCGCCGCCCCTACCCGTCCCCTCCCCGGGGGCTGCGCCCCCGGACCCCCGGCGGGGCTGCACCTCCTGCACCCCCTGCACCACCGGTGGTGGGCGGAATGGGATCGTCGTCGGGTGGTGGACGGGGCGGGGTGGGTGGGGTGCGGGGTTGTTCGCTCTGTAGGAGGCTCCAAAAGGTCACGCGTGTGTGCGGGGTGAACGGCGTATTTCGTGGGTGCCGTGGGGTGCGGCACGATGGGGCCATGGCACCTACCTTTGAGCATCCGGGTGAGTTGGGCGCGCAGGATCCGATTCGGCTGTTGGCGATTCGGGACGAGCCGCTTTCCTTGGACGAGGTCTTCCGGGCCGTCGGGGACGACGCCGCCGGAGGGACCGCGCTCTTCGTGGGGACCGTGCGCAATCACGACGGGGGTGCCGACGTCGACGGGCTGGGGTATTCGTGCCATCCCAGCGCGGAGGCCGAGATGCGGCGGATCGCCGAGAAGGTGGTCGCCGAGTATCCGGTGCGGGCGCTGGCCGCCGTGCACCGGGTCGGTGACCTGGCCGTCGGTGATCTCGCGGTGATCGTCGCCGTGTCGTGTCCGCACCGCGGTGAGGCCTTCGAGGCGTGTCGCAAGCTGATCGACGACCTCAAGCACGAGGTGCCCATCTGGAAGCACCAGAAGTTCTCCGACGGCACGGAGGAGTGGGTCGGAGCCTGTTGAGGGAGTCGGCCGGACGTGTGAGTCCGGCCTCACCGGGTTCTCACCCTTGCTCCGGTTGCGTAACCGACCCCCTGGTATGAGCGTTAACAACGCGGATGGTTAATCTGCTGATCAGTCAGTTGCGGTTGCTCGTGGGGTTGGGAGGTCGGCATGGCGTCGCTCGCCTGGTTGCTGATTCCGCTTATGGCTGCGATCGGTGCCGGACTGTGGGGCAGTTGGGCCAGCCGGAACCGCAAGACGGTGGGAGACGGCATCGAGCTCGAGGGGTACGCGCGCTTCCGCGCGGCCATGGAGCGCTCCGAGGCCGTCATGGTGCGGCCCGGTGCCGGGGAGAAGCCGCACTCCGACGCCGTCTGAGCCCAGGGCCCCGCAGAGGCCGCCCGGGCCCCGTACGGACGGCCCCGACAGTGCGCTGACAGCACCGTCCCGTACTGTCGTGGCATGCCACGCCGCACCGCGACGATGCTCGCCTCCACCCTGATCCTGATCGCGCTCCTGTGCGCGGGAGTGTTCATCAAAGTGCCGTACTCGGAGATGTCACCGGGGCCGACGGTGAACACACTGGGCGAGCACGACGGCGAGCCGGTGCTGCAGATCTCCGGACGCAAGACGTACCCGGCCACCGGGCACCTGAACATGACCACTGTCCGGGTCACCAGCGCCGACTACAACATGAACCTCGTAGAGGCCGTGTACGGGTGGCTCGCGCACGACAACAAGGTCGTGCCGCACGACACCCTCTACCCGGACGGCAAGACCGAGCAGCAGTCGACGCAGGAGAACGCCGAGGAGTTCAGCCAGTCCCAGGAGAGCGCCAAGGTGGCCGCTCTGAAGGAGCTGCGCATCCCGGTGAAGTCCTGGGTGATCGTGTCGACCGTCGTCAAGGACTCCCCGGCCGAGGGCCGGCTGCACGCCGGTGACGTGATCAAGAGCGTCGACGGTACGGCCGTCAAGGCACCCGAGGACGTCGCCAAGCTGGTCACCAAGCACAAGCCCGGCGAGAAGGTCGTCTTCACGGTGGTGCCGGCCAAGGAGCAGGCCGCCGCCGAGAAGGCGGGCAAGACGGCCACCGCGACCACGGACGTGACCATCACCACGGCGAAGTCCAGCGACAGCGGCGCGTCCCGGGCCATCGTCGGCATCTCGGCCGGGACCGATCACACGTTCCCGTTCAGCATCGACATCAAGCTCGCCGACGTCGGCGGTCCGAGCGCCGGGCTGATGTTCGCGCTGGGCATCGTGGACAAGCTGACCCCCGGCGACCTCACCGGCGGCAAGTTCGTGGCCGGCACCGGCACCATCGACGACAGCGGAACCGTCGGTCCGATCGGCGGCATCGAGCTGAAGACGATCGGAGCGCGCGAGAAGGGCGCCCAGTATTTCCTGACGCCCAAGGACAACTGCGCGGCCGCCGCCAAGGACACCCCCAAGGGGCTCACCCTCGTCAAGGTCAACACCATCGACGACGCGATGAACGCCCTGAAGGACATCAGCTCCGGCAACACCGCCGACCTGCCGAAGTGCACCACCAAGAGCTGAGGGACCGACCGGCGGCGATACACAGGGGCCGTACGGCGTGACGGGGGCGCCTCCGGAAGTCCGGGGGCGCCCCCATCCGCGTACACCAGGACGTCAGTCCGCGAACGTCGCCGACAGCGCCTCCGCGAGGCCCGGCACCAGACCCGCGCCCGTGAGGACCTCGGTCGGCGCGTCCTTCTCGCGCAGACGCAGTGCCGAGTCGCGGGTGCCGTCGCGCAGGACGCCGACCGTCATACGGACCTCCTGGCGGTCCGGGTGCTCGGCGACCCACTTCGCGAGCTTCTTGTCGCTCAGGCCCTCCGGGACGGAGGCCTCCGCGGACGGCGGCAGCATCAGCCGCTCCACGGTGAGCGCGCAGCCGACCACGGCGTCGGGCCAGGCGATGGTGCCGAGGAACTCGTCCAGCGGCTTGTCGGCAGGGATCTCGTCCTGCTCGATGGGGGTGAGACCGGTGGTCTCGGGCTCGTCCTGCAGGCCGAGCTGGGCCGCGAGACCGGGCTCCTGGGCCCGCAGTCGCGCGGTGTCTACGAGGGCGAAGAGGCGAGCGGGCTGGTCCCAGCCGAGGCTGGAGGCGTACTCGTCGATCTCGAGTACGGCCCGGGTGAGCGGGCTCGCTGCCATGGGAGTGTTGGACATGGTCACAATCCTGCCTCGTTCGTACCCGGATCCGGGAACCGAGTAAAGCGTGAGTAAGTTGCATAGATGAGGCTCCACGATCACGGAGCCTGACGGATGGTCCGCCTCACGGGGACCTGACGGATCAACAGCGAACTTCGAGGTGCGCACCTTGGCTTTCCAGATGCCGGACCGCGGCGGAGGCCCGACGGGGCCACGGATCAGAGTGGGCCGACCGTCCCGGCGGGTCCGGACCCTGCTCATGACACTGGGCGTGCTGGCCGTGCTGGCCATGGCGTTCGTCATGTTCGCGGGGTTCTGGACGGACTGGCTCTGGTACCGGTCGGTTCACTACTCGTCCGTCTTCACGACCACCCTGTGGACCAAGATCGGGCTCTTCTTCGTCTTCGGCCTGATCATGGCGGCCTCGGTCGGCGTGAACATCTGGCTGGCACACCGATTGCGACCGCCGCTGAGCGCGATGTCGATGGAGCAGCAGAGCCTCGACCGGTACCGGATGGGGATCGCGCCCTACAAGAGATGGCTGCTGCTCGGCATCACGTCCCTGGTGGGGCTGATCGCCGGCGCGTCGGCGTCGGGCCAGTGGCGTACATGGCTGATGTGGGTGAACGGGGTGCCCTTCCACCAGAAGGACCCCCAGTTCCACCTCGACGTCTCCTTCTATGCCTTCGACCTGCCCTGGTACCGGTTCCTGCTCGGCTTCGGCTTCGCCGCCGCCGTGCTCTCGCTGATCGCCGCCGCGCTCACGCACTACCTCTACGGCGGGCTCAGGATCACCTCCCCGGGCGCGCGCGCCACGGCCGCGGCGACCGGGCACCTGTCGGTGCTGCTGGGCGTCTTCGTCGCCCTGAAGGCGGTCGCCTACTGGCTCGACCGCTACGGACTCGCCGTGAAGTCCAGCGACTTCAAGGCGACCGGCAACTGGACGGGTCTCAGGTACGTCGACGCCAACGCGTATCTGCCCGCCAAGACGATCCTGTTCTGCATCGCCGTCATCTGCGCGCTGCTGTTCTTCGCCACCCTGTGGCGGCGCACCTGGCAGCTGCCCGTCATCGGCTTCGGCCTGATGGTGCTCTCGGCGATCCTCATCGGCGGTCTCTACCCGGCCATCGTGCAGAAGTTCCAGGTCCAGCCGAACGAGCAGGCCAAGGAAGCGCCGTACGTCGAGAAGAACCTGAAGGCGACCCGCGAGGCCTACGGCATCGACGGCACCCAGGTCTCGGAGTACGCGGGCAAGAGCGACACCAAGGACAAGACCAAGCAGCGCGCCGACGCCGACACCACGGCGAGCATCCGTCTGCTGGACCCGAACATCGTCTCGCCCACGTTCCAGCAGTTGCAGCAGATGAAGAACTACTACGCGTTCCCGACCAACCTGGACGTCGACCGGTACAGCAAGGACGGCACGAACGTCGGGGATCAAGACACGGTCATCGGACTGCGCGAGCTGAACCTGAACGGCATTCCGAAGAACAACTGGATCAACGACCACTTCCGCTACACGCACGGATACGGCGTGGTGGCCGCCAAGGGCACCACGGCGACCTCCGGTGGCCGGCCCGTCTTCACCGAGTCCGACCTGCCGTCCAACGGCGACCTGGGGACGTACGAGCAGCGGGTCTACTACGGCGAGAAGACCACGCAGTACTCGATCGTCGGCGGTCCCCAGAAGGAGATCGACTACTCCGACGACAGCGGTGAGAAGACCACCAGCTACCAGGGCAAGAGCGGGGTCAGCCTCTCCAGCCCGATCAACCGTGCCGCGTACGCCGTGGCGTTCGGCGAGCCGCAGATCCTCTACTCGGGCGCGATCGGCGAGGGTTCCCGGATCCTCTACAACCGCACCCCCAAGGACCGTGTCGAGGCGGTGGCCCCCTGGCTGACCATCGACGGCGACGCCTACCCGGCCGTGGTCGACGGCAAGATCCAGTGGATCGTCGACGCCTACACCACGACCAACGGCTACCCGTACGCCTCCCGCACCACCCTTGGTGACACGACGGCGGACTCGCTCACCGCGACCAACAACCAGCGCGCGGTGGTGGCCCAGCAGAACCAGGTCAACTACATCCGCAACTCGGTGAAGGCGACCGTCGACGCGTACACCGGTGAGGTCAAGCTCTACCAGTGGGACACCAAGGACCCGGTCCTCAAGACCTGGATGAAGGCGTTCCCGAACACGGTGGAGCCGAAGACGGCCATCTCGCAGTCGCTCATGGACCATCTGCGGTACCCGCAGGACCTGTTCAAGGTCCAGCGCGAGCTGCTCACCCGCTACCACGTGAAGGACGCGCAGACGTTCCTCAGCGGCAGCGAGGTGTGGCAGGTCCCCGACGAGCCGACCAACAAGTCGGGCGATGCGGTGCCGCCGTACTACCTGAGCATGAAGATGCCCGACCAGTCGGCGCAGGCGTTCTCGCTGACGACGACCTTCACTCCCAACGGCCGTGACAACCTCAGCGCGTTCATGGCGGTCGACTCCGAGGCGGGCACGCCCGACTACGGCAAGATCAGAATCCTGAAACTGCCGACCAGCGAACCCGTCGACGGGCCCAAACAGGTCCAGAGCCAGTTCAACTCCCAACAGGACATCGCCGAGTCGATCAGACTTCTGAAGGGCGGGGACTCGGAAGTCGAGTACGGCAATCTGCTGACGGTTCCGCTGGACGGAGGACTGCTCTACGTGGAGCCCGTCTACGTACGCGGTGGCGACCTCAAGTACCCCTTGTTGCGCAAGGTGTTGGTCACCTACGGAGGCAACACCGCCTTCGAGGACACGCTCGACCAGGCGCTCAACAAGATCTTCGGGACGGACAGTACGACCAGTCCACCGGCCGACACGGGGACCACCCCACCGCCGACGTCGAGCAACCCGACGGTCCAGCAGGCGCTCACCGACGCGCAGAAGGCCTTCGACGAGGGCCAGGACGCCCTGAAGAAGGGTGACTGGACGGCGTACGGGCAGGCGCAGAAGGATCTTCAGGACGCGTTGAAGCGGGCCGAGGACGCTCAGGCCAAGGCCGACAAGAGCGCCACCGGTGGCAGCGGCGGCAGCAAGAGCAACGACAAGGGCAGCAGCCCGAGCAGTAGTCCGAGCCCGAGCGGCAGCAGCAGTCCGAGCCCCAGCGGCAGCAGCAGTCCCAGCGGCGGTACGACCTAGGGCGGCGGTAGCGGCCAGGGCGCCGACCGGTCCGTCGGGCCGGTCGGCGCCTGGTCCGGTTCTTGGCTGAGCCGCTGGTCAGAGGAAGCCTCCGCTGCTGGTCAGAGGCCCCCTCCGCGCCGTGGTACGGTTGCAACACAACGGCGCGGGGTGGAGCAGCTCGGTAGCTCGCTGGGCTCATAACCCAGAGGTCGCAGGTTCAAATCCTGTCCCCGCTACTGAAAGGCGAAGGCCCGGATCCTCACAGGATCCGGGCCTTCGCTGTGTGCGCACACGTGTACTGCACTCGTATGGCGACCTGAGCAGGACGCGTGCGCGGGGTGCGTGCGGCGACCATGGGCGACGCGCCGAAGACTCCGCCATCCGTGGGGAGTTGGGAAAACTGTGTTTGACTTGTCTCTCTGTGGGCATGTCGACAAAACGCTGAAGTGACCTCACTGACTGCGGTATACCAGGTGTACCCAGGTTGCAGGTGGTGCGACGATGGACGTTATGGGGGACAAGGCAACTCTGTTGGATACAGGGCGTTTTGCGCAGCCTTCAGACCGGGATGAAACCGGCGAGGCTGCCGAGGAAGCACGTCAGCGGCTCGCCGCCGAGGCCGGCGACGTCGAGGCGATGAGTGTCCTCGGAGCGATGCTGCTGCGCCGTGGCGATCTCGACGGAGCCGAGCCTCAGTTGCGCGCTGCCACCGCCGCCGGTGACCGCGCCGCCGCCAACAACCTTGGTGTCCTCCTGCACCAGCGCGGGTACGCCGACGAGGCCGCCGGGTGGTGGCGGATCGCCGCCGTCGCGGGGTCCGCGGCCGCCGCGCACGCGCTCGGGCGCTATCACCGGGAGCGGGGAGACGAGCCTGCCGCCGAGTACTGGCTGCGTCAGTCCGCCGAGCAGGGGCATGCCCTCGGGGCGTACGCGCTCGCCGATCTGCTGGAGCACCGCAGTGACGTCGGCGCCGAGCAGTGGATGCGGGCGGCCGCCGAGCGGGGGCACCGCGAGGCGGCGTACCGGCTCGCGCGCACGCTCGACCGCAAGGCCGCGGACGCGGGCGAGGGCAGGGGCGACAACGGTGTCATCGGGGTCATAGGAGCCGCCGGTGAAGAGGCCGAGCAGTGGTACCGGCAGGCCGCCGCGCGCGGGCACCGGCGGGCCGCGCTGCACCTCGGGGCGATCCTGGAGAAGCGGGGTCACCTCAAGGAGGCGGGGCGCTGGTATCTGACGTCCGCCAAGGACGGAGAGGCGCGGGCCGCCTGCGCGCTCGGCTTCCTGCTGCGGGACGCGGGGGACACGGAGAGCGCGGCCGTGTGGTGGCTGCGGGCCGCGCAGGACGGCGACGGGAACGCCGCGAACGCTCTGGGGGCGCTGCACGCCGAGCGCGGCGAGACGCAGACCGCGGAGCGGTGGTACCGGGCCGCCATGGACGCCGGTGATGTGAACGGCGCGTACAACCTCGGGCTGCTCTGCGCCGAGCAGGGGCGGACCGCGCAGGCCGAGCAGTGGTACCGGCGGGCCGCGTACGCGGGGCACCGTGAGGCCGCGAACGCGCTGGCGATCCTGTTGCTTCAGGTCGGGGACTCGGCCGGGGCCGAGCCGTGGTTCTCCAAGGCCGCGGAGGCCGGGAGTGTGGACGCCGCGTTCAATCTCGGGATCCTGCATGCCGGGCGGGGGAGCGAGGACGACGAGGAGGCGGCGCTGCGGTGGTACGAGCGGGCGGCTTCCGCCGGGCACACCGAGGCGGCGCTGCAGGTCGGGATCGCGCGGCTGCGGGACGGGGACGAGCTGGAGGCGGAGCGGCATCTGAGGTGTGCGGCGGGGGGCGGTAGCGCGGAGGCCGCGTACCGGCTGGCCGCCGTGCTCGACGCTCGGCGGCCGCCGGCGCCCGCGCATGAGCTCGGGGAGCCGGCGCAGGAGAAGAGTGAGTGCGAGGAGTGGTACGAGCGGGCGGCATCCCTGGGGCATCGGCGGGCGCAGGTGCGGGTCGGGATGCTCGCCGCGGCGCGGGGCGATGTGGTGGAGGCGGCTCGGTGGTACCGGTCGGCCGCGGAGGCCGGGTCTCGGAACGGGGCCTTCAATCTGGGGCTGCTGTTGGCTCGGGAGGGGAGTGAGCCGGAGGCCGCGTTGTGGTGGACCCGGGCGGCGGATGCGGGGCATGGGCGGGCGGCGCTTCGGCTTGCGCTCGTGTATGCGCGGCGGGGGGAGTTGGCGGAGGGGCAGCGGTGGGCTGATCGGGCGGTTGCGCTGGGGCCGGCGGAGGTGGCTGAGCGGGCGGCTCGGTTGCGGGATGCGTTGCGGCAGGAGTTGTCTGCGTGAGCGGGTGACGGTGGGGAGGGGGGGCCGGCCTCGGGTTGTTCGCCCCCGCCGCCCCTACCCGTCCCATCCCCGGGGCTCCGCCCCGGCCCCCACCAGGGGCTCCGCCCCTGAACCCCGGCGGGGCTCCGCCCCTGCGCCCCCACTGGGCTGGCCGGGGCTGCGCCCCTGCACCCCACCACGCACCCCCTGCGGGGCTGCGCCCCTGTACCCGCCGGGCCCTGCCTGGACCTGCGCAGGGTTGTCCCTGAGCCGCGCCGGGCTGTGCCTCTGGACCCCCGGGGGCTCCGCCCCTGCAACCCCGTCAGGGACGGCGCCCTCGTACCCCGCGGGGCTCCCGCCTCCGTACCCATGGGGCTCCCGCCCCGGCCCCCGTAAGGGCTGCTCTCCTCCTCGTATCCCAGGGGTCGACCCGGGGCTTCCTCGCCGCTGTTCAGGGGAACGTCTATGGGATTTGCGCTGGTCCATCTGGTTGACGTAATGTTCAGTTCATCGACGCGGGGTGGAGCAGCTCGGTAGCTCGCTGGGCTCATAACCCAGAGGTCGCAGGTTCAAATCCTGTCCCCGCTACTTGAAGGCGAAGGACCCAGATCTTTTAGATCTGGGTCCTTCGGCGTTTGACCGGGGTGCGGGGGCACGGGGAAGCCCCGGCGTCCGTGATGGAGGCCGGGGCTTCGGGGGAGTCAGGCTGAGGCGCAGTCGGGGCACAGGCCCCGGTAGGTCACCTCTACGTCCGAGACCGTGAAGCCGAAACGCTCCGAGTCGGGGAGGTCGGCGAGCGGGTTGCCGCTCGGGTGGACGTCGCGGATCGAGCCGCACTGGGCGCAGACCAGGTGGTGGTGCGGACGGTGCGCGTTCGGGTCGTAGCGCTTGGCGCGCTTGTCCGTCGCGACTTCCAGCACCTCGCCGAGCGAGACCAGCTCACCCAGCGTGTTGTAGACGGTCGCCCGGGAGATCTCGGGCAGCTTGACGACGGCCCGGGCGTGCACCTCGTCGGCCGTCAGATGGACGTGATCGCCGTCGAGGACCTCGGCCACGACGCGCCGCTGCGCGGTCATTCGCCATCCGCGTCCGCGCAGTCGTTCCAACAGGTCACTCATGCCGGCCAGCTTAACAGCAAGGTGACCAGATCCCGAATGGGTGTGACTTTGGATGAGTGCTTGATTTGGATATTGTCTAATGTAGGATCGGTTCGGCATCGGGCAATGGGTGGGACCGGGCAGGACCGGTCCGGAATGACGCAGGAGGCGCACGTGACGCAGGGACCGCTTACGACGGAGGCCGGTGCGCCGGTGGCCGACAACCAGAACAGCGAGACCGCGGGCGTCGGTGGCCCGGTGCTCGTTCAGGATCAGCTGCTTCTCGAGAAGCTCGCCCACTTCAACCGTGAGCGCATCCCGGAGCGTGTCGTGCACGCCCGTGGCGCCGCCGCCTACGGCACCTTCACGGTCACCGCGGATGTCACCCGGTACACCCGCGCCGCGTTCCTCTCCGAGGTCGGCAAGCAGACCGAGACCTTTCTGCGGTTCTCGACGGTGGCCGGCAACCTCGGCTCCGCGGACGCGGTCCGTGACCCCCGCGGCTTCGCGCTGAAGTTCTACACCGAGGAGGGCAACTACGACCTCGTCGGCAACAACACCCCGGTGTTCTTCATCAAGGACGCCATCAAGTTCCCCGACTTCATCCACACGCAGAAGCGCGACCCGTACACCGGTTCGCAGGAGGCCGACAACGTGTGGGATTTCTGGGGCCTCAGCCCCGAGAGCACGCACCAGGTGACCTGGCTCTTCGGCGACCGGGGGATCCCAGCCTCCTACCGGCATCTCAACGGGTACGGCTCGCACACGTATCAGTGGAACAACGAGGCCGGCGAGGTCTTCTGGGTCAAGTACCACTTCAAGACCGACCAGGGCATCAAGAACCTCACCCAGGCGGAGGCCGACAAGCTCGCAGGTGAGGATCCCGATTCCCACCAGCGCGACCTGCGTGAGGCCATCGAGCGCGGTGAGTTCCCGTCCTGGACCGTGCAGGTGCAGATCATGCCGGCGGCCGACGCGGCTACCTACCGGTTCAACCCGTTCGACCTCACCAAGGTGTGGCCGCACGAGGACTACCCGCCGATCGAGATCGGCAGGCTGGAACTCAACCGCAACCCGGAGAACATCTTCGCCGAGGTCGAGCAGTCCATCTTCTCGCCGGCGCACTTCGTGCCGGGTATCGGGCCTTCCCCCGACAAGATGCTTCAGGGGCGGCTCTTCGCCTATGGCGACGCGCACCGCTACCGCGTCGGCATCAACGCCGACCACCTGCCGGTGAACCGCCCGCACGCCGCCGAGGCGCGCACGAACTCCCGTGACGGCTCCCTGTACGACGGTCGCCACAAGGGCGCGAAGAACTACGAGCCGAACAGCTTCGGCGGTCCGTTCCAGACCGGCCGGCCGCTGTGGCAGCCGATCGCGGTGACCGGCCACACCGGTGAGACCGAGGCGCCGTCCCACTCCGCGGACGACGACTTCGTGCAGGCGGGCAGTCTGTACCGCCTGATGTCGGAGGACGAGCAGGGGCGTCTGATCGCGAACCTGGCGGGATTCATCGCCAAGGTCTCCCGTGACGACATCGCCGAGCGCGCGATCAACAACTTCCGTCAGGCTGACGAAGACTTCGGCAAGCGGCTGGAGGCCGCGGTCCAGGCCCTGCGCGGCTGACAACCAGCACTGGATCGCTTGTCGTGGGCGGTGGGCCGGATCCCTCGGAGTGATGAGGGTCCGGCCCGTCGGCATGCGTGGGGCAGCGATGCCGGGGCGTCTACGCGGGTACCCGCTGCCGCTTCGGAGCCCAGCAGCGGATGATGTCGCGGACCGAGACGATGCCGACCGGGCCGTTGTCGTCGAGCACGATCAGGTGTCGGAAACCGCCGTGTGCCATCGCCGCCGCGGCTTCCTCCAGGGTCCAGACGGGGGCGGCGAAGACGACGTCGGTCGTGGTGTGGGTGCCCGCGGTCTCGGTGTCCGGGTTCTGTCCGAGGGCGATCGAGTTGAGGATGTCGCGTTCGGTGAGGATGCCGAGGCCGGAGGAGTCTTCGTCGTGGACGACGGCCGCCCCTACGCGGCGGGAGGACATCAGGCAGGCCGCCTGACGGAGTGTGTGTGCCGGGCCGATGGTGAGGACCACCGTGCTCATGGCGTCGCGGACGAGCATGGGCTGGAGCCACCTCCTTGGTGAAGCGCCAAGAGAAGCGATTCACAAGTTCACAAGTGGGGGGACTCTCAGAGTCGCAGTTAAAGGGAGGGTCAACAAGGGGGCGTGCGGTGAGTTTCGGGGGCGCCCATGGATCACAAGGACGCGCCACCGGCTCTTCAGTAACGCTGGTTCAGATAACCCAGCAGCTCGTCGTGGAGGACGCCGTTCGACGCGGCCGCGTTGCCGCTGTGCGGGCCCGGGCGGCCGTCGAGGCCCGTGAAGGATCCGCCCGCCTCGGTCACCACGATCGCGTTCGCCGCCATGTCCCACAGCGACAGCTCGGGCTCCGCGCAGATGTCCACCGAGCCCTCCGCCACCATCATGTACGGCCAGAAGTCGCCGTACCCGCGCGTGCGCCAGACCGCCTTCGTCAGGTCCAGGAAGCCGTCGAGGCGGCCCTGGTCCTCCCAGCCGGACAGCGAGGAGTACGCGAAGGACGCGTCGGCCATCCGCGAGACCTGGGAGACCTTCAGGCGCGTGGCCGAGGACAGGCTGCGGCCGGTGAACGCGCCGTGCCCCTTCGCCGCCCACCAGCGGCGGCCCAGCGCGGGCGCGGAGACCACTCCGACCACCGGCTGGTAGCCGCCCTCGCCCGCTTCCATCAGGGAGATCAGCGTGGCCCAGACGGGCACCCCGCGGACGTAGTTCTTGGTGCCGTCGATCGGGTCGATCACCCAGCGGCGCGGGCCGGTGCCCTCGATGCCGTACTCCTCGCCGAGGATCGCGTCGCGTGGCCGTGCCCGCTGGAGATGGCCGCGGATCAGCTCCTCGGCGGCCTTGTCCGCCTCGCTGACCGGTGTCATGTCCGGCTTGGTCTCGACCTTGAGGTCGAGCGCCTTGAACCGGTCCATCGTCGCCGCGTCGGCGGCGTCCGCCAGGACATGGGCCAGGCGCAGGTCATCGCGATAGTCGGGCATGACTGCACCGTATATGGCCCACTCGGGCCACAGCCATACGGCCCGGGGGATCATCGGGCACGGTCATGGGGCTCGGGGCGCCTCGGGGCGCGGGCCGCACGGCCGGATTGATCATCGCGGCGTGCGGGGGTCGGCGTACGCCCCTCGACGCCGCCGCGAACCCTTGACAGTGCCCCTGTGCGCGTCAAATCTGAGCTGCAGTGCCGCCCGCTCGCCCCCAGGGAGGCGAAAAGATGCCTGCAGCGCGGGAATCCCTTCTGGATGCCGCCTATACGGCGCTCGCACACCGCCCGTGGTCCACGGTGCGGATGGTCGATGTCGCCGCCGTGGCCGGTGTGTCCCGCCAGACGCTCTACAACGAGTTCGGAAGCAAGGAGGGGCTCGCACGCGCCCTCGTACGGAGGGAGGCCGACGGCTATCTCGCCGGTGTCGAGCGCGCGTTGGCCGCCCACGCGGACGCGCGCGAGCGGTTGGTCGCGACCGCCGAGTGGACCACGTCGGCGGCCAGGGGCAACGTGCTCGTACGGGCCATGCTGACCGGGTGCTGGAGTGAGCGGCTGCCGTCGCCGACGCTCTCGGCGGTGCCGTCGTCGTCCGCGGTGCCCGCGCAGCGCAGGGCGGACGGGCCGTTGCCCTCGCCGGCGGACTTCGTGGCGCTCGTACGGGATCGGGCCGTCGCGGCGTTGTCCGGGCCCGGGGCGATGCGGGGGGACGTGGGGGAGTTGACGGGGGCCTGTGAGTTGGTGGTGCGGTTGTCGTTGTCGTGTGTGGCGGCTCCGCCGGGGGAGGGGGGAGTGACGGAGCTGGTGCGGGGTGCGCTGCCGCGGCAGTGGAGATGACTCGCCTGCTGGGGTGCCGGGGAGCGTGCGTCGGCGGGTGCGGCGCTCGTTGTGGCTGGTAGCGCAGTTCCCCGCGCCCCCAAGAGGATGTCCCTGACGGGGCGCTCAGTGCGCGGAGCCCGAGAGTTGGAGGCCGATGACGCCGATGATGACGAAGCTGATGGAGACGATCTTGAGCGTCGACACCAGGTCGCCGAGGAAGATCATGCCGTAGATGGCGGTGCCCGCCGCGCCGATGCCGGTCCACACCGCGTACGCCGGGCCGACATCGAGCTTGCGCAGGGCCAGAGTCAGGAGACCGAAGCTGCCCAGCGCGAAGACGCAGAAGGCGACCGTCGGCCAGAGTCTGGTGAAGCCGTGCGAGAGCTTCAGGCAGACCGCGAAGCCGGTTTCGAGCAGTCCCGCCACAACGACCAGCAGCCACGCCATGTCTCGTCCTCCCGTGTCCGCACGTCGACTGCTTCGCCTGGCCTGGGTCCGGCTTGGTGCGATTATGCATTTGCCGACCGGCTAAGCACTTACCGACGGGCCACCCACGCAAACAATGCGGAGGTCACAAGGGGGCTCAGGGGACTCAGTCGCCCTCCGTGCGTTCCCGCGTCGCCAGCAGCCGGCGCAGGGAGTAGAGCCGTTGCGGGTCCGCGTGGCCGTCCGCCACCCACTGGTCCAGCGCGCAGTCCGGCTCGTCGTGGCTGCACGCGCGCGGACAGCCCTCGGTACCGGGTTCGAGGTCGGGGAAGGCGTGGATGACCCGGGACGGGTCGATGTGGTGCAGGCCGAAGGAGCGGACGCCGGGGGTGTCGATGACCCACCCCTCACTGCCCGGCAGCGGGATCGCGCGCGCCGAGGTCGTGGTGTGCCGGCCCCGGCCCGTGACGGCGTTCACGTGGCCGGTGCTGCGCCGGCGCTCCTGCGAGACCAGCGCGTTGACCAGAGTCGTCTTGCCGACGCCGGAGTGCCCGACGAACGCCGTGATCTTGCCGTCGAGCTGCTTGCGCACCCGGTCCACCGCCGCGCCGCTCTCCAGCTCCGCACGGCTCGTCACGACGTAGGGGACGCCCAAGGCCCCGTACAGCTCGAGGAGTTGGTCGGGCGGGGCGAGGTCCGACTTGGTCAGCACCAGCAGGGGCTCCAGGCCGGCGTCGTACGCCGCGACCAGGCAGCGGTCGATCAGGCGCGGGCGCGGCTCGGGGTCGGCGAGGGCGGTGACGATGGCGAGCTGGTCGGCGTTGGCGACGACCACGCGCTCGTAGGGATCGTCGTCGTCGGCCGTGCGGCGCAGTACCGAGCTGCGCGGCTCGATGCGGACGATGCGGGCGAGGGTGTCCTTCTCGCCGGAGAGGTCACCGACGATCGCGACGCGGTCACCGACGACGGCGGCCTTGCGGCCCAGCTCGCGGGCCTTCATCGCCATCACGAGGCGGTCCTCGACGAGGCAGGTCAGACGGCCTCGGTCGACGGTGACGACCATGCCCTCGACCGCCTCCTCGTGTTTGGGGCGGATGTTCGTACGCGGACGGTTGCCCTTGCGGTTGGGGCGCTGGCGGATGTCGTCCTCGTCGGTGTGCTTGCCGTAGCGGCGCATGATCCCGGTCCGCCCGTCAGTTCCCGAGCATTCCGGTCCACAGATCGGGGAAGTCCGGCAGGGTCTTCGCTGTCGTCGCCACGTTCTCGATCTGTACGCCCTCCACCGCCAGCCCGATGATCGCGCCGGCGGTCGCCATGCGGTGGTCGTCGTAGGTGTGGAAGATGCCGCCGTGCAGTCGGCGCGGGCGGATGTGCAGGCCGTCGGCGGTCTCGGTGACGTCACCGCCGAGTTCGTTGATCTCCTTGGTGAGCGCGGCCAGCCGGTCCGTCTCGTGCAGGCGCAGATGGGCCACCCCGCGCAGGGTGGACGGGGAGTCGGCGAGGGCCGCGACCGCCGCGATGCCCGGGGTCAGCTCGCCGACCTCGCTCAGGTCCACGTCGATGCCGTGGATCGCACCCGAACCGGTGAATTCCAGACCGCTGTCGTTCAGTTCGCAGGATCCACCCATCTCGGTGAAGATCTCCCGCAGCCGGTCACCGGGCTGGGTGGTGTGGGCGGGCCAGTCGGGGACGACGACCGTGCCGCCGGTCACCAGGGCCGCCGCCAGGAACGGCTGGGCGTTCGACAGGTCCGGCTCGATGATCAGGTCGCGGCCGAGCAGCGCGCCGGGCGTGACCCGCCAGACGTTGGGCTCGCCGCCCGACTCCGGGGTGTCCACCTGCGCGCCGACCGCGCGCAGCATGTCGACCGTCATCCGGATGTGCGGCATCGAGGGCAGCGTCGAGCCGATGTGGCGGACCTCCACGCCCTGGTTGAAGCGCGGGCCGGACAGGAGGAGGGCGCTCACGAACTGGGACGACGAGGACGCGTCGATCTCCACCGGGCCGCCGTCCAGGGCGCCGCCGCCGTGCACGGTCAGCGGCAGCGCGCCGCGGCCGTCGTCGTCGATGCGGGCGCCGAGCAGACGCAGCGCGTCGATCACACCGTTCAGCGGGCGCTCGTACGACCGGGGGTCTCCGTCGAAGCGGATGGGGCCGTCCGCGAGGGCGGCGACCGGGGGCAGGAAGCGCATCACGGTGCCGGCGTTGCCGACGTCGACCGTGGCCGGGCCCTGGAGACCCGAGGGGATGACCCGCCAGGCCTCGCCGGAGGCGTCCGGGCCCGCGGCGACCGTGGAGCTGGACGCCACCGTCTCCTCGATGCCGACGCCCATCGCGCGCAGCGCGCCCGCCATCAGCAGCGTGTCGCGGGAGCGCAGCGGGCGGCGCAGCCAGCCCGGCTCCGAGGCGAGCGCGGCGAGGACCAGGGCGCGGTTGGTGACCGACTTGGACCCCGGCACGTGGACCGTCGCGTCGACGGCTCCGCTCGCGTGCGGGGCGGGCCAGAGGGCGGTGTGGGCGGGGTTCGCGGTCATGCGCCCACTTTAGTGGGTGGGGGTGGGGGTAGATCTTGATCAAAAGTGACGGAATGTGAGCGAAAGATTCAGAGGTGCCTCAACGCACCAGCAGCCAGCGGCCGCCGCCCAGCAGGGAGCACAGGGACACCGCGTGGAACAGGAACAGCCACAGCCCCGCCGGGACGTGGGTGAGGCGGGAGAGCTGGTCGGCGTCGGAGTCGCCGGCGCCGCCGCGGCTGCGCTTGGCCTGGAGCTCGAAGGCCGGACGGACGCCGCCGAGCAGCAGGAACCACACCACGGCGTACGCGAAGGCCGCCTGTACCTGGGGTCCGGCGAGCCACGACACCACCAGGAACGTACCGCCGGTGAGGACCACCGTGAGCGCCCCGTAGGCGTTGCGGATCATCACCAGCATCGCGACGAGCAGGGCCGTGGCCAGCCACAGCAGCAGGGTGATGCGGCCCAGGCCCAGCAGCGCGGCGCCGCCGAGGCCGAGCAGCGGGGGAGCGGTGTAGCCGGCCGCCGCGGTGAGGATCATGCCGAGGCCGGTGGGCTTGCCGCGGCTGACGGTGAGGCCGCTGGTGTCGGAGTGCAGCCGGATACCGCTGAGGCTCCGGCCGGTCAGCAGCGCCACCAGCCCGTGGCCGCCCTCGTGCGCGATGGTGATGGCGTTGCGCGAGACGCGCCATACGCCGTGCGGGACGATCACCGCGAGAGCGGCGACGATGGTGGCTATCACCACCCACAGGTCGGGGTCCGGCTGGGTGCCGGAGACCTGGTCCCAGAGCGAGGCCAGCGAGGTGGATGCGGTGCTGTCCATTGTCTGTGGTGGCTCCCTCTGGTGTCGCGGAATCTGGCAGTGTGGCACGTATGTGCGGACGGTATGCAGCGAGTCGTAGGCCCGAGGATCTCGCAGGAATCTTTGAGGTCGAGAAGTGGGAGCCCGAGGAGACCTTGGACCCCGACTACAACGTGGCCCCGACCAAGGACGTCTATGCCGTCCTCGACCGCCCCCTTAAGGACGCGGAGAGCCCGAAGCCGGTTCGCCAGCTGCGCAGGCTCAAGTGGGGGCTCGTCCCGTCCTGGGCCAAGACGCCCGAGGGCGGCGCCCGGATGATCAACGCCCGCGCGGAGACCGTGCACGAGAAGCCCTCGTACCGCCGTGCCTTCGCCGCCCGGCGCTGCATCGTCCCCGCCGACGGCTACTACGAGTGGGTCACCGGGTCCACCGAGCGCGATCTCGAGGTCGAGGGCAAGAAGAAGCGGCCGCGCAAGCAGCCGTACTTCGTGCTCCCGGCGGACGGCTCGGTCTTCGCGATGGCGGGGCTGTACGAGTTCTGGCGCGACCGGACGCTCCCCGACGACCACCCACGGGCCTGGTGGGTGACGTGCTCGGTGATCACGACCGAGGCGGAGACCTCGCCGCTCGCGGTCGCGCCCGCCGACGGGCCGTACACCCTCGCCGACATCCACCCCCGGATGCCTCTGATGCTCACCCCGGACCGCTGGGACGCCTGGCTCGACCCGGCCCGTACGGACGTCGACGGCCTGCGCGAGCTGCTCGCGCCGCCGCCCGCCGGGCTGATGCGCGCCTATCCCGTCTCCACGGCCGTCAGCAACGTCCGCAACAACGGGCCGGAGCTGCTGAAGGAGCTGGAGGGCCCCGAAGAGGGCACACTCTTCTGACGTGACGGAGATCATGGACGCGATCGAGACGGTCGAGACGGACGCCGGTACAGCCCGCGTCACCTGGCGCCGGGCCAAGGAGCCACGCCTTGTGCTCGCTGTGAGTCACGGCGCGGGCGGCGGTATCGAGGCGCGCGATCTCCAGGCGCTGGCCGCGGTGCTGCCCGGGCACGGCGTGAGCGTCGCGCTCATCGAGCAGCCCTGGCGGGTGGCGGGGAAGAAGGTGGCGCCCGCGCCCAAGACCCTGGACGTGGGATGGCGGGGCCTGTGGCCCACGGTCGCGAAGCCCGGACTGCCGGTGGTCGCGGGCGGGCGCAGCGCCGGAGCCCGTGTCGCCTGCCGTACGGCGACGGAACTCGGCGCCACCGCCGTCCTCGCCCTCAGTTTCCCGCTGCACCCGCCCGGCAAGCCCGAGAAGTCCCGCGCCGGCGAACTCCTCGGCGCCGGGGTGCCCACCCTCGTCGTCCAGGGCGGCAATGACCCGTTCGGCAAGCCGGCGGAGTTCCCGAAGGGCTCGCACGAGCTGATCGAGGTGCCGTACGGAGATCATGGCTTCGCCGTGCCGAAACGGGCACCGATCGACCAGAACGCTGCCCTGGAGATCATCACCGACGGCGTTGTGAGGTGGATCGCGTCACTCGGGTGACGCACGGGAATGCCGGGCGGTGGACCACTGTTGTGCCCAGCAGACAGCACGGAGCGTGCTGAACCGTTCGAACGAGAGGAAGTCCGCCGCATGGGTTCGACCATCTGCCCGAACCGCAGCAGTAGCCCTGAGCTGGACTGGACGGTGCTGCACGCGGCGAAGACCGCCCCCGTTCGAGCGGCGGCGGGTGTGGATGTTCGTCTATCCTCCGATTCGAGTGGGACCGGTTTCGGTCCTGCCACGTCGCTGGAGGAGGTGGGTCCGGTCACTGGGACCGACGCAGGGACCGATCACGGCCAGGCGGAGCAGCCCGAGGGCCAGGGCACGAGCACGGAGTCGTCCGCCGAGCGCACCGCGCGCTTCGAGCGGGACGCGCTCGAATTCCTCGACCAGATGTACTCGGCCGCCCTGCGCATGACGCGCAACCCGGCCGACGCCGAGGATCTGGTGCAGGAGACGTACGCGAAGGCGTACGCGTCCTTCCACCAGTTCCGCGAGGGCACCAACCTCAAGGCTTGGCTGTATCGCATTCTTACCAACACCTTCATCAACTCGTACCGCAAGAAGCAGCGCGAACCCCAGCGCAGTGCGGCCGAGGAGATCGAGGACTGGCAGCTCGCGCGTGCCGAGTCGCACATGTCGACCGGTCTGCGCTCCGCGGAGTCGCAGGCGCTCGACCACCTGCCCGACTCGGACGTCAAGGCTGCACTGCAGGCGATCCCCGAGGAATTCCGCATCGCGGTCTATCTGGCTGATGTAGAAGGCTTTGCGTACAAGGAGATCGCGGACATCATGGGGACACCCATCGGTACGGTGATGTCCCGGCTGCACCGGGGCCGTCGCCAGCTGCGCGGCATGCTCGAGGACTACGCCCGTGACCGCGGGCTGGTCCCGGCCGGCGCCGGAGAGTCGAACGAAGCGAAAGGCTCGGGCTCATGAGCTGCGGAGAGCCGCACGAGACGGATTGCAGTGAGGTACTCGACCACCTGTACGAGTTCCTCGACCACGAGATGCCGGACTCGGACTGCACCAAGTTCGAGGTGCACTTCGAGGAGTGCTCCCCGTGTCTCGAGAAGTACGGACTCGAGCAGGCCGTCAAGAAGCTGGTCAAGCGGTGCTGCGGCCAGGACGACGTGCCGACCGATCTGCGCGCCAAGGTCATGGGCCGCATCGACCTGATCCGCTCCGGTCAGACCGTGCCCGAGCACGACGTCACCGCGACACCCCAGGAGTCCTGAACTCCCCGGGGAGATCGTCCGGTTATCACCCGAACGTGCTAATCCGCGGGCTCAGAGCCCGCGGATTCGGCTATTGCCGCCCTCGTACCGTCCCCACCGCCCTAGGCTCCGGAGCCTGACCGGGGCAGGGGACGTCCGGGGGAGGGAACGAGGCGATGGGGTCGATTCCGACGTGGGCCCGTGTCTACGTCGTCTGTGTCGTCCTGGCCGCCGTGGCCTGCCTGGCTCCGCTGCCCGCCGTTCACGCACCCTGGTGGATCGTCGCCCTGCTCGCCGCGCTGTACGCCGGCTGCGAGCGGATCCCCTTCCCGCACAGCCCCAAGGGTGCCGCCGCCCGCCTAGCCGAGCGGGGCGCCCCCAGAGGGCTGGGCACCTTCCTGCCCGTGCTGCTCGCCGGGGCCTTTCTGCTGCCGCCGTCGGCCGCCGCGCTCGTGGCGCTGCCGGGCGCGCTGCTGGCCCGTGTGGAGCAGCGGCCGCGGTGGCTGCGCCGGGTCTGGCGCGCGGCCCAGCTCGCCGTCGCGGTGTGGGCGGCGTCCCGGGTGCACTGGGCGCTGGGCGGCGGGGACGCGGTCGCCCTGCCGCACTTCCCGTACGCGCTCGTGCCCGCCGGGGCCGCGGTGCTCACCTTCTGCGTGACGCTGACCGCGCTCGACGGCGGGATCCTGGCGCTCGCCGAGCGGGTGCCGGTGCGGGGTGCCTGGCGGGGGCTCTTCTCGCGCTCCCTCGCCTCCGTCGCCGTGCACGGGCTCGCCGGGCTGATGATGGCGGTGCTGTGGCGTAGTCCGTACGGTCCCGTCGCCGCGTTGCTCGTCCTGCTGCCGATGTACGTGTCCTGCTGGGCGTTCGCCCAGTACCACCGGGAGCGGGCCGCCCACCAGGCCACCATCCGGGCCCTCGTGCAGGCCGTCGACATCAAGGACGGGTACACGCGCGGGCACAGTGAGCGGGTCGGGCAGGCGTCCATGATGATCGCCCGTGAGCTGGGTATGGACGACGAGCGCGTCGAAGTACTGCGCTTCGCCGGGATCCTGCACGACGTGGGGAAACTGGGCGTGCCCACGCGGCTCCTGCGCAAGGACGGGCCGCTGACGCCGGAGGAACGGCGGATCATCGAGCTGCATCCCGAGTACGGGCACGAGATGGTGCGCGGCATCGGCTTCCTCGGGGAGGCGAGGTCGGCGATCCTGCACCACCATGAGCGGATCGACGGGAGCGGGTACCCGTACGGGCTGGTGGGACGCCAGATCCCGGAGTTCGCACGCGTGGTGGCCGTGGCCGACGCGTTCGACGCGATGACGTCGACCCGGTCCTACCGGCGGGCCCGTCCGGTGCCGGTGGCGCTGGCGGAACTCGAACGGTGTGCGGGGGCGCAGTTCGATCCGGGGATGGTACGGGCCCTGGTGCGGGCGCTGAACCGACACGGGTGGCATCCTGCGGTGACCGCAGGGGTTTGCCCGCCCTCCCCCGAGTGCTCGACTTCGCTCGAACAGGGGGGACCCTCATCGCCCGTTTCCAGTCGGGCAGAGGGGAACCCGACAGACAAAGACTCGTCCCCAACAGGTGTCGACCCTCCGGCGAGTGGCGTCGTCGGGCGGGGGCGTCCATGAGGGCCGTCGGGGTGGAGATTCCCGGGTTCGGGATCGCCGGTCGAGCCCCGTTCACCCTCACCCTCGTGCACGGGGTCGCTCTGCTCCTCGCCGTTGTCTCGCTGGCCGTCGTCCTCTGGCACGGTCTCGACGAACGAGGCGCCGCGCTCGCCTTCGGGATCCTCATCGCCGTGGGGGAGCTGACCCGCTGGAGCGGGGCCGAGGAGCGGGAGTCGGCGCCTCTCGCCGCCGCCGGCGCCCTCGCGTACGCGCTGCTCGGCGAGAACGCGGGACACCGCACCGCCCACGGCGTCCCCGAGATCGTCGCCGTCGTCGTGGCCGCAGCCCTCATCGGCTGCGTGCCGCATGTCGCACAGGGCCGCGGGCCCACCGCCGACCACCTCACCCGGCGCGTCCTCACCGTCGGATTCGCCGCCGTCTGCTTCCAACCCCTCTACAACCAGGGAAGGTTGATGGGCTGGGGCGGTCCCTCGTACGCCCTGCTGCTGGTCTCGCTGCTGGTGCTCACCGCGCTGTGCGACGCCGTGCTCGCGGCGGCGATGGCCCACGCCCGGACCCGCTGGCCCTTCGGACCGCTGCTGCGGGACGAGCTGCGGGCCACGCTCGGCATCGGGTCGGCGGTCTGCGCGACCGGGGCCGTGATGTCGCTCGCGGTGGCGGTCGTCGGGCTGTGGGCGCTGCCCGTCTTCTCGCTGCCCCTGTTGCTCACCCAGCTCTCCGTCCGGCGGTACGCCGCCGTGCGCGTCACGTACCGGCAGACGATCGCCTCACTCGCGCGGGCGACCGAGATCGCCGGGTACACCCCCACCGGGCATGCCCGGCGGGTCGCCGCGCTCAGCCGGGCCGTGGGCCGTGAGCTGGGCCTGTCCGAGCCCGATCTGACCGTCCTGGAGTACGCGGCGCTCATGCACGACATCGGACAGCTCAGCCTTGTCGACCCGGTGCCGGCCGGAGCCACCTGCGTGCTCTCCGCCGACGAGCAGCGGCGCATCGCTCTCCTCGGCGGCGCCGTCGTACGTCAGACCGGCGTGGACGCCGAGGTCGCCGTGGTGGTGGAGCGGCAGGCCGATCCGTACCGGGAGCAGCCGGTCACGGCACGGATCGTGCGGGCCGTCAACGCGTACGAGGAGATGGCCAGGGAAGCAGGTCCGGGAGGGCCCCTCACCGCCCTGGAGAAGCTGCGCCTGGCCACGGCCCGCGACTATCAGCCCGAGGTGGTGGAGTCGCTGGCCAGGGTCCTGTTGCGGGGCACCCTTACCCTGCCCCAGGCTGGGTAACCCATGGGTAATGAGCGCCCGTCCAACGGTCCGTGGTTGGATGCGAGGAAGAGGGTGTTCGGGGGCACGGGCCAGCCCGGGGCTGCGCTGTCTTCAAGAAACTCTTCAAGGGACCGGCAGGCGGGAAACGCAAGGAACTGGCAGGCGGGAATCGTGAGGATCTTCGGCAAGGGACGGCACCGGCCCTCCGCCTCATGGCGGCAGGCCACCGATCGCGCGTTCACGCTGATCGGCGACGGCCGGTACGAGGACGCGGGAGCGCTGTTGACGCGCGCCGCGGACCTGGAGCCCTGGCTGTCGGAGTCCTGGTTCAACCTGGCCCTGCTGCACAAGTTCCGGCACGACTGGGAGCAGGCGCGGGCCGCGGGCCTGCGGGCCGTCGCACTTCTCGAACGAGAGGCGGGCGCCCCCGACTGGTGGAACGTCGGGATCGCCGCCACCGCCTTGCAGGACTGGCCGCTGGCCCGCCGTGCCTGGCAGGCGTACGGGCTGCGGGTACCCGGCGGGGCCGCCGTCTCCGGGGAACCGGTGGGCATGGACCTCGGCAGTGCGGCCGTACGGTTGTCGCCGGAGGGCGAGGCCGAGGTCGTGTGGGGGCGCAGGCTCGATCCGGCCCGGGTGGAGGTCCTGTCCATTCCGCTGCCGTCCTCGGGGCGGCGCTGGGGCGAGGTCGTTCTGCACGACGGTGTCCCGCACGGGGAGCGGACGACCGCCGCCGGGCACGCCTATCCGGTCTTCGACGAGATCGAGCTGTGGGCGCCGTCCCCGGTGCCCACCTGGGTGGTCCTCCTGGAGGCCGCCACCGAGGAGGACCGGGACGCTCTGGAGCAGCTCGCGGCGGACGCCGGCTTCGCCGCGGAGGACTGGTCCTCGTCCGTACGGCTGCTGTGCCGGATGTGTTCCGAGTCGCGGATGCCGTCCGACGAGGGCGACGGTGAGCATCTCGACCCGCACGACCACAGCGAGCCCGGACACCCGGGGCCGCTCGGTCACCGCACCGACGGGCAGTTGTGGGTGCCGGAGCGGGAGTGCGGGGTGGCCGCGCCGGCTCCGCTGGTCAGGGGGCTGCTGGACGGGTGGGTCGCGGACAGCCCCGACTCCCGGGACTGGCGGGATCTCGAAGAGGTCTGCTGAGCGCTGCGGGTTCGCCGCGGGCCGGTGGGGGCTCGTCGCGCAGTTCCCCGCGCCCCTTACGGGGGCGCCACCCCCGTACCCTGTATGAGCACCACACCCCTGGTTTCGAGGAAGGCGTACGTCGGTCATGGCGCAGCAGGACACCGAGCAGCAGCACTCTGGAGTGCTCCCCGTGGACGACGAGGGCTTCGTCATCGACACCGAGGACGGTGAGGAGCGCGAGGCGGCCTACCGTGAGCGCGGTACCTCGCGGCCGATCACGGTCGTCGGCAACCCGGTGCTGCACAAGGAGTGCAAGGACGTCACCGAGTTCGGGCCCGAGCTCGACCAGCTGGTCGCCGACATGTTCGCCAGCCAGCGCACCGCCGAGGGCGTGGGCCTGGCGGCCAACCAGATCGGCGTCGACCTGAAGGTCTTCGTCTACGACTGCCAGGACGACGAGGGCAAGCGGCACGTCGGTGTCGTCTGCAACCCCGTCCTCGTCGAGCTGCCCGCCGAGCAGCGCCGCCTCGACGACAGCAACGAGGGCTGCCTCTCGGTGCCGACCGCGTACGCGCCGCTGGCCCGCCCGGACTACGCGGAGGTCACCGGGCAGGACGAGAAGGGCAACCCGATCAAGGTGCGCGGCACCGGCTACTTCGCGCGCTGCCTCCAGCACGAGACCGACCACCTGTACGGCTACCTCTACATCGACCGGCTCTCCAAGCGTGAGCGCAAGGAAGCCCTGCGGCAGATGGCCGAGAACGAGCCCCGCTACCCGATCGTCGCGAACGACTGAGTCGCGGCAGGACAGTTGGGGCCCGCGCGCACGCGTGGGTGGGCCCGAGCGGCGCCTGGTCAGGGGGAACTCCCTGACCAGGCGCCGTTCGCATGTGCGTCGCACGTTCGATCCCTTGTGCTCCTCTAGTGATCCATATTCAGTCACACAAGGGGAGATTCTCAGCACTGTGGGGTAGTGAGTGAAGCAAATCCGTTCCCAGAACGGTCAGTTGTGGTGCTGAATGGGAAGTGCGGGGATACGCAACGGCGCACGCCCGGCACAGCGGGAGGGGCGCAGCGTCAACTGGCGGCTGAGAGGGGTTTGTTCGTGCATGCATTCTCACACGGCACTTCATCGACACCGACCGTGGTCGCGGTTCCACCGGCGCTCTCTCTCCCGGTGATCGAGTCCGCGTTTTCCCGTCAACTGCACCCGTATTGGCCGAGGCTCCAGGAGAACACACGTTCGTGGCTGAGGGAAAAACGCCTCATGCCGGCGGACAAGGTCGACGAATATGCCGACGGCCTTTGCTATACGGACCTCATGGCGGGCTACTACATTGGCGCTCCCGACGAGGTCATGCAGGCGATAGCGGACTACAGCGCGTGGTTCTTCGTCTGGGACGACCGCCACGACCGCGATGTCGTCCACGGCAGGCCCGGCGCCTGGCGGAGGCTCAGGTTCCAGCTGCACGCGGCTCTGGACTCCCCGAGGGAGCACCTGCACCACCGGGATCCCCTGGTCGCGGGGTTCGCGGACAGCATGGTGCGCCTGTACTCGTTCCTGACCAAGAAGTGGAACGCGCGCTTCGCCCGGCATTTCCACGCGGTGATCGAGGCGTACGACCGGGAATTCCGCAACCGTGTCAACGGAACCGTGCCCACGGTCGAGGAATATCTGGAACTACGGCGGCTCACCTTTGCGCACTGGATCTGGACCGACCTTCTGGAACCGAGCGCGGGCTGTGAACTCCCCACCGCCGTGCGGAACCATTTCGCATATCGGCGGGCGACGCTGCTGAGTCAGGAATTCGCCGCCTGGTACAACGATCTCTGCTCGCTCCCGAAAGAAATAGCGGGCGACGAGGTCCACAATCTCGGAATCAGCCTCATTTATCACGAGAGGCTGACACTCGAAGAAGCGGTCCAGGACATCCGGCGGCGGATCGGGGAATGCATCACCGAATTCCTCGACGCGGAAAAGGACCTCAACCGGTTCGCCGACACTCTCGCGGACGGCACCGTGCACGGCAAGGAACTGAGCCTCGCGGTGAAAGCGTGCCTCGGCAATATGCGGAACTGGTTCAGCTCCGTGTACTGGTTCCACCACGAGTCCGGCCGGTACACCGTCGACAGCTGGGACGACCGCTCCACACCCCCGTACGTCAACAACGAAGCGGCAGGTGAGTCATGACCGTCGAGTCCGTGAAGCCCGCGCAACCGGCGGCACCACAGCTGCCTGTCCCACCCCTGGCCGGGGGCGGCGTACCCGTCCTGGGCCACGGCTGGAAACTGGTCCGCGACCCGCTGGGCTTCCTCGCCCGGCTCCGCGACCACGGCGACGTCGTACGGCTCAAGCTGGGCCCCAAGACGGTGTACGCGCTCACCTCGCCGGCCCTCACCGGAGCGATGGCGCTCAGCACCGACTTCAAGATCGACGGACCCCTCTGGGAGTCCCTGGAAGGCCTGCTCGGCAAGGAGGGCGTGGCCACCGCCAACGGGCCCAGGCACCGTCGCCAGCGCCGCACCATCCAGCCCGCGTTCCGGCTCGACATCATCCCCGAGTACGGACCGATCATGGAGGAGGAGGCGCGCGCGCTCGCCGAGCGCATGGGGTCGGGCGAGCCCGTCGACTGCACCTCCGAGTCGTTCCGCGTCGCCGTGCGCATCGCGGCCCGCTGTCTGCTGCGCGGCGAGTTCATGGATGAGCGCGCCGAGCGGCTGAGCGTCGCGCTCGCCACCGTGTTCCGCGGCATGTACCGGCGCATGGTGATCCCGGCGGGCCCGCTCTATCGGCTGCCGCTTCCGGCCAACCGCAAATTCGACCGCGCATTGGCCGATTTGCATCTCCTCGTCGACGAGATCGTCGCCGAGCGCCGCGCATCCGGTCAAAAGCCGGACGATTTGCTGACGGCATTGCTGGAAGCGAAGGACGAGAACGGCGAGCCGATCGGCGAACAGGAGATCCACGACCAAGTCGTAGCGATACTCACGCCCGGCAGCGAAACCGTGGCGTCCACGATCATGTGGCTGCTGCAAGTCCTCACCGAACACCCGGAACACGCCGCGCGGGTGGCCGAGGAGGTCAAATCCGTCGTCGGAGACCGGCCCGTCGCATTCGACGACGTCCGGAAGCTGTCGTACACCAACAATGTCGTCGTCGAGTCGATGCGGCTGCGCCCCGCCGTATGGATTTTGACCCGGCGGGCGGTGACCGAAACCGAACTCGGCGGCTATCGGATACCGGCCGGTGCCGACATCGTCTACAGTCCGTTCGCCATCCAGCGTGATCCGCGCTCGTACGACGGGCATCTGGATTTCGACCCCGACCGCTGGCTTCCGGAACGCGCCAAGGACGTCCCGAAGCACGCCATGAGCCCCTTCAGCGTGGGCAACCGGAAGTGCCCGAGCGACCACTTCTCGATGGCGCAGCTCAGCCTGATCACGGCGACGGTGGCGTCCCGGTGGCGGTTCGAGCAGGTCTCCGAGTCCAATGACGCGACCCGCGTCGGCATCACCCTGCGTCCGTACCGGCTGCTGCTGAGGGCCCTGCCGCGCTGACCGCGCGGCGTCGCCCGCGGTGACCCCGTGTCCGTACCGGTGCGCGTTCAGGCAGCCCGCGGGCCCCTGAACGTGCGCCGGTACGCCTGCGGGGTCGTCCCCAGGCTCCGGACGAACTGGTGGCGCAGCGCGGCCGCGGTGCCGAACCCGGTGCGGCCCGCGATCGCGTCCATCGTCTCGTCCGAAGCCTCCAGCAACTCCTGTGCCAGCAGCACCCTTTGGCGCAGGATCCAGCGGTACGGGGTGGTGCCGGTCTCCTGCTGGAAGCGGCGCGCGAAGGTGCGCGGGGACATGTGGGCGCGGGCCGCGAGCTGCTCGACGGTCACCTCCCGGTCGAGGTGGCGCTCCATCCACACCAGCACCTCGCCGACCGTGTCGCAGGTGGAGCGGGGCAGCGGGCGCTCGATGTACTGGGCCTGCCCGCCGTCCCGGTGCGGGGGCACCACCATCCGGCGGGCGATGGCGTTGGCGACCTCGGGGCCCTGTTCCTTGCGGACGATGTGCAGACAGGCGTCGATTCCGGCGGCGGTGCCGGCCGAGGTGATCACCGGGTCCTCGTCCACGTACAGCACGTCCGGTTCGACGATCGCCTTCGGGTACTGCCGGGCCAGCTCCTCGGCGTGGTGCCAGTGCACGGCGCAGCGCCGCCCGTCGAGGAGCCCGGCCGCGCCGAGCACGAAGACACCGGAACAGACGCTGAGCACCCGGGCGCCGCGGTCCGTGGCGCGGTGCAGGGCGTCGAGCAGTGCGGGCGGATAGGACCGGGACACATAGGAGTTCCCGGCGGGCAGAGCGATGAGGTCGGCGCTCTCCAGTCGCTCCAGGCCGTGCTCCGTGGTCAGCGAGAACCCCGCGTGGGTGCTCAGGGTCGGGCCCTCGGCGGAGGCGACCGCGAAGTCGTAGACGGGCAGGCCGTCGTCGCTGCGGTCGATGCCGAACACCTCGCAGACGACCCCGAGTTCGAAGGGGTGCACACCGTCGAGCAGGACCGCGGCCACGTTTTTCAGCATGCCCGCCAGTGTGCCTCGGCCGTGGCAGGAAATCGAGGGTGTGCGGCAGTCCTGCCACTGACGCCGAAGGGCGAGCGGTACGACAGTGGTGTTCATGAAGACACTCATCGGCAACTCGGACACGACCGTCGGAATCCTGACCGTCCTCGCGCTCTTCGTGGTCCTGGCCCTGCCCGCGTTGATCGGCGTGGCCCACGAGCGGCGCATCGACCGTCAGCTAGGACTTCGTGACCAGCACCGTGACCGTCCACTCCTGAATGCCCTTGCACGACACCTTGCCCGGGGCGGTCGCGCAGAGCGGCCGGGACGAGCTGAGGCGGGCGGTTCCCGCCGAGACCGCCTTGAAGGCGGAGCTCGCGTCGCCCGCCTGGAGGACGACGCCGCTGTTGGTGGCCTCTAGCCCGCTGCCGCTGACCTTGACGGGCGTCCAGGGCCGGCTGGTGGTGCCGTCCAGGGTGAGGCGGAGTACGCCGCCGGCCGTGAGGCAGTACGTGTGGCCGGTGTCGGCGGCGCCGAGCTCCGCGGGAGCCGTGTCACAGCTCGGGTGGCTCGTCGTGGGGGACGGCGACACGGTGCGGCTGCCGCCCGCGTCACCGCCTCCCTGTGTGCCGCAGCCCGCGAGGAGCAGTGTCAGGGCCGTGAGGGCGAGGATCCGATGATGGGTCGTACGGCGCATGGGGTGGCACCTCCTTGTCGCTTGGACGTACCACCCCCGCATCAGGATCCACACAGGGACACAGGGAAACAGGGCCCTGGCCGCGACGCCGGCCAGGGCCCCACTTGTCAGCTGGTCGTGACGGCGGTGTCGTCGACGACGAAGCTGGTCTGGAGCGAGGAGTCCTCGGCACCGCTGAACTTCAGGGTGACGGTGGACCCGGCGAACGAGGACAGGTCGAAGGTCTTCTGGGCGTAGCCGGAGGCGGCGTTGAGGTTCGAGTACGTCGCCAGGGTGGTCGATCCGGCGGTGACCGTCAGCTTGTCGTACTGGCTGCTTGTGGTGGTCTCCGCGGTGTCGATGTGCAGGTAGAAGGTGAAGCTGGCCTTGCAGCCGGACGGGATCGTCACCGACTGGGAGAGCGTGTCGGTGTGCGTCGAGCCGTAACCGTCCAGCCATGCCTTGTAAGAACCGGCGTGCGCGGCCTCACTGCTGTCGTTGGTGATCACGCCGCTGCTGGCGCTCCAGGTGGTGTTGCCCGACTCGAAGCCCGGGTTGCCGAGCAGCTGCGCCGAGGTGCAGGTGCCGCCGCCGGAGGTGCTGACGGTCCAGGTGAAGGAGGCGGAGCCGGAGGCGCCCGTGCTGTCGGAGGCGGAGACGGTGACGCTGTACGTACCGGCCGTGCTCGCGGTGCCGGAGATCAGACCGGTGGAGCTGCTGATCGAAAGACCGGTCGGCAGGCCGCTCGCGCTGTAGGTGAGGGTCGCGCCCGCGCTGTCGCTCGCCGAGATCTGCAGGCTGACCGAACCGCCGGTGGTGGTGGACTGGCTGCCCGGGTTGGTGACGGTCACCGTGTTGCCGGTGCTGGTGCCCGACGCGAAGGCGGTGGTGCCGTTCGGGGTGCCCCAGCCGGTCGGACCGTCGTAGCCGGTGGCCGCGGTGCAGAAGTACGAGGGCGAGCAGGAGCCGTTGTTGCCGCTGGTCACGTCGTACAGGTTCGAGGTGTGGGAGTACGGGTACTTCGCCGGGTAGTCGCTGGAGCCCGGGGTGCCCGCGAGGGCGTACACACCCGCGATGATCGGCGAGGAGGCACTCGTACCGCCGTAGACCGCCCAGCCGGAGCCGCCGTAGGTGTCGTAGACGGCCACGCCGGTGGCGGGGTCGGCGACCGCGGAGACGTCGGACTCCATGCGCTTGGAGCAGCCGGTGTCGGTCTGCCAGCTCGGCTTGGCGTCGTAGGCGGAGCAGCCGGAGCCGGTGCCCTCGGTGCTGCTGGTCTTCCACACGGACTCGGTCCAGCCGCGGGAGTTGGAGGAGGTGCTGAGCGCCGTTCCACCGACGGCGGTCACGTACTGGGACGTGGCCGGGTACTCGGCGCCGTAGGCGGAGTCACCGGAGGAGACGGTGATGGCGACGCCCGGGTGCTTGAAGTACGAGGTGTCCTCGCTGGTCTGCGAGGAGGACTCGGAGCCGCCCCAGCTGTTGGAGACGAACTTCGCGCCCAGCGTCACGGCCTCGTTCTCGGCGGTGCCGAGGTCGGAGTCGGTGGCCGAGTTGGCCTCGACGAGGGCGATGTTGCAGTTCGGGCAGACCGCGCTGACCATGTCGATGTCGAGCGCTTCCTCACCCGCCCAGCCGGTGTCGTTGGTCGGCAGGGAGCTGGTCGAGCCGGTCTGGCTGACCTGCTTGAAGCAACCGTTGGCCTTGGTGCAGGCCGACAGGCCGAACTGCGAACGGTAGGTCGCGAGGTCCGACTCCGCGTTGGGGTCGTTGTACGCGTCGACCACGGCGACGGTCAGGCCGGAGCCGCCGGTGGAGGGCAGGTTGTAGGCGCTGTGCAGGTTGGCCGGGCTCAGACCGGACACCGCGGCGGCGGCGTTCGGCGAGATCGCGGCGGCGAGCTTCTGCTTGATGTCGGTGCGGCGCTGCGCGAAGCAGGCCGCGTGACCGGCTGTCGGGGCGCCGCACAGGTGCGTGGTCGGCACCTTCTGGCCCGCCTTGCCCGTGGAGTGCACGGCCTGTGCGGCCGGGGCAGTCAGGGCCTTCGCGTTCTGGGCGGCCCGGGAGGGCTTGGCGGTGGTCGGCGCCGGCTGCGCGTTCGCGGCCGGGGCCGCCATGAGTCCGGCGACCGTGAGGGCGAGGGCGGGCGCGGCGGCGGTCAGAAGTCTTCGCAGTCGCCGGGCGGGCCTGCTGGGGGGTGTCTCACGCATGGGTGCTGCCTCCATCGGTTTGAGGCGGGTGCCGTGCGGACCGGGGTCGGGCCGCGCACGGCTCCACAGCCGGAAGTGGGGGTTCTCGGCGTTGCGTGGCAGGCCCGTGACGCGCGTAGCGTGAGAGAAGTGCGGATGTGCCATGGGCATGCCAATTCGTTCGCCCTGTCGTGCCGCTGTACGTGACATGTCAGGACGGCCAGAACCTAGCCGGGGCCGATGACACCCGGATAGCCACGCCCGAAGAACTTTGCCGCCCCATAGGGGGTCCATGGACGGTGCATGGACGGCCCATGGACGAGACGCGGTGATGCCGGGCCGCCACATGCGGCCCGGCATCACCGGTGTCATACCGTCAGAAGACCTCGTGCCGACGGAAGTTCTCGTCCGTCAGAAGTCCTCGTCGAAGCCGACCGAGCCCTCCACCGCCACCTGGTACGCCGAGGGGCGGCGCTCGAAGAAGTTGGTCAGCTCCTGGACGCCCTGGAGCTCCATGAAGGAGAAGGGGTTCTCGGAGCTGTACACCGGGGCGAAGCCGAGACGCTGCAGACGCTGGTCGGCCACGCACTCCAGATACTGGCGCATCGAGTCGGTGTTCATGCCCGGCAGACCCTCACCGCACAGGTCGCGCGCGAACTGCAGCTCGGCCTCGACGGCCTCCCTCAGCATGTCGGTGACCTGCTGCTGGAGCTGGTCGTCGAAGAGCTCCGGCTCCTCCTTGCGCACGGTGTCCACCACCTCGAAGGCGAAGGACATGTGCATCGTCTCGTCGCGGAACACCCAGTTGGTGCCGGTGGCGAGACCGTGCAGCAGACCCCGGCTGCGGAACCAGTAGACGTACGCGAAGGCGCCGTAGAAGAAGAGGCCCTCGATGCACGCGGCGAAGCAGATGAGGTTGAGCAGGAAGCGACGTCGGTCCGCCTTGGTCTCCAGGCGGTCCAGCTTCTCCACCGAGTCCATCCACTTGAAGCAGAACTCGGCCTTCTCACGGATCGAGGGGATGCTCTCGACGGCGTCGAAGGCGGCGGCGCGGTCCTCCGGGTCGGGAAGGTAGGTGTCCAGCAGGGTCAGATAGAACTGGACGTGGACCGCTTCCTCGAACAGCTGCCTGGAGAGATACAGGCGCGCCTCGGGGGAGTTGATGTGCTTGTAGAGGGTCAGCACGAGGTTGTTCGACACGATCGAGTCGCCCGTCGCGAAGAACGCGACCAGCCGGCCGATCATGTGCTGCTCACCCTGCGAGAGCTTCGCGAGGTCGGCCACGTCCGAGTGGAGGTCGACCTCCTCCACGGTCCAGGTGTTCTTGATGGCGTCCCGGTAGCGCTCGTAGAAGTCCGGGTAGCGCATGGGGCGGAGGGTGAGTTCGAAGCCCGGGTCGAGCAGGTTCTTCTCGGTGGAGCTCATTACTGGCAGGCCTCGCAGGACTCGGGGTTCTCAAGGGAGCAGGCGACGGCGTCCTCGTCGGGGATCGCCTGCACGGGGATGGTCTTCTCGGGCTGGGCCTGCGCCTGGGCGGCACGGGCGATACGGGTCGCCGGGCGGGAGCGCAGGTAGTACGTCGTCTTCAGGCCCGACTTCCAGGCGTACGCGTACATCGAGGAGAGCTTGCCGATCGTCGGCGTCTCCAGGAAGAGGTTCAGGGACTGGGCCTGGTCCAGGAACGGGGTGCGGGCGGCAGCCATGTCGATCAGGCCGCGCTGCGGGATCTCCCAGGCCGTGCGGTACAGGTCGCGGACGTCCTGCGGGACCCAAGTGAAGCCCTGCACCGAACCGTTGGACTCGCGCAGCGCCTCGCGGGTCTGCGCGTCCCACACGCCGAGCTTCTTCAGCTCGTCCACCAGGTAGGAGTTGACCTGGAGGAACTCACCGGAGAGCGTCTCGCGCTTGAACAGGTTGGACACCTGAGGCTCGATGCACTCGTACACACCCGCGATGGACGCGATGGTGGCGGTGGGCGCGATGGCGAGGAGGAGGGAGTTGCGCATGCCGACTGCGGCGATACGCTCCCGCAGGGCCGCCCAGCGCTCCGGCCAGGTCAGCTCCACGCCGTAGTGGTCGGGGTGCAGGACGCCACGGGCCGTACGGGTCTTCTCCCAGGCCGGGAGCGGGCCGCTGCGCTCCGCGAGGTCGGCCGAGGCCTCGTACGCGGCGAGCATGATCCGTTCGGCGATCCGGGTGGAGAGGGCCTTGGCCTGCGGGGAGTCGAAGGGGACGCGCAGCTTGAAGAAGACGTCCTGCAGACCCATCGCGCCGAGGCCGACGGGCCGCCACTTCGCGTTCGACCGGCCGGCCTGCTCGGTCGGGTAGAAGTTGATGTCGACGACACGGTCGAGGAAGGTGACGGCGGTACGGACCGTCTCGTCCAGCCGCTCCCAGTCGATGTCCCCGTCGACCACGAAGGCGCCGAGGTTGACCGAGCCGAGGTTGCAGACCGCCGTCTCCCCGTCGTCCGTGACCTCCAGGATCTCGGTGCAGAGGTTCGAGGAGTGGACGGTGTGGCCCGGCTCCGCCGTCTGGTTGGCGGTGCGGTTGGCGGCGTCCTTGAAGGTCATCCAGCCGTTGCCGGTCTGCGCGAGGGTGCGCATCATGCGGCCGTAGAGGTCACGGGCCGGGATGGTCTTCCTGGCGAGGCCGGCCGCCTCCGCCCCGCGGTACGCCGCGTCGAACTCGTCGCCCCACAGGTCGACCAGCTCGGGCACGTCGGAGGGCGAGAAGAGGGACCACTGCCCGTCGGCGTCGACCCGGCGCATGAACTCGTCCGGGATCCAGTGCGCGAGGTTCAGGTTGTGCGTACGGCGGGCGTCCTCACCGGTGTTGTCGCGCAGCTCCAGGAACTCCTCGATGTCGGAGTGCCAGGTCTCCAGGTAGACCGCGGCCGCGCCCTTGCGCCGGCCGCCCTGGTTCACCGCGGCGACCGAGGCGTCGAGGGTCTTCAGGAACGGGACGATTCCGTTTGAGTGCCCGTTCGTACCGCGGATCAGCGAACCGCGCGAACGGATCCGGGAGTACGAAAGACCGATGCCGCCCGCGTGCTTCGAGAGGCGGGCCACCTGGTGGTAGCGGTCGTAGAGGGAGTCCAGCTCGTCCAGCGGGGAGTCGAGGAGGTAGCAGGACGACATCTGCGGGTGCCGCGTACCGGAGTTGAACAGCGTGGGGGAGGAGGGGAGGTAGTCGAGACGGCTCATGAGCCCGTAGAGCGCCGCGACCTCGTCCAGGGCCCGGTTCGTGTCGTCCTCGGCCAGGCCCGACGCCACGCGCAGCATGAAGTGCTGGGGCGTCTCGATGACCTTGCGGGTGATCGGGTGCCGGAGCAGATAGCGGCTGTGCAGGGTGCGCAGGCCGAAGTAGCCGAAGCGGTCGTCGCCGTCGATGTCGATCAGCGCGTCCAGCCGGGCCGTGTGCAGCCGGACGAACTCCGCCGTGCGGTCGGCGATCAGGCCCTCGCGGTGACCCGCGGCGATCGACCCGGAGAAGGACGTGACGCCCTGCGAGGCGGCCTCCGCCGCGATGCTGATCGTCAGCAGTCTGGCCGCCAGCCGGGAGTAGACGGGGTCCTCGGAGATGAGGCCCGCGGCCGCCTCGGTGGCCAGTTCGCGCAGCTCCGTGTCGTCCGCGTGCGCGGACCGGCCGCGCAGCGTGGCGGCGGCGACCCGGCCGGGGTCGGCGCCGGGGAGGTCGGCGGTGAGGTCGGTCAGGGTACGCAGCAGAGTGGTACCGGGACCGTCCGTCTCCACCGGGACCTGCTTCCGCTCCTGCTGTGCGAAAGCGGTAGCTGAAGCCGGGTCGGCTGGCGCGATGGTCACTTGGGGCTCTCCCTCGCTCGGCACGGGGCCTGGCGGAGGGCAGGGCAGCTCACGAGCGCACGCGGCGTCGCGTCCACCGGCCCATTCCGCGAGGCCCGGACGTCATGCACCCGGGCCGGATGGCCGGGCGCGCTGTCGGCAGGTCCTCGGACTGACGCGAGTACATGGGCGCGAGTGTGCGAACACGTACAAGTACACCGTTGCGGGACAGTTCCGGATTTGCACCGGATTCCCCTGCGGCGACAGCGAGCATGAGCATACATCTTGTGCCGGGCTGCGGTGACACCACCAGATGTTGTGTCGTGCCGGTGTCAGAGTGTCAACTCGTAGGTGAGGAGAGTGATGTCGTCGAGCTCCGGGAGGGGGTTCCAGTCGCGGTCGGGGGTGCGGGTGAAGCCGAGGCGTTCGTAGATGCGGTGGGCGGCATGCATGGTGCGCTGGGTGGAGAGCACGACGCGTACGCAGCCCGCGGTGGCGCGTGCGTGGTCGACGCAGGCGCGGACGAGGGTCTCGCCGGCACCTCGGCCGCGGGACTCGCGTGCGACGGCGAGCATACGGATCTCGGCTTCGCCGGGGCGGGCTATGTCGGCCATGGGGCCGCCACGCGGTACGAAGGTCACGGCGCCGAGGATGCGGTCGTGGTCCACGGCGACGAGGACCTCCGCGGCGGTGGCTCGTTTCGCCACGTCTCGCAGTTCGCCGAGGTACTCGTCGTTCTCCCCGAAGTCGAGCAGGCCGTCGCCGAGGTAGGCCTGTGCGGTGATCTCGCCGATGCGGTCGTATTCGTGGGGGTGGGCGTGTCTGATGCGGATGTCCATGCCGGTGAGTGTGCAACAGGACGCGGGAACGGGCCGCCGGATTTATGTCCGACGGCCCGTGGGGGGTTGTTGGTGCGGTTGCGCGGCTGCGGGTGCGTGGGGGCTTGGCGCGCAGTTCCCCGCGCCCCGGGCCTTTAGGGACGCGGGGAACTGCGCGAGAAGCCCCCACCGGGCCCGCAGCCGAAGAACCCACCGGAGGTCCGGGGGCGCAGCCCCGGGCTCAGTGGGTGGAACCCGCCGTGGCCGGAGGCAGTTCCGTCACGACGCCCGCGTCCCCCGCATCCGCCGTGTAGTCCTCCGGAGACGTCTCGTCGACGCCGTCCGGCGCGTTGAAGGCGCGGAGGGCGAAGGTGAGGACGACGCTGACCACGACGTTCATGACGAAGGCCGTCAGACCGATGTAGCCGATCTCCCCGATGCCCGGGATCTCCTTCGAGCTGCCGCCGAAGTGCTTCTGGGTCGGAGAGGCGACCCCGTACGCGGCGAGCGTGCCGTACAGCATGCCCACCGCCCAGCCCCCGAGCAGCGCCCAGCGGTGGAACCAGCGGGTGAACAGGCCACCGACCAGCGCCGGGAAGGTCTGGAGGATCCAGATGCCGCCCAGGAGCTGGAAGTTGATCGCGACCGTCTTGTCCATCGTCAGGACGAAGACCAGCGCGCCCACCTTCACCAGCAGCGACACCAGCTTGGAGACCCTGGTCTCCTGCTGCGGCGTCGCGTCCGGCTTGATGAAGTCCTTGTAGATGTTGCGGGTGAAGAGGTTCGCGGCCGCGATGGACATGATGGCCGCCGGCACGAGCGCTCCGATGCCGATCGCCGCGAAGGCCACCCCCGCGAACCAGTCCGGGAACATGTTCTCGAAGAGCTGGGGGATGGCGAGTTGGCCGTTGGTGACCTTGACCCCGGCCGCGATCGCCATGAACCCGAGCAGGGCGAGCAGCCCCAGCATCAGGGAGTAGAGAGGAAGGATCGTGGTGTTGCGGCGGATCACCTCACGGCTGCGGCTGGAGAGCGTCGCCGTGATCGAGTGCGGGTACATGAACAGCGCGAGCGCCGATCCGAGCGCGAGCGTGGCGTAGGTCCACTGGCCCGCTTCGGCGGGCACGAGCCCGCCCGCCCCCGCCGCCGTGTACTTGTCGCTCGCCGCCTTGAAGATCTCGTCGAACCCGCCCAGCTTGATCGGGATGTAGATGATGGCCACCGCGATCACGATGTAGATCAGGGTGTCCTTCACGAACGCGATCAGGGCGGGGGCGCGCAGCCCCGAGGAGTAGGTGTACGCGGCCAGCACGCCGAACGCGATGAGGAGCGGAAGGTCCTTCACGAACCAGTTGGTGTTCTCGCCGCCGCCCACGCCCATCACGTCCAGGACGGCCTGGATGCCGACCAGCTGGAGCGCGATGTACGGCATGGTCGCGAGGATGCCGGTCACGGCCACGGCGAGGGACAGGCCCTTCGAACCGAAGCGCCCGCGCACGAAGTCCGAGGTCGTCACGTACCCGTGCTTGTGGGAGACCGACCACAGGCGGGGGAGGAACGTGAAGATCAGCGGGTAGACGAGGATCGTGTACGGAACGGCGAAGAAGCCGGCCGCGCCCGCCGCGTAGATCGCCGCCGGTACGGCGACGAAGGTGTACGCCGTGTAGAGGTCGCCGCCGAGCAGGAACCAGGTGACCCAGGTGCCGAACGACCGTCCGCCCAGGCCCCATTCGTCGAGGCTGTGCTCGTCGTCCGCCCTGCGCCAGCGTGCGGCCAGGAAGCCCATGACCGTGACGGCCAGGAAGAAGAAGATGAAGACGCCGAGCGCGACGCCGTTCACACCGTCCTTCACTTCGCCGCACCCCCGCCCTGGGACGCGCGGGCGCGCTGGTCACGCTGCCACAGCTGGTACGCGGTCACGGTGAGCGCCGTGGACACGAGCACCCACAGCATCTGGTACCAGTAGAAGAACGGGATGCCGATGAACGCCGGGTCGGTCCTGGCGTAGGAGCCGACCCACAGCATCGCCACGAACGGGGCGATCAGGCACAGGGCGATGACCACCCGGATCGGTGTCACCACCGGCGGTTCGACCTTCGGCGCGTCTGAAACGTCTGACACGTCTGACATACGGCGACTCCGTCCCCTCGCTGTTCACCTGTGCAATGCGCAGGCAATCTAGGCGACGGCGTCAGTCATACGGAACCCCTAGTCCCCATCTCGGTCGGGGCAACACGACGGGTGCGCTACTCCTGCGGGCGCTTGAGCCGTGCCACGAACTTGTACCGGTCCCCCCGGTACACCGACCGCACCCACTCCACCGGCTCGCCCTGCCGGTCCAGCGAGTGCCGGGAGAGCATCAGCATGGGCAGACCGACGTCGGTGCCGAGCAGGCCGGCCTCGCGCGGGGTGGCCAGTGAGGTCTCGATGGTCTCCTCGGCCTCGGCGAGATGGACGTCGTACACCTCGGCGAGCGCGGTGTAGAGGGACGTGTACTTCACCAGGCTGCGGCGCAGGGCGGGGAAGCGCTTCGCGGAGAGGTGGGTCGTCTCGATGGCCATCGGCTCGCCGCTCGCGAGTCGCAGCCGCTCGATGCGCAGCACCCGGCCGCCGGCGGAGATGTCGAGCAGCTCGGCGAGGGTGTCGTCGGCGGTGATGTAGCCGATGTCCAGGAGCTGCGAGGTGGGTTCAAGGCCCTGGGCGCGCATGTCCTCGGTGTACGAGGTGAGCTGGAGCGCCTGGGAGACCTTGGGCTTCGCGACGAACGTGCCCTTGCCCTGGATGCGTTCGAGGCGGCCCTCGACGACCAGTTCCTGGAGGGCCTGGCGCACGGTCGTGCGCGAGGTGTCGAACTCGGCGGCGAGGGTGCGCTCGGGCGGTACGGGCGTGCCGGGCGGCAGTGTCTCCGTCATGTCGAGCAGGTGCTTCTTGAGGCGGTAGTACTTGGGCACGCGCGCGGTACGGATGGGGGCCCCACCCTCGTTCTCCGCACTGCTGACGTCGGTGCTCATGCTCTGCCTTCCCGGCTCCGGGTGCCGAAGCGACCGACATCCCGTCGGCCACGGCTCACATCGTGGCACGGCTTCATGTGCGAGTGTCCCCCCGCACGCTCCGTGATCCCCTCTATATACCGTCGGCGTACCCGTTGGTCTAGTCCATAGTGTGGACTCGGGTCGGCCGGGAGGCGTCTGAGGCCGCTGAACGGCCCCGCCGTTTATGCCACTTACCTACTTAAAGGTCCTTGCATATGTAGGTCCCATAACGGACGACCAGTCGGGCTTACACACCCTTGACACCCCTCTAGGTCTAGGCCAAGCTCCCCGTACTGGTCTACACCATTGGTCCAGTCCCAGTCCCACGGGCCGTACTCGGCAGCGCTTCGGCATGTGTCACCGCGGTGGGCAGGGGGGTTTATGGCATCCCTGAGGAGGGTGGCGTGAAGCGGAAGCTGGCAGCCGCGATCGGTATCGCGGGCATGATGGTCTCCATCGCGGCGTGCGGGAGCAGCGACAACAAGTCCGGGGGGTCGGACAAGGGCGCGGACGCGAAAGCACTGACCGTCTGGCTCACGGTGGACGCGCAGAACAACTGGCCCGAGCTGGTGAAGGCCGCCGACGCGGCGGTGCAGAAGGCGCACCCGGGCGTCAAGATCAACCACGAGTACTACGGCTGGCCGGACAAGAACACCAAGCTCGACGCGGTCCTCGCCACCGACAAGGCGCCCGACGTGGTCGAGATGGGCAACACTGAGATGCTCGGCTACATGGTCAAGGGTGCCTTCGCCCCCATCGACGCGTCGAAGCTCGACAACTCGGCCGCGTGGCTGGACGGCCTGAAGGCCTCCGTCACCTACGACGGCAAGACCTACGGCGTGCCGTACTACGCCGGTGGCCGCGTCGGCAACTGGCGCAAGGACGTGGCGGCTTCGGTCGGTGTCAAGACGCCCCCGAAGACGTACACGGAGCTCATCTCCGACCTGGACAAGATCCAGAAGAAGGAGGGGAGCAAGTTCAGCGCCTGGTACCAGCCGACGCGTGACTGGTACGCCGCGATGTCCTTCGTCTACGACGCCGGCGGCTCCATCGCCAAGGAGGACGGCGGCCAGTGGAAGGCCAACCTGTCGTCTCCGGAGTCCATCAAGGGACTCAACGACTGGAAGGCCATCGTCGACAAGTACATGCACGGCGACAAGACCAAGGACGAGTCCGACCGTTACATCGTCTACGGCCAGGGCAAGTCCGCCATGATCTTCGGCGCCGCGTGGGAGGGTGCGAGCACCGAGGACCCGAAGAACGACAAGACCGGCAAGCTCAAGGGCAACCTCGAGAACTTCGTGATGCCCGGCCCGTCCGGCAAGAACCTCCCCGTCTTCCTCGGCGGTTCCGACCTCGCCGTCCCGGTGAAGTCCAAGGCGCAGGCGCTCGCCGCCGAGTGGATCAACGCCTTCACGGGCTCCGCCGGTCAGAAGGGTCTGATGGCCAAGGGCAACCTGCCCAACAACAAGACCGACCTCGCCACCCTCAAGAACGACCCGGCAACCGTGGTTCCGGCCACCGCGGCCGAGTCCAACTGGTTCGTGCCGATGGCTCCCGGCTGGGGTCAGGTCGAGAAGGCCCAGGTCCTGCAGACCATGCTGCAGAACATCGGCACCGGCAAGAAGTCGGTCGAGGCCGCCGCGAAGGATGCGGACGCCGCGATCGACAAGGTCATCAACACCAAGTGACGTGAGCGCGGGGCGTGGTGGGACCCCGGGGCACCTCCGGGGCTTCACCCGGGGTGTGTCCAGGGTCCGCCCCGGGTCCGCCCGGGGTGCGGCTGCGGAGGTACGTCCGAGTGCGTCCGGGGCGATCCCGGGATGCTCCCGGACATGCCTGCCGGGGCCCTCACCGGGCCCGGGTTCCTGCCGCTTCCCGCACGACCGAGCGGGACCCGGCGACGTACGACCGCGCGGGGCCCCGGCCCCGTACGACCGTGCGAAGCCGGGCCGCGTACGGCCGGGCGGGTCCGGCCGGTCCACGACCCGGGCGGACCTCGACCGGAACCGACCGGACCAGGTGCGGACCACGCACGACCCGCACCGGACTCGGACCGAGCAGGACGGGCCAGGACCGGCGGGTCCTCTCGCGCACGCCCGAGAGGACCCGCCCCGGCGAGCGCCCCGCACACGACCGCGGGGACCCGCCTCCGTGCATGACCTGCGCGGGCGCGGCCGGTGTACGACCGCAGGGGTCTGCCCCTGCACGACTCGCGTGGGGTTCGGACTGCGTATGACTGTGCGGGGTTCGGGCGGTGTGCGACCGAGTGGGTGGGCCCCGGTGGGCGACCTGCTCGGGGCGGGGCGTGTGTGACCCGCGTGGGGTTCGCATTGCGTATGACTGTGCGGGGTTCGGGCCGGGTGTGGTCTGGGCGGCTTTCGCCCGGAGGTGACCGCACCGGCTTTGGGCCCTGCACGACCGCGAGGGTCCGCCCCCGCGCAGACCGTGCGGAGCCGGGCCGCGTACGACCGTGCGAGGCGCCGGCCGCGTACGGCCCCGGGCGTGTTTCGCCTGTGTTCGACCGTGTGGGGCCTGCCCCGCGTACGACCCCGTGCGGGGCTTCGACCACGTACGACCTGAGGGACCGCTGAGGAGCGCGCGATGAGTGCCGCAGACACGACCACCCCCGCCAAGGTGCCGCCGCCGCGGCAGGCACCGCCACCGGCCGTCCCCAAGGCGCCACGCAGAAGGCGGACCTCGGGCGGAGCGGCGGTCCCCTGGGCCCTGCTCGCGCCCTGTCTGCTGATCCTCGCGCTGGTCATGGGCTATCCCCTGGTCCGCCTGGTCACCCTCTCCTTCCAGAAGTTCGGACAGTCCCAGCTGTGGGGCTTCCAGTCGGCCGAGTCGGTCGGCTTCGACAACTTCAGCAAGGTGCTGGGCGACAGCGAGTTCTGGACGGTCGTCGTCCGCACGATCGTCTTCGCCGTCGGGTCCGTCGTCTTCACCATGGTCATCGGCATGCTGATCGCGCTGCTCCTCCAGCGCGTCTCGGGCTGGGTGAAGATGCTGATCAACATCGTGCTGGTGGCCAGCTGGGGCATGCCCATCATCGTGGCCACCACCGTCTTCAAGTGGCTCTTCGACTCCGACTACGGCGTCTTCAACGCGCTGCTGAGCAAGCTGCCGGGCGTCGACATGATCGGCCACAACTGGTTCGCCAGTGGCCCCCAGGGACTGGCCGTGATCATGCTCCTGGTGGTGTGGGGCGCGGTGCCCTTCGTCGTCATCACGCTCAGCGCGGGGCTCACCCAGGTGCCGAGCGAACTGGAGGAGGCGGCCCGGCTGGACGGCGCCGGCGCCTGGGGCGTCTTCCGTTACGTCACGCTCCCGATCCTCAAGCCGATCGTCGTGATGCTCACGACACTCTCCGTCATCTGGGACATGGGCGTCTTCCCACAGGTCTTCGTCATGCGCGGCGGCCACCCGGAGGCGGAGTTCCAACTGCTCACCACGTACTCCTACGACCGCGCCTTCGTCGTCAACGACTACGCGCAGGGGTCGGCGATCGCCCTGCTGACCGTGCTGTTGCTGCTGGGCGTGGTCGCCGTGTACATGCGTCAGATGCTGCAGATCGGAGAGGTCGAATGAGCACCCTCGCCACGGCGGGCCGGCGCCGGGGGAAGTCCAAGCTCGGCTGGAACCTCCTCGGCCTCCTCGTCTTCGTCACCGCGGGCTTCCCCGTCTACTGGATGCTGAACACGGCGTTCAAGCCGGCGAAGGACGCCATCGACCCGGATCCGAGCCTGTTCCCCACGGGCCTCACGCTCGACAACTTCCGTCGCGCGCTGGACATCGCGGACTTCTGGGGCCCCGTCGGTCGCAGCCTGATCGTCTCCCTGTCGGTCGTCGTGATCGGCGTCGTGGTGGGGATGCTGGCCGCGCTGGCCATCTCCCGCTTCGCCTTCCGCGGCCGCAAGGTCGTGATCGTCGGCATCCTCGCGGTCCAGATGATCCCGCTGGTCGCCATGATCATCCCGGTCTTCCTGCTGCTCAACGACCTGAACCAGTACGACAAGCTCTCCGGCCTGATCATCACGTACCTGACCTTCATCCTTCCCTTCACGGTGTGGACGCTGCGCGGCTTCATCGTCAACATCCCGAAGGAACTGGAGGAGGCGGCCATGGTCGACGGCTGCTCGCGCACCGGAGCCTTCATACGGGTGGTCTTCCCGCTGCTCGCGCCCGGCATGGTCGCCACGTCCGTGTACGCGTTCATCCAGGCCTGGAACGAGTACCTCTACGCCCTGATGCTCATGAGCCAGGAGCACCAGACCGCCACCGTCTGGCTCGGCAACTTCACCACCAAGCACGGCACCGAGTACGCCCCGATGATGGCCGGCGCCACGATGATGGCCGTGCCGATCGTCGTGCTCTTCCTCATCGTCCAGCGCAAGATGGCCGCGGGGCTGACCGCGGGCGCCGTGAAGGGATAACGCCACCCGATGACGACACTCGCCAGTGGTACGACCGCGTCCCCTTCCGACCGGAACGGCTTGGCACGCGACGCGCTCACCGTCCTCCAGCCCGGCTTCACCGGAACCACCGCCCCCGACTGGCTGCTGCGCCGCCTCGGCGAAGGGCTGGCCGCCGTCGGCCTGTTCGGCCGGAACATCGCCTCTCCCGAACAACTCGCGGCCCTGACCGCCCAGTTGCGCGCGGAGCGCGACGACGTCCTGGTCGCCATCGACGAGGAGGGCGGTGACGTCACCCGCCTCGAGGTCCGCGCCGGCTCCTCCTACCCCGGCAACCACGCGCTGGGCGCGGTCGACGACGTGGAGCTGACGCGTGCGGTGGCCTCGGCACTCGGCCACCGCCTCGCGGCCTGCGGGGTGAACCTGAACTGGGCCCCCTCCGCGGACGTGAACTCCAATCCCGACAACCCGGTCATCGGCGTACGGTCCTTCGGCGCCGACACCGGCCTGGTGGCCCGGCACACCGCCGCCTACGTCACCGGGCTCCAGTCCGCGGGCGTCGCGGCCTGCACCAAGCACTTCCCCGGCCACGGCGACACGGCGGTCGACTCGCACCACGCGCTGCCGCGCATCGACGCCGACCTGTCGGTCATCGAGGCCCGCGAACTCGCCCCGTTCCGTGCCGCGATCGCCGCGGGCACACGCGCCGTGATGAGCGCGCACATCCTGGTCCCGGCGCTGGACCCGGACCGCCCGGCCACCCTCTCCCGCCGCATCCTCACCGGCCTGCTCCGCGAGGAACTCGGCTACGACGGCCTCATCGTCACCGACGGCATGGAGATGCAGGCCATCGCAGGGACGTACGGCATCGAGCGGGGCAGCGTCCTCGCCATCGCGGCCGGCGCGGACGCGATCTGCGTGGGCGGCGGGCTCGCGGACGACGAGACGGTACGGCGCCTGCGCGACGCCCTCGTCACGGCGGTGCGCACCGGTGAACTCCCCGAGGAGCGTCTCGCGGACGCGGCGGAGCGGGTACGGGCGCTGGCCCGTTGGACGGCGGCGGCCTCCGCGGCATCGCCGGCCGCCGGGCGGGAACCGGCCGACGTGGGGCTCGTCGCCGCCCGACGCGCGCTGACGGTGACGCGCGCGCCGTCGTACGAGCCGGTGGACGCGGCTCCGTTCGTCGCCGCCTTCACCCCCGTGGCGAACATCGCCGTCGGTGAAGAGACCCCCTGGGGCGTGGCCGCGGAACTGGCCAGGCTGCTGCCCGGCACGCAGACGGGCAGCTTCGCGGGGGAGGGGGCGGCAACGGCGGCCCTGGCCGCCGCAGGCAGCCGCCGCGTCGTCGCCGTCGTCCGCGACGAACACCGCCACCCCTGGATGGCGGCCGCCCTGGACACACTGTTGGGGGAACGCCCCGACACGATCGTGGTCGAGATGGGCATCCCCCAGGCCCCGCCCCGGGGCGCCCTCCACATCGCCACGCACGGCGCGGCGAGGGTGTGCGGGCGGGCGGCGGCGGAGGTCATCGCGGGGGAGTGACGGCCTGCGAGAAGGAGAACGAGGAAGGTGCCGGACCCCAGGGGCCCGGCACCTTCCTCGTTCTCCTTCTTCCCGTCGTGCGCTTCTTCGCGCCCTCGGGGTCAGATCCCCTGCCAGTCCGGCTTGTTCGCGAACGTGTGCCGGAAGTAGTCCGCCAGCTTCAGCTTGGAAGCGGCGGCCTCGTCCACGACGACCGTGGCGTGCGGGTGGAGCTGGAGCGCCGAGGCGGGGCACACCGCGGCCACCGGCCCCTCCACGGTCGCCGCGACCGCGTCCGCCTTGCCCTCACCCGTGGCCAGCAGGACGAGATGCCGCGCCTCCAGGATCGTGCCGATGCCCTGGGTGATGACGTGCTGCGGCACCTGCTCGATGTCGCCCTCGAAGAACCGCGCGTTGTCGACCCTGGTCTGCTCGGTCAGCGTCTTGATCCGGGTCCGCGAGGCGAGCGAGGAGCAGGGCTCGTTGAACCCGATGTGCCCGTCGGTGCCGATCCCGAGCAGCTGGAGGTCGACGCCACCGGCCGTGGCCAGCGCCTTGTCGTACGCCTGGCACGCGGCCTGCACGTCCTCGGCGGTGCCGTCCGGGCCCATGAACGCGTCCATGCCCAACCCCAGCGGTTCGAGCACCTCGCGCCGCAGCACCGATCGGTACGACTCGGGGTGCTCGGCCGGCAGTCCCACGTACTCGTCGAGCTGGGCGACCCGCGCCCGCGAGGCGTCCACGGCACCGGAGCCGACCTTCGCCGCCAGCGCCTGGTAGATGGGCAGCGGCGTCGAGCCGGTGGCCACGCCGAGCAGAGCGTCGGGCTTGCGCCGGAGCAGCTCCGCCATGGCCTCGGCGATCAGCTCGCCGCCCGTCCTGGCGTCGGGAACGATGACAACTTCCACGCTGGGCCTGCCGATCTGGAGAGTGGCTCGCCGGGAACCGTGAGGGAACACATGTGGTGTAGACCAATCTAGCAAAGGAGTTGCTCCCACGGCCCGTCACGGCTTCTCGGCGCATCCGCGCCCGCCGCCCGCTCGCCACCTCGTGCGGAGCGGCACACCCGGCAAAGCCCTGCCCACAGGCGATGAGATGCTGATACCGATCCTCGCGATCCGCACCGCACGCACCATCCCGTATCGGCCACGGTCGACGCGTACGACCGGAACGTCCCCAGGAGGCCCCATGTCCGCCCCTACCCCGGACCCCCGGACCGACGACGACCGCCCGGGTCGGATCATGGCCCGCGAGATGGCCGAGCAGCCCGACGTGCTGCGCCGGATCCTGGAGGCGGGCGCGCCGCGGATCCAGGAAGTGGCCCGGCAGATCGCGGCCCGCGCGCCCCGCTTCGTCCTGCTCACCGCCCGCGGTACCTCCGACAACGCCGCCCTGTACGCGAAGTACCTGCTGGAGATCCAGCTGGGCCTGCCGTGCGGGCTCACCTCGATGTCGACGACCACGGCGTACGGCGCGCGGCCCGATCTCACCGACGTCCTGGTCGTCACCGTCAGTCAGTCCGGCGGCTCCCCTGACCTGGTCGCCTCGACCCGGGCCGCCCGTGAGGCCGGCGCCATCACGCTCGCGGTGACCAACAACCCGGACTCACCGCTGGCGGCCGTCTCCGAGTACCACCTCGACATCATGGCCGGACCCGAGAAGGCCCTGCCCGCCACCAAGACCTACACGGCCTCCCTCCTCACCCTCTATCTCTTCGTCGAAGGACTGCGCGGCGGCGACGGCACCGCGGCCAAGGCGCTGCCCGATCTCGCCGCGCACCTCCTCACCCGTCAGGACGAGATCCGCACGCTCGCCTCCCGCTACCGCTTCGCCGAGCGCATGGTGATCACCTCGCGCGGCTACGGCTACCCCACGGCCAAGGAAGCCGCCCTGAAGCTGATGGAGACCAGCTACATCCCCGCCCTCTCGTACTCCGGCGCCGATCTGCTGCACGGCCCCCTCGCCATGGTCGACAACATCTCCCCGGTCATCGCGGTCGTCACCGACGGCAAGGGCGGCGAGGCGCTCCAGCCCGTGCTCGACCGGCTGCGCGGGCGCGGCGCCGACCTGGTCGTCATCGGCCCCCGGGCCCAGGTGGAGCAGGCCTCGGCCGGGTTCGTCCTGCCCACCGAGGGGGTGGCCGAGGAGCTCCAGCCGATCCTTGAGATCCTTCCGCTCCAGCTCCTGGCCTACGAGGTCACCATCGCCCGCGGTCAGGACCCGGACGCGCCGCGCGCCCTGGCGAAGGTGACGGAGACCCGCTGACCTACGCGTCCCCGGGGCGGGTGTACGAAGCCAAGGTGATCCGGCTCCGTTCATGAGCCGATCCGGCCCCCACCGGGAGCCGAACCGGGCTAGTCTGCGTGGTGGATGCTGTTGGAAGTTCGATAAAGAGACAACAACAAACATCCGCCGGCGCATGGACGCGGCACGTGGTCTAGTCCACAATGTGCAGGTAAAGCCTTCGATCGACGCGGCGTCGCTTATGGCGAGGCGTTGATCCACACAAGCATCCGTCTTCCCCGCACAGGAAGGCGGACCGAGGAACCGGCGCTCTCTGCCCTGACTGCTCCGGGTCCTCTCCTTCGGCCGACCGGGACCGCACACCCCGCGGCCGTTGCTGCTCCGGGCTGCGGTGCCGGGAGGGTTGAGGGTCCCTCCCAGGCGCCGCGGCCCGCGGGTGTTTTCGGAGCCGGGTCAAACCCCCAGGTAGGCTCGCAGATGTGCCCTCCATGAACGACCTCGTCCGCCAGCACACCGCTCTCGGTGACTCCGATCTCGAGTGGTTGCATCTGCTGGTCTCGGAGTGGCAGTTGCTCTCCGACCTCTCCTTCGCCGACCTCGTGCTGTGGGTTCCCACCCGCGACGGCACCCGCTATGTCTCCGTCGCGCAGATGCGGCCCAACACCGGCCCGACCTCGTACCAGGACGACATGGTCGGCCACCTCGTCCCACGCGGCCGCCGCCCGCTGCTGGACGCCGCGCTGGACGAGGGCCGGATCGTGCGCGAGGGCGATCCCGAGTGGCGCGAGGAGGTGCCGGTACGGGTCGAGTCCATTCCGGTACGGCGGGAGGGGCGCGTCCTCGGTGTCATCGCGCGCAACACCAATCTCCTCACCGTGCGCACCCCGAGCCGGCTGGAGCTGACGTACCTCCAGAGCGCGTCCGACCTCGCCCAGATGATCGCCGCCGGCTCCTTCCCGTTCTCCGGCCAGCAGGTCGACATGGACGCCTCCCCGCGGGTCGGCGACGGACTGATCCGCCTCGACGCCGAGGGCATCGTCCAGTACGCGTCCCCGAACGCGCTGTCCGCGTACCACCGCCTCGGCCTCGCCTCCGACCTGGTGGGCCACCACCTCGGTGTGACCACCGCGGAACTCGCCCCGTCCCGCGGTCCGGTGGACGAGGCCCTGTCCAAGGTCGCCAGTGGCTGGGCACCCCGCGAGTTCGAGATCGAGAGCGGCGACGGGGTGATCCAGCTGCGCGCGATCCCGCTCAAGCCCAAGGGCACCCGGGTCGGTTCGCTCGTCCTGCTGCGTGACGTGACCGAACTGCGCCGCCGTGAACGCGAGTTGATCACCAAGGACGCGACCATCCGGGAGATCCACCACCGGGTCAAGAACAACCTCCAGACGGTGGCGGCGCTGCTGCGGCTCCAGGCCCGGCGCATCGAGTCGGAGCGCGGCCGTGAGGCCCTGGAGGAGGCCGTACGACGGGTGGGCTCGATCGCCATCGTGCATGAGACGCTGTCTCAGAACCTGGACGAGCGGGTGGAGTTCGACGAGATCGCCGACCGGGTGCTCGCCATGGTCGCCGAGATCTCACCCGGCAAGGTCACCGGCCGCCGTACCGGCCGCTTCGGCATACTCGACGCCGAGGTCGCCACCCCGCTCTCCATGGTCCTCACCGAGATTCTTCAGAACGCGCTGGAGCACGGCTTCCGCGAGGGCGACCGGGGCACGGTCGAGGTCTCGGCGGTGCGCGGCGGCACCAGTAAGGAGGCCCGCCTGCTGGTCACCGTCCAGGACGACGGGGTCGGCCTCCCGGAGGGCTTCGACCCGCACCGCTCGGGCAACCTCGGGCTGCAGATCGTACGGACGCTGGTGGAGGGCGAGTTGGGGGGCAGCTTCGACATGGTGGCGGCCCCGGAGCGCGGCACGCAGGTCATCCTGGACATTCCGGTGCGCGCGCACAAGTAGGAGTGCACGGAGGGGCGCGAGCAGAAGTGCAAGCGCAAGTACGAGCAGAAGTATCTGACGCACCCACAAGTCGCGCATGACAGTGGCCCCGGACCAGAAGGTCCGGGGCCACTGCTTACGTTGCTATGCGCATCGGGGGTACTGCGCGCTGCGGCTCGGGGGCGGGAGATGCGTACTCGCTGTACGCGCCGCCGGGCTCAGGCTCGTTACGGGGTGGGGTGTCAGGCGGTGGCCTGACGGGCCCGGTTGCGGGCGGCACGGCGCTTCATCGCGCGACGCTCGTCCTCGCTGAGGCCACCCCAGACGCCGGAGTCCTGGCCGGACTCGAGCGCCCACTGCAGGCACTGCTCCATGACGGGGCAGCGACGACAGACGGCCTTGGCTTCCTCGATCTGCAGCAGCGCAGGACCGGTGTTGCCGATGGGGAAGAAGAGCTCGGGGTCTTCCTCGCGGCAAACGGCGTTGTGACGCCAGTCCATGGCTGCTACCTCTCCTTGGTATTACATGCACGTTGCTTGTGAATGTGAACGCTTTCACGAATCCCTCAACAAGTGAAGGGCCGACTGCCAGGATTCCCTGACGTGGTCCTGTGATTTGAGGAGGGGTTCTGGCTCTCTGTGGGGCCGATGTTGCGGGCCGTCCCGATCGCCACGTAGAGACTCGCAAACCTCAGCGGCGGATACAACCCCTTCTGGAAAGTTTTTTTTGATTCCTCGGTGTCGACTAGGTCACAGCCGTACTTCCATGGGGTGGACCCTGGTCTAAACGTTCGAGTGAAAGGACTTTGGGCCCTTCCGCTCACACAATCACACGCAGTGCACGGCGTACGCCTGTGAACGTCACGCTGGTGCGCAGTCCCAGGTGGTCGCCGTCCATCTGGAGGGGGAGCGGCGCCTTCGAATGCAAGGTGAAGTCGGTCAGGTCATGGAGAGTCAGGGCGTGCTTGCCGTGGGGTCCGCGCTCGGGGGACGAAGTGAGCAACTGGGTGGCATACCGGGCAGCCGAGCCCGTCGACATGCGGTTGAGAGCGAGTACGTCGAGCCCGGTATCGAACGAAGCCTTAGGTGACGCGTACACCGGACGATTGCCGAGAAACGTCCAGGGCGAGGTGTTGCAGATTATGGACATCACAAGATCGGTGACCGGGTCCTGGCCGGGCCGCTCCAGTGTGATCGTTCCGTGCCTGCGGTGAGGTTCGTCCAAAAACTGACGTGCCACTTGGCGCAAATAGAGGGCGTGAGTGGAACGCTTGCCGCGCTCGCGCTGCTGTTCGACCCGGCCGATCACCCCCGCGTCGAAGCCGAGCCCGGCGCAGAAGGTGAACCAGCGGGAGGGGACGGCTTCGTCCTCCGTGCCGGGGGTACCCGCGGCGAGACCGAGGCCGATCGCGCGCTCGCGGTCCTCTCTGAGCGCGTCCAGCAGGGCGCCGGTGGCCTCCACGGCGTCGTTCGGCAGACCCAGGGCGCGGGCGAAGACATTGGTGGAGCCGCCGGGGACCACCGCGAGGCGGGGCAGACGGTCCAGGTCGGGGCCGTTGTGCAGGAGACCGTTCACGACCTCGTTGACGGTGCCGTCGCCGCCGAGCGCGACCACCAGTTCTATGTCGTCGCTCTCCGCGGCCTGCCGGCCGAGGTCCCTGGCGTGCCCGCGGTACTCGGTCGTGACCACCTCGAGCTTCATCTCGCTCGCCAGCGCGTGGATCAAGACGTCGCGCGTGCGCGCACTTGTGGTGGTAGCTGCCGGATTGACCACGAGAAGTGCACGCATGCGATGCAGCGTACCTACCGAGGGGTACTGGTCCCAGACAGAGTTAGGGATCCGGTAAGAGATAGGGGCGTGAGTCTCGACACGGTGAGGTGCGGGAGGCGGCGGTGTGGCGACCGGGGCCGGGCCGCGCGCCGGGGTCCGAGGGATACCCTTCGGGGGTGAGCGCTGAGCAGATCCCCACCCCTGACGCCCCTTCCGCGGAGCCGCGTCCCGGACGGCTGACCGCCGCGGCCGCGCTGGCCGCGCTGGAGGGACTGGTCCTCGCCGTGGGGGGCGTCTGGATGCTGGTCCTGGGGGCCACGGATGGCTCGGGAGACGGGAAGCAGGGCGTGACCCTGGGGGTGACGCTGATCGTGCTCGCGCTGCTGCCCCTGCTGGCCGCCCGCGGTCTGCTGCTGCGCCGCAGCTGGAGCCGGGGGCCCGCGGTCATCACCCAGATCATGGCGCTGCCCGTCGCCTACAGCCTGCTCCAGGCCGACAGCGTGGCGATCCCCGCCGGAATCGCCCTCGCGGTGGTCGCGATCACGGCGCTGGTCCTGCTCGTCAATTCCGAGACCACCCGGGCGCTGGGCATCCGTGGCCCCGGTGCCGCCGAGGAAACCGAGTAGCTTCGGCCTGCCGACGGGGTCCCTACCGGTTGCGCGCCCGCGGACAGGGCGGGATCCGCGCCCGGGGGTCGGGCTTCGCGCCTACGGGGGCTCCGCGGCGGCGCGCCCCCGCCCGGCGGCTGCCCGGTCACTCCTCGACCAGGAGCTTTTCGCGGAGCTGGGCGAGGGTGCGGGCCAGTAGGCGGGAGACGTGCATCTGGGAGATGCCGACCTCCTGTGCGATCTGCGACTGCGTCATGTTGCCGAAGAAGCGAAGGAGCAGGATTCGCTTCTCTCTCGGGGGGAGGTCCTCGAGCAGGGGCTTCAGCGACTCCCGGTACTCGACGCCCTCCAGCGCCTCGTCCTCGGCGCCCAGCGTGTCCGCGACCGCCGGGGACTCGTCGTCCGTGTCGGGGACGTCCAGCGACAGCGTGGAGTACGCGTTGGCGGACTCCAGGCCCTCCAGGACCTCCTCCTCCGAGATGGCCAGCTTCTCGGCCAGCTCGTGGACCGTGGGCGAGCGCCCGTGCTGTTGCGACAGCTCGGCCGTCGCCGTCGTCAGGGCCAGGCGCAGTTCCTGCAGGCGGCGCGGCACCCGCACCGCCCAGCCCTTGTCGCGGAAATGCCGCTTGATCTCGCCGACGACCGTCGGGGTCGCGTACGTCGAGAACTCGACGCCGCGCTCCGGGTCGAAGCGGTCGACCGACTTGATCAGGCCGATGGTCGCGACCTGGGTGAGGTCGTCCAGCGGCTCACCGCGGTTGCGGAAGCGGCGCGCCAGGTGCTCGACGAGCGGCAGGTGCATGCGGACCAGCTGATTGCGCAGCTCCGCGTACTCCGCGCTGCCGTCCTGCAGCTTGCGCAGCTCGATGAACATCGCCCGCGCGCCACTGCGGTCCTGCGGGTCGTGCTGGATGTGCTGGGTGCTCGGCCCGTGCTGCGTGCCCTGCACGCTCTGCACCCCTGGCTTGTCGTGTCGCTCGTGCTCGCTCATAGTCCCGCCCGTCACCAGCCGCCGCCCTTCCGAGGACGTGCTCGGCGCGGCACCCTCCGGATCCCGTTGCCCGTCGTCCTGGCCGGAGAGACTCTCCTGTGCGTCCTCCGGGTGCGGCCGGGCCTGCTCGGGGATGCCGTCGACGCCTTCCACCGCGCGCCGCGGCCCGTCGAGGCCGTCGACACGTCCGGCGGGAAGCTCCCGTGTGCCGCGCTCTTCGTCCCGCACCGGCCCGTCCCCGTTCCTCACGCCGGCCCGGGTCCCGCGCCGCGCTGTTTGTAGAGGCTGATCGAAACGGTTTTGTCCTCGGCGACGGTGGAGTCGACCTTGCCCGCGAGCGCCGACAGGACGGTCCACGCGAACGTGTCTCGTGACGGAGCGTGACCATCGGTGGTCGGAGCGGAGACCGTCACCTCGAGCGAGTCGTCGATGAGCCGGAAGACACAGCTGAGCACCGATCCGGGGACGGCCTGCTGCAACAGGATCGCGCAGGCCTCGTCCACCGCGATGCGGAGGTCCTCGATCTCGTCGAGGGTGAAGTCCAAACGGGCCGCGAGACCGGCCGTAGCCGTACGCAGCACCGACAGGTAGGCACCCGCGGCCGGCAGCCGGACTTCCACGAAGTCCTTCGTCGCGGGCTCGCCTGCGATCTGGGACACCCTCACCTCCAAGGTGGTACAAGCTCTTTCGAGCTCTTTTCGGGGGCCGAGGGTCGCCCCCCGGGGTAACGCGCTAGGTGGTTCAGCGGTGACGCTACCGCGCTCCCGACTTTCCTGTCCTGGGGACCTCGCCCCTTGCTGTCACTCATAGTAAGCCTATGAGTACACACAGTGGCTAGGGGTCTGCGGGCCCAATTAGGAAGAGCGTGCGCCGGGTTGACGTACCCAGGCGTCAGACGGTCGAACCGTCCGGGCCGTGGGTCACGCCAGTACGTGGTCGACGAAGCACCAGCGCCAGCTCTCACCGGGCTCGAAGGTCCGCATCAGGGGATGTCCGGTCTCCTTGAAATGCCCCGTCGCGTGCCGCAGCGGCGATGAGTCGCAGCAGCCGAGGTGCCCGCAGATCAGGCACAGGCGCAACTGCACCGGATGTGTACCGGCGGCCTGGCACTCCAGACAGGTCTCGCTCAGGGGCCCGGGTTCGGGGTGCGGCAGCTCGTCGGCGTGCGTGCACTGTTTCATGATTGCCAGGTTACGTCGGGCGTGCGGGATGTCGCGCGAAAACGAGGGCGGGCGGAAGACGATGGACGTATTGCCACTGCTGTTGCTGGTCGCGGGGAGCGCGGCGGTCGCCGGGTTCGCCCGTCGCACCCCGGTGCCGGCGCCGCTGTTGCTCGTCGCGGCGGGCCTGGCCGTCTCGTACGTCCCTGGGGTGCCCGGATACGAACTCGACCCGGAGATCGTGCTCCCGCTGGTGCTGCCCCCGCTGCTGTACACGGCGGCCACCGACAGCTCGTACCTCGATCTTCGGGCGCATATGCGGCCCATCGCGCTGCTGTCGGTGGGGTACGTGCTCTTCGCGACGCTGGCCGTCGGCTGGGCCGCCTATCTGATCGTGCCGAGCCTGCCGCTGCCCGCGGCGCTGGTCCTCGGAGCGGTGGTGGCGCCGCCGGACGCGGTGGCGGCCACGGCGGTGGCGCGCCGGGTGGGGCTGCCTTCGCGGATCACCACGATCCTTCAGGGCGAGTCCCTGGTGAACGACGCGACAGCGATCACCGCCTACAAGGTGGCCCTCGCCGCCGCGGTCGGCGCGGGCGCGACCTGGGCGGGCGGTGTCCGTGAGTTCCTCCTCGCGGCGGTCGGCGGTGTGGTCGTCGGTCTCGTCCTGATGGTTCCGATCCACTGGCTGCGCACGCACCTGACTGAGGCACTTCTCCAGAACACCCTCTCCTTGCTGATCCCCTTCGTCGCCTACGGGATCGCCGAGCAGGTGCACGCCTCCGGAGTGCTCGCGGTGGTCGTCGTCGCGCTCTACCTCGGGCACCGCGCCTGGGAGGTGGACTTCGCGACCCGGCTCCAGGAGGAGGCGGTGTGGAAGATGGTCGCGTTCGTCCTGGAGTCGGCGGTGTTCGCCCTGATCGGACTCCAACTGCCGGTCGTCCTCAAGGGCCTCGGCCAGTACCAGGGAGCGCAGGCCGCCTGGTACGCGGTGGCCGTCTTCCTGGTCGTGGTCGCCGCCCGGTTCGTGTGGGTCTATCCCGCCACCTTCCTGCCCCGGATCCTGTCGGCGCGTGTCCGGGAGCGCGAGGGAGGCCCCACCTGGAAGGGCCCGTTCATCATCGGCTGGGCCGGCATGCGCGGGGTGGTCTCGCTCGCCATCGCCTTCTCCATCCCGCTCACCGTGGACGGTGGTGCCTCCTTCCCCGATCGCAACCTCATCCTCTTCCTCACCTTCACCACCGTGATCGGGACCCTGGTCGTCCAGGGACTGACCCTGCCCCCGCTCATCCGCGTGCTGAAGCTGCCGGGACGCGACGTCCAGGCCGAGACGCTCGCCGAGGCGAACGCCCAGGCGCAGGCGTCCCGGGTCGCCGAGGAGCGCCTCGACGAACTCCTCGCCGACGACCGCAACGCCCTGCCCCCGCCGCTCGCCGACCGGCTCCGCTCGGTCCTGGAACGCCGCCGCAACGCCGTCTGGGAACGGCTGGGCGCCGTCAACCCGGTGACCGGGGAGACCGCCGACGACACCTACCGCCGCCTGTCCCGCGAGATGATCAGCGCGGAACGCGAGATGTTCGTGAAACTCCGCGACCACCGCTACATCGACGACGAAATGCTCCGCACCCTCCTGCGCAGACTCGACCTGGAGGAGGCGGCGGCCTACCGGGAAGCGGCGTGAGGCGCCGGAGGAGGGCTCAGAACGGTGCCCCCGTGATCACCGCCGCCACCGTCGTCCCCCGTGCGAACGCCCCCTCCTCCACCAGGGTGACAAGTCCGTAGAGCATCTTGGCGACATAGAGACGCTCCACGGGCAGGCCGTGGCGCTGTTCGAAGTCCGCGGCGAAGGTGTCGAGTTCGGGCGTGGTGCGGGCGTAGCCGCCGAAGTGGAAGCGGTCGTCGAGCGACCAGGTGCCGCGCCGGCCGCCGAAGGCGGCTTCCTGGAGGGCTCTTATGTCACTGCCCAGGAAGCCGCCCTTGAGGACGGGGATCCCCAGGGCCCGCTGGTCGGGGGCGAGGCCGGCGGCCAGTCCGGCGAGGGTGCCGCCGGTGCCGCAGGCCAGGGCGGCCACGTCGACACCGCCATGGCCCCGCAGCTCCGCGCCGAGTTCCCGGCAGCCGCGTACGGCAAGGGAGTTGCTGCCACCCTCCGGGACGACGTACGCGTCCTGGGCGTCCACCGAGCGCAGCAGGGCGGCCAGCGTCTCCGGTTCGCTCTTGCGGCGATACGTCGATCTGTCGACGAAGTGCAGTCGCATGCCGTCGGCCGCGCAGCGGGTCAGTGAGGGGTTGAGGGGCCGGTCGGCCAGCTCCTGGCCGCGGACCACTCCCACGGTCGTCAGCCCGAGGAGGCGGCCCGCGGCGGCGGTGGCGCGCAGATGGTTGGAGTACGCGCCGCCGAACGTGACCACCGTGCGGCCCGCCGCCGCGCGGAGGTTCGGGGCGAGCTTGCGCCACTTGTTGCCGATCAGCTCCGGGTGGATCAGATCGTCCCGCTTGAGCAGCAGCCGCACGCCATGGCGCGTGAAGCGCTCGTCCGTGACCTGACACAGCGGCGAGGGCAGCTTCGGCCGCAGAACGGTCGGGTCGAGCGCTTCGGGGACGTCCGGAGCGGCCGGGGTGGTCGGGCCGTCCGGGGTTGCGGGGCTGGGCACCCCACCATTGTCGGACACCTGTCCGGTATGCGGGCGGCCACCCCGTGCCCGTCCATCACTTGAGGCGGTCGCGGACGCGCTCTCTCATCGAGGCCATCGTGAAGCCGCGCGGGTCGACCTTGCCCGGCTGCCACTCCAGGTGGCCGATGACCGAACGCTCCGTCCAGCCGTGGTGGCGGCAGATCGCGGCCGCGACCTTCTCGATGGCCTCCAGCTGCACCTCGGGCCACGGATCCTTTCCGTCGCCGAGGTTCTCGCACTCGAAGCCGTAGAAGTGGCGGTTGCCGTCGGTGTTCGCCTCGTTGTCCGGCGGGAGCGCCTTCTCCGCGATCACGGCGCGCAGCACGTCGTCGTCGCCCAGGCCCGCGTGGTTGGCCCGGCCGTAGCCCACGAGGTGCAGGACACCGTCCTTGGTGATGACGCCGTGGCACAGCGGACCGGGCAGGTCCGGTCGGCCCGCACGACAGAGCCCGACGGTGTGCTCGCTGCCCGAGGTCACCGAGTGGTGGATCATCACGCCGTACACCGGACCCCAGGGCCCCTTGTGATTGCGGTTGTGATGCTCCCAGTCGCCGACCTCGACGACGGTGACGCCTTCCTCCCTGAGCTGGTCCAGGAAACCGCCCGCGGACATGGGTGGGGCCATGACCGCCTCCTTCGCACTGCGCGGCGGCCACCGGTCGCGGCCGTCTCGTACCGCAGCTGTACCCGGAACCCGGGGCTCCGGCCCAGCCGTTCGTACGGCGTGCGAGTCGATCCGGTCAGGGGTGCGGGCGTGTCCGACCAGCGTGTTCACGGCGCGTTCGCGGTGCGTCCGCGAGGCCTGTCAGGAGCGCAGGAACGCGTCCCCGTTCACGGCGATGTGGCTCTCCAGCGCCTGCAGGGCCTGCTGGGTCGCCTCGGGGGAGCCGCTGCCGCGCCGCTCCGCGTAGTACGCCGCGCCCAGTTTCTTGAGGAGGTCGCTGCCCGCACGCTGCGCCTGCACCTCGTCGAGCTTCTGCTTGCCCTGCGTGAGCCCTCGCTGCGCCTGTTCCTTGGCGCGGTCCAGGAAGCCTGCCATTGCCGTCTCCTGTCGTCGTCCGTCACCGCGTCAAACGGTTGGCCTGATCTCGGAGTTCCCGCTCGCAACGGCTCCGCGCCGTTCGAGAACGACGGCACCGGCTGTTCGATCGATCGACAAAAGCGGACCCTCTGCCCAGTCCGCCGTGATCCATTCCCGCTCATTCGTGTAATAGCACCGGCACACTCCGTGATGGAAGGCTGGTCGGCGCAGATCAGCGCATGACCGGGAGGGCAATTTTCATGTCGGTAGGCGAAGAGGTCCGTGCGGGTCAGGGCAAGCCGCAGCAGAGTCTCGGCACATCGGCCGCGCGGAACCTGGCCACCACCACCAAGTCCGCGCCCCAGATGCAGGAGATCAGCTCACGGTGGCTGCTGCGCATGCTTCCGTGGGTGAACGTGCAGGGTGGCACGTACCGCGTGAACCGGCGGCTCAGCTACTCCGTGGGCGACGGCCGCGTGACGTTCGTGAAGACCGGTGACCGTGTGCAGGTCATCCCCGCGGAGCTCGGCGAGCTGTCCGTGCTCCGCTCGTTCGAGGATCAGGAGGTGCTCGGCGAGCTCGCCCAGCGGTGCCAGCAGCGGGAGTTCGTACCGGGCGAAGTGCTCGCCTCGTTCGGCAGCCCGTCCGACGAGGTGTTCCTGCTCGCGCACGGCAAGGTGGAGAAGATCGGCACCGGCCCGTACGGCGACGACGCGGTCCTCGGCGTCCTCGCCGACGGCGCGTACTTCGGCGAGCAGGCGCTCATCGACCCGGACGCCATCTGGGAGTACACGGCCCGCGCCGTCACCGCGGTCACCGTGCTCGCACTGCCGCGCCAGGACCTCGAGCAGGTCGCCGAGCGCTCCGACTCCCTGCGCGAGCACCTCACGTCGCTGCGCGCGATTCCGGAGCAGCGCACCAACAAGTACGGCGAGAAGGAGATCGACCTCGCGGCCGGCCACACCGGGGAGCAGGACATCCCCGGCACCTTCGTGGACTACGAGGCCGCGCCGCGCGAGTACGAACTGAGCATCGCCCAGACCGTGCTGCGCCTGCACACGCGTGTGGCCGACCTCTACAACCAGCCGATGAACCAGACGGAGCAGCAGCTCCGCCTCACCGTCGAGGCGCTGAAGGAGCGCCAGGAGCACGAGCTCATCAACAACCGGGAGTTCGGACTGCTCAACAACTGCGAGTACGACCAGCGGCTCCAGCCGCACGACGGCGTGCCCAGCCCCGACGACCTGGACGAGCTGCTCAGCCGCCGGCGCGGCACCAAGCTGCTCCTCGCCCACCCGCGCGCGATCTCCGCGTTCGGCCGCGAGTGCAACAAGCGCGGACTGGTCCCCGAGAGCGTCGAGATCGCGGGCAACCGCATCCCGACCTGGCGCGGTGTGCCGCTGTTCCCGTGCAACAAGATCCCCGTCAGCGACACCCGGACGACCTCGATCATCGCCATGCGTACCGGCGAGGCCGAGCAGGGTGTCATCGGCCTCCAGCAGGCGGGCATCCCGGACGAGATCGAGCCGAGCCTGTCGGTGCGTTTCATGGGCATCAACGAACAGGCGATCATCTCCTACCTGGTGACGGCGTACTACTCGGCGGCGGTTCTCGTGCCGGACGCCCTCGGCATCCTGGAGAACGTCGAGATCGGCCGCTGGCGGTGACCTTCCCGACGCAGGCCGCCGTGTTCCCGCCCGATCAGGCGGGAACACCGGGGACGAGGCGGAGTCCGGCCGAGACCCTGGACAGGCGGGGTCTCATCGGCAAGCCCATGGAGGGCGGGCCCTCGGACGGCGGTCCCCCGGACGGCGGGGCCGCGGACGGGAGGCCCATGGATCGGCAGGTCGCGCCCGGCCCGCTGGACGGACAGGAGGCGGCGGGCATCCTGGAGTACGCCCGGGCGTCCGTCGACCCCGAGCTGCGCAGGGCCGTCGAATCGCTGCCGGGATCCATGCGCCGGATCGCGCTCTACCACTTCGGCTGGGAGCACGCGGACGGCACCCCGGCGGCGGGCAACGCGGGCAAGGCGATCCGCCCGGCTCTGGTGCTCACCGCCACGGGAGCGCTCGGCGGTCAGCACACGGCCGCCGTACAGGCGGCGGCCGCCGTGGAGTTGATCCACAACTTCACGCTGTTGCACGACGACGTCATGGACCGGGACACCACCCGCAGACACCGCCCCACCGCGTGGACCGTGTTCGGCGACGCCGACGCGATCCTCGCCGGGGACGCCATGCAGGCGCTCGCCCAGCGGCTGCTCGCCGAGGACTCGCACCCCGCGTCCCAGGCCGCCGCCGCCCGGCTAGCCTCCTGCGTCGTCGAGCTGTGCGAGGGGCAGCACGCGGACACGGCCATGGAGAAGCGCGGACCCGCCGAGGTCACCCTCGACGAAGTGCTCGCCATGGCCGAGGCCAAGACAGGCGCGCTGCTCGGCTGCGCATGCGCGCTCGGCGGGCTGTACGCGGGGGCGGACGAGGAGGACGTCGACGCACTGGACGCGTTCGGCCGGGAGGCCGGGCTCGCCTTCCAGCTGATCGACGACGTGATCGGGATCTGGGGGGACCCGAGCCGCACCGGCAAGCCGGCCGGGGCGGACCTCATCGCCCGCAAGAAGTCCCTGCCCGTGGTCGCCGCGCTCGCCTCCGGCACCCCGGCGGCGACGGAACTCGCCGAGCTGTACGGAGTTCCCTACGAGGAAGGGGAGTTGGAGCGCACGGTGCTGGCCGTCGAGCGGGCGGGCGGCCGTGACTGGGCGCAGCTCCAGGCGGCCGACCGGATGTCCCGGGCGATGCACGAGCTGTCCCGGGCGATCCCCGACCCGGAGGCGGCGGGCGGCCTCCTCGCGCTCGCGGAGTTCGTCACGCGGCGCAGCAACTGACCCGTTCGAACCTTCGGATGACCCGTTCGACTCTTCAGGAGGGCGGTTGAAGACCCCGGGGCCTCCGGGACCGTACGGCACCTGACCTCCGTACGGTCCCGGGCTCCGGCCGGAGCGGGTCCCGCGCATCCCCACGGTGCGCGGGGCCCGCCCCACTCGTGCCCCGACAGGCCCTAGGCTGCAACAGCCGCACGATCAGCGGCGGTTGAGGCGAGAGGGTGGGACATGGGCGTGGTGATCCGGACGGCGGACGAGGGCGACCGGGAGCTGGTCGTCCGGCTGCTCGACGAGGCGTTCCAGGACGACCCGGTGAGTGGCTGGGTCTTTCCGGACGCGGCGCACCGCCGTGCCAAGCACCCCGGGCTGATGGGGATGTTCACCGAGGCCGTGCTCGCCGAGGGCCGCGTCGACATCACGGAGGACGGCACGGCGTGCGCGCTGTGGCTGTCCGTGCCCGCCGACGCCGGCCACGCCGACGACGAGGACGACGGTCCCGCACGGCTGCGTGAGGCCGTCGACCCCGACAACGAGCGGGTCGAGCTGATAGGCCGCCTGACGGCCGGGATCCACCCCGCGGGCCGCGCCCACGAGTACCTGTGGATGATCGGCGTGGCGCCCCAGCGCCAGGGCGAGGGACTCGGCACCGCGCTCGTCCGGTCGGTCCTCGACCGGTGCGACCGTGAGGGGCTGCCCGCCTACCTGGAGGCGAGCAACGCCGACAGCCGTCGGCTCTACGAGCGTCTCGGCTTCGAGCTCACGGGGCGTCCTCTCGACCTGCCGGACGGTCCGCGGATGTGGCCGATGTGGCGCGAGCCGCAGCCCGGGCAGGGAGCCTGATCGGGCACGTCGGAGGACGGCGAGTGCGAGAACGGCGTCGTCGTTGCGGACGTACAGCAGGAAGCGCCGAAGCGTCACTCGCCCTACCCTGAATGCATGGGCACCGATGAGCATGTCTGCCCCGTTTGCCGGCAGCCGGTCACCACCGTCGTACGGCGCCACAAGACGCTGGGCGCGTTCGTTCCCGTATGGGGTCCCGGCCCCTGCCACAACCCGGAGTGCGAGAGGTACGTCGGCCGGCCCGGAGCCGGAGCCGGGTCCGGCGGTGCGGGATCCGGAGGCGGCGCGCGGTCCCGGTCCGTGCCCGGGACCGGATCCGAACCCGGCAGGGACACCGGGGAGCCCCGGGAGCAAACCGGGGAGTCCGTCGCGGAAAAATGAGGAAGCCGAGGGAGCCGACTCGTGAAGTACCTGGTGATGGTGCAGGGCACGCAGGCGGACTACGAGGGCATGCGGGGCAAGGGCTCCGCGCACGCCCCGGCCTGGAGCGAGCAGGAGCTGCAGGCGATGTACGCGTACATGGGCGCGATCAACGACGACCTTTCGGAGTCCGGTGAGCTCGTCGACGGGCAGGGACTGGCCGAACCGGCACAGACCCGCCTGGTCACGGCCGGGCAGGACGGGAAGGCCGTCATCGCCGACGGGCCGTACAGCGAGACCAAGGAGCTGATCGCCGGCTACTGGGTACTGGAGTGCGAGAGCCTGGATCGGGTCACCGAGATCGCCGAGCGCGTCACCCGCTGCCCCGGCCCCGAGGGCGCCACGAACTACCCGGTGGTCATCCGCCCCATCCTGGACGCCACCGGAGACATCTGAGCGGGCCCGGCCGAGGCCGTAGCGTGGCAGCATGTCCGAACCCTTGTTGCACCTCACCGAGCGCTCCCTGTGGGACGCGGCGCGCGCGTCCGGCGCGTATGAGATGTCCACCCGTGGCCGCACCCTCCAGGAGGAGGGCTTCATCCACTGCTCGCTGCGGCACCAGGTCCCCGGGGTCGCCTCCTTCCTGTACGGCGGGTACGACGGCCCCGACGAGCTGGTGCTCCTGGTCATCGATCCCGAACGGCTGGACGTGCCGGTGCGTTACGAGGCGGTCAAGCCCGGGGGCGAGGAGTTCCCGCACATCTACGGGCCGATTCCGGTGGCTGCCGTGGTGGAAGTGGAGGTGTGGGAGCCCGCGTAGGGCTGTCCGCCTCGGGCCGCCCGCTCCGGGTCGTCCGCTCCGGTTCGTTCTTCGGATCAGGCCGGGGCCGGGAGGCTGCCCGTCGCCGGGTCCCGGCCGGTCAGGCAGTACGTGCCGCCGACCGGGTCCCGCATGACGGCCCAGCGGGCGCCGTGACCGACGAGCACGGCACCGAGCCGCTCGTGGTGGGCGCGTACCGCCTCGATGTCCGAGCAGGCGATGTCGAGGTGGGCGGCGGCGGGGCGGGCGGTGCCGAGGCGTTGCAGGAGGATGCGGAAGGGGAGCTCGGCGGGCGGCCTGAGCAGGTGGAACTCCGGGAGCGCGCCGGGGTGCGACTCCCATCCGGTCAGGGCGCTCCAGAAGGCGACTTCGGCCTCGAAGCGGGTGGGCGCCACGTCCAGGCACACCTGGTCGAGGCGGCTGGTGGCCCGGGCGGGACCCGGGACGACCGCAGGCCGCGCCGACTCGCCGTGCCAACGGACCGCGCAGAACGGCTGACCACCGGGGGAGCGCAGGACGACCAGGTCCTCTTCGGTGGTGACGATCTCGGCGCCGAGCTGCCGGGCCGACTCCGCCAGCGCCGGTACGTCCTCGACGGCGAGGTCCAGATGGGCGCCGCCGTCGCCCGCGTCGACGCCCTGCGCCTTGACGCAGGCGTCGGTGCCGTCGGGCAGCAGGGTCACGAACTCGCCCTGCTCACCGCGCGGTTCGGACAGCTTCGTCGCCGTGACCGCGGTCCAGAAGCCGCAGGCGCGATCGAAGTCCTTCATGGGCCGGTCGACGAAGGCGTAGGTCCATCGAATGGGATCAGCCATGGGTCGCTTCCCGCTCCCTCTCAGACGCCGTGTGCGGCTCGTACCGTCTCCTGTCCGATCAGCCCGCGCAACGACGTTTTCACCCGTGAGACGAAGGCGTCCCGCGCGTCGGGGGTGAGGACGTCCAGGGACAGATAGGGGTTCAGGTCCTCCAGTTCCACGAGGAGCAGTTCGCCGTCGGGGGCCCGGCAGGCGTCGACGCGCTGGATGCCGTACGTGATGTCGTTCCAGTCGACGAACCGCTGCGCGAACTCCCGGTCCCGCTCGGTCGGCTCGTACGGTTCCAGGGCCCAGCGCTCGTCCGGGCGGGGCGCGTACAGGGCGTACTGGAAGGTGTGGTCGACGAAGTAGAAGGACACCTCGTAGCGGAAGTCGATGCGTGGCTGGACGAGGATGTTGCCGTACGACAGTTCGGGCAGCCGGTCGCGCCGTACGAACTCCAGGCCGATGGAGTCCGCTCCCAGCTTGGGCTTCACGACGTAGGTGTCGACGTCCGGAAGCCGGGCGAGGTCGTCCGCGCGGTCGATGGTCGGGATCACCGGGAACCCCGCCGCGGTGAGATCCAGCAGGTACCCCTTCCCCGCCATGTCCCCCTTGCCGGACAGCTGGTTGTACACGCGGACACCTTCCGTGACCGCCTGCTTCCGGAACGCGTCGTACTGCGCCTGGTAGTGCAGTACGGGCCCGCTGTTGCGCACGACGACGGCGTCGAAGCCGGTCATCAGCGCGGCCGCGTCCAGGGGGTGGCACACGGCGAGGTCGAACTCCTCGCGCAGCCGGGAGGTGAGGAAGATGTCCTCGTCGCAGTACCGCCGCCCCTTGGCCGGGTAGGCCAGGTCACTGACGTAGAGGACGCGGGGGCGCGCGGACGGCATCGATGACTCCTCGGACTACGGGACTTCAGACGTTCCGTTCCATGGGTGACCCGCTCCCACGGAACACACGGACGTAGTCTGCCTCCCGGCCGCCGGTGCGAGGGTGGCCGGGGTCAGGCAGCGGGGCGTTCGGTGAAGCGCAGGAGGTTGCCCGCCGGGTCGCGGAAGGCGCAGTCGCGGACGCCGTACGGCTGGTCCATCGGCTCCTGGAGGACATCGGCACCGGAGGCGCGGACGCGTTCGTAGAGGGCGTCGCAGTCGGCGGTGGAGAAGATGACACCGCGCAGGACGCCCTTGGCGAGGAGCTCGGCCATGGCCTGTTTGTCGGCGGGGGAGATGTCCGGGCTCGCGGCGGGCGGCTCCAGGACGATCTGGACGTCCGGCTGCAGCGGGGAGCCGACCGTCACCCAGCGCATCCCCTCGAAGGCGACGTCACCCCGGACCTCCAGGCCGAGGACGTCCCGGTAGAAGGCGAGCGCTTTGTCATGGTCGTCCACGGCGATGAAGCACTGTGAGAGTTTCAGGTCCATGGCCCCACGCTAGAGGCGCGTACCCGGTTCCGCTTCCGGGTTGCGGTGGCGGGTCGGGCGGGTCAGGCGCTGGGCCACGCACGGCGGGATGGGGGCGCCGTGGTCGTGCGGCCGGGCCCGGTACGCGCTCGGGGTCTCGCCGACCAGCTCCGTGAAGCGGGAGCTGAACGAACCGAGCGACGTACAGCCCACGGCGAGGCAGACCTCCGTCACCGTCAGGTCACCCCGCCGCAGCAGGGCCTTGGCCCGCTCTATTCGGCGGGTCATGAGATAGCTGTACGGCGTCTCCCCGTACGCCGCCCGGAAGCTCCGCTGGAAGTGCCCGGGTGACATCAGCGCGGTGCGCGCGAGCGCGGCGACGTCCAGCGGCTCCGCGTACTCGCGGTCCATCCGGTCGCGTGCCCGGCGCAGCCGGACCAGATCCTCCAGAGTCATTTCTTCAGGATGGCACGCGCCACTGACAGAGGCCGGTGGGTCGAGGCCGCTGACGGGACGCGGCCGACGGGCCGGGGGCGACGAGCAGGCCGGCGAGCCGAGCAGCTGGAGACGGCGCGCATCCGGCCGCGTGTGGTCTTCGCCACGTCATGACGCTCCCACAGGACCGCGAACTCGTCACTGCGGACGGCGAGTTCACCCACCAGCTGGTCCAGGACCTCGAACGCGGCGGTGAAAGAAGACCGCACCCGGACCGTCAGGGACGCCGTGTCGGGCGCCCCGCGGGCCGGGTGCGGGCAGAGGGACCGCGTGACCGGAGAAACCGAACAGGTCGCGGGTCGAGCCGTATGACCAAAGGTCAGGCCTTCTTGGTCTCCCAGAAGATCTTGTCGATCTGGGCGATGTAGTCCAGCGCCTTCTGGCCCGTGGCCGGGTCCGTGGACGCCTTGGCGGCCGAGAGGGCCTTCAGGGTGTCGTTGACCAGCTGGTGCAGCTCCGGGTACTTCTCGAAGTGCGGGGGCTTGAAGTAGTCGCTCCAGAGCACCGACACGTGGTGCTTGGCGAGCTCGGCGCGCTGCTCCTTGATGACGGTGGCGCGAGCCTGGAAGTGCGGGTCGTCGTTGCCGGCCATCTTTTCCTGGACGGCCTTCACCGACTCCGCCTCGATGCGGGCCTGGGCCGGGTCGTACACGCCGCAGGGCAGGTCGCAGTGCGCGCTGACCTTGACCTTGGGGGCAAACAGGCGGGAGAGCATTGAGCTGTCCTTCCTCGTGATCGTCTTCTCAGGTGGGACATTACTCCGTAGGAGACGTCTTTTCTCGAGTGCCCCCATGGGCTTAGGACAAAAGTCCAGGGTGAGACTGGGACTGGTGGAGGATGGACCGGGGAGGTGCCGGTGATGCCGGAGCTGTCGCAGGAGACCGAGCGTGGGAGGGCCGTGCTGCCGTTCGGGGCGGCCGAGGTGACGGGGCCCTCCATGGTGCCCACGCTCCGGCACGGAGATCGGCTCGTCGTGCAGTACGGGGCTCGGGTCGGGCCTGGTGACGTGGTCGTTCTGCGCCATCCGTTCCAGCAGGACCTGCTGGTCGTGAAGCGGATCGCGGAGCGGCGCGAGGGGGGTTGGTGGGTGCTCGGGGACAACGCCTACGCGGGTGGGGACAGCACCGACTACGGAACCGTGCCCGAGGACCTCGTCCTCGGGAAGGTGCGTTTCCGCTACCGGCCCCATCTACCGGGTCAGCGCTCGCCGTTCGCGGTCGTCCGCTGGGCGCTCGGCGCCGCGAGGCCGGTGCTCTCCGACCGGTCGGCCTCCAGGCGTTTGCGGGCCCGGTAGGCCGCCACGTTGGCGCGCGTCGCGCAGCGGTCCGAGCAGTAGCGCCGGGAGCGGTTCGTCGACGTGTCCAGGTACGCGTTGCGGCAGGGGGCCGCCTCGCACAGGCCGAGGCGGTCCACGCCGTACTCGGTGAGGTGGAAGGCGAGTCCCATGGCGGCGATCGCCGCGTAGCCCGCGGTCGCGTTCGACGGGTGGTCCGCCAGGTGCATGTGCCAGAGCGGGCGCCCGTCGTCGTCCCGGTGGTCGTGCCCGGAGATCTGCGGGCTGACGGGGAACTCCAGGAGGAGTGAGTTCAGCAGGTCCACGGACAGGGTCTCGTCGCCGCCGTCGGCCGCCTCGAAGACGGCGCGCAGCCGGGCGCGGACCGACCGGAAGCGGGTGACGTCCGCGTCCGTGGCGCGGCGGGCCGCGGAGGCGTTCCCTCCGAAGAGGTCCCGGACCGCCTCGACCGAGGTGAGCGAGTCCTTGCCCCGGGCCGGCTCCTCGGTGTTGACGAGGCGTACCGCGTAATCCGAGTAATAGGCCAGTTCCACTTGTAGTCCTTACGGAGGCGCTCTATCGTCGTGCGTGCGGTCAGGTAACGGCTGATTGCGCTTCCAGGGTATTACGTGGCGTACGCGAGGAGGGCTTGCGATGGGCCGGCGCAGTTGCGATCGGCCGACTGGGGCGCCTGGCAGGGGGCTGGGACCAGCAATAGGAGTGGTAAATGCCCGACCGCGAGGAATAACTGCGGGTGATGCTCGACGCGGTGGAGACCCTCATCGGCTCCGAACCGCGCGTCTTCGACTTCGCATGCGGCACGGGAAGCATCGCGGCCGGGCTCCTGGCCATCATCAAGGACACCTTTGTGGCGACGATCAGGTCTTCTGCCCCACGGTTGACCTCGAGGACCCGGAGTGGCCCACGAGGCTGCCGTACGACTTGCGTGCGACTCGTATGCGATGCCGTCCTGATGCAACGGCCCTCCACTGACTGCACAGCGAACCGTTCCTGAGGGCTGAGCGGGAGGGAGTCCTGCTGTCAGGACTGCTGCTCGGCCGCGTGCCCCGAACAGTGTTGTGCACGCTGGTCTCCCGCTCTCGCTCCGCGTCCAGGCGGCACGCATCCTGTGCGTGGTCCGGGGATGCGGGGGCGGGTTTCCTCGCACCCAGGAGTACCCGATCCAGCCTGGCCGGTCCGATGCACGCACCCATCGCTCTGGTGGGTGCGGGGCGGTGCCGTCCGTCGCCGGATCGGGTGGCCGAGGGCGCGTCGCCCGATCGCGATGCTCGCCGCATCGTGCCGGCACGCGCGCACCCTGCGCTGGGCCGGCTTCGGGGAGAATCGCGCCGTCCGGTCCTCGCCCTCCGACTCGCTCGTCCTCGCGCTGGAATAGCGGAATTGTTGGCCGCCACGGCCATTGCTGCAGATTTCCGGCGATTCGATCCCTGGGGGTGTGGCCCGGGGTTCCGGGCCAGGCTCAAGTTTCCCTCAGATGTGGCCGGATTTCTTGACGTGCTGAAGTGTGCTCGTCAGGATCATGTCCTGACCGTGTTATGCAAAATGGGGAGCATGATTAGCGTGAAGAGAATTTCCGTGCGCACGCGCCGAATGTTGACCGCGATGGGTACCGCAGCCGCCACCGCGGGGATGGTCCTCTCGACCACCACTCCGGCGTCCGCGGCGGTGACAAAGTTCTGCACCCAGCCGTTCGCCAAGGCCGGGTACGCGTGCTTCTACTCCTCCGACGACCGGATCGAAGTGCTCGACAACTACGCCGACGGGCTCCGTTCGGTCGTGATCTGGTACGTCGCGGACAACGGCAACGGGAACAGGATCCTGGACCGGGGCGAGTGCCAGAACGCCAAGGGCGCGGGCAAGACGGTCACCTGCGACTACGATTTCCCTGAGGGGCGGAACATTTTCATCAACTTCGCAGTCGTGGCCAGAAACGGCGCTAACGGCGCGGACCAGTACCCCACCAATGCTGTCATCGGATATGTTTCCGGAAGGTAGGGTCGAGGAAGGTTGAACAAAGGGTGCGCCGGATTTCCGTCCGGCGCACCCTTTCCGTTTCAGAGGACCTTCGACAGGAATGACTTGGTGCGGTCGTGTTGGGGGTTCGTCAGCACTTCGCGCGGGTGGCCGGACTCGACCACCACACCGTCGTCCATGAACACCAGCGAGTCGCCGACTTCGCGGGCGAAGCCCATCTCATGCGTGACGACGATCATCGTCATGCCGTCCTCCGCGAGGTCGCGCATCACGTCGAGGACCTCGCCCACGAGCTCTGGGTCGAGCGCCGACGTCGGCTCGTCGAAGAGCATCAGCTTGGGCTCCATCGCCAGCGCGCGGGCGATGGCGACGCGCTGCTGCTGGCCGCCGGACAGCTGGGAAGGGTAGTGCCCGACCCGGTCGCCGAGCCCGACCCGGTCCAGCAGGCGCTGTGCCCGCTCCCGGGCAACGGCCTTGGACTCGCCCTTGACCTGGACCGGCGCCTCCATGACGTTCTCCAGCGCTGTCATGTGTGGGAAGAGGTTGAAGCGTTGGAACACCATGCCGATGTCCCGCCGCTGCGCGGCCACTTCGCGCTCTTTGAGCTCGTAGAGCTTGTCGCCGCTCTGTCGGTAGCCGACCAGGTGGCCGTCGACGTACAGCCGGCCGGCGCTGATCTTCTCCAGATGGTTGATGCACCGCAGGAAGGTGGACTTGCCGGAGCCGGATGGGCCGATCAGGCAGAACACCTCGCGCGGGTTCACCTCCAGGTCGATGCCCTTGAGGATGTGCGCGAGCCCGAAGGACTTGTGCACGCCCTCGGCCTTGACCATCGGGCCGCCGCTCGTGTTCTTGGCGACGTCCTTGCTGAGACTGGTCATCGGGCCACCTCCGGGCGGCGGAAGGAACCGAACAGACGGAGGTTCTTCTTCAGGCGCTGCAACGGGGTCGGCGGCAGGTTGCGCGACGATCCGCGGGCGTAGCGGCGCTCCAAGTAGTACTGGAAGACGCTGAAGATGCTGGTCAGGATCAGGTACCAGATCGATGCCACGAAGTAGAGCTCGACGACCGCGAGAGAGGTGCTGGAGATGTCCTGGGCTCGCTTGATGAGTTCGTTGAACTGGACCGCGTAGGCGAGCGACGAGGTCTTCAGCATGTTGATGAACTCGTTGCCGGTCGGCGGCACGATCACCCGCATGGCCTGCGGGAGGATCACGCGGCGCAGCGTCTTGCCCTGGGTCATGCCCAGCGCGTGCGAGGCCTCCGTCTGCCCCTCGTCCACGGACTGGATGCCGGCCCGGACGATCTCGGACATGTACGCGGCCTCGTTCAGGCCGAGACCCAGCAGGGCCGCCAGGAACGGCGTCATCACCTGGTTCATCTCGTCCTTGTAGAACCCCAGATTCAGGATGGGGAACACGAGCGCGATGTTGTACCAGAGGAGCAGCTGCACCAGCACTGGAGTGCCGCGGAAGAACCACACGTAGAACCAGGCCACGGTGCTGGTGACCGGGTTCGACGACATCCGCATCACCGCGAGGATCACGCCGAGGACGAGTCCGAGCAGCATGGCGAGCACGGAGATGTACAGCGTGTGCCAGACGCCGGACAGGATCGTGCTGTCCGTGAGGTAGTCCGGGATGATGCTGTAGTTGATCTTCGCGTTGGAGAACGCGATCCCGATCAGCACCAGCAGCGCGACGATCACCGCGCCGGCCACCCAGCGGCCGTAGTGGCGCACCGGGATGGCCTTGATCTGCTCCGGCGGCACGGCGGGCGCCGGGGTCTTGTCGACAGTGTCAGTCACAGTGACTGCCCTTCAGTGTTGCGTCAGGCAGGGTCAGGAGCCGCCGTTGATCTTGGCCTCGGTCACCGCGCCGTCCGTGACGTTCCACTTCTGCAGGATCTTGGTGTACTCGCCGTTCTTGATGATCGCGTTCATGGCCGCCTGGAGGGCGTCCCGCAGCTGGGTGCTCTCCTTGCTGACACCGATGCCGTAGGGGCCGGCCTCGATCTGGTCGCCGACGACCTCGAAGTCCTTGCCGCCGCCCGAGGTCTTGGCGTTGTAGGCCGCGACCGGGAAGTCGTTCAGGTCCGCGACGGACGCGCCCTGCTTCAGGCGGAGCAGCGCCTCGGGGTCGGTGTCGAAGGTCTGCAGCGTGATGGCCTTCTTGCCGTCCGTCTTGCACTTCGTGCTCTGCTTCTTGGCGATGCCCTCGGACGTCGTGCCCTTCTGCAGGGCGACCACCTGGCCGCACAGGTCGTCCAGGGTCTTGATGCCCTTGGGGTTGCCCTTCTGGACGAGGATCGAGGTGCCGGCGGTGAAGTAGTCGACGAAGTCGATGCCGTTGCCGGCCTTCTTGCCGGTGTCCGAGTCGACGCCGTTCTGGCGGTCCTTGGTGTCGTTCATCGCCGACATGATCGCGTTGAACCGCTTGGACTGCAGGCCGACAATGAGCTGGTCGAACTTGCCGTTCTGGAACTCGAACTTCACACCCAGCTGCTTGCCGAGGGCGTCCGCGATGTCCGGGTCGATGCCGACAGCCTTGCCGCTCTGCATGTACTCGACTGGCGGGTAGGCGATGTCGGAACCTACCTTGACGACGCCCGCGTCCTTGATGTCCTTGGGGAGCTTGTCGGCGAGCGGGGCCGAGGCGGACGACGACGTGTCCGAACTGCTGCTCTTGTCGGTCTGGTCACCGCAGCCGGTGAGAACCAGGGCCCCGGCGACCGCGATCGCACCGACCGCTGCTATACGGGACTGCGCGGCGGTCGTACGACGGGTGGAGCTTGCGGTCATGGTGGGTTCCTCCGGCGGATGAGGGAGTTGCCGATGGGTCGACGAGAACACACACCTTTGGGTGTCGCGACCTCGTGTGATGACGGCATCTTGCCATTCGGACTACGCGCTTCAGGGGACTCGCTATGTCAAAATCGGATAACGGGTGACCCCCGAACCGCCACGGGCGGCTCCATCAGGGCCGGACCTTGTGCGGGAATCCCTCCTTCCGGCCGGAAGATCTTCGGCGCATCTCACGATGCGGGCCGTCACTACTCCGCACTTGTAGTGTCTTGAGGTCATGTCTTGGACTTGTCCACATATCCAGGTATGAGTCATGTCACCGGCGTGTGAGCTTCGCGGTATGGACTCGTCGCCGACCTGGTCCGTCCGGTAAGAAGGTTCTCTACACCCCTCATCCGGGGCTCAGGGCGCGTGTGCGGCGCGTCCGTCGCGTATCCGCCCGTACGCACCACCACGGCGGCAGGGTTACGCGGTGCCCGCCCACCCCTCAACCAGGAGTGGTCACCCTCAAATCAATGAAGACTTAAGGGGTAAAACAAAGTGGCAGCGGAGATCGTCAATCCTCGCAGCGACAGCAGTACGGGTCTTGAAGGCGACGTGGAACCGGTCAATTCCGCCGGCTCCGTCGACACCGTCGGTTCCGACGGTTCCGTCGACTCCCTCGACTTCGACCCTGCCTTTGCGCTGCACCGTGGCGGCAAGATGGCCGTGCAGGCCACCGTGCCCGTCCGTGACAAGGACGACCTGTCCCTGGCGTACACGCCCGGCGTGGCGAAGGTGTGCAGCGCCATCGCCGAGCAGCCCGAGCTCGTCCACGACTACACGTGGAAGTCGTCCGTCGTCGCTGTGGTGACGGACGGTACGGCGGTGCTGGGACTCGGTGACATCGGCCCGGAGGCCTCCCTTCCCGTGATGGAGGGCAAGGCCATCCTGTTCAAGCAGTTCGGCGGGGTGGATGCCGTGCCGATCGCGCTGGACTGCACGGGCGTCGACGAGATCGTGGAGACCGTGGTCCGGCTCGCTCCCTCGTTCGGGGGCGTCAACCTGGAGGACATCTCGGCGCCGCGGTGCTTCGAGATCGAGCGCAAGCTCCAGGAGCGGCTGGACATTCCCGTCTTCCACGACGACCAGCACGGGACCGCGATCGTGACGCTGGCGGCGCTGCGGAACGCGGCGAAGCTGACCGGGCGCACGCTGGGTGATCTGCGTGCGGTGATCTCGGGGGCGGGGGCGGCCGGGGTCGCCATCGCCAAGTTCCTGCTGGAGGCGGGGATCGGTGACGTCGCGGTCGCGGACCGCAAGGGCATCGTCTCCGCGGACCGGGACGACCTGACCGACGTCAAGCGGGAGCTCGCCGGGATCACCAACAAGGCGGGGCTCACGGGGTCGCTGGAGTCGGCGCTCTCGGGCGCGGACGTCTTCATCGGCGTGTCCGGGGGTACGGTGCCGGAGCCGGCGGTGGCGTCGATGGCCGAGGGGGCCTTCGTCTTCGCCATGGCCAACCCGAATCCCGAGGTGCACCCCGAGATCGCCCACAAATACGCGGCCGTGGTCGCGACCGGGCGGTCGGACTTCCCGAACCAGATCAACAACGTGCTGGCGTTTCCCGGGATCTTCGCGGGGGCGTTGCAGGTGCGGGCGTCTCGGATCACCGAGGGGATGAAGATCGCGGCGGCGGAGGCGTTGGCTGCGGTCGTCGGGGACGACCTTGCCGCGGACTATGTGATTCCGTCGCCGTTCGATGAGCGGGTGGCTCCTGCGGTGACCGCGGCGGTGGCCGCGGCTGCTCGGGCCGAGGGCGTTGCCCGCCGCTGACGCGGCCGCGTGAATTCAGGGCCTCGCCGGGGTGCTCCCGGCGGGGCCCTGCTTTCTGGGGCCGGTCGCGCAGTTGATCGGTGTGACGTGGAGCGTGAGGGTGGCGGGACGTGTGTCACAGGGGGACGTGGTTCCGCCGGGCGGGGGCGGAGCCTATCGTCAAGGTCATGTTCGCTGCCTACGCCGCCCGCATTGACCGTGACCAGCCGCTCACCGGCCTGGAGTTGGGGGAGCGCCCGGCCCCCGAGCAGAGGCCGGGCTGGACCACCGTGAACGTCAGGGCCGCGTCCCTGAACCACCATGACCTCTGGTCCCTGCGCGGCGTCGGTCTCTCCGAGGACAAGCTGCCGATGATCCTCGGATGCGACGCGGCCGGTGTCGACGAGGACGGCAACGAAGTCGTACTGCACTCGGTCATCGGGCAGACGGGGCACGGGGTCGGCCCGAAGGAGCCCCGCTCCATCCTCACCGAGCGCTACCAGGGCACGTTCGCCGAACAGGTCTCCGTCCCGACGTGGAACGTCATCCCCAAGCCCAAGGAACTCTCCTTCGAGGAGGCCGCCTGTCTGCCGACCGCATGGCTGACGGCGTACCGCATGCTCTTCACCAACGCCGGAGTACGGCCCGGCGACTCCGTCCTCGTCCAGGGCGCCGGCGGCGGTGTGGCGACCGCCGCGATCGTGCTCGGCAAGGCTGCTGGTCTTCGGGTCTTCGCCACCAGTCGCGACGAGGCCAAGCGCAAGCGGGCGGTCGAGTTGGGTGCCGTGGAGGCGCTGGAGTCCGGCGCCCGGCTGCCGCAGCGCGTGGACGCGGTCATCGAGACCGTCGGCGCGGCCACCTGGTCGCACAGCATCAAGTCGCTGCGGCCCGGCGGCACGCTGGTCATCTCGGGCGCGACGAGCGGCGACCGCCCCTCGCACGCCGAACTCACCCGCATCTTCTTCCTGGAACTCAAGGTCGTCGGTTCCACGATGGGCACCAAGGACGAGCTGGAGGATCTGCTCTCCTTCTGCGCCGCCACGGGGGTGCGACCCGTCATCGATGAGGTGCTTCCGCTGGACCGGGCCCGGGAAGGGTTCGAGCGGCTGGCGGCGGGCGACCAGTTCGGGAAGATCGTTCTTACGGTGGGGTGAGGGAGAGGGATTGAGAGGTCCTCGGCCGTTCGGGCCGAGGTGCGGTGCAGCGCAGGGTGGTCGCGGCGGGCTCGGGAGGATTCGGGCCCGCCGTTTCGCGTGCCGTTTGTCAACTGGGGTTGACACCCGCTTGCTGTCAACTTAGATTGACATCATGACCGAAGCAACGGATCTCGCCGAGCGTGCGGGTGATCGCGATCCGCGGATCGGACTGCGGGCCGTCTCCGCGCTACGGAGGCTGCTGGAGCAGTTGGAAGCGGTACAGGTGCGCAGCGCGCGCAATCAGGGCTGGTCGTGGCAGGAGATCGCCGCGGAACTCGGAGTGAGCAGGCAGGCCGTGCACAAGAAATACGGGAGGCAGTGATGTTCGAGCGGTTCACGAAGGACGCCCGGGCCGTGGTCGCGGGAGCGGTCGGGCACGCCGAACGCACGGGTGCCGAGGCGGTGGACGAGGAGCACATGCTTCTCGCCCTCCTCGACCGGGAGGGCAGCCGTGGGTCGTTCGCGCTGGCCTCGCTCGGGGCGGCCGGTCGTCGCGACTCCATGGAACGCTCGCTTGCCGAGGCGCGCCGGCGGGGTGGGCTCTCCCGCGCCGACACGGAGGCGCTCTCCGGGCTCGGGATCGACCTCTCGGAGATCGTCTCCCGGGTGGAGGAGGCCCACGGGGTCGGGGCGCTGGGATCGGGGAACGGGGGTGGCGGCGGGCGCCGTTCCAGGCGTCGGCCGTTCGCCCCGGGAGCCAAGGACGTGCTGACGCGGTCCCTTCGTGCCGCGCTCGCCCGTCATGACCGGCACATCGGCGACGAGCATCTGCTGATGGCCCTGACCGCTCGGCCCGGTGTGCCGGCGGAGGTGCTCGCCGACCACGGGGTCACCTATGAGGCGGTCACGCGCGTGCTGTACGGCGGCGGGGAGGCCAAGGCGGGGTGAGCGAGCGGCCGGAACCGGGGGCTTCGCCGGGGGCTTCTCCGAGGTCCCCCGGCCGGAGCCCGGGGGATCCCCTCGGGCCTCGGAAAGCCCCGGGCGGCGAGGGGCGTCAGCTCTTCGGCGTGCGCAACGCGGCCCCTATGTGCGCCGCGGCCGTCGACAAGTGACGCCGGGCCGAGCGGAGCTGGTCCTCCGTCACCCCGTGGTCGCGGGCGGCGTCGCGGATGTCGTCGCGGAAGCGGTCCAGGAGGCGTTCGAGGTCACGGGCCGGGTCGCCGGTGGAGTCCTCGTGGGCCCAGGAGGGTGTGTAGTCGGCGGGGAAGTCCTCCGGAGTGTCCGTGTACTCGGCGTACTCGGGCTTCGCCGACCCGTCGGCCGCCGCACCCGCGCGGCCGAAGCCGAAGTCCTTACCGAAGTCCTTGCCGAAGGTCTTTCCGAAGTCGCCGAATTCCTTGGCCAGTTCGCTCAGGCCTTCACGGACCCCGTTCGGCCAGTCGCCGCGCGCGAAGCGGTCCTGGACCTGCTCCTGGACCCGCTTGGCCATGCGCTGCATCTCCTCCTGCGCCTCCTTGGCCTGGCGCCGCGCGCGCTGCGCCTCGTCGCGGGCCCGGCGGCTCTCGTCCTTCGCGCGCCGGTTCTGTTCCTTCCACTCCTGCTTGACCCGCCGCATCTCCTCCTTGGCGACCCGCCACGAATCCTTGTCACGGAAGTCTCCGAAGTCCCCGAACTCGCCTGCGGGGCCTTCGTGTTCTGCGGTGCCGGCGCCCGAGCCGCCCTTGCCGCCGCGCCGCGCCTCGGTGGCCGCGGCCCGCATCTCTCGGCGCAGATCGCCCGCGGCGCCCCGCACATCGGCGCGGATCTCCGCGGCGAGCTCCGCGACCGACTCGCGGATCTCCAGCTCCAGGTCGGCCAGTTCGCCACTGCGGTCGGCCAGTTCGGCGCGGCCCGCGTCCGTGATCGCGTACACCTTGCGGCCGCCCTCGGTGGTGTGGGTGACCAGCCCTTCCGCCTCCAGCTTCGCCAGCCGGGGGTAGACGGTGCCTGCCGAGGGTGCGTACAGCCCCTGGAAGCGCTCCTCCAGGAGCCGGATCACCTCGTACCCGTGGCGGGGGGCCTCGTCCAGCAGCTTCAGCAGGTAGAGGCGCAGGCGGCCGTGGGCGAAGACGGGAGGCATGTCAGAGCACCTTCTTGTCGGTCGGGGTCTCCGGAGAAGCGGACGACCCGTCCTCGTGGGGCTCGTCCTCCGTCGTCGGCCTGCGGAGCATGGCGATGGAGCCGGAGACGGTCATCGCCTTCAACTTGCCGTTGCCCGCGCCCAGTCGGCCGGTGATCTTCTTGGCGCCCCACTGGCCGCTGACCCGGAGGTCCTCGAAGGCGCTGGAGACCGTGCCGCTGGCGGTGTTGGCCTCCACCTCGGCGTCCGCGGGGTGCGGGAGGCGGATGGCGATCTCCCCCGAGACGTTCGACAGCTGGACGTCGGTGGGGGTGCCCCTGGGGTCGAGGTCCACGATCATCGAGCCGCTCACCGATTCGGCGCGCACGGAGCAGCCCGAGGCCTCGACCACGGTCAGGTCGCCGGAGACGGAGTTGAAGCGGAGGTCGCCGGTGACGGCCTGGGCCTCCAGGCTCCCGGAGACGGTCTCCACACGGACGGGGCCGGCGATCCGTACGAGGGTCGTGTCGCCCGTGACGCCCTTGACCGCCACCCGGTTCTCCATCCCGGAGACCACGGCGGCGGCGCCGACGACGCCCACCTCGACGGGGGTGCCGACCGGGACGGCCAGCGTGACGACGGCGCTGCGGCGCCAGCCCTTGCGGTCGAGCCACTTGAGGAAGCCCTTCCAGGGCAGGTCCTCGTACGCCACGGTGAGTGTGCCGTCCTGCTGGGTCACGAACAGCGGCGGACCCTCCAGCTCGGAGACTTCCAGGCGGGCGGAACCCTCGTCGGTCCCCACGACGTTCACTGTTCCGTTGACGACGCGCACATGAAGCGCCGTCACGGGGTCGTCGAAGGTGAGCTTCCTCGGCTCTGCGACGGACCACTCGGACATGGTGCAGACCTCCCAACGACCCGACCAGACCGAGTACGCGTCTGGACTCGACGTAATGCTGACCCGACGCGCCATATCGCGTCTTCCGCTATTCACGATATATCGCGGATGCGGAAAGTCAAGGCACTCGTTTGGGGGAAGTGGCGCCCTCGCGATCGGGGCTTGCGGGTGAGTGGTGGGGATTTGACGGGCAAAACGGGTATTTCCGGTCCTCATCGATCTACGGTGTGCCCATGTCCACCACGCCCGACTCGTTCCAGGCCAAGGCCGCCGGCGCCCTGCTGCTCTGCCGGGCGGGGCACGAGTCCGTCGGTCTGGCCGCCCAGCTGTTGCGGGAGCGGATGCTGCTCACCGGGGCGGGCCCCGAGTGGAGCGTGCTCGTTCCCGAGGGGGAGCCCTGGCTGCACGGCGCCGAGCCCGTCGACCGCGTGGTCACGGGGTGGGCCACCGCCCTGGCCGTCAGCGCCCCCTGGCCCGTACTGGCCCTGTGGTGGGACGCGGACCGCAGCGGGCTTACCCTCGCGGCGGGCTTCCGGCGCAGCGTGGGCTACGAATGGCTGGCGAACGGCACCCCCGTCGGCGAGGACGAGGCGATGCGCACCTTCGCCGCGCGGCTCGGCCTCGACCCGGTCCTCGACATGCAGGCGCTCGACCCGCTGACCAGGCCGGTGTCCGGGGCGGACGCCCGCGCACGCCTGCGGGGACTGCTCGCCGTCCTCACGCGCGCGGGGGTGCGGCTGCCGGCCGGACTCGGCCCCGGGGAGCCGGCCGACCGGCTCCTCGAGGTGGCCCGGATCCAGCCCGGTGCCGAGCAGATCGAGTGGAACGGGTGGCGTGCGGCGGTCCGGGCGGAGCTGGAGGCGGCGGAAGGCGCCGGTGGGGGTTCCTGGCTGCGCGGGCGCCGGGCCCGTGTCGTCGCGACCGGGCAGCTGGCCGCCGGGCTGCCGCTCACCGTGTGGGGCGTACGGCGCCACAGCGCAGGCTGGATCGTCGCGGGGACACTCCTGATGCTCCACGGGGCGCTCGGCCTCGCGTACGACCGGCTGCGCGCCTTCGACTGACGCCCACCCGCTCCCGACGTCGGGGGCCTACTCCTCGTCGTCCTCGTCGTCCAGCCGCGCCAGCCACGTCGCCAGCCGCTCCACCGGCACCTCGAAGTCCGGATTGAGGTCGACGAACGTACGCAGCTGCTCGGCGAGCCACTCGAAGGTGACCTCCTCCTCGCCGCGCCGCTTCTCCAGTTCCTCGATGCCACGGTCGGTGAAGTACATGGATGGTGCTCCGTCGCTGAAAGTGAAGGGGAACGCTGAGAAAAGGATAAGTGGGCGCAAGGGGCGCCCGGAGGGACTCGGACCCCGTATCACCGTCGGAACGGTGGCACAGGGAAGGGCCCGGCCTCCGGTGTTCTCGGAGGCCGGGCCCTTCACCGGACTTGAGCGGGTCGAGGGCTACGCCTCGAACACCTCACGCACCAGCTGCTCCTGCTCGGCCTGGTGCCGCTTCGCCGAACCCACGGCCGGCGACGAGCCGGCCGGGCGGGAGATGCGGCGCAGCCGCTCGGCGCCCGGGATGTCGGCGCCGACGGCCAGGTCCAGGTGGTCGATCAGGTTGAGCGCGATGAACGGCCACGCGCCCTGGTTCGCCGGCTCCTCCTGGGCCCACAGGTACTTCTCGGCGTTCGGGTACTTGGCGATCTCCGCCTGGAGCTCGGCACCCGCGAGCGGGTACAGGCGCTCGATGCGGATGATCGCCGTGTCCGTGACGCCGCGCTTCTGCCGCTCGGCCTCGAGGTCGTAGTACAGCTTGCCGGCGCAGAAGACGACCTTGCGGACCGCCGAGGCGTCGACCGAGTCGTCGCCGATGACGGGGCGGAAGGCGCCCGAGGTGAACTCCTCCGTCTTCGACGCGGCGGCCTTGAGGCGCAGCATCGACTTCGGGGTGAAGACGACCAGCGGCTTGTGGTGCGGGTTGTGCACCTGCCACCGCAGGAGGTGGAAGTAGTTCGACGGAAGCGTCGGCTGGGCGACCGTCATGTTGTTCTGCGCGCACAGCTGGAGGAAGCGCTCGATGCGGGCCGAGGAGTGGTCCGGGCCCTGGCCCTCGTAGCCGTGGGGGAGCAGGAGGGTGACGCCGGACGTCTGTCCCCACTTCTGCTCCGCGGCCGAGATGTACTCGTCGACGACCGTCTGCGCGCCGTTGACGAAGTCGCCGAACTGCGCCTCCCACATCACGAGGGCGTCCGGGCGGGCCAGCGAGTAGCCGTACTCGAAGCCCATGACCGCGTACTCGGAGAGCAGGGAGTCGTAGACGTTGTAGCGGGCCTGGTCGTCGGAGAGGTACTGGAGCGGGGTGAAGTCCTCGCCCGTGACCCGGTCGATCAGGACCGCGTGGCGCTGGCCGAAGGTGCCGCGACGGGAGTCCTGGCCCGACAGCCGGACCGGGGTGCCCTCCAGGAGGAGGGAGCCGATGGCGAGGGTCTCGCCCATGCCCCAGTCGATCGTGCCGTCCTCGATCATCGCCGCCCGGCGCTGCAGCTGCGGCAGCAGACGCGGGTGGACGGTGACGTTGTCGGGGATGTTGACCTGGGACTCGGCGATCCGCTTGACGACCTCCTGGGAGACCGCGGTCTGCACGGCCACCGGGAACTGCGCCTGCGGGTCCGAGATCTGCACCTCGGCCCCCTGCGAGACGGCCTCGCGGACCTCGGTGAAGACCTTCTCCAGCTGGCCCTGGAAGTCCTGCAGCGCCTGCTCGGCCTCTTCGAGGGTGATGTCGCCGCGGCCGATCAGGGACTCGGTGTAGAGCTTGCGCACCGAGCGCTTCTTGTCGATCAGGTCGTACATCAGCGGCTGCGTGAACGCCGGGTTGTCCGACTCGTTGTGCCCGCGACGGCGGTAGCAGATGAGGTCGATCACGACGTCCTTGTTGAACGCCTGGCGGAACTCGAAGGCCAGGCGAGCGACGCGGACGACGGCCTCGGGGTCGTCGCCGTTCACGTGGAAGATCGGCGCCTCGATCATGCGGGCCACGTCGGTGGCGTACATGGAGGAGCGCGAGGACTCCGGGGCGGCGGTGAAGCCGACCTGGTTGTTGATGACGATGTGGACCGTGCCGCCGGTGCGGTAGCCGCGCAGCTGCGACATGTTCAGCGTCTCGGCGACCACACCCTGGCCCGCGAAGGCCGCGTCACCGTGCAGGGCGACCGGCAGGACGGTGAAGTCCGTGCCGCCCTTGTTGATGATGTCCTGCTTGGCGCGGGCGATGCCCTCGATGACCGGGTCGACCGTCTCCAGGTGGGAGGGGTTCGCGGCCAGCGAGACCTTGATCTGCTCGCCGTCCAGGCCGGTGAAGGTGCCCTGGGCGCCCAGGTGGTACTTCACGTCGCCGGAGCCGTGCATCGACTTCGGGTCGAGGTTGCCCTCGAACTCGCGGAAGATCTGCGCGTACGACTTGCCGACGATGTTGGCGAGGACGTTCAGGCGGCCGCGGTGGGCCATGCCGATGACGACCTCGTCCAGGCGGGACTCCGCGGCGCTGTCGATGACGGCGTCGAGGAGCGGGATGACGGACTCGCCGCCCTCCAGGGAGAAGCGCTTCTGGCCGACGTACTTCGTCTGCAGGAAGGTCTCGAAGGCCTCCGCCGCGTTCAGGCGGCGCAGGATGCGCAGCTGCTCCTCGCGCTCCGGCTTGGAGTGCGGGCGCTCGACGCGGTCCTGGATCCACTTGCGCTGCTTCGGGTCCTGGATGTGCATGAACTCGATGCCGGTGGTGCGGCAGTACGAGTCGCGCAGCACACCGAGGATGTCGCGCAGCTTCATCATCGACTTGCCGGAGAAGCCGCCGACCGCGAACTCGCGCTCCAGGTCCCACAGGGTGAGGCCGTGCTCGGTGATGTCGAGGTCGGGGTGCTTGCGCTGGCGGTACTCCAGCGGGTCGGTGTCGGCCATGACGTGGCCGCGGACCCGGTAGGAGTGGATCAGCTCGAAGACGCGGGCGGCCTTCGTGACGTCGTCGTCGTGGCTGGCGTCGATGTCCTTGAGCCAGCGGACCGGCTCGTAGGGGATGCGCAGGGCCTCGAAGATCTCGTCGAAGAAGCCGCTCTCGCCGAGGAGGAGGTTCGCGACGATCCTGAGGAACTCGCCGGAGGCGGCGCCCTGGATCACCCGGTGGTCGTAGGTCGACGTGAGCGTCATGACCTTCGAGATGCCGAGCTTGTTCAGGGTGTCCTGCGAGGTGCCCTGGAACTCCGCCGGGTAGTCCATGGAGCCGACGCCCATGATGACCGACTGGCCGGGCATCAGACGCGGCACGGAGTGGACGGTGCCGAGGCCGCCGGGGTTGGTCAGGGAGACCGTGACACCGGTGAAGTCGTCCATCGTCAGCTTGCCGTCGCGGGCGCGGCGGACGATGTCCTCGTAGGCCTGCCAGAACTCGAAGAAGTTCAGCGTCTCGGCCTTCTTGATGCCGGCGACGACGAGCTGGCGGTCGCCGTTCGGCTTCACCAGGTCGATGGCGAGGCCGAAGTTGACGTGCGCGGGCTTGACGAGGGTGGGCTTCCCGTCCTTCTCCGCGTAGTGCCAGTTCATCGACGGCATGGCCTTGATGGCCTGCACCATCGCGTAGCCGATGAGGTGGGTGAAGGAGATCTTCCCGCCCCGGGCGCGCTTCAGGTGGTTGTTGATGACGATGCGGTTGTCGAAGAGCAGCTTCACCGGGACCGCGCGCACGGACGTGGCCGTGGGCAGTTCCAGGGAGGCGTTCATGTTCTTCGCGACGGCACCGGCGGGACCACGCAGCGTCACGTACTCGGGACCCTCGGGGCCCGCGGTCGCGGGCTCGGCCTTCGGCTTCGCGGCGGCCGGAGCGGCCTTCACGGGGGCCGGGGCGGCGGCAGCGGGCTTCGGCGCCGCCGGAGCGGCCACGGGAGCGGCGGCCTGGACGGGCGCAGGAGCGGCCTGAGCCGGGGCTGCGGGCGTCACGGGCGCGGCCGGGGCCGCCGGAGCGGCAGGCGCGGCCTGAGGCGTCGCTGACGGGGTGGTGGTGGTCCCTGCGGCCCCCGCGGCCGCAGTACCCGCCGAAGCCGAGGCGGCAGGCGCCCCCGGCTTGTAGTCGGCGAAGAAGTCCCACCAGGCTCGGTCTACCGAATTCGGGTCCTGGAGGTACTGCTGATAGATCTCGTCGACGAGCCATTCGTTCGCACCGAACGCGGCCGCGGGGTTCTTCCCGGCGGCTTGGTCATCGGTCGAGATGCTCGAGTTACTGGGGGACTGTGGCGACACGGCGGCAACCGCCCTCTTCCGCTTCACAAGGTGATGGACAGCGGGAATTAAGGCTACGCCCCCATGGCCGAGAAGGTCAGGCCGGGCCGGTCCAACGTCGTGTAAGTCACATCGGAAAGCGTGTTTCGGGGAAGGAAATGGCGGGAAACAAGCGGGGTTTCGGTCCGGAACGGGTACGTCGATCCAGGGTCGCGGTACGACTCACACGGCCCTGTGCCTGATCACACGTGTCCACGAGCGCGGGACGACGGTGGATCTTGTGGCTCCGGTTCGAACTTTACGTCAACTTGGCAGAGAAGGAAGCCCTGGAAGGATGACCTGAATCCGGCAGCCCCGCTGGGATTCGGCCACGCCGATCCGGCCGCCGTGCAGATCGACCGCCCAACGGGCGATGGCGAGCCCGAGGCCCGTACCGCCGTCGCTGCCCGGGCCGTGCGGCGAGGGCACCCCGCCGCGGTTGAAGCGCTCGAAGACCCGGTGCCACTCCGACTGCGGAATGCCGGGGCCCTCGTCCAGGACCTCCAGGGCGAGTGACTCCGGGTAGTCGCCGCGCCGCGCCTTGACCGTCACCCGGCCGTGCGGCGGGCTGTGCTTGACCGCGTTGTCGATGAGGTTCGCCACGACCTGGTGGATCCGCTCCGGGTCCGCGTGCGCGGTCAGCTCCGGCGGGGACACGTCGAGGTGCAGATGGACGTCGGTGCGGGTGTGACTGCCGGAGCCCGAGGCGATGCCCGCGCGCGCGGAGGAGACCATGTTGGCCTCCTTGAGCACGCCGGACAGATACGGCCACACCTCGAAACGGCGCCTGCGCAGGGGTACGACGCCGTTGTCCAGCCTGGAGAGATCCAGCAGCGTCTCGACCAGCCGGCCCAGCCGCTCCGTCTGCTTCAGGGCCGTACGCATCGTCTCGGGGTCGGCGGCCGAGACACCGTCCACGACGTTCTCCAGGACCGCGCGCAGGCCCGCGATGGGGGTGCGCAGCTCGTGCGACACATTCGCCACGAGTTCCTTGCGCTGGCGGTCCTGGGCCTCCAGCTCGTCGGCCATGAGGTTGATCGTCTGGGCCAGGTCGCCCAGCTCGTCCCGCCGGTCGTCACGCACCCGGCGGGTGTAGTCGCCGTGCGAGATGGAGCGGGCGACCGTGTTCATCTCGTCGAGCGGCGCGGTGAGCGAATGGGCCACGAACTGCGTTATCAGCAGTGTGGCGATCATCGAGAAGACCGTGATGAAGCGGAGCTCCGTCTTGGTGTGCACCGCGATCATCGACAGACCCGTGGTGATGAGAACGGAGATGACGACCAGGGCGCCCAGCTTGGTCTTGATCGAGAAGGGGCGTACGGAGCCCCAGAACCCCTCGCCGCGGCCCGGCTCACCGGGACCGCTCATGACGCCCGTGGTTCTGCCCGATTCACCGAGCCCGCTCATGACATCAGCCCCCTACATGAGGTTCCTGGCCCCTGCGGAGACCCGGCTCACGGAGTCGGGGTCTCCAGGGCGTAGCCCACACCGTGGACGGTACGGATCCGCTCGGCACCGATCTTCCGGCGCAGTGCCTTGATGTGGCTGTCCACGGTCCGGGTGCCCGAGGCGTCCGCCCAGTCCCAGACCTCGGCCAGCAACTGCTCGCGGGAGAGTACCGCGCGCGGAGTGTTGGCGAGGCATACCAGGAGGTCGAATTCGGTGGGCGTGAGGTGCACGTCCTCCGAGCGCACCCGCACCCGGCGCTGCGCGTGGTCGATCTCCAGCTCGCCGAGGCGCAGGATTCCGCTGCGCGGCGTCGAGGCGGCCACCACGGCCCGCTCGACCCGGCGCAGCAGGACGTGCACGCGCGCGGCCAGCTCGCGCATCGAGAACGGCTTGGTCATGTAGTCGTCGGCGCCGACGCCGAGCCCGACCAGCATGTCGGTCTCGTCGTCGCGCGCGGTGAGCATCAGCACCGGCACCGGGCGCTGGGCCTGCACGCGCCGGCAGACCTCCAGGCCGTCGAAGCCGGGCAGCATGATGTCGAGGATCAGCAGGTCGGGCTGCCAGGCCTCGGCCGTGTCGACGGCGGCCGGTCCGTCGCCCGCGGTTTGCACGAGGAATCCCTCGGCTCGCAGGCGGGCCGCGATGGCGTCGACGATCGTCGGGTCGTCCTCGACCACCAGCACCCGGCGCTGAGCGCCTGGCGTGGCCGCCGTGCCGTTGTGCGAGGTGTGTGTCTGCTCCATCGCCCGCCCCTGAGGTGTGCTTTCCGGAATCCGTGGGGTGATCCCATGACTGCGCTTGACGCTTGAATGATCTGCGCCAGGGAAGCAGGGTACGGGCAGTCACCTTCGCTCGGCTATCCAGGCCCGACCGCGAGATGGACGACGTCCGGAACGCCCCGGGCAACGGGGATCTCTTCGGTACGCACCTGGTGGAATCCGGCATTCCGCAGCGTTCCTTCAAATTCCGGAGAGGGCTGCGCCGACCACACGGCGAGTACCCCGCCCGGCTTCAACGCCCTTGCGCAGCCTGCGAGTCCGGCCGGTCCGTACAGCCCGGTGTTGTCCTCGGTGACGGTCCAGCCGGGTCCGTTGTCGATGTCGAGGCACAGTGCGTCGTACGTGTCGGAAGTCTCATTGACGTGAGCGAGCAGATCGGATCTCACGATCTCGGTCCGGGGGTCGGCGAGCGCCGCCGCGGAGAGTTCCGCCAGCGGTCCGTCACGGTGCCAGTCGATGATGGCCCCCTCGCGTTCGACGACGGTGATGTGTCCCCAGCGCGGGTCGGCGGCGGCGTGTGCCAGGGAGAACCCGACACCGAGCCCCCCGATCAGCACCTTGGGCTCCGCCCGTCCGTCCAGGGCGTCCAGTGCGGCGTCGACGAGCAGCCGTTCCGAGCGGCCGTCGGAGGTGTCCATCAGGAAGCACCCGTTGGCGATGATCTGCAGCAGCGCGCCGTGGCGCCGCAACACGACCTCGCCGTACGGGCCTTCCCGGCGATCGATGACTACAGGGATGTCGTACGAGGCAGTCATGAATCCCATCCTGGCATTTTCACCGGGATGGGTAGCCGAATTAACCGTTCCTGCGGACTGGCGGACTGAGCGGGAGTCAGTCCTGTTGCCAGGACCGCTGCTCGGCCGAACATCCCGAACGGCGGGTGAGGGCGGGTCCTCCTTCGCTTGTTCGACGTCCTGCTCGCCGAGGAGTCCGCCGCCGTCATGGGCGGCATCCAGTTGCACCTGGGCCCTCGACCCCACGGGCGTCGGACGTGCGCACGGACTGACTCGAACGCGTGTGCGGACACGGCGACCCCGGACGCCGTACGCGCTTATCAGGTTGCTATGAATCGCCTCCCACGTGGCGTCGGTCATAGACAGCGGCGCCGCGAGCCCCCAAGGGTGGAGCGGGACGGAAGGAGCCCCTCACCTTGGACCGGAGCACGACCGCGACGGCGATGGCAGTGGCGACGACCACGGCCCCGACGGCCTCCTCGGCCGATGCCGCGCTCAAGGACCCGCAGACGGGCACGCTTCTCCTGGACGGGGTGCCGCGACAACGCGGCGCCACGTCCGTGCCGCCCGCCCCCCGCCCGGCGACGACACCCCTTGTACTCGCCCCTCCCGCTCCACCCGTCTCCCGTGCCCTCGCCCGGCTCCGGTCGCTCCGTCCCTGGCGGCTGCTGCCCACCCCCACCGGAACGCCGTTCACCTTCGGTTACGCGGTCGTGCTCACCGTCACCGCGATGGTCACCGACTACGCGGATCCCTCCCTCGTCCACGCCTTGCAGCAGGGGTCCAGCACCGATGTCGCGCACCTCGTACGCGAACCGGTGCTGGTGCTGCTGGCCAGTGCGCTGTGGATGGCCGGCGGGATCACCTCGCCGTACGCCATCGGGTTCGTACTGGTGCTGACCGCGCTGGAGCGGCGGATAGGCGGCCTGCGGGCCGCCGGAGTCTTCCTGCTCGGGCACGTCGTGGCCACCCTGGCCACCGAGGTGCCCGTCGGCCTTTCCGTGCTGGTGGGAGACCTCCCCGACAGCTCCCTGCACCGCCTCGACTACGGCATCAGCTTCGGCGTCGCCACGAGCGTCGGCGCGCTCGCGGGACTGCTGAGGCCTTGGCTGCGCTGGCCCATGCTGGTCGTCTTCGGCTCGATGGTCGTCGGGGACCTGATCGAATTCGCCGACCCGATGACGGACTGGGGGCATGTGATGTCCCTGGTGATCGGGGTGTCGACCTGGCCGCTGGTCCGCCGCTGGCGCCGCGCCCGTGCGGAAGCGGCCTCCAGCCCCGCCATCCCCGCCACCCCCGCCGCTGCACACACCGCTCAGTCGCCGGGTACCGCCGCCGCCTAGCATCCTGGGCGGTCGGACCGGGTCCGCCGGACTTCTTCTCCGGGATGTTCCGTTCGTGCGCGGCCCGGGTGGCGGCGTACGCGAACCACGGCCGGTCGTCGCTCCGGGACCGCTCCATGAAGTCGAGGGCGTGGTTCTTGATGACGGTGGTGTGCTGGTCGAGGCGGTAGGGGTGCCGGGTGTCGAGGACGCCGTGGTGGTGGGCGTACCGGCCCGACATGATCGAGGCGCGGGACGGGCGCACAACGGCGTGTTGGCGTGCGCCCGCTCGAAGGCCACACGGTGCCTGCCGAGCCGGTCGACGGTCTCGGGCGTCGCCCACTGCGTCTCTTTGGGCTGGTCGTCGGTGACGACGACGAGGAGGTTGGGCCGCCCGGAACGGTTGCCGCCGGGAGCGGCGGTCGCGCCGGCCGCCGGGGCCCGCCCGGCGCTGCGGTCGCCCGCCGGTCGCCCGCCGGTCGGCCGTCTGCTCGGACCCGTCCGCGTCCGTCGCCGCGCGCACCGCAGCCGCCCCGAGCGCTGCCACGGCCGCCGCCCCGGCACCCACGACCACCCGGCGCCGGGTGGTCGCCCGTCCCCGTCCCCGTCCCTGTTCCTGCCCCTCGCCCACGTCGTGCCCCGTCTCCCCGTGCGTGGTTCCACAGCCTGTGGATGAGCCTGCAGTGCGAAGGAGCCGGCTGTGAGTGCGACTGCGGTGGTGTGGCGGCGCTCGTGCGCTCTCGCGACCGCGTCGACCGCGTCGACCGCGTCGACCGGGCGCGGTCGCACGGGAAGGGACGGCTGGTCGACGGCGTTGACCGCACCACAGGCGTTCGCCGCGGATCTACGGCGGAGTGGCGCCGGCCAGGAGGGAAGCGTGGCGGATACCCCGCTGACCTGCGTGGATGTCTGCGTGCAGAGCGATCGCTCACAGCGAACAGGCCCTGGGGAACAATCCAGGGCTCACGTGCATTGAGTCGGCATAGCTCAACTTGACTGCCTAGGGAGAGATAATGGCTTCGACGTCCACACCGCTCACCCTGCCCGTGTTGCCGCTCGATGATGAGGTCGTGCTGCCCGGGATGGTGGTTCCGCTGGACCTGAACGACGCCGATGTACGCGCCGCGGTGGAGGCCGCCCAGGCCGCCGCGCGGTCGGAGCCCGGCAAGCCGAAGGTGCTGCTGGTGCCACGCATCGACGGGGCGTACCCGAGCACGGGCGTGCTCGGCACCGTCGAGCAGGTCGGCCGACTGGCCGACGGCGACCCGGGCGCGCTGATCCGCGGCCGTGGGCGCGTGAAGATCGGCGCCGGGACGACCGGTCCTGGTGCCGCCCTGTGGGTCGAGGGCACCCGGGTCGACGAGACCGTGCCCGACCCGCTGCCCGGCCATGTCGCCGAACTGGTCAAGGAGTACAAGGCCCTCGCCACCAGCTGGCTGCGCAAGCGCGGCGCCTGGCAGGTCGTGGACCGCGTACAGGCCATCGACGACGTGTCCGCCCTTGCCGACAATTCCGGTTACTCCCCGTTCCTGAGCACCGAGCAGAAGGTCACGCTGCTGGAGACCGCCGACCCGGTCGCCCGGCTGAAGCTCGCCACCGAGCAGCTGCGTGAGCACCTGGCGGAGCAGGATGTCGCCGAGTCCATCGCGAAGGACGTCCAGGAAGGCGTCGACAAGCAGCAGCGCGAGTTCCTGCTGCGGCGCCAGCTCGAAGCCGTCCGCAAGGAGCTGCGCGAGCTGAACGGCGACGCCAAGGAGGGCGAGGAGTCCGACGACTACCGGACCCGCGTCGAGGCCGCCGACCTCCCCGGGAACGTCCGCGAGGCCGCGCTCAAGGAAGTCGACAAGCTGGAGCGGTCCAGCGACCAGTCGCCCGAGGGCGGCTGGATCAGGACCTGGCTCGACACCGTCCTGGAACTGCCGTGGAACGAGCGCACCGAGGACGAGTACGACATCCAGGGCGCCAAGAGCATCCTGGACGCCGAGCACGCCGGCCTGGAGGACGTGAAGGAGCGCATCACCGAGTACCTGGCCGTGCGCAAGCGGCGTTCCGAGCGTGGTCTCGGCGTCGTCGTCGGCGGGCGACGCGGCGGTGCCGTGCTCGCGCTCGTCGGTCCGCCCGGCGTCGGCAAGACCTCGCTCGGCGAGTCCGTCGCGCACGCCATGGGCCGCAAGTTCGTCCGGGTCGCGCTCGGCGGCGTACGGGACGAGGCCGAGATCCGCGGCCACCGGCGTACGTACGTCGGCGCGCTGCCCGGCCGGATCGTCCGCGCCATCAAGGAGGCCGGGTCCATGAACCCGGTGGTCCTGCTGGACGAGATCGACAAGGTCGGCTCCGACTTCCGCGGCGACCCCGCCGCGGCGCTGCTCGAAGTCCTCGACCCTGCCCAGAACCACACCTTCCGGGACCACTACCTGGAGGTCGAGCTCGACCTCAGCGACGTGGTGTTCCTGGCGACGGCCAACGTGCTCGAAGCCATCCCGGAGGCGCTGCTCGACCGTATGGAACTGGTCCGGCTCGACGGGTACACCGAGGACGAGAAGGTCGTCATCGCCCGTGACCACCTGCTGCCGCGTCAGCTGGAGCGGGCCGGTCTGGAGAAGGAGGAGGTCGCGCTCGACGAGAGCGCGCTGCGCAAGCTCGCCGGGGAGTACACCCGGGAAGCGGGCGTACGCAACCTGGAGCGGGCCGTCGCACGCCTGCTCCGCAAGGTCGCGGCGCAGCACGAACTCGGAGAGCGGGAGCTGCCCTTCACGGTGACCGACGCCGATCTGCGCGGGCTCATCGGACGGCCGCACCACGTGCCCGAGTCCGCCCAGGACCCGGCCGAGCGCCGCACCGCGGTGCCCGGTGTCGCCACCGGTCTGGCCGTGACGGGCGCGGGCGGTGACGTCCTCTTCGTGGAGGCGTCGCTGGCCGACCCGGAGACGGGCGCGGCCGGTCTGACCCTGACCGGTCAGCTGGGTGACGTGATGAAGGAGTCGGCGCAGATCGCGCTCTCCTTCCTCCGCTCGCACGGCGCCGAGCTGGAACTGCCGGTCGGCGACCTGAAGGACCGGGGCGTGCACATCCACTTCCCGGCGGGCGCGGTCCCCAAGGACGGTCCGAGCGCGGGCGTCACGATGACGACGGCGCTGGCCTCGCTCCTGTCCGGCCGACTGGTCCGCACGGACGTGGCGATGACGGGTGAGGTCTCACTGACCGGCCGTGTCCTGCCCATCGGCGGGGTGAAGCAGAAGCTGCTCGCCGCGCACCGGGCGGGTGTCACCACGGTGATCATCCCGAAGCGCAACGAGGCCGACCTGGACGACGTCCCGGCCGAGGTGCTGGAGAAGCTGGACGTCCACGCCGTCACGGACGTCCGCCAGGTCCTGGAACTGGCGCTGTCGCCGGCGACGAACGGCGCGACGTCGGAGGTTCCGGTAGCGGCGTGACGGACGCTGCCGGTAGGGAAGGCCCGGGTCCCGTGAGGGAGGCCCGGGCCTTCGCCGTACCGTCAGCCGTCGGCCAGTGCCCGCACCCGGTCCAGCCCGCCGTTGAACTTGTCGTGGTCACCGACCGTCGGTCCGGACGAGGTGTACTGCCACATCGTGTAGTACGCCCAGCCGGCCGGCAGCGTGCCGGGGTCGGCGGCGTAACGGGCGATCCACAGGGGGTTCAGGGAGGCGAAGCCGCTGTAGTTGCCGGTGCAGTCGCTCCACCAGCTGGTGGCCGTGTAGATCACGGCGTCCCGGCCGGTGCGCGCCTTGTACTGGGCGAGGAAGCTGCTGATCCAGCTGACCATCGCGCTCTGCGTCTTGCCGTAGCAGGCGGCCCCGTACGGGTTCCACTCGATGTCGAGCGTGCCCGGCAGCGTCTTGCCGTCGCCGGACCAGCCGCCGCCGTGGTCCACGAAGTAGTTGGCCTGGGTGGCGCCGCTCGTCGTGTCGGGGGTCGCGAAGTGGTACGCGCCGCGGATCATGCCGACGTTGTACGAGCCGTTGTACTGCTGGGCGAAGTAGGGGTTCGTGTAGTACGTCCCCTCGGTGGCCTTGGTGTAGGCCCACTTGACCCCGCTGTTCCACAGGGTCGACCAGGCGACGTTGCCCTGGTAGCCGCTGACGTCCACGCCTTCCGTCTGGGTCGCGTCACCCGTGTTCGGTGTGCCGGCCCGGCCGTCGTGCGCGAGGACGCCCATGCCCATGCGGGCGGAGCCCCGGGCGGGGGTGTCGGCGGCGGAGGAGGGCGGGGCGGAGAGGGCGGAGAGGAGGGAGAAGGCGGCGAGCAGGGATCCCAGCGCGAGCAGGCGCAGGCGGTGGGGCGTTCCGGATCTGTGCACGGGCATGACGTGCCTCCGAAGGGCTCGATGGAGCCAGGTGGGGGGAATGGTGCGGACATGCGTGCCGTGAGGGGTGCGGGCATGCGCGCCGTGATGGGGGGCGGGTCCTCGTCGACCTGGACGGCGTGGGCATGCCATTGGGTGCCTGTTCACGAAGCTACGCACCGGGAGAACCCGCTGGGAAGAGGGGCCGTGGGCTGCCGTTGGTCTACGCCTGAGAAATACTTACGGAGCTGTGGCTATGGCCACCTTTGGCGGAAACTTTCAGAGTCGGGAAACCGGGTGAGGGGCAGACGTGCGCGAGGACAGGAACGGAGACCGGCTTCCGGCCGGCCTCGACGGGCCGGGCAGGGGTGTGGACCAGCCCGCCGCGCACGGCGGCCCGGACCCGGAGTTCCTCTCCCTGGAGCGCGAGTTGACCGTGTTCCTGCGCCGTGCCCGCGCCAACCAGGGCGAGATGGCCCGCGAGGTCCATCCGGACCTGGAGTCCGCCGCGTACGGACTCCTCGTACGCCTCGACGAGTGGGGCCGCCAGCGCGCCACCGCACTGGCCGCCTACATCGGCGTCGGCAAGGCCACCATGTCCCGCCAGCTGCGCGCCCTGGAGGAGCTCGGCCTCATCGCCCGTGAGCCCGACCCCGCCGACGGCCGTGCCTGGCTCGTCCACCTCACCGAGGAGGGCCGCGGCCGGGTCGGCCAGGTGCGTGAGGCGCGGCGCGCCCGGTACGTGAGCGAGCTCGCCCACTGGGATCCTCGCGAGGTCGCGGAGCTGGCGCGGCTGCTGCACCAGCTGAACCTCGGCATGGAGAAGTAGGAGGAGGCGGGCGTGGACGAGGAGGCGGGCGTGGACGAGGAATTCCCCGCGCTGGAGCGGGAGCTGACCCTGTTCCTGCGGCGAGCCCGGGCCAGTTCCGGCGAGATGGCCCGCGAGGTCCACCCCGACCTGGAGTCCTCCGCGTACGGGCTCCTCTTCCGCCTCGACGAGTGCGGCCGCCAGCGCGCCACCGAACTGGCCGCGTACATCGGCGTGGGCAAGGCGACGATGTCCCGTCAGCTCCGTGCCCTGGAGGAGCTCGGTCTGGTCGCCCGTGAGCCCGACCCCGTCGACGGGCGTGCCTGGCTCGTCCGTCTCACGGACGAGGGCCGGCGCCGCTTCCGTACGGTGCGGGAGGCGCGCCGGGCACGGTACGTCCGTGAACTCGCGGGCTGGGACCCGGGCGAGGTCGCCGAACTGGCCCGGTTGCTCCACCAGCTCAACCAGGGCATGGAGAAGTAACACTCCGGTCCGCCCCGCTCACCACTCCACGAAGACCACCGTCGCGTCGTCGTGCGGCTTGCTCCGCCTCAGCCGTGCCCGGGTCTCCGCGTCGGCCCGCTCCAGCGTCCGTACGCGGTCCACGAGAGCCTGGGCGCCCTCCTTGCGGACGACGGTGAACAGGCCGCCCCAGTCGCCCTCCTCGAACTTCTCCACCCAGCGGGTCGCGCCGTCCGTCAGGGCGGCCAGGGCACGGACCTCGGCCCGGGACACGGTCCCCGTCACCGCCCGCGCCGCGACCGACGGATCGGCGGCGGCCGTGAAGAAGCCCCCCTCCTTGTTGCGGACGGTCGCGTCGGCGATCGCGTCCGAGGCGAGAGAGGCTCGGGGGACACGGGTGAGGCGGTCGTCCAGGACCGGTGTCACCTCGCCCGCGGGGGACTCCAGCAAAAGGGCCGAGTCCGAGAGGACCAGGTACTCGACGAGGTCGGCTGACCAGCGGGCGAGGACCACGGTTGCCTGAGGCGTGCGCGGGTGAGAAAGGTCACAGGTGCCGGAGTGGGCCTCGGAAGTGCGCCGGATGGACCGGGAAAGGATCTCCGGCAAGGTCAGATCCCGGCGGGAAACGGACAGTTCGGTCAGGGCTCCGCCGAGGCGCGCGGAGAACCAGTGGACGGAATGCAGACAGCCGTCGTCGCCCGGCGGGGGAGTCACGCCGTCGAGGAGGACCAGTGATCCTCCTTGTCCTGACGCCGGAAGGCCGACCGATGCGAAGTCCTCATTGGGGCGGGCCGGGTCACCCGGTTCGGAGACTAGTTCGGTGCGCATCCAGCCAGTCTGCACCAGCTCTTCACAAGGCCCACGAAAGGCTGGCAACGGTCGCAGGACCGGTGCGGACCAGCAGCTCAGCCGCCGGGTTTGACATGGAATGATCGACTCCGGCAAGGCGTGGCGGCGAATACTGCCAAAGCGCGCCGCAGACGTCCAACCGGCCCGCCGCGCAAGGGGGCCGCACGCGCCAGAGGAACTTGCCCGCCAACTCCCGTCCGGGGTTCACTCCTTCGGGTGGCGGGCCGGACGATGCGGGACCACTGCCCACCGGCACTGGGAGGGTCGGGAGCCGATGGGACACCCCCTGCTCGAGCGAAATCGAGAGCTTGGGGAGGGCGGACGCCCAGTTGACGGAACGTCACCCGGGCCCTTGGGTACACGAGTCAGGAATGCGAGCACCGGTGCAGAAGATGCGGTCTCGGCGCACAGGCAAGCAGGCGGCCTCCGGAGCCGGGCAGTCGGTCTCCGAAGGGGGCGCGGAGCGCACGCCGGGTGCCGCGGGGCAGACCCCTGCGGGCAAGGGCCGCTCCGCTCACGTGCGTAATCGGCTGATCGTCGCCGTGGCGGTCGTCGCGGCCGCCATCGCCGGCGCCGGAGCCCCCACGGTCCTCGCGGCCTCCGAGCAGCTGAACGACTCCCAGAACCTGGTGACGCTCGCCGGGCGGACCCAGCAGGCGCTGACGCTCGCCCACTCGCTGGCCGACGAGCGCGACGAGGTCACGTCGTACATCGCCGCGGGCCGGCCGAAGTCCAAGGCGCCCTCCGAGCAGCGCAGCGCCCGGGTCGACCGGCAGGTCGACGAGGTGCGGGCGGACGAGGACGCGCCCGCCGTCCTCCTGAAGGACCTGGACGGCATCGGCACCGCCCGCAGAGCGGCGCTCACCGGCAAGAGCACCGCTCTCGAAGCGCACGAGGCGTACTCCGACGTCATCACCGAACTCCACGCCCTCGCCGAGGATCTGGCCGAGCAGCTGCCGCCCCGCGCGGGCTCCGGCGCGCACGCCCTCGCCGAGCTGGACTCCGCGGTCCAGCAGTCCGCCGCCGCCCGCGGACTGCTCCTCGCGGCCCTCAACATCCCGCGCACCACCCAGACGGTCATCAACCCCGTCACCGGCCTGGCGTCCACCACGAGCGGTTCGTCCCCCGCCGACACCAAGCAGCGCGACGCGCTCAGCGCCGCCGCCCAGCAGGCCCGGCTCCGCTCGGACGCGGCCCTCGCGGACTTCCGCGAGACGGCCCCCGAGGACGCCAAGGCCTCGTACGACTCCACGGTCACCGGACCCGACGTCACGACCGCGGACAAGTACCTCACCGACCTCACCGACCAGCCGACGCTCTCCGACTCCGAGCTCGACTCCCGCACGAACAAGGTGGACGCGGCGCTCTCCGCCCGCGTCGAGCTGATGCGCGGCGCCGAGGCCTCGCTCAACGACCACCGCACCAAGGACCTGGAGCGGCTGCGGGACGACGACGTCACCGCGCTGGAGATCCGGATCGCCCTCATCGGCACCCTGCTGCTGGTCGCGGTCGGCGTCTCGATGGCCATGGCCCGTACGCTCACCCGCCCGCTGGCCGTGCTGCGCCTGGGCTCGGCCCGCCTCGCCGCGGACCCGGGAGCGCAGGAGCCGGTGAAGTTCACCGGGCGCAACGACGAGTTCGCCCAGGTGGTCCGCTCCGTCAACGCGCTGCACGCGCACGCCGCCGCGCTCCACGAACGGCTGACCACCCTCGAAGCGGACCGCAAGCACCTCATCGGGCAGCGCCAGCTGATGGCCGACGAGCGCGACAGGCTGCGGGCGGAACTCGCCGACGCGGCGGCCCACCTGGAGCAGGTGCGCGGCACCATCCACGGCACCTTCGTCAACCTCGCGCTGCGCACCCTCGGCCTGGTCGAGCGGCAGCTCGGGGTCATCGAGGGACTGGAGGAGCGCGAGCAGGACCCGGACCGCCTGGGCACGCTCTTCAAGCTGGACCACTTCGCGACCGTCATGCGGCGCCACAGCGAGAACCTGCTCGTCCTCGCCGGCCACGAGCACGTCCAGCACCACGCGGGCCCCGTCCCGCTGGTCGACGTCGTACGGGCCGCGGTCAGCGAGATCGAGCGGTACGAGCGCGTCCGTATCGCCGTGTTGCCGCCGCACGCGCACCTCGCCGGGTTCGCCGCGGACGACCTCTCGCACCTGGTGGCCGAACTCCTGGAGAACGCCTCCTCGTTCTCGCCACCCGACCTGCCCGTCGAGGTCTCCGGCTGGCTGCTGGAGAACGGCGAGGTGATGCTCTCCGTGCAGGACGAGGGCATCGGCATGGCCGCCGACCGGATGGCCCAGCTCAACCGCCGCCTCTCCGAGTTCGACCCGGAGGACACCTACGACCAGGAGAGCGGCGAGGGACTCGGGCTCGGCCTGTACGTGGTGGCCCGGCTCGCCCACCGGCACGGCGTCCGCGTACAGCTGCGGGAGCAGAAGCAGGGGGGCACCGCGGCCGTGGTCGTCCTCCCCAAGACGCTGCTCGCGACCGCCCCCGCCGTCACGGTCCCCTCGGCCTCCCCGGTCGCCGGAGCCGCCCCCTCGGTCGTCCTCCCGGGCGCCGACGCGGAGGCCAACTCGAACGTGCTGCGCGGCCGTTCGGCCCTTCCGGCACGGGGCCAGGCGAGCCCCGCCGTTCCCACCGCTCCCGCCGGTGACGAGGACCCGCTGATCGCCGCCGCTGAGGAAGCCGTACGCGCGGAGGCCGCCGCGGAGGAGGCCGTACGGCCGGACGCCGCCGCGCAGGTCGCGTACGCCCCCGAGCCGACGCTCTCCGAGACCACCATGGAGCTGCTGGCACCGCTGGTCCCGCCGGACGAACCGGTGGCCCCGGCGCACGAGCCCGCGGTGTCCGCCACCACTGCCGACCCCTATGCCATCGGCCCCGACTCCCACGAACGGGTGTCGGACGAGGAGACGGAACGGGTCACCGACAAGGGACTGCCCAAGCGGACGCCGAAGATCTCGGCGCCCGCAGCGGTTCCCCGGCCGCGCGTCGGCGGTGTGGACGCCGAGGCGCTGCGGCGCAGGCTCGGCGGCTTCCACCGGGGCGCGACGGAGGGCCGCCGCGACGTGGAGGCCGAGATCGCCGAACAGACGGCCCAGACGCCCACCCCGCACCACACCGCACGGAACACCGCGCAGGACCAAGCGCAGGACGTGGTGCGACAGCAGGACGCAGTAGACGCATCGGGGGGCACCGTCGAGGAGGCAAGCAGTTGACCGCGCCCAGTACCTTCGGCCTGAGCAGTGAGGCCCGCAATCTGCACTGGCTGCTGACGAACCTCGTCGAGGAGGTGCCGGGCCTCCAGTCGGTCGCGGTCGTCTCCTCCGACGGTCTGCTGCTGCTGTCCTCCGACCCCGGGAGGAACGCGGAGGCCCGCACCGGGGCGGAGGCGCGCCCCACCGGCCCCAAGGGATCCTCCGCGGACCTCGCCACCATCGTCTCCGGCATCGGCAGCCTCACCATCGGCGCCGCCAAGCTCATGGACGCGGGCGGCGTGAAACAGACGATGGTCGCGATGGACGAGGGCAGCCTCTTCGTCATGTCGATCAGCGACGGTTCGCTGCTCGGGGTGCACGGCGCCCCGGACTGCGACATGAGCGTGGTGGCGTACCACATGGCGCTGTTCGTCGGCCGCGCCGGGCACGTCCTGACGCCCGAACTCCGCAGCGAGCTACGCCAGTCACTCGAAGCCAAGCCGACGGGGAGTGCCCAGTGAGTTCTTCCTCCGCGCCCAAGCTCCCCATACGTGGCGGGGACCGCAAACCGGCCCGCGTGCGCCCGTACTCGCTCACCGGCGGCCGTACCCGTTTCGGGCACGTGCTGCTGGTCGAGACGTTCGTGGCGGCGCTCGAGGCCCCCGAGGAGCGCAAGGAGCTGACCAACGGCTCCCTCGCGACCCGGGTGATGCCCGAGATGCAGGCCATCGTCGAACTCTGCCGCCGGATGCGTACGGTGGCCGAGATCGCCGCCCTCCTCAGGATGCCGCTGGGCGTGGTCCGCGTCCTCCTGAGCGACCTGGCGGACCAGGGAAAGATCCGTGTGTACGGAACAGGTCACGGCCCGGGACAGCCGGACCGCGCTCTGCTGGAAAGGGTGCTGAATGGACTCCGTCGTCTCTGAGGGTGCGCCGAGAACGGCCTCCCCCGCCTCGGCTCCGATGCCTCTGGCCCCGGTGCCGCTGCCCGAGTCCGACGAGAACCTCCAGGCCTGGCAGACCGACCGCACCCGCGCCCCGATCGCGACGAAGATCGTGGTGGCGGGCGGCTTCGGCGTGGGCAAGACCACGCTGGTGACCGCGGTCTCCGAGATCACGCCCCTCCAGACGGAGGCGCTGATGACCCAGGCCAGCGAGGAGACGGACGACCTCACCGGCACCCCGGACAAAGTGACCACGACCGTGGCCATGGACTTCGGCCGCATCACCCTCGCCGACGACCTGGTCCTGTACCTCTTCGGGACGCCCGGCCAGCAGCGGTTCTGGTTCATGTGGGACGACCTGGTGCGCGGCGCGATCGGCGCCGTGGTCCTCGCCGACACCCGCCGCCTCAAGGACTGCTTCCCGGCGCTCGACTACTTCGAGAGCTGCGGACTGCCGTACGTCGTCGCGGTCAACCACTTCGACGGCAGCGAGCGGTTCGACGCCGACGACGTGCGCGAGGCCCTCACCGTGCCCCCACACATACCTGTCATGATCATGGATGCCAGGCGCCGGATCACGGTCGTCGAGACCCTGCTCGCGCTGGTGGGGCACGCGCTCGACGCGAGCCCCGAATAAGACGTACACGGAGTTAGGACGCGCATGCGGAAGATACTCGTCGTCGGAGCCGGTCAGTCCGGACTCCAGCTTGCCCTCGGCCTCCAGTCGCACGGGTACGAGGTCACCCTGATGTCGAACCGGACGGCGGACGAGATCCGCACCGGCCGCGTCATGTCGACGCAGTGCATGTTCCACACGGCACTCCAGCACGAGCGCGATCTCCAGCTGAACTTCTGGGAGTCCCAGGCCCCGAAGATCGAAGGACTCGGCGTCTCGGTCGCCGCCCCCGGCTCGCACGACCCCGGTCCGACCCAGCGGGCGATCGACTGGGTGGGCAGGCTCGACGGCTACGCGCAGTCGGTCGACCAGCGGGTGAAGATGGCCGGCTGGATGGAGACCTTCGCCCAGCGCGGTGGCCAACTGGTCATCCACGGCGCGGCGGTCTCCGACCTGGATTACTTCGCCCGTACGTACGACCTGGTCCTGGTGTCGGCCGGCAAGGGTGAGCTGGTCTCCATGTTCGGCCGGGACGCCGCCCGTTCCCCGTACGCGCAGCCGCAGCGCGCCCTCGCCGTCGCCTACGTCCACGGTCTGGGCCCGCGCCCCGAGCACCCGGACTACGACGCGGTCCGCTGCAACCTGGTGCCCGGCGTCGGCGAGCTCTTCGTCATGCCGACCCTCACCACCACCGGCCGTGCGGACATCCTCTTCTGGGAGGGCATACCCGGCGGCCCGGTCGACGCCTTCAACGGCATCAAGGACCCCGCCGAACACCTCTCCCTGACCCTGGAACTCATGGAGAAGTTCGTGCCTTGGGAGTACGCCCGGGCCACCAAGGTCGAACTCACCGACGCGGGCGGAACACTGTCCGGACGCTACGCCCCCACCGTCCGCAACCCGATCGGCCGCCTCCCCGGCGGCGGCCTGGTCCTGGGCGTTGCCGACGTGGTCGTCGCCAACGACCCGATCACCGGGCAGGGCTCCAACTCCGCCTCCAAGTGCGCGGCGGCGTACCTCGGCGCGATCCTCGAGCACGAGGACAAGGAGTTCGACGAGGCGTGGATGCGGTCCGCGTTCGACCGGTACTGGGACACGGCCCAGCACGTGACGAAGTGGACGAACGCCATGCTGGGCGTGCCGCCGGAGCACGTCCTCAACCTGATCGGGGCCGGGGGGCAGATTCCGGCGGTGGCGCATCGTTTCGCCAACGGGTTCAACGACCCTGCGGACTTCGAGAACTTCTTCTATGAGCCCGAGAAGACCGAGGCGTACCTGGCCTCCGTGACCGGGGCCTGAGCCTGTCGGGCACTTCTAGTGGGACGCGAGCCTCGGCGGTGTGTAGTGCCGCAGGGGCTTTCCGTCCGGGTCCGGGCGGACGGCCCCGAGCAAGGGGTTGGCGGCGATGGGGGAGACCTTGACGTCGGTTCCCGGTCTCGGGGCCTGCACGACCAGGCCGTCCCCCAGGTACAGGGCGACATGGGTGGCCTCGGGGAAGTAGATCACCAGATCCCCGGGGCGAAGCTCGCTCAGCGGAATGTGGGGCAACTGGGCCCATTGCTCCTGGCTGGTCCGGGGGATGGGCCGTCCGGCGTGCACCCAGGCCTGCGAAGTCAGCCCCGAGCAGTCGTACGCCCCGGGACCCTCGGCCCCCCACACGTACGGCTTCCCGATCTGCTTCACGGCGTACCGCACCGCCTTCTCGCCCTCCTGTGTGGGCGGCCGCGCACTGTTGAGCGCCCCTGAGGCCACGAACTTCTGCTGCGCCTCGGCGACTCCCGACCTCTCCAGCCGGGCGAGCTCGGAGAGCTGACCGGCGCTGAGCGAGGCGAGCAGCTGCTCGACGTCCTTGAGCCGCCGCCGCACCTCGTCGCGCTCCTTCTTCTGCCGTTCGGCGAGAGTGAGTTGACCGTCGAGCGCCTTGCGCGCCTTGCGTGCGAGACCGTCGGTCCTGCGCTCCGTCCCCTGCAGTCGGTCGACGGTCTCGACCCGCTCCTGCGCCAGCTGCCCGATCACGTGCCCCTCGTCCAGGGCGTGCTGCGGATCACGGGCGAGCAGCAGTCGTACGTACGACGAGATCTCGCCGCTGTTCTGGTACTGCTGCCGGGCGAGCCGCCCCGCCGCCGCGCGGCTGTCGTCCAGCGAGAGCCGGGCCTTGGCGAGGTTCCCGTCGAGTCGGGCCACCTCGGCCTTCTGCTTCTTCAGCTTCTCCGCCGTGGCGTTGTACGTCTCGGTGGCGCGCTCGGCGTCCTGGTAGAGCTGTTGAAGATCCGTCAGCAGCTGGGTGACGGACCGCTCTTCGGCCCCGGGATCCGGCGCGGCCACCACCGCCGGCCCGGAGGCCAGCAGCACCCCCGACGCCATCGCGGCCGTACAAGCCAGACGTACAAGCCTTCCTGACACGCCATCACCTCCGGTGTCGAGGTGGTACCTCCACCTCGCACCGGCAGGATCAGGCAGGCGCATCCCGAGCGCGCGCCGACTGACCGGTTCGGCCCAAGAACCTCACTCGTCGGCGTGGGACTCCGGCGTGGCTCCCGCACCCTTGCCGCCGGGCTTGGACCAGGGCCACTTGCGCCCGCTCCCCGCGTCGCCCGAGGGGTCGTACTCGTACTTCCACGCCTGGTGCAGCCCCAGCCGCTTGCTCACCCGCGCCTGGACCCGCCGGTAGACGAGCACGGTCGGCGGGCCGCCGTCGGCATCCGGAACCGGAACCCGGTACACCTTCGGCGGATGTCCGGTCAGACCGAGCAGGACGGGCAGCACACGCCCGTCCAGCGGGCCGCCCTCGAAGGGGGTGTCTTCGCTCTTCACGGCACCAGTGTCACAAACGCACCCGTCACAGCAGCCGAGCGGCATCACCGATCACCGGAAGAACCGCCCGGGCCAGCCTCCCCAAGGCTCCTTCCCGCTCCTCCAGGACGAGCGCGGCCCGCACCACGCCGGCGGTCTGCGGATCACGTCCGGCACTGACCACGAGCATCGCCACGAACTGCTCCACGAGCCAGTCCCGCAGCTCGTCCAACGGCGGCTCCTTGCCCCCGTCCAGCCAGCTCAGCGAGGCGCCCTCCACCGCCGTGATCCACATCCGCACGGTCATCCGCAGCCGTCGCCCCGGATCCTTCACGCCCAGATGGTCCAGAATGTGCTCTGCCGCCGCCCGCCGCACGCCGTCCACTATGGCCGTCGTCCTGGAGGTCTCGACGACACTGCCGCCCTGAAGCAACGCGGTGAACCCGGCGTCGTGCTGGTCCACGAACGCCAGGTACCGGTCCAGAGCCCGGGCCAGCCGCTCGCTCAACGGCCCCTCGGGGGGCTCCGCGAAACAGTGCTCCAGATCCTCGGCGGCGGACCGCAGGGCAGCCTCGTACAGCTGCTGCTTGCCGCCCGGGAAGTACCGGTACACCAGAGGCCGTGACACGCCCGCCGCCTCCGCCACGTCATCGAGCGAGACCTCCTCGGGTGCCCGGTGCGCGAAGAGGGACAGCGCCGCCTCGAGGAGCTGCGAGCGCCGCTCCTCGACGCTCAGCCGACGGTATGCGGGGGTGGGAGCCTGCGAGGTCATGTCGGCAGCGTAACGGCCAGGACACGAGCCCCCTTCCACCCGCGGCCGGGCACGCGCGGAAGGGGCCGTGGCGCCCCCGCCCCTCAGGCCAGCAGCCCCGACGCCTTCCACATGCGCCGTCCGACCCCCCGCAGCACCCCGATGTCGTCCAGGAAGTCGGTCAGCCGCCTGGCGCCGGTCTGCATGACCTCCCGCCGGTGCCCGCTCGCCCGTACCTGTGCCACGGCCTCCCGCTGGTCGAGGCCGACGTTCGTGTAGACCTCGGGATTGACGAAGGCGACGGAGAAGATCCGGGCGAACTCGCCCGACGTCACCCGGGTGAACTCCTGCGACCACCGCGGCGCCGTCACCATCTGCCGCCGCAGCTCCTCCCGCGCGTACCGCACGTGCCGCGCCTCCTCCACCACGTGGATGCGCGTGACTCCCCGTACCAGGCTCTGCACCCGCTCGTCCGGAAAGGTCAGCCGCTGCATCCAGTCGAGGATCTCCTCGCCGAGCAGAGTCGCCGTGAAGGACCCGGGCGTGGTCGAGATGGTCTTGAAGACCCGCCCCAGATTCCGATGCGTCCGGCTCACCGGGTAGTACGGCGTTCCGCCGTGCGAGATCAGCCGGGCGAACATCTTCGAGTGCCGGCACTCGTCCTCGATCTCGGTCAGCGCGTAGCGCACATGCGCACTCGTCGCCGCCTTGTCGTAAATGTGCCGCACCAGCAACTGCATCAGAATGATCTCGAACCAGATCCCCAGCGAAGCCAGCGCGGCGGCCTCGTGGTGCGAGAGCAGAATCCGCTGCTCCTCGCCCATCCGCTTCCACAGCGGAGTGTCGTACAGCGACACCAGCTCCGGCGGCCAGAACCACTTGCCCTCCTCGAAGGGCGCGTCCCAGTCCAGCTCCTTGTCCGGGTCGAAGGAGTGCTTGGCGGAGGAGTCGAGCAGCCGCTCGGCGACCTGCTCCCGGTCCTTGAGCAGACCGAGCGCATCGCGCAGCACATCCACTTCCGTCACGGTCGTCATGGCTGTTCCCACCTCGTCGTACGGGATCTGGTTCGGGATCCGTCTGGGTTACCGACGGTCACGACTTATGAGACTGCTTGTCAGCAAGCTCGTCAATCCCTTGCGCGCGACTTGTTGACGACGCGTCTACCTCGTGTGAGCCTGCGAGGTATGCCGACGCACGAGCTGTACGCCAAGGACCCGGGAGACCCCCTCTGGCAGGTACCGGCCTCAGGGGCGGCACGCTTCAGCTGGGAGTACGACGACGGCCGCGACCGACTCCTCGCCCTGTACCAGAAGGGCAAGGACAAACAGTGGGACGGCCAGAAGAGAATCGACTGGGACCTGGAGGTCGACCCCCACGACGCTCTCGGTACCCCCGACGAGTCGCTGACCCTCTACGGGACCCCGTACTGGGCGAAGATGACCGAGCGGGACAAGGGTGAGCTGCGCAAGCACTACGCGTCCTGGCAGTTCAGCCAGTTCCTGCACGGTGAGCAGGGGGCCATGGTCTGCGCGGCGCGCATCGTCGAGTCGGTCCCCGACCTGGACGCGAAGTTCTACTCGGCCACCCAGACCATGGACGAGGCCCGCCACGCCGAGATCTACGCCCGCTTCCTGCAGGAGAAGATCGGGATGCTCTACCCGATCAACGACAACCTGCAGTCGCTCCTCGGCGACACCCTCCGGGACTCCCGCTGGGACATGCCGTACCTCGGGATGCAGGTCCTCATAGAGGGCCTGGCCCTGGCGGCCTTCGGCATGATCAGGGACACCACCGACAAGCCCCTCCCCAAGCAGATCCTCGCCTACGTGATGCAGGACGAGGCCCGCCACGTCGCCTTCGGCCGGATGGCGCTGCGCGACTACTACACACAACTCTCCGACGCCGAACTCCGCGAGCGCGAGGAATTCGTCATCGAGGGCTGCTACTTGATGCGGGACCGGCTGCGCGGCGTCGAGGTCCTGGAGAACTTCGGCATTCCCAAGGCCGAGGCCGAGGAATACAGCGAACAGTCCGAATTCCTCCGTCTCTTCCGCCAGTTGCTCTTCAGCCGCATCGTCCCGTGCGTCAAGGACATCGGCCTGTGGGGCGAGCGCCTCCAGCGTGCGTACGTCGACATGGGCGTCTTCGAGATGGGCGACTCCAACCTCGACCTGCTCATGGCCCAGGACGAGGAGGTGGCCGAACGGCTGGACGCGGAGCGGTTCGCGACGGAGGAGAGGGAACGGGTGGCGGAGGTGGAGGACATGATCGAGAAGGGGGAGGGCTCGTAGGGCGAACCGCCGGACGCGGCTTGCCCGAACACGCGTGCGTCGGCCCGCCCGGACCGGCATGCTCACAACATGACATTCGCCCCGAACCACCGTCTCACCCCGCGCGCCCTGGCCCGCCGCAGCCTGGACGGCCTGGCCCTGGGCGACGCCTTCGGCGAACGCTGGTTCCCCCTCTTCCGGGACCGCCCCCAGGCGTACGAGGAGATCCGCGCCCGGCGCACCCCCGAGGAACCGGACTGGCACTGGACGGATGACACGGCGATGGCACTCGGCATCCTCCGTGTCCTCGACGAACACGGCGAGATCCGGCAAGCGGAACTGGCCCAGGCCTTCGCCCTCGGCTACGACGCCGACCCCGCCCGGGGCTACGGCTACGGCATGCACCAACTGCTCCCGCGCCTCCTCCAGGAGCCGGACCGCTGGGCGGAACTGGCACGCGGACTCTTCGACGGCGAGGGCAGCCTCGGCAACGGCGCGGCGATGCGGGTGGCCCCGTTGGGCGCCTGGTTCCGGCACGACCTGCGTCTGGTGATCGCACAGGCGACGCTCTCGGCAGAGGTGACCCATGCCCACCCGGAGGGCATCGCGGGCGCGGTGGCGGTGGCTGTCGCGGCGGCGCTGTCCACCCGGTGGGACCTGAATATCGCCACCGTGGTGGAGGCCACGCCCGACAGCGCTGTCCGCGAGGGGCTGCGGCGCGCGGCGCGGCTCCCCTTCACCACCGAGCCGTGGAAGGCCGCGGACATCCTCGGCAACGGCCAACACGTCCGCGCCGACGACACCGTCCCCTTCGCCGTCTGGTGCGCCGCCCGTCACCCCGACGATCTGACCTCGGCCCTGTGGAGCACGGCGGAGGGTTTCGGCGACGTCGACACGACCTGCGCCATCACGGGCGGCATCGTGGGTGCCCGTACGGGAGTGGGACACGTGCCCGAGGAATGGCTGAGCCGCCGCGAGACGCTACCCGGCGCCGGGTAGGCGGCCCGGCCCGCCTCAGTTGTTCCAGCTCTCGTCGTACGGGTCGTGCGGGGTCGGGACCGGTTTGGCCGCGGTGACGTCGAGGAACGGGATGCGGCCGTCGTTGACGGGGTCCTTGGTCTGCTTGGCGGTGTAGGTACCGGTGACCTGGAGCCAGGTGTCGGGCTGAAGGACGGGCGGGATGTGGCCGGTCAGGCCGATCTTGACCGGTTGGGCGTCGGCGGCACAGCAGTTGAGGGCCATCCGGACCAGGTACGGGGTGCCGTCCTTGGCGAGGGCGACGAAGCCGGTGACTTCGACCCGCCGGTGGGCCAGGGTGCGGCCGTGGTCGTAGGCGGCGCGGCCCGCGTAGTCGACGACGCCGAGCGGGAGCGGGTCCGTGGCCGGCAGGGACGGGTAGGCGAGGGGCGCCTGCAGGGCCGTACCGGCGTGCATGGCGCTGTAGGAGCCCAGCGCGGGCGGGGAGACCAGGATCAGGGCGAGGAGGGGGAGGACGAGGAGCCAGGCGACACGGGGTTCGCGGTGGACGTGCCCGTGCCCGTCGCCGTGGCCGGCTTCACCCCGGCCCCGTCGCTCGTACCAGACCGTCGCCACCGCCGCCATGATCAGTACGACCCCGGCGGCCAGCAGCAACGGCCGCAACCCCGCCTTGACGTAGCGCAGGTAGAGGTCGGTGAGTCCGGCGTGCAGGACCGCCGCGCCGACGAGGAACAGGACCGCCGCCTGTGCCTGCCGGTTCACAGCAGCACCGTCCCGACGAGGACCGAGCCGAGGATGGCCAGAGCGAAGGTGGCGGGCGCGAACCGCAGGGCGAACCCGCGGCCGAACGTGCCCGCCTGCATGGCGAAGAGTTTCAGGTCGATCATCGGTCCCACCACGAGGAAGGCCAGCCGCGCGGTCAGCGAGAACTGGGTCAGCGAGGAGACGACGAACGCGTCGGCCTCGGAGCAGATGGACAGCAGTACGGCGAGGACCGCGAGGGCGAGGATCGCCACCACCGGGTTGGCGGCCGCGGCGTGCAGCCAGGTCGCCGGGACGACGGCCTTCAGCGTGGCCGCCGCCATCGCCCCGATGACGAGGAACCCGCCGGCGTGCATCACGTCGTGCCGTACGGAGTCCCAGAACGCGGCGCCCTTGCCGAGCCCCTCGTGCGAGGGCCGGGCCGGCGGCCGCATCCAGTCCGAACGTCCCAGCCGCTGCCACAGCCACCCCATCACGCAGGCCACGAGCAGGCTCGCCACGAACCGGGCGAGGACCATCCCGGGGTTGCGGGGGAACGCGACGGCGGTGGCCGTCAGCACGATCGGGTTGATCGCGGGCGCCGACAGCAGGAACGCCAGCGCCGCCGCGGGCGTGACCCCCCGCCGTACCAGCGCCCCCGCCACCGGCACCGACGCGCACTCGCAGCCGGGCAGCACCGCTCCCGCCATCCCGGCGACCGGCACGGCCAGCGCGGGCCGCTTGGGCAGCGCCCGGGCGAAGAACGTCGGCGGCACGAACACCGCGATGACCGCCGACAGCATCACACCGAGCACGAGGAAGGGCAGAGCCTGGCAGACCACCGCGACGAACACGGTCATCCAGCTCTGCATCACCGGCGCCGACATCGCCCGGCGGATCGGCCCCTGCGCCACCACCAGGACGAGCAGCAGCATGACCAGGACGAGCGGCGAGTTGAACTGCCAGCCCTGGGAAGTGGCCGCCTGTTCCCTCGGACCGTCCGGTGCGTCCGTCAGTTCCCGTGGACCGTCCGGCGCGTCCGCGTCGCTGTGGTCGGCCCCGGGCGGGGCCGCTTTGGTGATGCTCACGGGCGAGGTACCTCCGGCAGGGCACGGGCTGGAATCTCGTGGGTGGGTTCCCCTCCCCATAAATACGCCCGTATGGGTACGTCCGTTCAGGCGGGGGCGTTCATTCCCGGGGGCGGCCCCAACTCCCGTCTCAGAACCCGAGGACCGCCTCCATCACCGCCTTCGCGATCGGCGCCGCGTCCCCGCCCCCGCTGATGTCCCCGCGGTCGGCCGCCGCGTCCTCGACGACGACCGCGACCGCCACCGCGGGCTCCATCGAGCCGTCCGCCTGGGCCCAGGAGATGAACCAGGCGTACGGCGTCCCCAGGTTGTCGATGCCGTGCTGGGCGGTCCCGGTCTTGCCGCCGACCGTCGCTCCGGGAATCGCGGCGTTGGTGCCGGTGCCCTCCGTCACCACATCCGTCATCAGCTCGCGCATCCGCAGGGCGGTCGCCGGGTTCATCGCCTGGTGGAGCGTGCGGGGACCGGTCGACGACACCGTGCTGTCGCTCCGGGTGGTCGTCTTCTCCACCAGATAGGGCGTTTTGACGGAGCCGCCGCCCGCGACGGCCGCCGAGATCATCGCCATCTGGAGGGGAGTGGCCCGGGTGTTGAACTGACCGATGGAGGAGAGCGCGAGCTGCGGCTTGTCGAGTGTCGTGTCGAAGTTGCTGGGGGCGACGGAGAAGGGGATCCGCAGGCGGTCGTTGAAACCGAAGTCCGCCGCCGTACGGGTCATGTCGCTCAGTCCCACGTCCACGCCCAGCTTGGCGAAGACCGTGTTGCAGGACCACTCGAAGGCGTAGCGCAGCGAGGCGTCCTCGCAGCCCTCGGTCTCGTTCGTCAGCCGGGTGGTGGTGCCGGGCAGCCGGTAGGGGTCCGGGGAGGTGGTCGATGTGTCGAGGTCCGTCACCACCCCCGCGTCGAGGGCCGCCGCGGCCGTCACCACCTTGAACGTCGACCCGGGCGGATAGGTCTGCCGGATCGCCCGGTTGAGCATCGGCTTGTCCGCCGCCCCGTTCAGCCGCTCCCAGGCGTGCCTGACCGCCTTGCCCGTCCCTGACAGCTCCCCGGGGTCGTACGAGGGGGTGGAGACCAGCGCGAGGATCTTGCCCGTGGACGGCTCGATGGCGGCCACCGCCCCGCGCCGCGCACCGAGACCCCGGTACGCGGCGCGCTGTGCGGCGGGGTCGATCGTCGTGACCACCTTGCCGGCGGGGTTCTGGGCGCGGGTGGCGTCGTTCCACAGAGGGAACGGCGAGAGCAGGGGGTCGCTGCCGGAGAGGATGCCGTCCTCGGAGTTCTCCAGGAACGTCGTCCCGTACACCTGCGAGGCGAAGCCGGTCACGGGCGCGTACAACGGGCCGTCCGTGTACGTCCGTTCGTAACGGAGCTGCTGGCCGCTGTCCCTGGAGCCGGTGACCGGCCGGCCCCCGACGAGGATGTCACCGCGCGGCTGGCCGTAGCGGGCGATCGTCTGGCGGCGGTTGGCCGGGTTGTCGTCGTACGCCCCGGCCTGGAAGACCTGGACGCGGGTGGCGTTGACGAGGAGCGCCAGCAGCAGCACCGCGCAGAGCGCGGCGGCCCGGCGGATGTACTTGGTCATGGCGCCGCCGTCCCGTCGTACTGGCTGCGTGCCGAGTCACTGACGTGGATCAGCAGCGCCACGATGATCCAGTTGGTGACGACCGAGGAGCCGCCCTGGGCCAGGAACGGCATCGCCATCCCGGTCAGCGGGATCAGATCGGTCACGCCGCCCGCGATCACGAAGACCTGGAGCGCCACGATCGAGGCGAGGCCGATGGCGAGGAGCCGTCCGAAGGGGTCGCGCAGGGCGAGGCCGGCGCGGTAGCCGCGTTCCACGAGAAGGCCGTAGAGGAGGAAGATCGCACAGAGTCCGAAGAGGCCCAGTTCCTCGCCCGCGGTGGCCAGGATGAAGTCCGACTTGGCGGCGAATCCGATGAGGACGGAGTGGCCGAGCCCGAGGCCGGTGCCCATCATCCCGCCCGCGGCGAACGCGAACAGGGACTGGGCGAGCTGGTTCGGCCCCTGGCCCGCCTCGATCGTCGCGAAGGGGTGCAGCCAGTCCTGCACCCGGCTGTGGACGTGCGGTTCCAGCCAGCCGACGGCGACCGCGCCCACACAGGCGAGCAGCAGGCCCACGGCGATCCAGCCGGTGCGGCCGGTGGCGACGTACAGCATGATCACGAAGAGGCCGAAGAACAGCAACGAGGTGCCGAGGTCCCGCTCCAGGACCAGGACCAGCACGCTCAGCAGCCAGATCGCGACGATCGGGCCGAGGACCCGGCCGGTGGGGAGCTGGAGCCGTTTGAACCGCCAGACGGGGCGGCCCGCGTAGGCGAGCGCGTTGCGGTTGGCCGCGAGGTAGCCGGCGAAGAAGACCGCGAGCAGCACCTTCGCGAACTCGCCCGGCTGGATGGAGAACCCGGCGATCCGGATCCAGATGCGGGCGCCGTTCACGGCGGGGAAGAGGATGGGCAGGGTCAGCAGGCCCAGCGCCGTGACGACCGAGACGTAGGTGTAGCGCTGCAGGACGCGGTGGTCGCGCAGGAAGAGGACGGCCGCGATGAAGAGCGCGACGCCGAGCGTCGACCACATGAGCTGGGTGGGCGCGGCCCGGTCGCCGGGGGTCTCCAGGTCCAGGCGGTAGATCAGCACCAGGCCCAGGCCGTTGAGCAGGACGGCGATGGGCAGCAGCAGCGGATCGGCGTACGGCGCCCGCAGCCGCACCGCGACATGCGCGAGGAGTGCGAGCACGCCGAGCCCGGCGCCGTAGACGGCGGCGCCGGGCGGGAGGGCGTCGTGCCGGGCGTATCCGACCGCGCAGTAGCCGAACACGGACAGCAGTACGGCCATGACGATCAGGGTGAACTCGATGCCACGGCGCCGGGGCAGGCGGACAGCGGGGGTGGGCGGGTCCGCTGCCACGGTCGTTCCCCGCGTACCGGGAATTCCGGGCATTCCGGGCTGAATCATGTCCGGAACGTAGCAAGCGCCGAACCTGATGTCCCGTTAGGTGATGACAAACGGGCGGACCCGGTGGGCGCGACCCGGCGTCAGCACCAGCGCGGGGACGGGCCGATGTTGTCGATGTGCTGCGCCGATCCCCAGGACCAGGTGCCGTCGGTGATCAGGTACCAGATCGGGTTGCCGCCGACGCGCTCGCCCGTGGTCTTGCAGTAGATGTGGACCCGCTCGCGGAACGGCGCGATACGGATGATCCGGCTGCGGCGGTCGGGCCGGTTGTGCAGCGCGAGGCCGTTGCGGGAGAGGATCTGGCCCTCGAAGCGGCGGTGGTCGTCGAGCCGTTCGTCGCGGTACGGGTCGAAGTGGCTGTCGCCCAGACCGTCGTCGTCGAAGTAGGGGTCCTCCCCGTTGTCCCAGTCTCCGTTGTCCCAGTCGCGGATCCCGGAGTCGTCGGCGATGCCGGGTCCGGTGCCCATGGTCGTGGTGGGCTTGCCGGCGGCGAGGGCGGGTCCGGCGCCCGCGGCCGCGATGAGCGCGCCGGTGGCGAGCACCATCCCGGTGCGGGCAAAGGTGTGGCGCAGGGACATGGAGGCTCCTCCGGAAAGGTGGTAAATCTGACTAATCGCCACATTAGGAGCGAGCTCGGACGCGCGCAGGCCGCACTGCGCCATCGGGGACGCGAGGACGCTCAGCGTGCCCCGGTCGGCCCTTTCTCACCGGTCGGGCCGGGCGCGCCGCGCTCGTCCTGAGGAAGCGTCAGCGTCGCGATCGCACCGCCCTCGGGAGCGTTGGCGAAGACCAACCGCGCGCCCAGCACCTCCGCCTGGCCGAGCGCGATCGTCAACCCCAGCCCATGGCCCTTCGAACCGCCCTCCGTTCGGAACCGCTGCGGCCCGTGCTCCAGCAGGTACTCCGGATAGCCGCTGCCGTGGTCCCGCACCGTCACCACCGGGCCGTCGACGGTGAGCACCACCGGTTCCGCCCCGTGCTTGTGCGCGTTGGCCACCAGATTGCCGAGCACCCGCTCCAGACGGCGCCGGTCGGTCTCCACCCGGACGCCACCCACGACCCGCACCTCGGTCTCGGTGCCCGACGCCCGTACCACCCGCTCGGCCAGCGGGGCCAGCGGCTCCGAGTCCAGCTCCAGCAGCTCCCGCCCGGCGTCCAGCCGGGAGATCTCCAGCAGGTCCTCGGTGAGCGTCCGCAGCGTGGCCACCCGGTCGCGGACCAGCTCCGTCGGCCGGCCCGGCGGCAGCAGCTCCGCCGCCGCGTGCAGCCCGGTCAGCGGGGTGCGCAGCTCGTGCGCCACGTCCGCGGTGAAGCGCTGCTCGCTCGTCAGCTTGCTCTGCAGGGAGGACGCCATCGTGTCGAGGGCCCCGGCGACCGCGGCCACCTCGTCCTGGGGGCCGGCCGGGTACCGCGTACGGGGGTCCACGGCCGTACGGGGATCGTTGACGCGCGCGTCCAGGTCGCCCGCGCTGATCCGCCGGGCCACCTGTGCCGTCGCGTGCAGCCGACGAGTCACCCGCGTCACCGCGAACACTCCCACCAGCAGGGTCGCGCCGATCGCCAGCGCCGAGGACCACACGATCGACCGGTCCAGGGCGTCGATGGCGTGCGCGCCCTGCGAGTAGTCGAACTGCACGGCGAGCGCCCGCCCGCGGCTCGCGGGTCCGGCCGCCCACATGGTGGGGTGCGGGTCGTTGTCCCCGACCATCGTGCCGCGGTGCCCGTCCGTCGCCAGCTCGCGCAGCGGCGCCGGCAGGCCCGGGAGATCCAGCCCCGCGCCCGGCGGCAGCCGGTCGCCCGCCTCGTAGGCCGCCGTCACCTCCGCCAGCCGGTCGAGCGCCCGGCCGCGGGCCTCGCCGACGGTCTGGTTGGTCACCGAGACGTGCACGAGGACGCCGAGCAGGGCGGCGAGACCGCAGCACATCACCGTGATGAAGGCGGCGGCCTTCCAGGTGAGGGTGGCGGCCCAGTGGGGGAGACGGCGGGGCGACCGGAAGCGGCGCGGGGGCAGCCTCATGGAGTGCTCGCGGCGGTCGACGGCGTGGGGGAGGGCGAGACCGGCGGGGCGGGGGGTGCCGAGGGGACGGGTGCGGTGGTGCCGCGCCTGGCGGGGCTGGGCGTGCCCACCCGGAGGATCTCGTCCCGGGTCGCCAGCATCGCGTGCTGGTGCGGGTCCCAGGTCCACACCGTGCGGTACTCGTAACCCGGCAGGGTCGAGGGCGAGCGGATGATCACGTCACGGCCCGCGATCTCGACGCTGATCGTGCTGTCCACGGTGCCCATGATCTGGACCAGCTTGTGGTGCTCGAAGGTGTACACACGCACCGCCAGCTGATTCTGCGGAAAGCGGATGCCGAGCACCAGGTCGTCCTTCCGGTCACCCGTGAGATCACGGTAGTACGCATGGAGGATCGGGCACTTCCCGCCGAGCGTGTCCTCGCCGGTGCAGTACTTGAGCTGCTGGGCCGCCTCACGGTACGGGGCGTGGACGGCGCTGTACGCGTCCGGGTGGCGGCCGACCTCGGCACGGAACACGGCGATCGGGTCCACCTTGTGGATGTCGTCGCCCGGTGCCGTGATGCCCGTGACCGTCTCGGTGTCCGCCTCGCCGTAGTCGAGGGCGGCCGTCGACGCGGGCGGCAGCTCGGGCCAGAGCCGGGCCGGGCCGACGGCGGTGGGCGTCGCCCCCGCGCCCCGGAGGGCGCCGGAGTCGCCACAGCCCGCCACGGCCGCCGCCAGCAGGGCGACGAGGGCGGCGAGCACGAGACGGCTGGGCCGGGTGGGGGTCACTGCGCTCCTGCGTCCGGGCCGGCCTCGATCCGGGGCCAGGGGGACGGCTCGGTGCGCGAGGTCGGCGTGAAATCGACGAAACCGACGGCCTACACCATATTCGTAGGGAAGTCCTTTTTGTTCGCGGGTGGGGTCGGTGGGGCCGGTGAGGGCGTGACGGCATGAGGGCGCGACGGTGTGAGGGAGTGGGGCCGGGGGGGGCTACTCCGCCAGTTCCTCCAGGAGGCGGGCCGTGGGCAGACCGGCGCGCAGGTACTCCACGAACAGTTCGTTGTGCAGGGCCCAGGGCGAGCGGCGGCTGCGGATCAGGCGGATCGCCTCGTCGGAGGTGTGCCCCGCGAGGACCAGCGCGTGCGCGACCACGAGCCCCGAGCGGTTGTAGCCGTGGTAGCAGCGCACCAGGACCCGGCGCCCGTCCTCCAGCGCGTCGTCCGCGGCCCGCGCGAGCCGGATCACTCCCGCGAGCTGTGTCCCGTCCAGGGGACCGTCCGGAATCGGCCACACATGGTGCTCGACGCCCGGGTCGGGGCCGTGCCCCGGCAGCCGCAGCAGCGTCAGGACCAGGTCGAACTCATCCCTCACGACCGCGAATTCCGGCTCGCCGGCACGCCCGGCGAACGCGTGTCCGCCCATCCACAGGCCAGGCACGATCTCGCTCCACGGGCTGTCCGGAGCGGGCACATCGGGTTGCTTTCTGCGAGTCCGCAACAGCGCCTCCCACAACTCCCCCAACTGCTCACAAAGGTAACCGGGTTCTTGCCCCTGGAGCACCCCGCCTGTTCCCATGGTCATGGGGTGATGGTGCATGAACGGACTGCGCGTCATACCGACCTGGCGCCACGGGCAGGAGCGCCTGTACGTGTGCCTGACCGACGGGAGGAACGTCGCCTGGTACGACCGTGAGGCAGCCCGCGTCAATCTGCTCAGCGAGGAGCGGCGGGAGGACGTGCTCGACGTGCTCGGCCCGTTCCTGACCGGCCCGGTGACGGTGGGGCCTCCACCGGTCCCGACCCCCGCGGAGCTGGCCCGGCTGACCCTCCACCCGGACGACGACCTCGCGCCGAACCGGCCCGGCGAGGCGCTGGTGATCGACCTCGACCGTGACCCGGGACCGGCGCGCCGCCTGCGGCCCGACCCGCGGCGCCGTGCGCTCGCCGCCGAGCAGGCGGTCGGGGAGGCCCTGGACCGCCTGGAGGGCGCGGGCTGGCACACCGTCCACTCCATCCCGCTCCCTGGCGGCGACCGCGTCCACCACTTGCTGATCGGCCCCGGCGGGATCTTCGCCCTGCGCTCGCTGTACGCCCGCAAGCAGCGGGTTCTCGTCGCCGACCCCATGGTGACCGTCGGCCGCCGGGAGCCGTATCCGCTGCTGCGCCGGGTTCGTGCCGACGCCGACCGGGCCTCGTACGCGCTGACCGCCGAGGTCCACGCCGTCCTGGCGGTGGCCGGCCCCGCCGACCTCGACGTCCTCGCCCCCCTCCGCGAGGTCCGCGTCTTGCAGGACACCGACCTGTCCTCGCTGGCCCGCCTCGGGGGTGTCCTGAAGCCGGCGGACGTGGAGGCCCTGCATGCGATGGCCCGCGACCGTCACACATGGCTACGGACGTGACTCCGTAGCCCTGGATCGCTGCGTGCCGGTGTCTGTTCGGCTGTGGGTGGGTGTGGGCCGGTCGCGCAGTTCCCCGCGCCTCTGAAGACCCCCTGGTGGGTCAGGGGGGCGGGGTGAGGAGGGGGGTGAGGAGATCGCCGTGTCGGTGGAGGCGTGGGGCGATGTCGTCGGCGTGGAAGACGAGCCCGGACGGGTCCCCGCAGGACGCGACCTCGTCCCAGGTGACGGGGGCGGACACGGTGGGCGCGGACCGCGCACGCAGCGTGTACGGCGTGGCCGTCGTCTTCCGCGCGGCGTTCTGACTGTGGTCGACGAACACCTTCCCGGGCCGCAGACTCTTGGTCATCCGGTGCGTGACGAGCGCCGGCAACGCCCGCTCCGCCTCCACGGCCAGCTCCTTCGCATACGCGCTGACGTCCGAGGACGGCACCCGCACCACCGGCGCCAGCAGATGCAGCCCCTTCGACCCGGACGTCTTCGCGTACGCCTCGATCCCGTCCACAGCCAGCCGCTCCCGCAGCCACATCGCGACCTCGCAGCACTCGACGACCGTCGCCGGCGCCCCCGGGTCGAGGTCGAACACGAGCCGGTCGGCCAGACCGGGCGCGTCCACCTGCCACTGCGGCGTGTGGAACTCGGTGACGAGGTTCGCCGCCCACATCAGCGAGGGGAGGTCCTGGACCAGGACCATCCGGGCGGGGCCCTCCGTCCGGGGGACCTCGGCGGTCCGGACCCAGTCGGGGGTGCCGGGCGGCACGTTCTTGGTGAAGAAGACCTGTCCGTCCGGCCCGTCGGGGTAGCGGAGGAAGGAGACCGGCCGGTCGTGGAGGTGCGCCAGCAGGGGTTCCGCGACCGTCGCGTAGTAGTGCAGGACCTCACCCTTGGTGAAACCCGTCGCGGGGTACAGCACCTTGTCCAGACGGGTGAGCGCGAGCCGCCGTCCCTCCACTTCCGTGATCGGCGTCATACGACGAGAGTCGCATGAAATCGGTATCAAGGCGCCCAGGTCACCCCCCCGCTCCCGTGCGGATGTGAGGTCGCGCACACCCGTCTAGCCTGGCTCTCAACCGCACCCGCGACCCGATTCAGCAAGAACCCGCGTCAGCAGGAACCCGCGCCACTGAGAACCCGCGTCAGCAGGAACCACCAGGAAGGTGCCGCACGTGCGATCCATCTGGAACGGCGCCATCTCCTTCGGTCTGGTCAGCATCCCGATCAAGGTCGTGAACGCGACGGAGAGCCACTCGATCTCCTTCCGCCAGGTCCACCTGGACGACGGCGGCCGCATCCGGTACCGCAAGTTCTGCGAACTGGAGGACCGCGAGGTCACCACCGGTGAGATCGGCAAGGCGTACGAGGACGCGGACGGCACGCTGATCCCGATCACGGACGAGGAGCTGGCCGCGCTGCCGATCCCCACCGCGAGGACGATCGAGATCGTGGCGTTCGTGCCGGCCGAGCGGATCGACCCGCTCCAGATGGACACGGCGTACTACCTGGCCGCGAACGGCGTCCCCGCCACCAAGCCGTACGTCCTGCTGCGCGAGGCGCTCAAGCGCAGCCAGAAGGTCGCCGTCGCGAAGTTCGCACTGCGCGGGCGGGAGCGGCTCGGCATGCTGCGCGTGGTGGACGACGTGATCGCCATGCACGGGCTGCTGTGGCCGGACGAGATCCGGTCCACGCAGGAAGTCGCCCCGGACGCGAGCGTGACCGTACGGGACAAGGAACTCGACCTGGCCGACGCACTCATGGACACCCTCGGCGAGGTCGAACTCACCGAATTGCACGACGACTACCGCGAGGCCGTCGAGGAACTCGTCGCCGCCAAGGCCTCTGGCGAACTCCCGGCCGCACCGCCCGCCGGAGAGCGGGCCGGCGGCAAGGTGCTCGACCTGATGGCCGCCCTGGAGAAGAGCGTGCGCGCGGCCAAGGTGTCCCGGGGTGAGGAGACGGACGAGGAAGCCGGGGCGCTGACCGGCGCATCCGCCGAGGTCACCCCGCTGCCCTCGCGCAGGTCGGCCCGTACGGCGCCCAAGGAGGTCGGCGGGAAGAAGTCCACGTCGACCGCGAGGAAGACGGCGGCGAAGAAGACGGTCGCGAAGTCCACGGCGAAGCCGACGGGCCAGGCGGCCGGCAAGGCGGCGGCCACCAAGTCCACCGCGAAGAAGACGGCGGCCAAGAAGACGACCGCCAAGAAGGCGACGGGGAAGAAGACGGCCACGAAGAAGGCCACCCCGCGGGGGCGCGCCTCGGCCTGACCGCCCCGGGGCACCCGCGGGCCCCGGAGCCCCGTCACCTCGTACGGCTCACCTCGTCCGGCTCACCCCGTCCGGCTCACCCCGTACGCCGCAGGGCCAGCACCGCATTGTGCCCGCCGAACCCGAACGAGTTGCTCAGGGCGAGGTCGCCGAGCGCGGGCAGCCGGCGGGGGTTCTTGGTCACCACGTCCAGGTCGATCGCGTCGTCCTGGTCGTCGCAGCCGATGGTGGGCGGGATGAGGCCGTGGTGGAGGGTGAGCACCGTGGCGACTGCCTCCACACCGCCCGCCGCTCCCTGGAGATGGCCTAGGTGGCCCTTCAGCGCGGTCACGGGCACGCTCCCGCCGAGCACGGCGCGCAGCGCGCTCGCCTCGGCGAGGTCGCCGTCGACCGTGGCGGTGGCATGGGCGTTGACGTGGACGACGTCCACGACATGGGCACCGGCGTCGTGGACGGCCCGGCGCAGTGCCAGCGCCACGCCGCTGCCGGACGGGTCGGGGGCGGCCATGTGGTGGGCGTCGGCGGACAGTCCCCAGCCCGCGGCCTCGCAGTAGACGCGCGCGCCGCGTGCCCGGGCGTGCTCCTCGGCCTCCAGGAGCAGGAAGCCCGCGCCCTCGCCGTTCACGAAGCCGTCGCGGTCGCTGGCGAACGGCCGGGAGGGGCTGATGGCTCCGAGCTCGTGGGTGGAGAGCGCGCGCATGGCGGCGAACGAGGCCATGATCGCGGGGGTGACGACGGCTTCTGCGCCCCCGGCGAGGGCGACGTCCACCCGGCCGTACCGGATGCGGTCGATGGCCTGTCCGATGGCCTCGGTGCCGGAGGCGCACGCGCTGGTCACGGTGCGGGCCTCGCCGGTGATGTGCAGTGCGAGCGACACCTGGGAGGCGGCCTGCGAGGGCACGGTCATCGGAGTGGTGAGCGGGGAGACCGCACGCGGCCCCTTGTCCCGCAGCTTGCGGTCACCGCCGACGAGCACGGAGGCGTCACCGAGGATGGCCCCGACCGAGACGCCGACCCGCTCGGGCGCCAGCCCGCTCTCCGTCGTGCCGGCCGGGTCGAGCCCGGCGTCCTGCCAGGCCTCCCGGGCGGCGAGCACCGCGAACTGGGCGGACCGATTCATCCGCCGCGCCTGCGGCCGGGGCAGCAGTCCGACGGGGTCCACGGGCACGCTGCCCGCGACTCGCACGGGCAGTTCGGCGAACTCCTCGCCCTCCAACTCGCTTATCCCGCACCGGCCCTCGACCAGGCCCCGCCACAGCTCCTCGACCCCGACACCGAGCGGCGTCACGGCACCGAGCCCGGTGACGACGACCCGGCGGGGTGCGTACACCTCGGCGGCCCGCCTCGGGCGCGGGTAATGCCGTACGACATGTCCTTTGTGTGTGACTTGTTCGGCCAGGTCCCGCAGTTCCTCGTCGGGGACGGGATCCTCGGCCCGGCGGTCCAGGTCCCGGTACCAGTGACCCCACCTGCGGGTGTACGACTCCTCGACGGCCCGGGGGTCCACGGCGCGCAGTGAGGTGATGCGGTCGCCGTCCCGGAATTCCACCGGGCCGAGGTCGGTGGAGGTGATCTCGGGAATTGCCCCGACATCCATTCGGCGGCAGGCCGTGGCCACTTGGTGACCGCGTTCGAATATCTCGTGGTGATCAATTCCGCCGAGTGGCGGCCGCAATGTCAGGCGAATGGTGTGGGGAGTCTCGGGCAGGGTGTGCATCACCACGTACCAGGTGTTCTCCGCCACATCCTGTTCGGACAGGGCGATCAGTTCACCAGGGATCACTTCGGCGACGGTGACGGCGTGGGGCTGTACGGGAACGTCGGACGAACGGCGCATGGGGAGCGATTGCTTTCTGTGGGGATTTCCGTCCCCAACTTTCGGTGACAATGTAGGAATTGCCTAGATGTCCCCATCACATAGTGGGCAACGTCACCGAAAACAGTGATCAGTATTTCGCTCCCGTACCTCCCCTACCGCGCCTGGTCGGACAACCGAATCCCGTGGCCGCCGAGTTCGTCGAAGTACCGCCCCGGTGTGGGCGGCCCGGGCCGCGGGGCCCGGCGCGTGCCGGACCCCGCCCACCCGCGAAGACGGGCGCTAGCTCTTACGGTCCTGGAGCTGAGGGCGTTGGCTTTTGCCGCGCTCGCTGTCCTGGAGGTCGACCGTCCGGCCCCACCGCGTCGGTGGCGTGGGGGAGGGCGCCCAGGAATCGGCGGCGATCTCCTCGGAGTTGAGGACGTTGTCGCCGTAGAGATCACGCAGCCAGCTGGCCTGGTAGATGGTGTCGAGGTAGCGCTCGCCGAGGTCCGGACCAATGGCCACGGCGGTGAGTTCGCGTGCGTCGTGCCGGCTCAACCAGTCCGTCGCGCCGCTGACCACCGTGCCGGTGGAGCCGCCGAACACGAAACCTCTCCTGGCCAGCCGGTGGCAGGTACGGACGGTGTCCCTCTCCTCGACTCGTATCACTTCGTCCACGTAGGACTCGTCGAGCAGGGGCGGGCGCATGCTCATCCCGAGGCCCGGAATCATCCGGCGGCCGGGCGGACCGCCGAAGGACACCGAGCCCACGCTGTCCACCGCGACGACCCGCACCGGACGGTGCCACTCCCGGAAGTAGCGCGCGCAGCCCATCAGCGTGCCGGTGGTGCCGGCCCCGACGAACAGCACGTCCAGCTGCGGGAACTGACGGGCGATCTCCGGCGCCGTCCTGCGGTAGTGCGCCTTCCAGTTGCTCGGGTTGGTGTACTGACTGAGCCACACGTACCGGTCGTCGGAGGCGCAGAGGGCCCGCACGTACTCGATCCGCGCGCCGAGATAGCCGCCGTTGCTCTCCTGCTGACCGGCGATCATGTGCACCTGGCTGCCCAGGGCCTCCATCATCATCCTGGTCGACAGGTTGCCGCGGGAATCCGTCACGCAAAGGAACCGGTAACCCTTGCTCGCCGCGATCATGCTGAGCGCCACGCCGAGGTTCCCGGACGAGGATTCGACCAGGATCGAATCCGGCTTCAGAACTCCGTCCCGCTCGGCGGCCTCCACCATCTCGATGGCGGCCTTCAACTTGATCGAGCCGGCGAAGTTGAATCCCTCGCACTTCAGGAAGAGAGAGTGCCCGATGATCGCCCGGAGGTCGACATAGAGATCCTCTTCGTTGTAGGCCTGGGGAACGGAAATGACGGGCACGACGGTCTCCTCAATCTGGAGCAGAGCACTTTCGGAATGTCCGTCCGACCGTGGGCGGGCTTCTTCGCTTTTTCGGGCGGGAGGCCGTGTCCATCCGGGTCGGACAGGGCCCTGCGTCAGGGGCCGCTGTCTTCTGCGGCCTAGGGTCGAGGCCGGCTCATCCGTACCGGCTCAGTTCGTGGAAGAAGTCGTCGACGACGTGCAGTTCTCCGCAGCGGACCACTTCGTCGTAGACGTACTTGCCGACCGCGAGGTCGAGCACCCCGAGGCCGAAGGGTGAGAACACCACCGGCCGGTCCGCCGGCACGGTCACCCGTCCGGCCATCACGTCGTCCAACGTGCCGTGCACGAAGTCCCGGTTGCCCGTGAGCTGCTCGACCAGATGCGGCGAGGTGTCGGCCTTCAGGCAGTGCTCGATGTCGTCGACGATGTTGGTCGAGGCGAGCAGGATCTCCGGCGCGAGGTCGCGCAGCGACACATGCAGTACCACAGGGTTGTGTTCGAACCAGGACAAATCGCTGACGTGCGGCTGCCCGGCGACAGTGGCGAAGACCACCAGGTCGCTGTTGCGGATCAGCTGCTCGGCGTTGTCGTGCACGGTGATCCGGCCGGTGGCACCCGACTGTTCCAGGTAGCACCGGAAACCCGCCGCGCTGTCGGCGGACAGGTCGTGCACACCGATCTCGTCGAACGACCAGCCGGTGCCGGCCAGGAACGTGTGGATGTACCGGGCGATCAGGCCCACCCCGAAGAAGCCGACCCGCGCCGGTCGCGGCCGGTCATGGCTGAGCCGGTCGGCGGCCGCCGCGGCCGACGCGGCCGTCCTGGTGGCGCTGATGATCGAGCTTTCCAGGCAGGCGAACGGGTAGCCGGTGTCATGGTCGTTGAGGATCAGTACGGCCGAGGCCCGGGGGACACCGGCCGCCACGTTCTGCGGGAAGCTGGAGATCCACTTCAGGCCGTCCACCTGTACCTCCCCGCCGATCGAGGCGGGCAGCGCGATGATCCGGGAGGACGGACGGTCGGGGAACCGCAGGAAGTACGACGGCGGGTTCACCGAGTCACCGGCGCCGTGCACCCGGTAGGTGGCCTCGACCAGCTCCACGATCTGCTTCTCGTGTCCGCGCAGCGCGCGCTGGACCTGGGCGCCGGGGATCACCGCGAACGGCGGCACGGTGATCGGCGCGGCCGGCGCGGACTTCGGCGCGGATTTCGGTGCGGATTCCGGCGTGGTGGAACGGGTGGTGGTCATGACGCGGTCACCTCGACGGTCGGGGAGCAGTCGGTCAGACGCACCGGGTCGGCCAGGGCGACGAGCACTTCGCGTGGTCCCTCGAAGGGCTCCCTGCTGTGCGCGGTGCGGATGTTGTCGACGAGCATCAGGTCGCCGGCCTGCCACGGTTCGCGTGCGGTGTGGGCCTCGTAGACGCTGTTGAGCAGCTCCACGACGTCCTCGCCGATCGGGTCGCCGTTGCCGAAGCGGGTGTTGAACGGCAGCCCGTCGGCCCCGTAGACGTCCATCAGGTACTCACGGACCTCGGGGGCCATCGTCCACTCGTTGAGGAACGCGATCTGGTTGAACCAGCAGCGGCGGCCGGTGACCGGGTGGCGCACCACGGCGCTGCGGCGCTGCCGGGTGCGCAGCCCGCCGTCCGGCTGCCATTCGAACGCGATGGCGTTGGCGCGGCAGTAGCTCTCGACGGCACCTCGGTCCTCGGTGCCGAACGCCTCGGCGACGGACGCCCCGATCTCGTCGTTGTAGCTGCGGGTGAGCAGCCAGCCCTCGCGCTCGAACCGCCCGGTCAGCTCGGCGGGCAGCGCTTCGAGCACGGTCGGCGCGTCGGCCACCGCGGTCGCCCCTCCGTCGGTGGGCGCGCTCAGGCAGGCGAACATCATCAGGCTGGGGAACTCGAGCGTGTAGCTCAGTTCGTGGTGCATGCACATCGGCTGGTTCGGCGGCCACTTCGTCGAGGAGTACACGCCGTCGGAGTAGGTCCGTCGCGGTGCGAAGACCTCTTTCTCGGTCATCAGGCCGGTGGCGAGCTTCGAGAAGACAGCACTGGTCTCGGCCGCGTCGCGCAGCCCGAGACCGCGGACCAAAACGCAGCCGTGCTCGGCGACGACGGTGCGCAGCGCGTCCCGGTGCGCGGCGGTCCAGCCCGCCGCGCCACCGGTGACCTCGGCCCGCAGAAGCGGAGGTCTGCCGGGCTGCAGTTCCACGTCGACCATCGACGCCGTGGAAGTGGACGACATCTCGGTTTCCTTTCCGTAGCCACTCAGTCGGTTGTCACTCGGGTCAGTCACTCGTCGGTTGTCATTCGTCGGTTGTCACCTGTCAGTTGTCACTCAGGAAGGAGCGAACAGTTCGGCGGCGCGCAGAACGGCCTGTGCCGCGTCGGCCGGACGGGTGCGCGGGAAGTAGTGGCCGCCGTCGGCGAGCTCGTGCAGGTCGACCTGTTCGGCCAGGAGCTGCCAGTCGCGGTAGCGGTGCGGGTGGTCCGCCGTGCTCGGGTCGTCGGCGGCGACGACCACGGTGACCGGAGCGGACAGCTTCGGCGTCGGCGGGTTGTCCAGGAGGTCGGCGAAACAGCGGTGTGCGGACACGCAGTCGTGCCGGTAGGCGGCACCCACGTGCTCGGCGTGCCGCGCGTCCAGCTCGCCGAGTTCGGTGTACCCGCCCGCCGCGCTCAGCTTCGCGGCGATCGCGGCGTCACTCAGTTGCGTCAGCTCGTCGATGGCGGCGCGCCGCCGGGCGGCGTCGCCGAGCAGTTGCGCGCCGAGGAACACCCGCTGGACGTCCACCCCGCGCTCCTGGAGCCTTCTGGCCGTCTCCACGGCCGGCGCGGCGCCCGAGGAGTGACCCCACAGCAGGATCCTGGTCAGGCCACGCCGGACGATCTCGTCGACGACCTGTTCGACGACCTGTTCCATCGGTGCGAACGGTTCGCGGTCGGCGGCCACGTCGTGACCGGGCAGCTCGACGGCGTAGACGGCGGGCCCGCCGGGTGGCAGCGCCCTGGCCAGCGGCTGGAAGTTCACCGCGTTGCCGCCGGCGTACGGGAAGCACACCAGGGCCCCGCCCCGCGCGTCGTCCGATTCCGACAGCGGGTGCAGCAGCCCGGGGCGCCGCTGTGACCTGCCGTCTACCAGCGAGGCCAGGTCGGCGAGGACCGGGTGACGGGTGACGTCCTTGAGGGACACCGCACGATCCAGGGTGATCGCGAGCTTCACCGCCGAGAGGGAGGTGCCGCCGCGGTCGAAGAAGTGGTCGCTGCGTCCGATCCGGTCCTGTGGGACGCCGAGAACCTTCGCCCAGGCGGCCGCCAGCCGGTGTTCGGTCGGTGTGGTCGGCGCGTGGTAGTCGTCCTGGACCACGTCGAGCTCGCCGGCGAGCGCCTGCAGGGTCTTCCTGTCGATCTTGCTGTTGGCGGTCAGCGGCAGGCTTTCGCGCCAGTGGAAGGCCGACGGGACCATGTACTCGGGCAGCGACTCGGCGAGCCGGGCCGGCAGGGCGTCGCCGTCGAGGGCCCGCGGGCCCGAGTAGAACGCCACCAGGTGCTTGCTCTGATCGGCCCGCTCGGCGACGACCACCGCGCCGTCGCGCACCCCCGGCACCCGCAACAGGGTGTTCTCGATCTCGCCGATCTCGATCCGGAAGCCACGGATCTTGACCTGGGTGTCCCGGCGGCCGAGGAACTCCAGCTTGCCCCCGGGCTGCCAGCGGCCGTAGTCGCCGCCCCGGTAGAGCCGGGCGCCCTCACGGTGTGGATCGGCCAGATAGGCCTGCCGGGTGCGCTCGGGGTCGTTGATGTACCCGCGGCCGACGCAGACGCCGGAGAACACGATCAGACCGGGGGCGCCGAGCGGCACCGGGGTGAGGTGTTCGTCGACGACGTAGACGCGCACGTTGTTGACCGCGCGGCCGAGCAGGATGCGCTCCGGCGCCCGGTCCATGACCTCGTGGTTGGTGTCGTCCGAGGTCTCGGTCAGCCCGTAGGCGTTGACCAGCTTGATCCCGGGCTGGACGGCGAACCAGCGCTCCGTGAGCTCCTTCTTCAACGCCTCGCCGGTGACCGACACGCATCGCAGGTCCGGCAGCTCGCGGGGGTGCTGCCGCAGACAGGACACGACGACGTCCAGGTACGAGGGCACGACCTGGAGGACGGCGACCCGGCCTTCGACGATCTTGTCGACGAACCGCTGGACGTCGAGGATCACCTCCTGCTCCACCAGCAGGGTCTGCCCGCCGACCAGGAGCCCCGACACGAGTTGCCACAGCGAGATGTCGAAGCACTGGGGCGCGGTCTGCGCGACCACCTGTCCCTCGCCGAGTCCCAGATCGTCGATCTTGGCGTAGAGGTGGTTGAGCATCCCCTCGTGCTCGCACATCGCGCCCTTCGGCTCACCCGTGGAGCCGGAAGTGAAGTAGATGTAGGCGAGTTGGTCCGCTGCTACGGGCACGCCCGGATCGTCGTCGGCGTGGTCCTCCGCGTAGGCCGCGTCGATGAGGACCTTCCCGACCCCGGGCAGGGACTCCAGGGCCTGGTCGAGGGTGGTGGTGCTGCCGTGCTCGGTCAGCACGAGGGCGCACTCGGCGCGAGTGAGGGTGGTGGCGATGCGGCCGGCCGGGAAGTGCGGCTCGATGGGCAGGTACACCCCCCCGGCCTTGAAGACCGCCAGCACGGCGGCCGGCCAGTCCAGGTTGCGTTCGGTCACCACCGCGACCACGCCCTCGCGGCGCAGCCCGCGCGCCAGCAGCGCGCGTGCCAGCCGGTTGGCCCGGGCGTTGAGTTCGCGATAGGTCCATCGCCGTTCACCGTGTACGGCCGCGACGGCGTCCGGGTGTTCCCGCACCCGCTGTTCGAACAGCTCGTGCATGCGGCGGTCGGGCAGCTCCCGGTGGGGTCCGGCGAGCCCTTCGAGCTGGAAGTGGAGTTCCTCGGCGGAGAGCAGGATCTGCCGTCCGTGCTCGGCATCCGGACCGACGGCGATCCGGGCGAGCGCGGTGACGTGGTAACCGGCGATCCGGGCGGCGCAGTCCGCGTCGAGTACGTCGGTCCGGTACCGCAGCCGCAGCACGAGCCGGTCGTCCCGCCACGAGAACCCGATCCACATCACGGTGTCCTCGGCCAGGTCACCGCCCACACCGCCCGGATCGAAGACGGCCTCGAACGGCGCTTCGGTCAGGCCCAGTTCGCGCCTGAGGTCGTCGACCGGGAAGTCCTTGTGCGACAACAGCTCCGACGCGGCCCGATGGGCGTTCAGCAGCAGCTTCCGCCACGTCGGGGGTTCGGTCGTCAGGCGGCAGGGCAACGGTCGGCCGCCGTCGGCGGGGACATAGCCGGACACGACCTCGCGCTCACCGGACAGCGCGGCGAGCACCTTGGCGTGCGCGGTCAGCAATACCGAGTCGAGCGGTACCGCCAGGTCCTGCGCGAGCCCGCGCAGCGGTCCAATGATGTCCTCCGGGACCGTCGTCTCGTGGTCGGCGACGCCCGCCACCGGCTGGGGCGTCCACCGCGGCACCCCGGTGAACCCTCCGGCCACGAGCTGACCGCGCCAGAACTCCCGATCGGCTTCCACTTGCACTCTCATCGCATCTTCCCGTGTGACTGGGCCTGCAGGCCGGAACGGTCACGCTGTGCGTCGTACGCCAGTGCGGCAGGCTGATAGGGGGCCTCGCGCGTTTCGGCCGCCGGATTTCCGCCCCACCGGGCGCGCTCCGGGACTTCCTCGCCCTTCATGAGGAAGGAGTCGGGGGCGAGCTCCGCGCCGTCGCCCATCGTCACGCCGTAGTGGACGTGGGCGCCGACACCGAGCGTGGAGCCGGCGCCGATCGTGCTGCGGTCGGACTTGAAGGTGCCGTCCTCCTGCGAATGGCACTGGATCTTGCTTCCCGCGTTGAGCGTGCAGTCGCTCCCGATGGTGGTGAGCATCCGCTCCGTCAGGTGGCACCCGTCGTCGAAGACCCTGCTGCCGATTCGAACGCCCAGCATCCGCCAGATCAGGCTCTTGAAAGGAGTCCCGTTGAAGATGTTGAGGTAGTTCTCCGGCACCTTCCAAAGGCGCTCGTGCCACCAGAAGTACGGTTCGTAGATGGAACACAATTGCGGTTGCAGTCCGCGGAATGCGGCAATACTGCGTTCCACCAGCACGAAGTAGAAAGGCGTGAAAGCAAGGCTGAACACCAGGAACGCGGCGATCAGCACATGACCGTACGAGTCGTACAGATCGACATCGGCGAGAGCGACCACCGTGAGGACGAAGAAGTAGATCCACCGCACCATCAGGAACAGGGCGATCGAGCGGAGGTTGTAACGATTCTTTGCGGCGAGACTGCGACGGAACTCCTCGCCGCTGCGGAGATGGTCGAACCGTGAGTCGCGCTCGACCGTCCGGGGAATCTCGAAACACGGCGAGCCCAACAGACCCACCCCCTCGCGCACCTCGCCTTCGAGCGGAATCATCACCTTCGTCGCGAGGAGGCAGTTCTCGCCCGTCCTGGCTCCCGACGGATAGGCGATGTTGTTCCCGATGAAGTTGCGCGGTCCGATCGAGGCCTTGGACACCCGGAAAGAGGAGCTCGAATAGTCCGCGTTGATGATGGAGAGCCCGTCGGCGACCATCGTGCCGCTGCCGACCGAGCACAGATACGGGCTCTCGTGCTGCACTTCCGTGCCGAAATTCGACCCGGTCTGTTCGATCCGGGACAAGTCGTATCCGAGGCCGCGCAGATAGTAGACGATGAAGGAGCTGTCACCGAGCAGCCATTTGAAGAACTTGATGTTGGTCATGCGCCCGATCGCGCGGAACGTCGAGTAGTGGAAGCCGTACAGCGGATAGACCTTCTCCGGCTTGATGACCAGGTTCAGCAGGCGCGGAAGGGTGAACAGCACCGCCAGGCCGAAGACGACGAAGCCGAAGAACAGCACGAAGGACAGCGCCAGTGCGTCGCCGTAGAGACCCGGTGAGGTGAAGCCCACCGAACCCGGGCCCAGCCGGTCGTGCAGCGCCGGAATCAGATCGATCAGCATGTACGCGCCCCCGACCATCAGCGGCACGTAGAGGAAGAACACCTGAAGCAGGGTGACGAAGCCGAAGCCGACCCGGCGCAGTGTGCCGCACGCGGTCGATTCGACCCTCACGTAGTCGTGCTCGGTGGGCTGTGCCGGGGATCCGTGCCACTGCTGACCGGCCGGGACCGTCTGGCCGCTGTACAGCGTGGACGTGTGGCCGAGCTGCGCCCCGTCGCCCATCGACGTGTCGATGTCGAGCACGGTCTTCTCGCCGATGAACACGTCCCGGCCCAGGGTGACCCGGCCCGTCTGGATACGCCCTGCGTGCGCCCGGTAGCAGTGGAAGAACGAGTCCTTGCGGATCAACGTTCCGGCACCGATCGTGAGCAGGTCGGGGCAGGCCGGAGTCTGGCGGGAGAGGATCGTGACCCCCTTGCCGATCCGCGCGCCCAGGGCGCGCAGGTACAGCACGTACAGGGGATTGCCGACGAAGAAGATCATCGGGTTGGCGTGGATCAGCGCCTTGACCGTCCAGAAGCGCAGATACGTCAGGCCCCAGATCGGGAACTCGCGCGGTTTCCACCTGCCGACGAGAATCCATTTCGCCACGATCGGGAAGGTGCACAGAGCGACGAAACCGATGGAGCCGAAGACGAGCGATCGCATATAGATGCCGAACGCGTTCGAACCGGCGGACACCCATCCGTAGCCCCGGTCGGCGACAATTGCGGCGAGGAAGGAATATCCCATGAAGAACAAGAACTGAAGCGCTCCACAGAGGACGTACAACGCCGTTCCGGCCCGCGTCACCACCGTGGCCGGCGCCGGAACCGACGGCTCCACCGGAAGCGGTTCGGCGTCCGCGAGCCCCGTCGCCAGGCTTCGGATCGTCGGGTGCCGGTAGATGTCCTTCATCGACGCCGAGGGGAGATCCGGCCGCTTCCTGATTCGTGCGCAGAATTGGGCCATCACCAATGAGTTGGCGCCGAGGTCGTTGAAGAAGTGACTCTCGACCGATACTCGTTCGACGTCGATGACGCCGGCCAACACCTCGGCGAGCTCCTTCTCGATGTCGCTCTTCGGTCCGGTGCACTCACGCTTGTCGAGTGAGGATTCACCCGGATCAGGCGTCAGGACTTCGACGGACTTCTCCTCCATAAGAGCTCCTTGAGGAACTTTCGAACGCAGCCTGTCAATACGGCCGACGCCCTGCACGCGCGCTTTTCAATGGCCGGAGCAAGTAATCCGGAGGCCATGAGGTCGGGATCTGTTGTCCGGTGACAAAACCGGCCCGGTCACAGGACCGTTGCCTCAGTCTTAGCCGCCCATCCGTGGCGCTGCCACTCGAACCGGATCGTGTCGGTATGGCACTGGCCTTCGACGGCGTCAGGGGGTTCTCGTTGCTGACGTCCGATGCCCGCGGCACAGAGCGGTCGACACCCGTTTTCACCCCTCCTCCGTGATCCCGATCGACGGGCCGACGAGGAGTTGCGCACGGGATTCGCCTTACTGCGTACGAGTGGCGTGTATCTGATCCGGAAGGGCGGGCGGAGACGCCACCGACGGGGTCGGGACGCGGACGTGGAGGCTCTGGGCGGGCGGAGATCCGCGAGGACGTGGAGATCGGTGGAGGCGCGGAAATCTGTGGAGATATGGAGGAGGGGCGCGGCGCGGCCGGGCCTGCGGCCGTTCACGGGCGCGAGGAGAGGGCGCGGGGGCGCCCACGAAGAGAACTGCCACCGGGCACCCCATCACGCCGGGGCCGCCGGGCACTCCGTCACGCCGGGGCCGCCGGGCACTCCGTCACGCCGTGCGAGCTGCGGGGTACCCCAGCACGTCTGAGCGTCCGGGTACCCCGTCATGTCCGAGCCGCGGGGTGCCCCGTCACGTCGTCCGAGCCGCCGGGTACCCCGTCATGTCCGAGCCGCGGGGTACCCCGTCACGTCCGAGCCGCCGGGTACCCCAGCACGTCTGAGCGTCCGGGCACCCGAGTGCCTCCGAGCCGCTCGGCACCCCACGTATGCCTGAGCCGGAGGCGTCCACGTGGATGCCTCCGGCTCGGACTGGGACCCCTTTATGGCTCAGCTCTATTGCCCAGCGGGGGGCGCCGCGTGTCCCGACGGCGCCTTCTCCTTGCCGGGTACACGCACCAGGTCCACGTCGCTCGCGCGGACGTAGGCGATCCGGTGGCCGAACTGGATCTCGTAGTACTCCTCGCGCCCCGTCACCACCAGGCTCGGTGTGTCACTGAAGGTCGATCTGTCGATATAAGAACCGACAGGCCGAGACTGCGCCACGTACCGCTGGCCCGCGAGGAGGGTGTACGGGAGCGGGGACGCGGACTGCTGTTCCACTCCCTCCGGGTAGGCCTCCTCCTCCGGGAGAGCGCGCCCGAACACCGGGATCTCGCTCAGGCCCTCCTTCGGAGTCACGAACCGGCCGCTCGCGCCGACGGCCGTCGGATGGTTCTTCGGGTTCTTGAACCACGCCTTGTGGCCCTGGTACCAGATCGCCGTCCAGTCGCCGCTGCGTCCGGCGACCGCGTAGGTCTGGCCGGCGGAGACCCGGGACCCCAGGTCGTTGACGTCCTCCGTGGAGTCCTCGCCTTCGGGGCGCCGGCCCGGGTCCTGGATCAGTGGCGCGTGCTCGTCCGGCTCGGTGTGCAGGCGGACGGCGCTGGAGCCGTGCGGTGCGCACTTCACACCGCTCTTGGTGCACCCCGTGAAGAGCGGCTTGTGGGTGGCGAAGTCCGGCAGCACGGTCACCAGGTCGCTGTCGGGCCCGGCCGTGGCACGCAGGGGCGCGCCGAGGAGGTCGAAGTAGTGCCGCCAGTCCCAGAAGGGACCGGGGTCGTCGTGCATGTCGGGGATGCTCGAGGTGGTCGGCGCCGCCACGTTGTCATGCCCGAAGATGTGCTGACGGTCGAGCGGGATGTCGTACTTCTTCGCCAGGTAGCGCACCAGTTTGGCCGAGGACTGGTACATCTGCTCCGTGTACCAGGCGTCGGGCTGCCTGAGGAAACCTTCATGCTCGATGCCGATCGAACGGGCGTTCACGAACTGGTTCCCGGAGTGCCAGGCCACGTCCTTGGTCCGGATGTGCTGGGTGACATGGCCGTCCTTGGAGCGGATCGAGTAGTGCCAGGACGCCTCCGTCGGATCCTGCACGGTCTGACGCATGGACGGCAGGCCCGCCTCCGTGTCGTGGATGACGATGTACTCGATCTTCTGGTCCCTGGGCCGGTCGGCCAGGTCGTGATTGCCGTAGTCGCCGTTGTCGTCGTACTCGACGTACGGCGCGGCGAGCCAGTCACAGGTCAGCTCCGCGGGACACTCGACCTCCTTGGGCCGCCGTGCCGCCTCGGGGTGAGGGGTGCGGGGGTGTACGCCCGGGCTGGCGGGGAGGGTGACCTGCTGTCCGGAGTCGGTGGTGCGGTGCGCGCCCTTGCGGATCACCGCGAAGACGTTGTTCGCGTACTCCGCCGCCGACGCGGTGTCGCCGGTCCCCGGGAAGCGTGCCACCGCCTCCCACCAGTCCGCCGGGTTTGCGCTGAGCGGTTTGCCGAGCTGCCGTTGTGTCTCCGCGAGGAGCGCCGCACCTCCGCGTACGTTGGCCTCGGCATCGGTCCGCAGCCGCGCCACCGGGGCTCCGATCAGGCCGGCGGCCCGGCGCAGGTCCGCGGGCTGCGCGGAGTGTCCGCCCGGGGAGCCCGCCGCGGGCGAGGCCGAGGACCCCGCCGCGGCCGCGGGCGGCTGGGTGCCTCCGCGGTGCGACTCCGACGGAGCCGGTGTCGGGGACTTGCCCTTGGCCTGGCGGGCGTCGACCAGGTGCATCGGCCCGTAGCCGCCGACGACGCTCGGGGTGCCCGGCCGGGCGTCCCATCTCGACTGCAGGTAGGACACGCCCAGAAGCACACTGCGCGGCACGTGATATTCGTTCGCTGCGTCCGTGAAGACGTTCTGAAGCTGGCGGTCGGCCGATGTCCCTCCGGCGCACGCCGCCGGGCCGGCCAGCAGCGGCATCAGGAGCGCCGCGGAGGCGGTCATGCGGACTGTACGGCGGTGCTCACGTGGGGAGTTGGGGACACGGGGGGCGACACGTCTTCTCATCGCAAGGGTCTCCAATCATGCTCGTCGCAATCAGGACAAAGGAGTTGCCCTCTGCATCACCCCCCGTACGTTTCCGTGCCCGACACGCCCCGTCGCGCCAAGCGTCACTGGTGTGGCCCAGCCACCCGGCAGAGGCCACCCGGTCGGCGGCAGAACGTCCGCCCCGGCGGGGAGTCGACGCGAGCCCGCCGCGGCACGCGGGAGTCCCGTCGTACGGGGCGCGTGGGAGCCGTCGTGCGGGGCGCGTGGGAGTGCCGCCGTACGAGGCGCGGGAGTGCCGCCGTACGGGGGGGGGGGAGGTGACGGCTCAGTCCTGGACCGGGTCCACCTGCCAGTCGGGGTGTCCCGGCATGGGAGGGGTGCGGTCCCCGTACAGCCACGGCGTCAGGAACGGCTTCAGGTCCTCGCCCGCGACCTCGGACGCCAGCGCGACGAAGTCCTGGGTACCGGCCGCCCGCCCCTGGTACTTCGTCACCCAGGACCGCTCGATCTTCTCGAAGGCCTCCTCGCCGACCTTCTCCCGGAGGGCGTAGAGCACGAGCGCCGAGCCGTCGTACCGCACCTGCTTGAACAGGGCCGCCCCCGTGCGGGGTTCGGCGGGCGCCCCGTCGTCGTGACGCCACTGGCCGTGCTGCTCGTACGCCGCCCGCATCGCGGACTCGATGCTGTCGCCGTCGTGCGCCTCGGAGTAGAGACGCTCGTAGAAACGGGCGTGACCCTCGCTCAGCCACAGGTCGGACCACCGCCGGATGGCCACGCTGTCACCGGTCCACTGATGGGTCAGCTCGTGTACGAGGTCGCGCTCGGCGTCGACCCGGTCACCCTGTAGGTCGCCCTTCGGCACAAGGGACAGCGACTGCGTCTCCAGCGCCACCGGCAGGTCGGTGTCCCCCACCAGCACGCCGTAACGGCGAAAGGGGTACGGGCCGAGCCGCTGTTCCAGCCAGGCCAGGTGCTCGGGCGTGAGTGCGCGATAGGCCTTGGTCTCGGCGACCAGGTCACCGGGGACCACGTCCCGGACGGGCAGCCCGTGTGGACCGGTGCTCTCGACGAACGTGAACTTTCCGATCGCCATCTGCACCAGCTGCGCCGCGACCGGCTGCTCGGAGTCGTACGTCCACAGGACCCGTCCGTCGGGCCGCGGGGCGCGCTCGACGAGCCGCCCGTTGGCGACCGCGCTGACACCCGGTGGAGTGGTGATGAGGAAGGTGACCGGCGCCCGCAGGCTCGGATGGTCGTTCGCCGGGAAGATCATCTTGGCCCCGTCGGGCTGCGGATAGAGCACGGTGCCGTCGGGCGTGGGCACCCAGCCGTAGTCTCCGATCGCGTCGCCGCGGTGCCTTCGCTGTGTCGGGTCGGCGGTGTAGGCGACCCGCACGGTGAACGCGCCGCCCTTGGGGATCGGCTTCGCGGGTGTGACGACGAGTTCGTCACCGTCGCGCACGGTCCTCGCCGGTACGTCGTCCACGGTGACCGAGTGCAGCGTGTTGCCCGCGAAGTCGAGGTCGAAGCGGGACAGTGCCTGCGTGGCGCTCGCGCCGATGGTCGTACTGGCGTCGAAGCGCGTCCTGGGCGCCCGCCAGTCGAAGGCGAGCGTGTAGCGGCTGACCGTGTACCCCCCGTTGCCGTCGAGCGGCAGAAGCGGGTCGCCGATACCCGGGGCACCGGGTGATCCGGCGGAGGCGGTGGTGCTGGAGGGGGCGGTGGTGGGGAGGGTGCCCGGGCGGGCGGGGGAGGGGTGGTCTCCATGGGGGAGGGCGCCGACGAGGACGACGGCACCGCCGATCCCGACGGCGCCGGTGAGGGCGAGGAGGAGGGCCGTTCGGCGGGTGCGGGGGCCCGGGAGGCCACGGAGACCCCGGGGGCCACGGGACTGACTCGACTGCCGGGGGTCGTGGATCTCCATGGCCGCACTATGTCAGCAGGATCAGCTCATAACCGACTATTTCGGCTCACGTCCTCGTCGGTCACCTCATGGCCGGTCGCCTCGTGCGGGTACTGCGGCTGGTCACCGCGATGGGGTGCGCCATCAGAAACGGGGATAGCTCCCCGGTTACGTGCTAGCGTCGGAGCGAGAAACGGGGATCGGTCCCCGTTGGTGGGGAGGGTGGACGTGGCGGACACGGCGCTGGTGTTGGGCGGGGGCGGCCTGACCGCGTACGCATGGCAGGTCGGCATGCTGGCGGGGCTGGCCGACGCCGGGCTGGAGCTCGGGGGTGCCGACGTGCTCGCCGGCACGTCGGCCGGCTCGCTGCTCGCCGTGGAACTGGCCGTGGGAGCGGCGCCCGCCGACCTGTACGAGGTCCAGGTCGCCCGGAAGCGAGCCATGATGGAGGTGGACTTCACCTTCTTCATGACGGTCAAGTACCTGTGGGCGGCGCTCGGTTCGCGCGATCCGGCGACCGTGGTCAAGCGGCTGGGCCGGCTCTCCCTGAACGTGCGCGACGTGACGGAGGCCGACGTGTTCGACGCGATCCGCCCCCAACTGCCGGTTCAGGACTGGCCGGAGCGGCATGTGCGGCTGTTCGCGGTGGATGCGCTCACCGGCGAACCGACCGGCTTCAGCGCCGACAGCGGCGTCGACCTGGTGACGGCGATGTCGGCCACGTGCGCACTGCCACCGCTGTTCCCGCCGATCACGATCGGGACGGGCCGCTGGATGGACGGGGGCGTACGTTCCACGACCAACGCCGACTTGGTGCACGACTGCCGACGGGTTGTGGTCCTGGCCCCGGTCCCCGACGTGCCGGGCGCGACCCCGAGCGCCTTCGATCAGGTGGCCTCCCTCGATGCGGGCGGTACCCGGGCCGCCCTGCTGGTCCCGGACCGAGCGGCCCGCCGCGCGTTCGGCCGCAACGCGCTGGACGCGTCCCGCATTCCGGGCGCGGCCCAGGCAGGCCTACGCCAGGCGGCCGAGTACGCCGAAGAGGTCCGAGCCGTCTGGCACGGCTGAGCCTCGACCGGGTGCGAGATCCGGGTCGGGAGACTGCGGTCGCCCGAAGCCAACTGGGCCTCGGGGCAGGACGATTGCGTGACGCGGCGGCCGAGCTGAATGTGACGCCGTACCCACTGAACTCACCGCGACCGCACCCGAGTTGCTACTTGGCTTTTCGCCCCCCTCCACGACGTTGACGCCTCGCCGCGGCGGCAGGTGAACCCACAACCCCTGGCCCCCTGTCGCTGTCTCCCGGTCGCTGCACGGGCGCCCCGGGCATAGGCTGGTCGTACCGAATGCGGCCATGCGGCCGCCGACGAGACCACGTTGTCGCCGATGGCTGTTCAGCCACGGTATGAGTCGGCGGTGCGGCTCGCTTCCGTGGCAGCCGTCCTCCACGCCGACACTCCCCAGCAGGCCTTTTCGGCGCTGCTGTTTTTCCTGCGACCAGGGAGTCGCAATGAAGAACCCCACTCTGCTGCACCGTCGCGCCGCGACCCTCGTCGCGGCAGCGCTCTTGACCGGTGGCACGGTACTGACGACGGGCGCATCCGCGACCGTCTCCGAGGTCAGCCCGTCCGATCAGCAGGCCATCGTCTCCGAGACCAACAGCGTGCGCCAGCAGGCCGGTCAGTCGGCATTGACCTGGGACGACTCGCTCGCGAAGGCGGCCCAGGCCTGGGCCGACAACCCGGCGTCCACCGAGGGCGGCAGCCTGCACCACGGCCCGATCAGCAACGCCGCCGAAAACATATCCTCCTCTTCGGCGACCCAGGCCACGGGGCGATGGGCCTCGGAGAAGAGCGCCTACGACGCCGACCCCAACCACGACACCAACAGCCCCGGTTACAAGAAATGGGGTCACTACTACAACATGATCAGCGAGAGGTACGGGAAGATCGGCTGCGGCACCAAGAGCGGCGTTCCCACCGGCTCGATCACGGTGTGCCAGTACGCACCCTGACGCTGTGTGCGGCAGCCGTGAATACACGTCTCGCCCGAGCTTCAGTGTTCGCGGAGGCCGCATTCAGCCGGGTAAAGAGTTGAGCCCACGGGCAGCGAGCCGGACGGCGGTCGCGTGAGCTGGACGCACGTGGCGCCGGTGGCATCGGTCGCGAGGGTGTCGATACGGACCGCCGGAGCGGGTCGCAGGAACGGCGGGGTGTGCGGTTGGGCCTCGGCCGGTGTGTCGAAGGGTGCGCCTTCGAGGACGGCGAGGGCGATCAGGGTGCCATCGGACTGGGCTCGATCTCCTCGATGGTCAGCCGCCAGTGACGCTCCGCCTCCGCCAGGAGGCTTTTGCCGCCGCGTCCGTGGGCGAGCAGGACATCGTGATGACCGCGTATGTGCCGCGCCATGGCGCAGCAGAGCGGGACGCCGGTGCCATAGGGAGTGTCCACGCGGTTGTGGCCGGCGGCCGGGAAAGAGTCCAGTGCCTCGGACAGGAGCCCGACGGCCGCGTCCTTGACAGACGGCCGTCGGCCGTTTTCAACGAGGTCCAGCAGGATCGGAGTGGCCGCGTAGGCTGCCGGGAACACCATGGCGGCGTGGCCGCAGACGAAGCCACCGCCGGCGAGGAGGGCCGCCGCGTCGCCTGTCTGGTTGGCGGTGGTGGACACCGTCAGCAGCCGCAACGCGTGAGCGACACGCTCAGGATCGTCGCACTGGTGCCAGGTCGGGTTGGGTATCGCCGACCAGTTCACGGCATCGATGGCGTCAAGGGACACGCCCGTATTCGACCACAGGGCGAGTCGTCGACGTCCGTTGCCGATGATGCCGTAGCCCAGTCCGGATCCGGTTTTGACGAAAGCCGTCCGCCGAGGCGTCAACGGTATCGCCGGAGAGATCGTGCGCTGTTGAACAGCACGCGACCGCGTCAACAGCCATCGGCAGCGCCGGGGTGCGCTGCGGTGGCCGAGCCGTCATGCGCCTGTCGTCGAGCCGGGGCGGACGATCATCAGGACCACCACGATCAGCCAGGCGAGGGCGAACAGGCCGGTGATTATCGACAAGCGGGGCAGCCGGGCGATCAGGGCCTGCGTGGCGGTCGGCGTCCGTTCGGGCCTGTCGAGTTCGGTGACCACGTCGTCCTGGATGCCGAGCACCGCGATGCCCAGCAGGACGGCGGCCACCGCTGTCAGAGCCATGGAGGCGATGAGCCAGGCGCTGCCCATCACGCCCATCACCTCGGCGGTGCCGACACCGAAGACCGGTACGGATATTCCGACCACCGAGTAGACCCGGCAGATCCGGTGCAGCAGTCGGACCGATCCCTCGGCCGATTGCTGCCCGGGTCCGTCGGCCAGTGCCTGGCGTGCGGAACGCGGGAACAAGCTCGCCGCAATGGTGACCGGTCCGATGAGCAGGATCGCCGCCAGCACGTGGATGCTGAGCAGGATTTTGGCCATGCCGGTGTCTCCCTTTCGCGCGCACGCTGACGCGGGGCGTCAGGCGCACGGTTTCGGTCTGGTTCGAAGTGGCCCGACGATTGATCGCGGCGTCGCCCGGAGGTCCGGCCGTCCGTTCGACCGGTGCTCGGTTCGCGGGCGGTGCCGGTGTTGATGGCTGTGCTCAACGATCAACACCGGCTGTTCGGGGGGAGGTTGCGCGGACGGAAGTCCTGTGGGCGCCTCACACCGTCCCGTTGACGTACCGCTTATGCCTCGGCGGATGTCCGGGGACTGTGAACCTTGTGGCGGACGAACAGCGCCGTAGGCACGGCCATGACGATCAGTACGACTCCGCCTATGACGTTGCCCAGGTGCACGGCGTCGGTGAACGCCCTCGGTACCGCCGTTCCCACCACGCGGGCGAGGGACGCGGGGAGGCTCGTCGCGCCGCCGCCGTGTGACGCGCCCTCCACGATCCGGTCCGCCTGCGGCGAGGGGATGCCTGCCTCGACGAGACGGTCATGCAGGTTCCGGGGGAAGCGACTGGTGACGACGGTTCCGAGCACACTGGGGCCGAGCACGGTTCCCAGCTGACGAGCCATGTTCACCGCCGCTGCCGCCATGCCCTCCTGTTGGGGCGGGACACTGTTGACCGCGGCAGCCGTCGAAGGCGCCGTCAGCAGGCCCGCTCCGATGCCCGCCACGAGCAGTCCGGGCCACATCGCCCCGTAGCTTCCCGAGGCATCGGTCGCGAGCAGCGCGAGGGACCCGGCTCCGATGAGGACCAGACCCGCGGTGATCAAGAGGGTGAAGCCGACCCGGTGCACCAGCACCCGGGCGGTCACCACGGTGACCAGGAGGAACGTTCCGAACAGCGGCAGCAGGCGCACGCCGACGTCGAGGGGACTGGTCAGTCCCACACGTTCCATGTAGAGCACGCTGAGCAGGGCGACACCGACCAGTCCGAAAACGCTGACAGCGGCCACGCCCATGACGGCCGAGAAGGAAGCGCTCCGAAAGAGCCTCAGGTCCAGCATGGGATCGGGGTGACGGAGTTCCACGGTTACGAACATGAACAGAGATACGGCGAAGACCACATACATGGTGATGATCGGCGCCTTGGTGTATCCGGTGGAGCCACCCTGAATGATCGCGTAGGTGGCCGAGGCCGTCACCACTGTGCCCAGGACAAGGCCCGCAAGATCGGGCTTGCGCGTGGCGTGTCTGGACTCGGCCACGAAGACCGGGGTCAGGAGGAGGGCCAGGCCGGCGATGACGATGTTGGCGATGTAGACGGCGTGCCAGGAGAAGTGTTCGAGCAGGGCTCCGGCGAGGATCGGGCCGATGGCCAGGCCCACTCCGGAGCACGCGGCCCAGATGCCGATCGCGGCGGTGCGCTCGTGCGGGTCGGTGAAGGTGGCACTGACGATCGCCAGGCTCGTCGGCAACACGGCCGCGCCGCCGAGGCCCGCGATCGCCTGTGCGGTGATGAGCATGCCGGCGCTGTCGGCGAACACGGCGAACACGCTGCCGGTCAGGAAGACGGCGGCACCCAGGCGGAACACGCGTCGACGCCCCACGAGGTCGCCGAAGGTCCCGGCGGACATCACGAAGCTCACGACAGCAAGGCTGTACGCGCTGGTGATCCATACCAGCGTGCTCGCGGTGACGTGGAGGTCGCTCTGTATGTCGCCCAGGGCCGAGATCGTGGAGGTGACGTCGACGAAGGCCATCATGACGCCGAGGCAGACCACCAGAAGGCCGAGCCAGCGCCCGCTGCCGGGGGCCGCGGCGCGGGAAGCCTGAGCCGGAACGGACATGGTCATCGGACTGCCACCGCCCTCTTCTGCGATACGCCCAGCGACACCACAGCCGCGGCGGCCATGAGGGCCATCGCCACCAACCACGCGTGTCGATAGGTCTCCAGAGAGGCTCCACCGGAGGCGGTGCCGAGCATGGCGACCAGGATGCTGATGCCGACGACCGAGCCGATCTGAGTTGCCATGGTCACGACGGCGCTGCCGGTAGCGGCCTGCTCCGGGCGCAGACCGACCGTCGCGGAGGAGACGACGGTCGGGAGCGCCAATCCGGTGCCGAACCCGAAGAGCAGCCAGGCCGGGAGGATTCCGGAAGCGTAGTTCGGGTCATTGTGCAGGAGAACGGCGAAGAGCAGGATGCCGACAGAGGCGATCGCACTGCCGACCGCGGCGATGACACCGGCCGGGACTCGGAAGCGGCGCTGGAGGGTTTCACTGGCGGTAGCGGCCAGCGCGAAGCTGAGCGGGCCGGGAAGACTGGCGCATCCGGTTTTGATGGCGGAGTAGTGCCAGTGGTTCTGCAGCCAGAGGATCGTCGACAGCAGGAGGCTGGCGAACGAGGCCAGTTGCAGCATGCCGGCGAGGTTCGCCGAGGCGAAGATCCGGTCACGGAACAGAGAAAGGTCGACCACGGGCACCTGGTGCCGTGACGAGCGGAACAGAAACGCCATCAGCCCGACCACTGCCACGGCCAGAGACGTGATGACCCGGGTGTCCGACCAGCCCCAGTCGGGTGCCTTCACCACGCCGAGAGCCAGGGCGCCGACCACGACGATCAGCAGGACGCCGCCGAGCAGGTCGGGTACGCGGGCGTCTTGTTCGTGCCTGACGTTGGCCACGAGCCGGGCGGCGAGCGCGATGGCGAGCAGTCCGATGGGAATGTTCACCAGGAACAGCCACCGCCAGGAGACCTGGACCAGCAGCCCGCCGAAAATCGGTCCGCACACCCCGGACAGCGCACCCGCGGTGAACCAGACCTTGACATACCGCTCCACCTTGTCCGCGGGGGCGCTCGTCAACACCAGGCCGAGGCTGGCGGGAGTCAGCAGGGCGGCGCCCACCGCCTGAAGGGCACGGAAGACGACCAGCACCCATACGTCGCCGGACAGCGCCGCCCCGAGGCTCGCCGCCACGAAGACGGCCATGCCGAGAAGGAAGCCGCTCTTGCGGCCGAAGCGGTCGGCGAGCCGCCCCGCGGGGACGAGAAGGGCGGCGAAGACGATCGCGTAGCCGTTGAGCACCCAGCTCAGGTCCGACAAAGAGGTCGAACCCAAGCCCTGCCCGATGTTCGGCAGACCGACGTTGGTGATCCATACGTCGAGTTGGCCGAGGAAACTCGCCATGGCCAGCACGGCGAGGATGAGAGCCGGCCGTGCGTTCGACGTGCCCCCGCCTCCCCTCTGCGCTTTCAGCGCTACCGCAGGGGCCATCTGATCTTGCGAAGACATGCGTGTTCTGTCCGTTCCTGGGCTTCGAGGGGTGCCGTGAGTGATAGGCGGCAGAGTTCTGGACCGCCTTGTCAAGAACCCTATGAAGTTCTGGAACGACATGTCAAGAATGCGCGCATGGGCTGCGGACCGGCCCCATGGGGCGCCTGGCGGGCTTCGGCTTCGACGGGGATGCCGTGAGTAACGGACGCCAGAGTTCTGGACCGCTCTGTCGGCAACCCGTAAGAACTTGTGGAACGGAATGTCAAGAACGCTCGTGCGGCCTGTAGGCTGGCCCCCATGGGGCGCCCACCGGGATTCGACAAGGACAAGGTCGTACAGGCCGTCGAGCGACAGTTCCGCCGTACCGGATACGCCGGTACCAGCGTTGACGACATCGCCAAGGCGGGCGGGCTGGGCCGCGGCAGCCTCTACGCCGCCTTCGGCGGCAAGAGCGAGCTGTACCTGCGGACGCTGCAGGCGTACTGCGACCGCACGGAGACCGCCTGGGCAGCCGTACTCGAAGGCCCCGATGACGCCGCGCTGGAACGGCTGCACGCATATCTCGTGCAGTCGGCGCGATGTGTGCACGATGACCCCGACCGGCTCGGCTGTATGGTGACCGGCTTCGTCGTCGAGGGAGTCGACCACGATCCGCGGGCCGCTGCACGCGTCAGGCAGGCCCTCACGAGAATCGAAGGCTCACTGACCGGGTGTGTTCAGGCTGCGCAGCGGCATGGCGACCTCGATCCCGAGGCGGACGCCCCCCAGATCAGCCAACTGCTCATGGCGGTCAACCGGGGCATGGAAGTACTGGCCAGGGCCGGGCTCGACGCGGTCGCGCTGGAGCGCGTTGCCGATCAGGCATTCGCAGGACTCCCGCTCACGGCACGGGCCCGGTCCCAGCAGGCGCCCAGCTCGTCTCAGCAGACGCCCCGCCCAGTCGTCTCCGACGCTTCCTGAGCGCTGCTTGCTTGAGGGTCGGTCCTCCGCGGTACGGTCAGCGTTCTACGGCGAACGACTCGACGTAGGCCAGGGCCCCGTACAGCGCGTCACGCAGGGGTGAGGACTCGCCGGCCGCCTGGTCCAGCAGCGCTCCGCCCTGGAACGCGGCGGCGAGCAGGTGGGCCAGCGCGGCCGGGTCGGCCTCCGGCCGCAGTTCGCCCCGCTCGCGCATCTTGCTCAGGCCGCGCTTGAACAGCCCCTGCCACCGCTCGAAGCCTTCGGCCACCGCGTCCCGGTGGGAGGGCTCGGTCTTGACGACCTCGGCGGCCAGGGAGCCGAACGTGCAGCCGCCGCTCAGCATGTCCTGCGAGGCGATGTAGGAATCGGCCCACCGGCGCAGGGCGGCGAAGCTGTCCAGCTCGCCCAGCTCGGGTGCCTGGTGGCGGGCGACGATGGTGTCGGCCTGCCAGGCGAGCACCGCGCGCACCAGGGACTCCTTGGTGGGGAAGTGGCGCGTCAGCTGCGAGCCGCTGACTCCGGCGGCCTCCCGGATCTGCTCGTTGTTGGTGTTCTGTGCGCCGTGTTCGTAGATCAGCTCGGCGGCCGCCCTGACGATGCGTTCGCGTGTGGCCAGGCCCTTGGCGGTCAGCTTCTGGCCCGGCGTCTCGCTGGTTGTGCTCATGGTGACCACCGTACCGCAAAAAGGGGCTTGACAACCCATTCCGTGGGATGTCTCCTGGAGGGAGACCAAAAAAGGGCTGTCAAGCCCATTCCTCTCGGGAGGCGGACAGGATGTCCACACAGGCTGCACCGCAGGCGGTCGCGACGACACCGCACACCGGCCCGGCCCCGGCGCCCGCCGTCACCGAGGCGGGTCACCCGCGCCGCTGGAGCATCATGGCGGTGCTGGGTGCCGTCGCCTTCATGGCACAGCTCGACTTCTTCGTCGTCAACGTCGCCCTCGACGGGATCGGCCGGTCGTTCCCGGACACGGGCGTCGCGAGCGTGTCGTGGGTGCTGTCGGCCTACGCGATCGTGTTCGCCTCCGTGCTGGTGCCCGCGGGCCGGATCGCGGACCACTGGGGGCGCAAGAAGATGCTGCTGTCCGGAGTGACGCTCTTCACCCTCACCTCCGCCGTCGCGGCCGCCGCACCGAGTCTCGGCGTGCTGGTCGGTGCCCGGGCTCTCCAGGCCGTCGGCGCGGCGATGATCGTGCCGACCTCGCTCGGCCTGCTCTACCCGAACTTCCCCAAGCACCGGCACACCCTGGTGGTCGGCCTGTGGGCGGGCGTGGGCGCGATCGCGGCCTCGGCGGGCCCGCCCGTCGGTGGGCTGCTCGTCACCCTCGACTGGCGGTGGATCTTCCTGATCAATGTTCCCATCGGCATCGCCACCCTCGTCGCCGGCGCGCTGCTGCTGCCCGAGGTGCGCCGGCCCAAGGGCGCCGCACTGCCGGACTTGGCTTCCGCCCTCGTACTGCCGCTGGCCGTGAGCCTGCTGGTGCTCGCCACCGTCCAGGGACCGGGGTGGGGCTGGACGGACATCCGCACCGTGGTCCTGTTCGCCGCGGCCGCCCTGGCCGGGGCCGCGACCGTCGAGCGCACCCTGCGCGCCAAGGCGCCGGTGATCGAGAAGCGGCTGTTCGCCGGCCGGCCGTTCACCGCCGCCACCGTGGCCCTGTTCCTGTTCTCCGTCGGCTTCGCCATCGTCCTGCTCAGCACGGCCCTGTTCATGCAGGAGGTCTGGCACTTCAGCCCGCTGCGCGCAGGCGTCTCCATCGCCCCGGCCCCCCTGGCCTCGATCGCCTTCGCGATGAACGCCGGACCCATCCAGCGCCGCTTCGGACGCACCGCCCCCGCCGTGACCGGCATGCTGGCCATGGCACTCGCCGCCGCCTACTGGCTCGCGGCCGTGCACACCACCCCCGACTACTGGGGCGGCATGTTCCCGGGCCTGATCCTGGTCGGCCTGGCCGGCGGTCTGGCCCAGGCGCCGCTGTTCGCCGCCGCCGACACCCTCGCCGCCGAGCGCGCCACCACCGGTAGCGCCGTACTCAACATGAGCCGCCAGCTCGGCAGCGCCGTGGGCGTGGCCCTGCTCGTCGCTCTCACCCCCCAGGCCACGACCACCGGGTTCGACCACGCCTGGTCCGTCCAGGCCGGCGCCGGAATCGCCGCGGCCACCGCGCTGCTCGCCCTCCGGCCCCGCCGGGCACCCTGAGCACTGGGCCGCGGCTACGGGGCTGCGACGGCTGGGTCGCGGTCACTCGGGTGGGGCTGACCGCATGGTCGCGGTCGCTCGGGTGGGGTTGACTGCACGGTCGCGGTCGCTCGGGTGGGGCTGACCGCACGGTCGCGGTCGCTCGGGTCGGGCTGACCGCAGGGCCGCGGCCACGCGGGTGGGGCTGGCCACAGGGGCACGGTCACTCGGGTCGGGTCCGCAACCACACCCTCCTGCCGGACGGGCATCGCACCGCCCCACTCATCTTCTGCGAGGCCCGCTCGAAGGACTGACGCTGGAGTTCCCGCCAGCTCCCTCTCAAGAACCACCTCTCCCCGAAGAACCAGCTCTCCCCGAAGAACCAGCTCTCCCTGAGGAACCAACTCCCCCTCACCAACTCCCCCTCACCAACTCCCCCTCACCAACTCCCTCTCAAGAAACGGAGATCACCATCATGGAACGCAACCTCCTCGTGATCGGGGCCACCGGCAAGACCGGCGGCCACACCACCGAACTCCTGCTCCAGCGCGGTCACCGCGTCCGCGCACTCGTACGGGGCCTCGACGGGCGCGCCGAGCGGCTCGCCGCCCTCGGAGCGGACGTCGTGGAAGGCGATGTCCTCGACCTGGACTCCCTGGCCCAGGCGACCAAGGGGATCGACGCCCTGTACTTCACCTATCCGATCCGCCCCGGCCTGATGGACGCCAGCGCGAACGTGGCTCAGGCGGCGGAGGAGAACGGCGTCCAGGCGATCGTGAACATGTCGCAGGTCTCCGCCCGCCGCACCACCGCCAGCAACGCGGCACGCCAGCACTGGGTCGCCGAACGCGTCCTGGACCACGCCCTGGTCCCCGTCACCCACATCCGCCCGACCTTCTTCACGTCGTGGCTGGTCGACACCTGGGCCGACGGGACGGGCGAACTGCGCCTGCCGTTCGCCGACGGACGCCACGCCCCCATCGCGGAGAGCGACCAGGCGAAGGTGATCGCGGCCATCCTGGAAGACCCTGCCCCGCACGCCGGCCAGATCTATCCGCTGTACGGAGCCGAGGAACTCAACCACTACGAGATCGCCGAGAAGATGTCACGGGCGCTGGACCGTGAAGTCACCTACGTCCCCATCGAACTCGACGAATTCGCCGCCATCCTGAGCGGGCGCGGCGCGCCTGACCACCTGATCCAGCACCTGCTCGCCGTGGCCGTCGACTACCGCAACGGCGTCTTCGCCGGCACCAACGACCTCGTGAAGGCGATCGGCGGCAGCGACCCCCTCGACGTCGAGGACTTCATCGCCCAAAACCGCGCGGCCTTCGACCTGCCCACTGCCTGAACACTCCTGCCCACTGCCTGAACACACCTGCCCACTGCCTGAACACTGGAGAAGACAATGAGCGTTTGGTTCATCACCGGATCATCCCGGGGCTTCGGCCGGGAAATCACCCGTGCCGCCCTCGCCGCCGGCCACCAGGTGGTCGCGACCGCGCGGAAGGCCGAAACCGTCCGCGAGCAGTTTCCCGACGCCGGCGACGCGCTGCTCCCCGTGTCGCTGGACGTGACCGACCACCAGAGCATCCAAGCGGCCGTCCGCACGGCGGTCGAGCGACTCGGCCGGATCGACGTCCTGGTCAACAACGCCGGCACCGGACTCCTCGCCGCCGTCGAAGAGTCCGACGACGTCGCGGTCCGCGCGGTGTACGAGACCAACGTGTTCGGCCCGCTCGCCGTCCAGCGCGCCGTACTGCCGGTACTGCGCCGCCAGCGTTCCGGCCACGTGATCAACATCAGCTCCATCGTGGGCTTCGCCACCGCGCCGGGCTGGGGCATCTACGCCTCCACGAAGTTCGCCGTCGAGGGCTTCACCGAGACCCTCCACACCGAACTGGCGCCCCTGGGCATTCATGTGACGCTCGTGGAGCCGGGCTTCTTCCGCACCGACTTCCTCGACCCCGCCAGCCTGCACACCGGCCCCGACACCATCGAGGACTACGCGCCCACCGTCGGCGCGATGCGTGCAGCCGTCGCGAGCCTGAACCACGCCCAGCCCGGCGACCCGGCCAAGGCCGCCCGCGCCATCGTAGAGATCGCCGCGGCCCCCGAGCCGCCCCTGCGCCTCCCGCTCGGAGCCGACACCCTGCAAGCCTTCGACGCCAAACTGGGCACCTTCCGCAGGGAGATGGACGCCTGGCGCCACGTCGCCGTCGCCACCGATCACGACTAGGACAACACCCCTGAATCCGTCTTCCCCGCCACCAAGGTCCGAAGCCACTCAGGACCAGGACCTTCGGCCGCGCTTCGATCGCGGGGAGCTGATCGAGGCCCCGGAACCGGGGCTCGTCGGCATAGGGGGCCGCAACAAGGTGAAGTTCCCCCTGATCTTGGACAGCTGGTGCTTACGCTGCGAGGGTGAAGTCGTGCTCGGCCGCGGCCACGCCGCCACTGGGGCGGGCACCGGGTGCCGGCGGGTGCTCAGCCGCCCTTGCCTGGTCCGCTTCCATTCCCCGGCGAAGCCGGGGTCGGCTGGATCTTCCTACTCACCGCTGTCGGCGGGGTGGCCGACCGATTCCCCTTTCGTGGAATCCAGCGGCACAGAGTGTGTCGCAGGTGTGTCGGACTCGGCTCACCCGTTTGGCTCGGCTCAAGGATCGTCAGGACAGTGTTGCGAACCTTCGGCAGGGTGGAAACAGCTGGTGGACCGGCGCTCGGAATTGCGGCGGGCTATGCGCCGGGGCGAGGCTTTCGAGATTGCAAGCGGACTGCCTGAGTCCGAAGTTCGCACGGCAGCGGAAGCGGCAGAATTCTCAGAAGAAAAGACGCCGTTGCGGTGGTTCGAGTTCTGCCGGAAATATGTCGCCGGGCGGTGGCGTACGAGCGCAGCCAAGACCCGAGAGGGTACGGCGGACGGCCTTGCGGCCGTTTCTCTGAGCATGGCCAAGCGTGGGGACGGCGTTCCCTCGGATGAGCAATTGCGGTTGGCTTTCCGGTGAGGGATCGTTCCCGCGAATGCGGGAGTGGATCCACCGGCCCACCTCAAAGCCCCGCATGACTGGCTCACGACGGCGGGCCGTTCGGCCGTCGACCTGGCCGACCCCGAGGTGTCCGAGGACGTGCCGTACCGCCTCGGGTACAAGCTGGACGGCACCCCGGTGGCGGGCGACACGTACAGGCGCCGCCGCCGGGCCCTGAACACCGCTCTCGAACACGCGGTGGTCGCGGGGGACCTCTCGGGGAACCCACTTCAGCGCGCGCCGGAAGCACGTCGGCTCCCATGAGGTGGTGGACCCGCGTGTCCTCGTGAACGCCCTGCAGACCCGTCAGTTGCTCGCGGCATCTCCTGCGTCGGGTCGTGGGATCGGTGCCGTGGGAGCGTTTGGTGGCCTTCTGCCCCGTCCTGTACTACGCGGGACTGCGTCCGGCTTACGCGGGACTGCGTCCGGCTGAGGCGGTCGGGCTGAGGCGGTCTGACTGCCACCTCCCGGACGCAGGATGGGGCACACCCCCACTCCGGGAGACACGTCCCGCCTCCGGGAAGCAATGAACCGATTCCGGGGAACGCCACGACCGCCGTGGGCTCAGGGCGCGGGAGGCCAAGAGCGACCGACCGGCGCCTGTCCCGCCTGCCCTCGTGGCGATCCTCCGGGCTCACTGGAGACCTTCGGCACCGCCAAAGAAGGGCGCGTGTCCGGCAACGAGCGCGGGGGAGTGGTCGGCTTTTCCACCTACTGGCGGGTGTGGGAGGAAGCTCGGGAGTACGCACTCCCACCTGACCGCGTCGACTCGCCGTTGGCCGGGCGCCCGTACGACCTGTGCCACGCGTGCATCACACGGTGGCTGAATTCGGGGGTGCCGATCGCCGAGGTGACCCGGCGGCTCGGCAACTCTCCCGAGGTGATCCACCGCCGCTACCACGGCTGCATCGATAGCCACGAAGAAGCAGCTAATGCGAAGATCACAAAGGCGCTGGGAAAAGACGGCGATATGGCCTAGCCGGCGGTCGTCCCGAAACGGACACGCGGCGAGGAGGTTCACCTTCTCCGACGCCTGGCCTTTTACACTTTCGCCGTCACACAGCGTGAGAGATGACGTGAGAAAGATAAACGAAATGCTGCGTATGCGTATGCGTAGACCCCCACGCCCCCTTGTGCTCCGCACGATGCTTATCGCCACGCTCGTCGTGCAGTCGGCTGCGCTCATTGCCCAGGACACGCAGATCGACAATCTGCGGACACAGCACGTCGACCTCGAGACGCAAAACGTCGTAGCCGGCCCCTCCGGCCCGCCAGGCCCGTCGGGTCCGGCCGGCCCTATTGGCCCGGCAGGAAGAAACGGGCAGGACGGGAGGAACGGGCAGGAGGGGAGGAACGGGCAGGAGGGGAGGCCCGGCAGGGACGGCAGGGACGGCAAGGACGGCAAGGACGGCAAGGACGCTGTTGCCACCCCAAGGCCTACTGTCACCGTCACCCAGCACAGCTGAGCCCCGCGGTCACCATGGGGACATCAAGGAGGGGGTTTTCTTGGGTATTTCCTCCGCCACGCCTGGATGTTCAACCAGCGTATAACCGGACGGGGAAACTTGCGGTTGCGGTCGGCAATACGCGACGAATCGCGGAATCAGCACCGGTACCCCGCGGACGAGCGCGTATGCCGCGCGTCGGGAACGCGTCCGCGAGCGTGCCGCCTCGGGGCTATGGGCGGCGCTCACCCTCGTTCGTGCTTCGCCTCGATGACGGGCTTGAGTGCCTCTGCGCGGTGATCGACAAGCTCGCGGCGTTCGGGGTCGCTCTGGGCCAGTCTCGCGACGAGGGAGACAGCCTTGTCCACTCATTGCCATCTACATCTTTCCATCACGTAGCGTGAGGGATAATGTGAGAAACGTAAAAGAGAAACTGCTTAAGTGGCGCCCCCACGTGCTTGGTGCCGCCCTGATCGTCGCGCTTGTCGCGCAGTCGGGCGCGCTAGTCGCCCATCAATTGCAGATCGACGATATGTGGGCACGGAATGTCGAGCCCCAGACGCATGGCGTCGAGGTGGGCCCTTCCGGTCCGCCAGGCCGCGCGGGTCCCCCCGGTCCGCCCGGCCCCACCGGTCCGCCGGGCAGAAAGGGGACGGACGGGCGGGCCGGGAGAGACGGGATCGATGGGGACGAGGGGGGCGATGGGAGGAGGGGGCGCCACGGAAGAAACGGGAAAAACGGTGTAGTCCTGGTGCCCAGGTAGCAACGCCGTTCAGTCGGGCGCGAGGCCCGTCGGTCAAGGCTTGCCCGCAGGTGAGCGCCTGCGCCTGCGGCTGTTCTCCACCGCGGCCCAACTCGTCACCACCGCCCGCCGACAGCGCCCGAGGTTCGCGGCCCACTGGCCCCGGACCGACCTCATCACGGACGCGAGCGAACGGCTGCACGCCCTCCCGAACCCCCGTTGACCAGCAGATCCACCGGTACCGACGAACCTGGACCACCCCACCGAAACCGTGGAACCCGGCGCCCATCCGACGCGGCAGCCGGGCCCTCACCCTGCCCACTTCCAGCCCAACAAGCCGAAACGGCCCGCCAGATGGACCAACGAGCCGTCACGAAAGACCGAGGTCAGCCGTGAAGGGGCGGGCCGCCGTCATTTGTCTCGAGCGGCTTTGTACTGCTCGTACTGAGTCCACGCACGTTCGAGTGTCTCTACGGCGGCCGAAATAGCGCCACGCTCTTCAAGGTAGGCGCGCCGACCCGGCAAGGCCTTGCGCGAGGGCCAGTCGGGATCGCGAGACGCCCCAGGCGAGATCACCAATGGCGTTGCCTTGATCGGCGTGGGACTTCAACCACGCAGCGAAGCTCTTCGGCTTGGGCATACCCGCATCCTGCCGCCGCCACGTGGCGTCCACACGCGAGTGTGTCGCGTGTATCGCAGATGGCGCGTGGACACTGAGAGGCAATGAGAAAGAGCGGGAGCCAGTGAGACTGACTCCCGCTCTCTCATGTCGGCATCCGCCCAGCTCGGCGCTTGTTTCTTGCTGGCTGTGTGGCGAGTGCCCCCGGCAGGATTCGAACCTGCGCACACGGCTCCGGAGGCCGTTGCTCTATCCCCTGAGCTACGGGGGCGTGTCGGGCGCTGTTCGCGGCGACGGGTAGAACCCTACCAGCTCTTTCGTGGGGGGCCGGCATGGGTTTATGTGGGGGCGGGGCGGTGTTCGAGGGAGGGGGAGTGGACGCGTCCGCGAGGGGCGTCCTTGGGGTGGTCGGGACCCCCGCACGGGGGTGGAAGTGGGGAAAACCCGGACGGCGCGGTGGGCGCGGACCTACTCTCGAGTTGTGCCAGGCGCGTCCGGTCGGGTGCTTGTTGTGGACGACAACAAGGTCATCCGGCAGCTGATCAGGGTCAACCTCGAGCTGGAGGGCATCGAGGTCGTGACCGCGGCCGACGGTGCCGAATGCCTGGACGTCGTGCATCACGTGCGGCCCGATGTGGTGACCCTGGATGTGGTCATGCCTCGGCTCGACGGATTGCGTACCGCCGCCCGGCTGCGTGCCGATCCACGGACCCGGAATCTTCCCCTCGCCATCGTCAGTGCCTGTACGCAGTACGAGGTCGAGAGCGGGCTCGACGTCGGCGTTGACGCCTTTCTTGCCAAGCCCTTCGAACCTGCCGAACTCGTGCGGCTCGTACGGGAGTTGATGGAGCGGCGGGGGAGTGGGAGCGGGACTGCGGCCGGTGGTGGCGGTGCTTTTGGCGGGGAGGAGTTCGGTCCCGATGAGCTTGGTGTCGAGGAGCTCGGGGCCGAGGAGGCCCAGCGCGCCGGTCATTGAGCGGGCGTCGCGCCGCTGAGGGGTGAGGAGCCGGCGGTGGTCGGCCCTGCGGGCGCGTGCCCGCCCGTGTGTCGGTGATCTGTGATCGGTGATCTGTGATCGGTGTTGCGTGAGGGGGAGGGGGTTGTCGCTCGGATGCGGTCGTCGTGCTGCTCCGGTCCTACTTCGTCGGTGTCCCTTCACTCCGTCCGGGTTGCCGTGCCCCCTACCCCGTCCACGTCGTTCCCCCTGCTCCGACACCACGGTCGACACTCGACGACGTGGACGGTCACTCCCCCCTCGCCAGTGAGAACACCCTCGCCCTCCGTACCCCGTCCACATCCCGGACCCTTGCTAAACGGAGTCGCCTACCCACCCCCTTCCTCCCCTACGCTTGTCCCGTGACCCCCGTCGAGCTCTCCCGCACCGTCCTGCGCGCGGTGCGTCGTGCCGTGGACGAGGGGGAGCTGAGCGTGGTCGTGCCGGTGCGGGCGGTGGTGACGCCGCCGGGGCCGGGCGGGTGCGGGGACTACGCCACGAACATCGCGTTGCAGTTGGCGCGACCCGCCGGGCGGCCGGCACGGCAGGTCGCGGAGATCCTGCGGCCCCACCTCACCCGCAGCGAAGGTGTCGCCGACGTCGCGATCACCGGGCCGGGGTTCCTCAACATTCGGCTGGGGGATGGCGCGGGCGCCTCTCTCGTACGGGAGATCCAGCGCCGACGTGACGCCTATGGACACGGCGACGTCCTCGCCGGGCAGATCGTCCCCCTCCGGGTCCCGTACGACATCCGGGCCGAAGTCGTCGCCGACACGCTCGTACGGATCGTGGCCACCCAGGGCGGCCGTGCGGAGGTGCACCACATCCATCCCTCGCGTGCCGAGTCGGAGGCTCCCGGGTCGGTGCCCCCCGGGTCAGCGCCCCCCGGGTCGGCGGCCCCCGAGTTCTCGCGCACCGAGCCGGTACGCCCCGACCTCTCGCGCACCGAGCCGGTACGCCCCGACCTCTCGCGCACCGAGCCCGCGAGCACCGACCTCTCGCAGGCCAAGTCAGCGGGCGCTGAGCCCTCGCACGCCGAGCCCCCACACATCAACGCACCCGACGCCGAGCCCCCACACACCAACGCACCCCACGCCGCCGCCCCCCCGCGCCCCCACCACCCCCGGACCACAACCCTCCGCCCCACCCCCGCCCCCGAAGACCCCACCCCCCTCGGCCCCGACGCCGCGCGGTGGGCCCTGCTGCACCCCGCGTGCCACGACCGGCCGCGGATCAGCGCCGATCACCTGCTTCAGCGGGAGAGCAACCCTCTCTTCCGGGTCCGGTACGCCCACGCCCGCACCCGGGCCCTCACCCGTAACGCCGCCGCGCTCGGCTGCACCGGCGACCCCGGTGACGTATCCGAAGACGTACCCGGCGGCGACCAGCTCGTCGGGGCGCTCGCCGGGTATCCGGCCGTGCTGACGCAGGCGGCCCTGCACCGCGCGCCCGACCGGCTCGCCCGGCACCTCGTCATCACCGCCGACGCCCTTCTCGCCTTCCAGCACACCGTGCTGCCGCTCGGCGACGAGAAACCCTCGGCCGCCCACCGCGCCCGGCTCGCGCTCGCCGAAGCCGCCGGGACGGTGCTGGCCGGCGGCCTGTCCCTGCTCGGCATCAGCGCCCCTGACTATCTGTGACCGTCTGTGAGAGAAAAATGAGCCGTTCCGCACACCCCGCCGGGCCCCGTCACGCCGATGTCCTCACCGAGGGCCACTACAGCGCCCCGCCCGCCGACCTCAACGCCCTCGACCCCAAGGTCTGGGCGCACACCGTCAGCCGTACGGACGACGGCGTCCTCCGTGTCGGTGGGATGGAAGTCACCCGACTCGCCGAGGAGTTCGGCACCCCCGCCTACTTCGTCGACGAGGCCGACTTCCGCGATCGTGCCCGTGCCTGGCGGACCGCCTTCGGGCACGACGCCGATGTCTTCTACGCCGGGAAGGCCTTCCTCTCGCGCGCCGTCGTGCGGTGGCTGCACGAGGAGGGGCTCAACCTCGACGTGTGCTCCGGCGGTGAGCTCGCCACCGCCCTCTCGGCCGGGATGCCCGCCGACCGCATCGCCTTCCACGGCAACAACAAGTCCGAGGAAGAGATCACCACCGCCATCGTGAGCGGGGTCGGGCGGATCGTTCTCGACTCCTTCCAGGAGATCGTCCGCGTCGCCCACATCGCGCAGTCCCTCGGCAAGCGGCAGCGGGTGCAGATCCGCGTGACCGTAGGGGTCGAGGCGCACACCCACGAGTTCATCGCCACCGCCCACGAGGACCAGAAGTTCGGGATCGCGCTGGCCGACGGGCAGGCCGCGGAGGCGGTGCGGCGGGCGCTCGCGCTCGACGGGCTCGAGCTCGTGGGCATCCACTCGCACATCGGTTCGCAGATCTTCGACATGGCCGGGTTCGAGGTCGCCGCCCGGCGGGTGGTGTCGCTGCTGGCCGCCGTTCGTGACGAGCACGGGGTCGAGCTGCCCGAGATCGACCTCGGTGGTGGTCTCGGCATCGCGTACACGAGTGACGACGATCCCCGCGAGCCGCACGAGATCGCGAAGGCGCTGGGCGAGATCGTCACGCGGGAGTGCGAGGCCGCGAAGCTGCGGACGCCTCGGATCTCGGTCGAGCCGGGGCGGGCCATCGTCGGGCCCACCGCCTTCACGCTCTACGAGGTCGGCACCATCAAGCAGCTCGAAGGGCTGCGGACGTACGTCTCCGTCGACGGGGGCATGTCCGACAACATCCGGACCGCGCTGTACGACGCCGAGTACAGCGTCTCCCTCGTCTCGCGTACCTCCGACGCCGAGCCCATGCTCGTCCGCGTCGTCGGCAAGCACTGCGAGAGTGGCGACATCGTGGTCAAGGACGCGTTCCTGCCCTCCGACCTGGCCCCCGGCGATCTCATCGCCGTACCCGCCACGGGTGCCTACTGCCGGTCCATGGCCAGCAACTACAACCACGCGCTGCGCCCGCCGGTCGTCGCCGTGCGCGACGGCGAGGCCCGGGTGATCGTCCGCCGGGAGACGGAGGAGGACCTCCTGCGTCTCGACGTCGGATGACCGGCCGGTCGAGGGAGGAATGACCGAGGCTGGTCGAGGTCGGGACGACCGGGTGGGCTAGGTCGCAATGACCGGCTGATCGAGGTCGCAATGACCGGCTGGGCCAGGTCGGAAGGGACGGTCGGCGCAGGTGGAAGATCTCCTGCCGCCGACTGTCGGAAAAATGAAATAGATGTCTCACGATCCGGACCAGGGATAGAAACTCCCGTCCGGTGAGTGAGACTGGTCGAACCGTAGACGGTATGAGGAAACGAGGTCGGATGATGCGTACGCGTCCGCTGAAGGTGGCGCTGCTGGGCTGTGGGGTTGTCGGCTCAGAGGTGGCGCGCATCATGACGACGCACGCCGACGACCTCGCGGCCAGGATCGGGGCCCCCGTCGAGCTGGCGGGCGTGGCCGTCCGCCGGCCCTCCAAGGTGCGCGAGGGCATCGATCCCGAACTCGTCACCACCGACGCCACCGCCCTCGTCAAACGCGGGGACATCGACGTCGTCGTCGAGGTCATCGGCGGTATCGAGCCCGCCCGCTCCCTCATCACCACCGCCTTCGAGCACGGCGCCTCCGTCGTCTCCGCCAACAAGGCGCTCCTCGCCCAGGACGGGGCAGACCTGCACGCGGCGGCGGAGGCGAACAACCGGGACCTCTACTACGAGGCCGCCGTCGCCGGCGCCATCCCGCTGATCCGGCCGCTGCGCGAGTCCCTCGCCGGTGACAAGATCAACCGGGTGATGGGGATCGTCAACGGGACGACGAACTTCATCCTCGACAAGATGGACTCCACCGGGGCCGGCTATCAGGAAGCCCTCGACGAGGCCACCGCGCTCGGGTACGCCGAAGCCGATCCGACCGCCGACGTCGAGGCGTTCGACGCGGCCGCCAAGGCCGCCATCCTCGCCGGAATCGCCTTCCACACGCGTGTGCGCCTCGACGACGTGTACCGCGAGGGCATGACCGAGGTCACCGCCGCCGACTTCGCCTCGGCGAAGGAGATGGGCTGCACCATCAAACTGCTCGCCATCTGTGAGCGGGCGGCGGACGGGGGATCGGTGACGGCGCGCGTGCATCCGGCGATGATTCCGCTGAGCCACCCCCTCGCCTCCGTGCGCGGCGCGTACAACGCGGTGTTCGTCGAGTCGGATGCCGCCGGGCAGCTCATGTTCTACGGGCCGGGCGCCGGCGGCGCCCCGACCGCCTCCGCCGTGCTCGGTGACCTCGTCGCCGTCTGCCGCAACAAGCTCAGCGGCGCCACCGGGCCCGGCGACTCCGCGTACACCCAGTTGCCCGTCTCGCCCATGGGCGAGGTCGTGACGCGCTACCACATCAGCCTCGACGTGGCGGACAAACCTGGTGTTCTCGCCCAGGTGGCCACCGTTTTCGCCGAGCACGGCGTATCGATCGATACGGTGCGCCAGCAAGGACGACAAGACGGAGGCGGCGAGGCCTCTCTCGTCGTCGTCACCCATCGAGCGTCCGACGCGTCCCTGAACGGGACCGTGCAGGCGCTGCGCAGCCTCGACACCGTGCGGGGTGTCGCCAGCATCATGCGGGTTGAAGGAGAGTAACCAGCAATGACCCACCAGTGGCGCGGAATCATCGAGGAGTACCGGGACCGGCTTCCGGTGTCCGACAGCACGCCGGTCGTGACGCTTCGTGAGGGCGGTACGCCGCTCGTGCCCGCGCAGGTGCTCTCCGAGCGCACGGGCTGCGAGGTCCACCTGAAGGTGGAGGGCGCCAATCCGACCGGGTCCTTCAAGGACCGCGGTATGACCATGGCCATCACCCGGGCCAAGGAGGAGGGCGCGAAGGCTGTCATCTGCGCCTCCACCGGCAATACGTCCGCCTCCGCCGCCGCGTACGCCGTGCGTGCGGGCATGGTGTGTGCCGTGCTCGTCCCGCAGGGCAAGATCGCCATCGGCAAGATGGGCCAGGCCCTCGTGCACGGGGCGAAGATCCTCCAGGTCGACGGAAACTTCGACGACTGCCTGACGCTCGCGCGCTCGCTGTCCGACAACTACCCCGTGGCGCTGGTCAATTCGGTCAACCCGGTGCGCATCGAGGGGCAGAAGACCGCCGCCTTCGAGATCGTGGACATGCTCGGCGACGCGCCCGACATCCATGTCCTGCCGGTGGGCAACGCGGGCAACATCACCGCGTACTGGAAGGGCTACACGGAGTACGCCGCCGACGGCATCGCCGGGCGCACCCCGCGCATGTGGGGCTTCCAGGCCTCCGGTTCCGCGCCCATCGTGCGCGGCGAGGTCGTCAAGGACCCGTCGACGATCGCCACGGCGATCCGCATCGGCAACCCGGCCTCGTGGAAGTTCGCGCTGGCCGCGCGGGACGAGTCCGGCGGCTTCATCGACGAGGTGACGGACCGTGAGATCCTGCGCGCCTACCGGCTGTTGGCCGCGCAGGAGGGCGTCTTCGTCGAGCCCGCGTCCGCCGCGTCGGTCGCCGGTCTGCTGAAGGCCGCCGAGCAGGGCAAGGTCGACCCCGGCCAGCGGATCGTCTGCACGGTCACTGGAAACGGGCTCAAGGATCCGGACTGGGCCGTTGCGGGCGCCCCGCAGCCGGTTACCGTTCCTGTGGACGCGGCCACGGCGGCGGAGCGGCTCGGACTGGCGTAAAGCCGCCTGGCGCACATCCGCCAAAAGCCGTCGGGGCCTGTCAGAGGCCATCAGCGGCGGGCGGATTGCGCCAGAAGTTGGCGAAATCCGGCCGCCGCCAAGGTCACCCCTACCGCAACCCGACAGGGGGTGCACGGGGGGCTTACGACACGCATCGTGCGCCTCCTGTGCGCCCTATGTCGCCACAGAACCTTCCTTCGATAGGCTGTACCAAACCCGCCCGCCGCATATGCCGCGGTGCCGCGCCGTCAGTGCAGTCAGGACAGTCACTGCGGTCTCCGGGTCTTCCGTACGTATCGCAGTCCCTCTCGCAGTTCATCAGAGCTCATCCGAAACACGCAGTTCCTCTCGCAGCACATCGAAAATCTCGTACATCACGCAGCTCAAGGAGAGTCATCGAGCGATGGCCGGTCCAGCGTTCCGCGCCGCCGCCGTCCGGGTGCGCGTCCCCGCCACCAGCGCCAACCTCGGGCCGGGCTTCGACGCCTTCGGCCTGTCACTGGGGCTGTACGACGACGTGGTCGTCCGGGTGGCCGACTCCGGGCTGCACATCGACATCGCAGGTGAGGGCAGCGAGACGCTGCCCCGCGACGAGAACCACCTCCTCGTACGCTCCCTGCGCACCGCCTTCGATCTGCTGGGCGGACAGCCGCGCGGCCTCGAGATCGTCTGCGCCAATCGCATTCCGCACGGGCGGGGTCTCGGCTCCTCCTCGGCCGCCATCTGCGCCGGAATCGTCGCCGCGCGCGCCGTGACCATAGGCGGCGACAGCAAACTCGACGACACCGCGCTTCTTGAGCTCGCCACCGAGATCGAGGGCCATCCCGACAATGTCGCGGCCTGTCTGCTGGGTGGATTCACGCTCTCCTGGATGGAGGCCGGAGCCGCGCGGGCGATCAGGATGGACCCTGCCGATTCCATCGTTCCGGTGGTTTTCGTTCCCGGAAAGCCGGTTCTCACCGAGACCGCGCGCGGTCTGCTGCCGCGCACCGTTCCGCACGTCGACGCCGCCGCCAACGCGGGCCGGGCCGCACTGCTCGTCGAGGCCCTCAGCCGGCGCCCCGAGCTGCTGCTGCCCGCCACCGAGGACCGGCTGCACCAGGAGTACCGCGCCCCGGCCATGCCGGAGAGCGCGGCGCTGGTGGAGCGGCTGCGGGCCGACGGCATCCCCGCGGTGATCTCCGGCGCGGGCCCCACTGTCCTCGCGCTGGCCGACGAGGAATCCGCCGACAAGGTCGCTCATCTCGCAGGTCAGGGCTGGGCCGCCAATCGGCTGGACCTCGACGAGGCGGGGGCGTGCGTCCTGCCGCTCGCCCCGGCGGGCGTCCATTAATAGCGCGCGGTTGCCGGATTTGGAGAGGGGGAATGTTTGTTGGATCCGGTAGTGTTAACCTCAAGTCTGCACCCGACCCCACCATGGCGAGGTGCTTCGTGTCCCCGTCCGGGACAACCATTCTTCCGGGAGCCTCCCAAACTGCTTTGTGCCATGCATTGGGTGCTATGCGCTGAGCAGTGCTGAGCACGCTCCGGAAACCGGCGTGACCGTGCCGATGACACCGCAATTCAGTGCCACGGCTCCGGAATCGTCATCACCAGATATGTCTTCCGCCTCTTTGGCGGACCACCGCCCCGGCACGGTCCACACAGCAAGGACCAATGCCGGACAGCACAACCGGTCGCCGAGCCAGACAGGCCGACGTCCGCTCCAGGGAAGGACCCTTCGTGAGCGACACCACCGATCTGATGGGCGCACGTGTCGAGGAGACCGCTGCCGCGCCCGCCACGGACGCCTCTGCCGCGCCTGCCTCCGGTGCCGGCTCCCGGCGGCGCCGCGGTACCGGCCTCGATGGCATGGTGCTGGCCGAGCTGCAGCAGGTCGCGTCCGGCCTCGGTATCAGGGGCACCGCGCGGATGCGCAAGAGCCAGCTGATCGAGGTCATCAAGGAGGCGCAGGCGGGCGGGGGTGCCCCGGCGAAGACCGCCGAGGCCGCCACCGAGACCAAGCCGAAGCGCCGGGCCACCTCCAAGGCCCGTACCGGCGACGACGCCGCTCCGGCCGCCGAGAAGAAGGCCGCCGAGAAGCCCGCGGCCGAGAAGGCCGTGGCCCAGCAGCAGATCGAGATCCCCGGCCAGCCGGCCAGCGACGACGCCCCCGCGGGTGAGCGCCGCCGTCGCCGTGCCGTGGCCGAGGCCGGCAGCCCCGAGACGGTCACCGCCGAGGCGAAGAGCGAGCCGAAGGCCGCCGTCGTCGAGGCCCCCGCCGAGACCAGGACCGATGCCGGTGACGGCGTCGACGGTCGGCAGGGCCGCCGGGACCGCCGTGACCGCGGCGAGCGTGGCGACCGCGAGCGGGGCGGCCGTGACCGTGACCGCCGCGGTGGCAAGGGCGACGAGCAGCAGCAGGGCCAGGGTCAGGGCCAGGGCCAGGGCGGTGCCGGCCAGCAGCGCCAGGACCGGCAGGACCGTCAGCAGCAGGGCGGCGGCCGTCAGGACCGTCAGGACCGCCAGCAGCGTGACAACGGCCCGCAGGACGACGACGACTTCGAGGGCGGCCGTCGCGGCCGTCGCGGGCGCTACCGCGACCGTCGGGGCCGTCGTGGCCGCGACGAGTTCGCCACCAACGAGCCGCAGCTCGCCGACGACGACGTCCTGATTCCCGTCGCGGGCATCCTGGACATCCTCGACAACTACGCGTTCATCCGTACGTCCGGCTACCTGCCGGGCCCGAACGACGTGTACGTCTCCCTCGCCCAGGTCCGCAAGAACGGTCTGCGCAAGGGTGACCACGTCACCGGCGCGGTCCGCCAGCCCAAGGAGGGCGAGCGCCGCGAGAAGTTCAACGCGCTCGTGCGCCTGGACTCCGTCAACGGCATGGCGCCCGAACACGGCCGAGGCCGCCCGGAGTTCAACAAGCTGACGCCGCTCTACCCGCAGGACCGCCTCCGCCTGGAGACGGACCCGGGCGTGCTGACGACCCGCATCATCGACCTCGTCGCGCCGATCGGCAAGGGCCAGCGTGGTCTGATCGTGGCCCCGCCGAAGACCGGCAAGACCATGATCATGCAGGCGATCGCCAACGCGATCACGCACAACAACCCCGAGTGCCACCTGATGGTCGTCCTGGTCGACGAGCGTCCGGAAGAGGTCACCGACATGCAGCGGTCGGTGAAGGGCGAGGTCATCTCCTCGACCTTCGACCGCCCGGCCGAGGACCACACCACGGTCGCCGAGCTCGCCATCGAGCGTGCCAAGCGCCTCGTGGAGCTGGGCCACGACGTCGTCGTCCTGCTCGACTCGATCACGCGTCTGGGCCGTGCGTACAACCTCGCGGCCCCGGCCTCCGGCCGCATCCTGTCCGGTGGTGTCGACTCGACTGCGCTCTACCCGCCGAAGCGCTTCTTCGGTGCCGCACGCAACATCGAGGACGGCGGCTCGCTGACCATCCTCGCGACCGCGCTCGTCGACACCGGGTCCCGCATGGACGAGGTGATCTTCGAGGAGTTCAAGGGCACCGGCAACGCCGAGCTCAAGCTCGACCGGAAGCTCGCCGACAAGCGCATCTTCCCGGCGGTGGACGTCGACGCGTCCGGTACCCGTAAGGAAGAGATCCTGCTCGGCAGCGACGAGCTCGCCATCACCTGGAAGCTGCGTCGCGTGCTGCACGCGCTCGACCAGCAGCAGGCGATCGAGCTGCTGCTCGACAAGATGAAGCAGACGAAGTCGAACGCCGAGTTCCTGCTGCAGATCCAGAAGACGACGCCGATGCCGGGCAACGACTGACGACATCCGCACAGCTGAGGGCCGCTCCCGGTGACGGGGGCGGCCCTTTGTGCTGCCTGGGACGCATGTACGATCGCGCTCTCTTTCAACGTATGAGTCTCAGGGGGGACTTGAGTGGATACGTCCATGTCCGGGCGCGGTCGTCACAGACGCCGGATACGCATCGCCGTGCCCGTCGCGGCGGCCACCCTGGCCGCGGCCGTCGGGGGTGCGCTCCTGATGTCGTCGGCGAACGCCGCCTCCGCGCAGCCGGCTCCGCTCGCCAGGACGACCGGCACCTCGCCGAGCCTGGCCACGCTGGAGAAGCGGATCGCCAGGGCCATCGCGAGTGACGGCACGGCCGGACAGCCGACGACGAAGTCCTCCCCTAGCACGAGCACGGGCGTCGGCGCCAGCACGGGTACGGGTACAGGTACGGGCAGGACCGCGACCACCGGCACGAGCGCGAACACGAGCGGCGCCTCCGTCGACCCGAAGATCATCGGCGGCACCACGACCACCATCACCACCGCCCCGTGGATGGCCCAGCTCCTGTACTCCGACGACAAGGGCACCAGCAGCACCAGCGACGACGTCGGCTTCTTCTGCGCCGGCTCCGTCGTCTCGCCGACGAAGATCCTCACCGCCGCGCACTGCGTCAAGGGCTACGACTGGAAGGCCCACGGCGCCGTCGTCACCGGCACTTCCCAGCTGCCCTCGGCAGACGGAACCGATCTGCACGGCGGCACCGTCAGCCTCGTGTCGCGGCAGTGGAACCACCCCTCGTACAACGCGTCGACCATCGACAACGACATCGCGGTCCTCACGCTGGACGGGCCCGTCAAGGCCAAGCCGATCCGGATGACGACGTCGGGCGACACCGCCTCGTACGCCTCCGGCACCAAGGCGACGCTCTACGGCTGGGGCCGCACCTCCTCCACCACCCAGGACATCTCCGAGACCCTGAAGACGGCCACGCTGCCCATCAAGTCCGACGCCACGTGCGGCGGCTACTACGGCGGCGAGTTCATCAAGGGCCACATGGTCTGCGCGGGCAACCCCGCGACCGGCAGCGACAACGGCACCACCCTGGCCTGCAACGGCGACTCCGGCGGCCCGCTGATCGTGGGCGGCCGCATCGTGGGCGTCGTCTCCTGGGGCGTGGTGGACTGCGTCGAGAAGGGCGCGTACAGCGTCTTCACCAAGGTCAGCTCGTACGTCGGTGCCGCCTACCCGCGCGTCGACGACACGAACCTGAGCGGTGACCACAAGGCCGACCTGTTCGTCCGCAACTCCTCCACCAAGACGCTGTACGAGAAGGACTCCAACGGCACCTCGTTCGGCGCCCGGCAGTCGTGGGGCGGCTGGAGCACGTCGAACGTCGTCCTGCAGACCGACCTCGACCGGGACGGCTACCAGGACGTCGTCGAGCGCCACACCTCCAACGGCGACATCCACTGGTGGCACTACCTGCCGTCCACGGGCAAGTGGGCCGACACCAAGCTCTTCAGCGACTGGAAGACCCGCACCCGCGTCGTCGCCCCGGGCGACGTCACCGGTGACGCCCTGCCCGACCTGCTCTCGGTCGACTCCGGCGGCGTCCTGTGGATCTACCCGGGCAAGGGCAACGGCACCTTCTCGGCCCGCGTCAAGGTGAGCTCCGGCTGGAACCAGTACAACTCCCTGCGCGCCCACGGCGACTTCACCGGCGACGGCAAGGCCGACCTGATCGCGCGCAGCAAGACCGGCTCGTACGTCTATCTCTTCAAGGGCACCGGCAAGGCGGGCTCCGGCGCGTTCTCCAGCCGGATCAAGGTGCGCACCTGGGCCGGCTACAACGCCTTCGACGCGGTGGGCGACGTGACCGGTGACGGCAAGGCGGACTTCCTGGCCCGTACGCCCGCCGGCACGCTGTACCTCTACCCCGGTACCGGCAAGGCGACCAGCGAGATCTTCGCCACAGCCATCAAGATCGGCACTGATTTCAAGCAGTACGACATCTTCGGCTGAAGCCGCAGGTGAGCGGGGTTTCCCCGAACTCGCCCATCACGCACTGTGCCCATCGCGCCACGCGGTGGGCGCAGTGCGTTGTGCAACCCTTGCCCGAGTTTCCCCGTCTGACCGTACGGAGCGACCATGAGGCACCACATGGCGCACCGGCCCGGGATTGGCCCTGAAAACAGGGGGTAACCGACCGCAACGAGGACAAGAGGAGCACATGCCTGCCGAGAGCATGCCGGAACCCGGCACACCGGGTGATCCGGGAACGAGCGCCCCGCTTCGCCGCGAGAAGGGCAGCCGCCGCAAGCCGCGCAGCACGCGACGCAAGGCCCTGTTCATCACGGCCTGGACCGCCGCGGGCATCGTGGTGCTGGGGGGCACCGGCGCCGGGTACCTGTACTTCAAGCTCAACGGCAACATCAAGACCGTGGACATCAACCAGGCCCTCGGTACCGACCGGCCGCTGAAGGTCGACAACGGCTCCGAGAACATCCTGGTCCTGGGCTCCGACACCCGCTCCGGCAGCAACAAGAAGCTCGGCGGCGGCACCGACGACGGCAGCGCCCGCTCGGACACGGCGATGATCGTGCACATATACGAGGGCCACAAGAAGGCCAGCGTGGTCTCCATACCCCGCGACACCCTCGTCCCGCGCCCCTCCTGCACCGACGCCAAGGGCGTCACCCACGACGCCGCGACCAGCGTGATGTTCAACTCCGCGTACTCCACCGGCGGTGCCGCCTGCGCGGTGAAGACCGTCGAATCCATGTCCGGTATCCGCATGGACCACTACATCGAGGTCGACTTCAGCGGCTTCCAGAAGCTCATCGACGACCTCGGCGGTGTCCGGGTGACCACCACCAAGAACATCAAGGACCCCGACAGTCATCTGAACCTGACCGCCGGCACGCACACCCTCGACGGACAGCAGGCGCTCGGCCTCGTCCGCACCCGGCACGGCGTCGGCGACGGCTCCGACCTCGGCCGCATCCAGCTCCAGCAGGCGTTCATCAAGGCCCTGGTCAACCAGGTCAAGCACATCGGCGTGCTGTCCAGCCCCACCAAGCTGTACGACCTCGCCGACACCGCGACCAAGACCGTCACGACCGACTCCGACCTCGGCACGGTCAAGAACCTCGCGTCCTTCGCCAACGGCCTCAAGGGCATCAGCTCGTCGAACATGAACATGGTGACGATGCCGGTCCAGTACGACAGCGCGGACGCCAACCGCGTCCTCGTCGACAAGGCCAAGGCGAAGCTGGTGTGGACCGCCCTGAAGAACGACCGGACGATCCCGCGGGTGGCCACGAAGGGCACGGCCACGGGCACCGCGAAGGGCGTCGTCAGTTCGAGCTGAGCCCGTACCCAGGCCCCGCAGGGGCCCGTACGAGCCCCGTACACAGGCTCGGGAATAGATCGCCCGAGCCCCCGGTTTTGGGGGATGGCGCCAGTCCTGGCAGACTGGTACGTCGGCTCCGGTTCACGCACCCGCATCCCGCGGTGGCGACCCGGCGCCCTCCCGAAACTAGGAGACACCTTGAAGCGCGACATCCACCCCGAGTACGTCGAGACGCAGGTCAGCTGCACCTGTGGCGCGTCGTTCACCACCCGTAGCACGATCTCCAGCGGCTCCATCCGCGCCGAGGTCTGCTCCGAGTGCCACCCGTTCTACACGGGCAAGCAGAAGATCCTCGACACCGGTGGCCGCGTGGCCCGCTTCGAGGCCCGCTTCGGCAAGGCTGCCGCTGCCAAGAAGTAGCGAGCCCACAGCGCCGGTCTTCGGCGTCCCCGGCACGGGGGCGCCGGGACCGGCGCTTTGCGGTGCAGCCCCCACATTCGTCTTACCTACGTCCCTGAGCCCATGATGGAGCTGGGGACAGTCCATTGGAGCCGGAGATGTTCGAGGCGGTCGAGGAACTCATCGGCGAGCACGCCGATCTGGAGAAGAAGCTCGCTGACCCGTCGGTCCACGCCGACCAGGCCAACGCGCGCAAGCTGAACAAGCGCTACGCCGAGCTGACCCCGATCGTCGCGACGTACCGCTCCTGGAAGCAGACCGGGGACGACATCGGCACGGCGAAGGAGCTCGCCGCCGACGACCCCGACTTCGCGGCAGAGGTCAAGGAACTGGAGAAGCAGCGCGAGGAGCTCACCGAGAAGCTCCGCCTGCTGCTGGTCCCGCGCGACCCCAGCGACGACAAGGACGTCATCCTCGAGATCAAGGCGGGCGCGGGCGGCGACGAGTCGGCCCTGTTCGCCGGCGACCTGCTGCGCATGTATCTGCGCTATGCCGAGCGCGTCGGCTGGAAGACCGAGATCATCGACTCCACCGAGTCCGAGCTCGGCGGCTACAAGGACGTCCAGGTCGCCGTGAAGACCAAGGGCGGCCAGGGTGCCACCGAGCCCGGTCAGGGTGTCTGGGCGCGCCTGAAGTACGAGGGCGGGGTGCACCGCGTGCAGCGGGTGCCCTCGACCGAGTCGCAGGGCCGTATCCACACCTCCGCGGCCGGTGTGCTGGTCACGCCCGAGGCCGAGGAGGTCGACGTCGAGATCCACGCGAACGACCTGCGCATCGACGTCTACCGCTCGTCGGGCCCCGGCGGCCAGTCCGTCAACACGACCGACTCCGCGGTGCGCATCACGCACATTCCGACCGGAGTCGTCGCCTCCTGCCAGAACGAGAAGAGCCAGCTGCAGAACAAGGAGCAGGCGATGCGTATCCTGCGCTCCAGGCTCCTCGCCGCGGCGCAGGAGGAAGCGGAGCGTGAGGCCGCGGACGCCCGCCGCAGCCAGGTCCGCACCGTCGACCGCTCCGAGAAGATCCGTACGTACAACTTCCCGGAGAACCGCATCTCGGACCACCGCGTCGGATTCAAGGCGTACAACTTGGACCAGGTGCTCGACGGGGACCTCGACGCGATGATCCAGGCGTGCGTCGACGCCGACTCGGCCGCGAAGCTCGCGGCCGCGTAAGGCGGAACGGCGGACGGCCGAACGGCGCAACGGCCGGACGGCCGGACGCAGCTGTGTGAGGCCGTACCTGTAAGCCCTGCTCGTCAAGCCGTACGACAACAGCTCAGCCCCGGAGGACCAGCGTGAACCTGCTGCTCGCGGAAGTGGCCCAGGCCACCCAGCGGCTGGCCGACGCCGGCGTGCCCTCGCCGCGCAACGACGCGGAGGAGCTCGCCGCCTTCGTGCACGGCGTGAAGCGGGGCGAGCTGCACACCGTCAAGGACGTGGACTTCGACGCCCGCTACTGGGAGGTGACCGCGCGCCGCGAGGCCCGCGAGCCGCTCCAGCACATCACCGGCCACGCCTACTTCCGCTATCTGGAACTCCAGGTGGGCCCGGGGGTGTTCGTCCCGCGTCCGGAGACGGAGTCCGTCGTCGGCTGGGCCATAGACGCCGTCCGCGCGATGGATGTCGTCGAGCCGCTGATCGTCGACCTGTGCACCGGCTCGGGCGCCATCGCGCTCGCGCTCGCGCAGGAGGTCCCGCGCTCCCGTGTACACGCCGTGGAGCTGTCCGAGGACGCCCTCCAGTGGACGCGCAAGAACGTCGAGGGGTCCAGGGTCGACCTGCGCCAGGGAGACGCCCTGGAGGCCTTCAGGGACCTCGACGGCCAGGTGGACCTGGTGATCTCCAACCCGCCGTACATCCCGCTCACGGAATGGGAGTACGTGGCGCCGGAGGCCCGGGACTACGATCCCGAACTCGCCCTGTTCTCGGGCGAGGACGGACTGGACCTCATCCGTGGCATCGAGCGCACCGCGCACCGGCTGCTGCGCCCCGGCGGTGTCGTCGTCATCGAGCACGCCGACACCCAGGGCGGGCAGGTGCCGTGGATCTTCACCGAGGAGCGGGGCTGGGCCGACGCGGCCGATCACCCGGACCTCAACAACCGGCCGCGGTTCGCGACCGCCCGCAAGGCGATGCCGTGAGCGCGCGCATCGTGACCCCCAGCCAGCAGTACGTGTACGAGGAGGCCCGCTAAATGGCACGGCGATACGACACCAACGACGCGACCGACCGCATCACCGGTCTGCGTGAGGCCGCGTCCGCCGTCCGCCGTGGCGAGCTGGTGGTCCTCCCGACGGACACGGTGTACGGCATCGGCGCCGACGCGTTCACCTCGGAAGCCGTCGCCGACCTCCTTGAGGCCAAGGGCCGGGGCCGCAACATGCCCACGCCCGTCCTCATCGGCTCCCCGAACACCCTGCACGGTCTCGTCACGGACTTCTCCGAGATGGCCTGGGAGCTCGTCGACGCGTTCTGGCCGGGCGCGCTCACCCTCGTCGCCAAGCACCAGCCGTCCCTGCAGTGGGACTTGGGGGACACCCGGGGCACGGTGGCCATCCGTATGCCGCTGCACCCGGTCGCCATCGAACTGCTGACGGAGGTCGGCCCGATGGCCGTCTCCTCCGCGAACCTCACGGGCCACCCGGCGCCGGAGGACTGTGACGCCGCGCAGGAGATGCTCGGCGACTCCGTCTCCGTGTACCTGGACGGCGGTCCGACCCCCGGCAACGTTCCCTCCTCGATCGTCGACGTCACCGGCAAGGTGCCGGTCCTGCTGCGTGCGGGTGCCCTGTCGGCGGAGGAGCTCCGGAAGGTCGTACCCGACCTCGAGGTGGCGAATTGACAGCCCCTGACGCGGGGCGTGGCATAGGCACGGGGATCACGGGGACCAATGGGTCCCCCAGGGGGTCCTTCCGCATCCTCCACGTCAGCACCGGCAACGTGTGCCGCTCGCCGATCACCGAGCGGCTGACCCGCCATGCCCTCGCGGACCGGCTGGGCGACCCCCTGTGGGGCGGACTCATCGTCGAGAGCGCCGGCACCTGGGGGCACGAGGGCGCCCCCATGGAGGCCAACGCCGAGACGGTCCTCGCGGACTTCGGCGCGGATCCCTCCGGCTTCGTCGGCCGCGAGCTCCTCGACGACCACGTCATCAGGGCCGACCTGGTCCTCACCGCGACCCGCGACCACCGCGCCCAGGTCATCTCCATGGGCCACTCCGCGGGCCTGCGCACCTTCACCCTGAAGGAGTTCACCAGGCTGGTCCGTGCCATAGACCCGGCGACCCTCCCGCCCCTGGAGGACGGTGTGGTCGAGCGTGCCCGTGCCCTGGTGCGGGCCGCCGCCGCTCTACGCGGGTGGCTGCTGGCTCCGACGGCGGAGGCGGACGAGGTCTTCGACCCGTACGGCGCGCCCCTGCCGTTCTTCCGCTCGATCGGCGACGAGATCAACGAGGCACTGGATCCGGTGGTGACGGCGCTGACGGGGGTGCGGGCGCGGGCGTAGGCCGTTGTGGGCGTTTTCTCGTGGAGCGCCCGATAGGCCGTAATACCGGGCGTCCCACCGGTCCCGGTTCTACATTGGACGTAGCGCACCCCGCCGAGGCCCGGAGTCCACCATGCCGGTCACACAAACGCTGGAAGCGGATGTTCTGCGTCTGCAGGACCCGGAGCTCGCCGAGATCCTGATGGGGGAGCTGGCGCGGCAGTCGACGACGCTCCAGCTGATCGCGGCCGAGAACTTCACCTCGAAGGCGGTGCTGACCGCCCTCGGGTCGCCGCTGGCGAACAAGTACGCCGAGGGATATCCCGGCGCCCGCCACCACGGCGGCTGCGAGATCGTCGACGTCGCCGAGCGCCTGGCCGTCGAGCGCGCCAAGGCCCTCTTCGGCGCCGAGCACGCCAACGTGCAGTCCCACTCCGGATCCTCGGCCGTCCTCGCCACGTACGCCGCCCTGCTGCGGCCGGGAGACACCGTCCTGGCCATGGGGCTGCCGTTCGGCGGCCACCTCACGCACGGGTCGCCCGCGAACTTCTCCGGCCGCTGGTTCGACTTCGTCGGGTACGGGGTGGAGGCCGAGAGCGGGCTCATCGACTACGAGCAGGTGCGCGCGCTGGCCCGTACGCACCGGCCGAAGGCCATCGTCTGCGGGGCGATCTCCTACCCCCGGCACATCGACTACGCGCTCTTCCGGGCGATCGCCGACGAGGTCGGCGCCTATCTCATCGCCGACGCCGCCCACCCCATCGGCCTGGTCGCCGGGGGAGTGGCGCCCAGTCCGGTGCCGTACGCCGATGTCGTCTGCGCCACCACGCACAAGGTCCTGCGCGGCCCCCGCGGGGGCATGATCCTCTGTGGCGGCGAGCTGGCCGAGCGGGTCGACCGGGCCGTCTTCCCCTTCACCCAGGGCGGCGCCCAGATGCACACCATCGCCGCCAAGGCCGTCGCGTTCGGCGAGGCCGCGACGCCCGCGTTCGCGGCGTACGCGCGTCAGGTGGTCGCCAACGCCCAGGTGCTGGCCGAGGGGCTGGCCGCGGAGGGCCTCGCCCTCACCACCGGGGGGACCGACACCCACATGCTCACCGCGGACACCGCTCCGCTCGGTCTCGACGGACGCAGCGCGCGTGGCCGTCTGGCCGCCGCCGGAATGGTCCTCGACACCTGCGCGCTGCCCCACGGCGACGCCCGCGGCCTGCGCCTGGGCACGGCCGCGGTGACCACGCAGGGGATGGGCGAGGCGGAGATGTCGCAGGTCGCGAAGTTGTTCGCGGCGGTGCTGCGGGACGAGGCCGACAGCAAGCGGGCACGTGAAGAAGTAAAGGATCTGGCCGGGAGATTTCCGCCCTATCCGGACGAGTGAGGGGTACACGCACACGTGTGCACAGCCACTCGTGCAACCATCGTCGCTACCCGGAAGTCCCCAACCATATGCGTGCATCGCTAGGGTGTGGGGCTGAGATGGCCAGCGAGACCTGTGGGGAAGCCCGTGCGTGAATATCTGCTGACGCTCTGCATCACGGCCGCGGTGACGTATCTGCTGACAGGGCCGGTACGGAAGTTCGCGATCGTGGCCGGAGCCATGCCGCAGATCCGGGCACGTGACGTGCACCGGGAACCCACACCGCGGCTCGGCGGCATCGCGATGTTCTTCGGCCTGTGTGCCGGTCTGCTGGTCGCCGACCATCTGCGGAACCTCAACGCGGTCTTCTCGGACTCCAACGAGCCCCGCGCACTGCTCTCCGGCGCCGCGCTGATCTGGCTGATCGGTGTCCTGGACGACAAGTTCGAGATCGACGCCCTGATCAAGCTGGGCGGCCAGATGATCGCCGCGGGCGTGATGGTCATGCAGGGTCTGACGATCCTGTGGCTGCCCATCCCCGGCGTCGGCCTGGTCGCGCTGACCCAGTGGCAGGGCACCCTGCTCACCGTGGCGCTGGTCGTCATCACCATCAACGCGGTGAACTTCGTCGACGGCCTCGACGGTCTCGCCGCCGGCATGGTGTGCATCGCCTCCGCCGCGTTCTTCCTGTACGCGTACCGCATCTGGTACAGCTACGGCATCGAGGCCGCCGCCCCGGCGACCCTCTTCGCGTCGATCCTCATGGGCATGTGTCTGGGCTTCCTGCCGCACAACATGCACCCCGCCCGGATCTTCATGGGTGACTCCGGCTCGATGCTGATCGGCCTGGTGCTGGCTGCCGGCGCGATCTCCATCACCGGGCAGATCGACCCGGACGCGATGAACCTGTTCTCCGGTTCGGAGCGCAACACCGTGCACCAGACGGTGCCGGTGTACATCCCGCTGCTGCTGCCGCTGACGATCATCGCGGTCCCGGCCGCCGACCTGGTGCTCGCCATCGTGCGGCGCACCTGGCGTGGCCAGTCGCCCTTCGCCGCCGACCGCGGCCACCTGCACCACCGCCTCCTGGAGGTCGGCCACTCGCACAGCAGGGCCGTCCTGATCATGTACTTCTGGTCGGCGCTGATCGCCTTCGGGGCGCTCGCCTTCTCGGTGAACTCGGCGTCCATGTGGATCGTGCTCGGCATCGCGGCGCTCAGCGCGGTGGGTCTCGTACTGCTCCTGCTGCCGCGCTTCACGCCGCGTGCCCCGCGCTGGGCCGAGAACCTGGTGCCGCCGCGCTACCGCCGCCGTCGCAGGGTCGCCCTGGCGGCCGAGGCGGAGGCGGCCGTGGCCTCCGTCGCGTACGAGGAGCGGACGTCCCACGAGAAGGCGGCCCAGGAGCGGGAAGAGGGCGTCCGCGAACACCGTTCGCCGGTCACCACGGGTGTCTCAGGAGTCAACGGAGCGACGGCAATTGGGCCCCGTGCGCGCTTCCTGGAGGGGCGCAAAGCCGAATCTTCACGCTGACGCAAAGTAAGAATCCTGCAAGAGGGATCTTCGGCAAACCGCGTCAATACCAGACAAGTTGCCCTCGATATTGCACAAACGCGCAGGTTCAGTCTCATGTGTGACAGCGAGCACACCTTCTAGGTAAAGACCGCATCAAATAGTTTGTGATACGGTTCACGAGAACCCGGGATAGAGCCGAAGGACCGTAGTGAGACGGCCCCTTGGCGTGAGGTTCTCTCTCAGCCCGGGACTACGCTCGTCCATGACGACACCCTGCCCCCGAAGCAAGCGGAGTTGCCGCCATGCCGTCCAATGACGCCCGGAACCTACTGCACACCGCTGTCCCCACAGCGGCTGTCGGCGCGATCGCCGTCGCCGTCAGTGGCGTGGTCGCGGGTGGCAAAGGCGCGCTCGGCGCGGGCATCGGCACACTGCTGGCCATCCTCTTCATGGGGATCGGCCTCTACGTCCTGCAGTGGACGGCAAAAACGCTCCCGCAGCTGTTCCAGGCCATGGGCCTGATGCTCTACGTCGCCCAGCTCCTGCTGCTCCTGATCTTCGTGGCACTCTTCAAGAACACGTCTCTGTTCAACCCCAAGGCGTTCGCGGTCGGCCTCGTCCTCGCGACCGTCGTGTGGATGGCGGCGCAGGCGCGGGCGCACATGAAGGCCAAGATCTTCTATGTCGACCCCGAACCCGAGAAGAGCGAGAAGCCCGAGAAATCAGGGTCCTCGTCGTGAGGGGTAGGGGTGGGATAAAGCCATGTGGGAGATCCTGCTATCGTCCGGTGCCAACTGCGGCATCGCGGGCGCGGGCATCTGAGCTGACGCCTGCTCAATCGCGAGGCTTGATGCCCCACAGCCGCCCCCACATTCGTTACACCAGTCCAGTGCCGAACCGCGGCTGCGCGCCGCGCCGACACAACGAGGTTGCCGTACCTATGCGTCACGCCGAAGGAGCCCGTGGTGAGTGCTGACCAGACCCAGCTCGCCTTTGACTGGAGCTGTCGGATCATGTCCGACAACGGGTGTGGCTTTCCGGCTCCGGGCCTGCACTCGTTCCTCTTCAAGCCGATCGCCACGGTGGGAGGGTTCGAGTTCAACAAGGTGATGCTGCTCGCCCTGCTCACCTCGATCGTCGTCGTCGCCTTCTTCTGGGCGGCGTTCGGCAAGGCGAAGGTGATCCCGGGCAAGCTGCAGATGGTCGGTGAAGCCGGTTACGACTTCGTGCGCCGCGGCATCGTCTACGAGACGCTCGGCAAGCGCGAGGGCGAGAAGTACGTCCCGATCATGGTCTCGCTGTTCTTCTTCATCTGGATCATGAACATCTGGTCCGTGATCCCGCTGGCGCAGTTCCCGGTCTCGTCGGTCTTCGCCTTCCCGGTGGTGCTCGCCGCGATCGTCTGGATCATGTGGGTCTCGGTCACGTTCAAGCGCCACGGCTTCGTCGGCTTCTTCAAGAACATCACCGGCTATGACAAGTCGCTCGGCGGCGTGCTGCCCCTCGTCATGGTCATCGAGTTCTTCTCGAACCTGATCGTCCGGCCCTTCACGCACGCGGTCCGACTCTTCGCCAACATGTTCGCCGGCCACCTGATGCTGGTCATGTTCACGGTCGCCTCCTGGTACCTGCTGAACAGCTACATGATCCCCGCGGCCGGCGTCTCGTTCGTGATGACCGTCATCATGATCCTCTTCGAGCTTTTCGTGCAGGCCGTCCAGGCGTACGTCTTCGTGCTGCTGGCCTGCTCGTACCTCCAGGGCGCGCTCGCCGAGCACCACTGAGTCACCGCCCCCCGAAAGCCCCAGAACGTCCGGTGGCCAACCCCCGCCGGTCCAAGAAAGAGAAGGAAGAATCAGCATGGCTGCCACTGAGACCCTCGCCGCTCTCTCCGGTTCGATCGGTTCCGTCGGCTACGGCCTCGCCGCCATCGGCCCCGGCGTCGGCGTCGGCATCATCTTCGGCAACGGCACCCAGGCCCTGGCCCGTCAGCCCGAAGCTGCCGGCCTGATCCGCGCCAACCAGATCCTCGGCTTCGCCTTCTGTGAGGCGCTCGCCCTCATCGGCATCGTCATGCCGTTCGTTTTCGGTCAGTAATTCACCCCTTACTGACACGAATCGACGAAAGGCACTGATGTGATCGCCAACCTGGTACAGCTGGCGGCCGAGGAGAAGCAGAACCCGCTCATCCCGGCCGGCCCCGAGCTGCTCGTCGGCGCCATCGCCTTCGCCATCGTGTTCTTCTTCTTCTGGAAGAAGCTCCTCCCGAACATCAACAAGGTTCTGGAAGAGCGCCGCGCGGCGATCGAAGGCGGTATCGAAGAGGCCGACGCCATGAAGGTCGAAGCCCAGAGCGTGCTGGAGCAGTACAAGGCCCAGCTCGCCGAGGCACGGCACGAGGCCGCGCGGCTGCGCCAGGAGGCGCAGGAGCAGGGCGCCACGCTCATCGCCGACATGCGTGCGGAAGGCCAGCGGCAGCGCGAGGAGATCATCGCCGCCGGTCACTCGCAGCTCGAGGCCGACCGCAAGGCCGCCTCGCAGGCGCTGCGTCAGGACGTGGGCAAGCTCGCCACCGACCTGGCCGGCAAGCTCGTCGGTGAGTCCCTCGAGGACCACGCCCGGCAGAGCCGCGTCATCGACCGCTTCCTCGACGAGCTCGAGGAGAAGGCCGAGGCGACTCGATGACCGCACACGGAGCAAGCCGCGAGGCCCTCGCTGCAGCTCGTGAGCGTCTCGATGCGCTGACGGACTCGACGTCCGTGGACGCGGTCCAGCTCGCCGACGAGCTGGCCGCCGTCACCGCGCTGCTCAACCGCGAGGTGTCGCTGCGTCGGGTCCTGACCGACCCGGCGCAGCCGGGCGAGGCCAAGGCCGAGCTGGCCCAGCGCCTGCTCGGCGGCCAGGTCGGCGGGTCGACCGCGGACCTGGTGGTCGGCCTGGTGCGCTCGCGCTGGTCGCAGCCGCGTGACCTGGTGGACACGCTGGAGGAGCTGGCGAGCATCGCCGACCTCACGGCGGCCCAGCGGGCGAACGCGCTCGACGACGTCGAGGACGAACTGTTCCGCTTCGGTCGGATCGTCTCTTCGAACACCGAGCTGCGCTCCGCGCTGACCGACCGCACCGCCTCGAAGGCGGCCAAGAGCGAGCTGCTGCACAGCCTGCTCGGCGGCCGGGCCAAGCCGACCACCGAACGCCTGGTGACGCGCCTTGTGGCCGCGCCCCGGGGACGTAGCCTGGAGGCGGGACTCGACTCCCTGTCCAAGCTCGCCGCCGAGCGCCGTAACCGCATGGTCGCTGTCGTCACCTCGGCGGTCCCGCTGAGTGACGGACAGAAGCAGCGCCTCGGCGCCGCTCTGGCGAAGCTCTACGGCCGCCCGATGCACCTCAACCTCGACGTGGACCCCGAGGTCGTCGGCGGGATCCGGGTGCAGGTCGGCGACGAGATCATCGACGGTGCCGTCGCGGACCGACTCGAGGACGCGCGCCGCCGCATCGTCGGCCAGTAGCAACTCAATACGCGTAACCACGTAGTACTTACGGCCCTGGTTGGGCCGTGCAGAGGATTCCTGGGGGCTGACCCCAGACCCCCCAAGAAAACTTCGGGCCCAACAAGGAGAGCAGGGAACCCAGATGGCGGAGCTCACGATCCGGCCGGAGGAGATCCGGGACGCGCTGGAGAACTTTGTCCAGTCGTACAAGCCGGACGCGGCCTCGCGCGAGGAGGTCGGTACGGTCACCGTCGCCGGCGACGGTATCGCCAAGATCGAGGGCCTTCCCTCGGCGATGGCGAACGAGCTGCTGAAGTTCGAGGACGGAACCCTCGGTCTCGCGCTGAACCTGGAAGAGCGCGAGATCGGTGCGGTCGTCCTCGGCGAGTTCAGCGGTATCGAGGAGGGCCAGCCGGTGCAGCGCACCGGTGAGGTGCTGTCCGTCGCCGTGGGCGAGGGCTACCTCGGCCGCGTCGTCGACCCGCTCGGCAACCCGATCGACGGCCTCGGCGAGATCGAGACCACCGGCCGCCGCGCCCTCGAGCTGCAGGCCCCGGGCGTCATGGTCCGCAAGTCGGTGCACGAGCCGATGGAGACCGGCTACAAGGCCGTCGACGCGATGACCCCGATCGGCCGTGGCCAGCGTCAGCTGGTCATCGGCGACCGTCAGACCGGCAAGACCGCGCTGGCTGTCGACACGATCATCAACCAGCGCGACAACTGGCGCTCGGGCGACACCAAGAAGCAGGTCCGCTGCATCTACGTCGCCATCGGTCAGAAGGGTTCGACCATCGCCTCCGTGCGTGGCGCCCTCGAAGAGGCCGGCGCGCTGGAGTACACGACCATCGTCGCCGCCCCGGCGTCCGACCCGGCCGGCTTCAAGTACCTTGCGCCGTACACCGGTTCGGCCATCGGCCAGCAGTGGATGTACGAGGGCAAGCACGTCCTCATCATCTTCGACGACCTCTCGAAGCAGGCCGACGCCTACCGCGCCGTGTCCCTGCTGCTCCGCCGTCCGCCGGGGCGCGAGGCCTACCCCGGTGACGTCTTCTACCTGCACTCCCGTCTGCTGGAGCGCTGCGCGAAGCTCTCCGACGAGCTGGGCGCCGGTTCGATGACGGGTCTGCCGATCGTCGAGACCAAGGCGAACGACGTGTCGGCGTTCATCCCGACCAACGTCATCTCGATCACCGACGGCCAGTGCTTCCTGGAGTCCGACCTGTTCAACGCCGGCCAGCGTCCGGCCCTGAACGTCGGTATCTCGGTCTCCCGCGTCGGTGGCTCCGCCCAGCACAAGGCGATGAAGCAGGTTTCCGGCCGACTCCGTCTGGACCTCGCCCAGTACCGCGAGCTGGAGGCGTTCGCCGCCTTCGGTTCCGACCTGGACGCCGCGTCGAAGTCGCAGCTGGAGCGCGGTCAGCGGCTGGTCGAGCTGCTCAAGCAGGCTCAGTACCAGCCGATGGCCACCGAGGACCAGGTCGTCTCCGTGTGGGCCGGTACCACCGGCAAGATGGACGAGGTGCCGGTCGTCGACATCCGTCGCTTCGAGAAGGAGCTCCTGGAGTACCTGCACCGCAAGGAGCAGGGACTCATGACCTCCATCAAGGAGGGCGGCAAGATGTCGGACGACACCCTCACCGCCATCGCGGACGCCATCGCGGACTTCAAGAAGCAGTTCGAGACCTCGGACGGCAAGCTTCTCGGCGAAGACGTTCCGGCCGCGGCCAAGTGACGTAAGGAAGGGACCTGACTCATGGGAGCCCAGCTCCGGGTCTACAAGCGTCGCATCCGATCCGTCACCGCGACCAAGAAGATCACCAAGGCGATGGAGATGATCGCCGCCTCGCGCGTCGTCAAGGCGCAGCGCAAGGTGGCGGCCTCCGCGCCGTACGCGACCGAGCTCACCCGCGCGGTCACGGCGGTCGGCACCGGCTCGAACACCAAGCACCCGCTGACCACGGAGGCGGAGACGGCGACCCGTTCCGCGGTGCTGCTCCTCACGAGCGACCGCGGACTGGCCGGCGCCTTCAACTCCAACGCCATCAAGGCGGCGGAGCTGTTGACCGCCCGTCTCGAGGCGGAGGGCAAGGAGGTCGACACGTTCATCGTCGGCCGCCGTGGTCTGGCCCACTACCACTTCCGCGAGCGCAAGGTCGTGGAGTCGTGGTCGGGTTTCACCGACGAGCCCACCTACGCGGACGCCAAGAAGGTTGCGGCGCCGCTCATCGAGGCCATCGAAACGGCGACGGCGGACGGCGGCGTGGATGAACTCCACATCGTCTACACCGAGTTCGTGTCGATGATGACGCAGACTGCGGTCGACGGCCGCCTGCTGCCACTGCGCCTCGAAGAGGTCGCGGAAGAGGCGCCCAAGGGCGAGATCCTTCCGCTGTACGAGTTCGAGCCGTCGGCGGAGGACGTCCTCGACGCCCTGCTGCCCCGGTACGTCGAGAGCCGTATCTACAACGCGCTGCTCCAGTCGGCTGCCTCCAAGCACGCCGCCACCCGCCGCGCGATGAAGTCGGCGACCGACAACGCGGGAGACCTGATCACCACGCTCTCCCGTCTTGCCAATGCGGCCCGCCAGGCCGAAATCACCCAGGAAATCAGCGAGATCGTCGGTGGCTCCGCAGCCCTTGCCGACGCGACCGCGGGGAGTGACAAGTAATGACGACGACTTCTGAGACGGCCGTTGCCACGGGCCGCGTCGCCCGGGTCATCGGCCCGGTCGTCGACGTGGAGTTCCCCGTCGACGCGATGCCGGACATCTACAACGCCCTTCACGTCGAGGTGGCCGACCCGGCCAAGGACGGCGAGAAGAAGACGCTGACCCTGGAGGTCGCCCAGCACCTGGGTGACGGCCTGGTCCGCACGATCTCCATGCAGCCCACCGACGGTCTGGTCCGCCAGGCCGCGGTCACCGACACCGGCACGGGCATCACCGTCCCGGTCGGTGACTTCACCAAGGGCAAGGTGTTCAACACCCTCGGTGAGGTGCTGAACTCCGACGAGAAGTACGACGGCGAGCGCTGGTCCATCCACCGCAAGGCCCCGCGCTTCGACGAGCTCGAGTCGAAGACCGAGATGTTCGAGACCGGCGTCAAGGTCATCGACCTTCTCACCCCGTACGTCAAGGGTGGAAAGATCGGTCTGTTCGGTGGTGCCGGCGTCGGCAAGACGGTGCTCATCCAGGAGATGATCTACCGCGTCGCCAACAACCACGACGGTGTCTCCGTGTTCGCCGGTGTCGGTGAGCGCACCCGTGAGGGCAACGACCTCATCGAAGAGATGGCGGACTCGGGCGTCATCGACAAGACCGCGCTTGTCTTCGGTCAGATGGACGAGCCCCCGGGCACCCGTCTGCGCGTGGCTCTCGCGGGTCTGACGATGGCGGAGTACTTCCGTGACGTCCAGAACCAGGACGTGCTGTTCTTCATCGACAACATCTTCCGCTTCACGCAGGCAGGTTCCGAGGTCTCGACCCTGCTCGGCCGTATGCCCTCCGCGGTGGGCTACCAGCCGAACCTGGCCGACGAGATGGGTCTCCTCCAGGAGCGCATCACCTCGACCCGTGGTCACTCGATCACCTCGATGCAGGCGATCTACGTCCCCGCGGACGACCTGACCGACCCGGCCCCGGCCACCACGTTCGCCCACCTCGACGCGACGACGGTGCTCTCCCGTCCGATCTCCGAGAAGGGCATCTACCCGGCCGTGGACCCGCTGGACTCCACGTCCCGCATCCTGGACCCCCGCTACATCGCGGCGGACCACTACGCGGCCGCGATGCGCGTCAAGTCGGTTCTTCAGAAGTACAAGGACCTTCAGGACATCATCGCGATCCTCGGTATCGACGAGCTGGGCGAGGAGGACAAGCTCACTGTCCACCGTGCCCGTCGCGTGGAGCGCTTCCTGTCCCAGAACACCCACGTCGCCAAGCAGTTCACCGGCGTCGACGGGTCGGACGTCCCGCTGGACGAGTCGATCGTGGCCTTCAACGCGATCATCGACGGTGAGTACGACCACTTCCCGGAGCAGGCGTTCTTCCTGTGCGGTGGCATTGAGGACCTCAAGGCCAACGCCAAGGAGCTCGGCGTCTCCTGAATCTCGCGTACCTGAGGGACTCCGGTTCCTGAGGAACTCGTGTTCGTAAGGGAGGGGGACGGGACCGCACCTCGCGGGGCGCGTCCCGTCCCCCTCCGTACGCCCATTAGACTTTGACCCAACACCCGGCGGCCATGCCGGGTGGTGACCCGAGGAGCCCACCTTGGCTGCTGAGCTGCACGTCGAGCTCGTCGCCGCGGACCGCAGTGTCTGGTCCGGCGAGGCCACCCTGGTCGTCGCGCGTACCGCGTCCGGCGACATCGGCGTCATGCCCGGTCACCAGCCGCTGCTCGGTGTGCTGGAGTCGGGCCCGGTGACCATCCGTACGAGTGATGGTGAAACGGTCGTCGCCGCGGTGCACGGCGGTTTCATCTCGTTCGCCGACAACAAGCTGTCACTGCTGGCCGAGATCGCCGAGCTGTCGGACGAGATCGACGTCCAGCGCGTGGAGCGGGAGCTCGAGCGCGCGAAGGCGGAGGGCGATGCCTCCGCCGAGCGCCGCGCGGACGTCCGTCTGCGGGCGGTGTCGGCGCGCTGAGTCGCCGCGCTGTGTGATGCTTTGCCTCAGCCGCGGCGGGGACCGGATCACTCCGGACCCCGCCGCGGCTGAGGCAAATGCGGAGGTTTTTTCTTTTCCGTTACCTAGGAGACGAGGAGGTCGGTGTCGATGGTCCTCGCTCTGACTGTGTGCGGATTGGTAGTGGCGCTCGTGGTGGTGGGGCTGTTCGTCTTCGGCCTCCGCCGCCGGCTGATCCAGCGCTCCGGGGGCACCTTCGACTGCAGCCTGCGCTGGGACGTGCCGGAGAAGGGCGACCCCAACGGAAAAGGCTGGGGCTACGGCGTCGCCCGCTACAACGGCGACCGCATCGAGTGGTACCGCGTCTTCTCGTACTCCCCCCGCCCGCGCCGCGTCCTGGAACGTTCGGCGATCGAGGTGGCCGGCCGTCGCACCCCGGACGGCGAGGAGGAGCTCGCCCTGCTGTCCGACGCGATCATCCTGGCCTGTGTGCACCGGGGCACCCGACTTGAACTGGCGATGAGCGAGGACGCGCTGACCGGTTTCCTCGCGTGGCTGGAGGCAGCCCCGCCCGGACAGCGAGTGAACGTGGCCTGACAGGCCACGTTCACTCGCTGGTTGGGGGTCCCCGGACGAAGTCCGGGGGAGAGCCAGCGTCGCCCGGCGGCTATCCGAGCCCGCCGGTGAGGGCGCTCACCAGTTCGCCGTTGCTGGTGTCTCCGCTGAACTCCCAGAAGAACGCGCCGCCCAGGCCCTGGCTCTTGGCCCAGGCCATCTTCGTGCCGATGGTCGCCGGGGTGTCGTAGGACCACCAGTTGCTGCCGCAGTGCGCGTACGCCGTCCCGGCGATCGTGCCGGTGACCGGGCAGGACGTCTTCAGCACCTTGTAGTCCTCGATGCCCTGCTCGTACGTTCCCGGCGCCGGCCCCGTGGCCGTGCCGCCCGGCGCGTCCTGGGTGACGCCCGTCCAGCCGCGGCCGTAGAAGCCGATGCCGATCAGCAGCTTGCTCGCGGGCACGCCCTTCGCCTTGAACTTGGCGATCGCGTCGGCCGTGGTGAAGCCGGGCGTCGGGATGCCGCTGTACGAGGTGAGCGGGGAGTGCGGGGCGGTCGGGCCCTGTGCGTTGAACGCTCCGAAGAAGTCGTACGACATCACGTTGTACCAGTCGACGTACTGTGAGGCGCCCGCGTAGTCGGCGGCGTCGATCTTGCCGCCGGAGGTGCCGTCGGCCGTGGTGGCCGCGGTGACCAGGTTGCCCGTGCCGAACTTGGCGCGCAGGGCCTGCATCAGGTTCTTGTAGGCCGCGGAACCGCTGGTGTCACAGGACAGACCGCAGGCGTTCGGGTACTCCCAGTCGATGTCGATGCCGTCGAAGACGTCGGCCCAGCGCGGGTCCTCGACCAGGTTGTAGCAGGACTGGGCGAAGGCGGCCGGGTTCGCCGCGGCCTGGGCGAAGCCGCCGGACCAGGTCCAGCCGCCGAAGGACCAGAGGATCTTGATGTTCGGGTACTTGGCCTTCAGCTCGCGCAGCTGGTTGAAGTTGCCGCGCAGCGGCTGGTCCCAGGTGTCGGCGACGCCGCTGACCGACTGGTCGGCGGTGAAGGCCTTGTCGTAGTCGGCGTAGGAGTCGCCGATCGCGCACTGGCCGTTGGTGACGTTGCCGAAGGCGTAGTTGATGTGTGTGATCTTGGCGGCCGAGCCGGACGTCACCAGGTTCTTGACGTTGTAGTTGCGGCCGTAGATGCCCCACTCGGTGAAGTAGCCGAGCTTGACGGCGTTGCCGGTGGGCGGCGGGGTGGTGCCGCCACCGGTGGTGTGCACGGCGACCGCGCCGCTGACCGGACCGGTCTGGTCGGCGGTGTCACGGGCCTGGACGGTGTACGAGTAGTCGGTGCCTGCGGTCAGACCGGTGTCCGTGTACGAGGTCGTGGTCACGGTGGCGACCTTGGTGCCGCCGCGCAGGACGTCGTAGTTCTTGATGCCCTTGTCGTCGGTGGCCGCGCTCCAGGAGAGCTGCACCGAGGTGTCGGTGATCGCGGAGGCGGTGGGGGTGCCGGGCGCGCTCGGCGGGTTGTCACCGGGGACGGTGGTGCCGCCGTCACAGCTGCCGCCGTTGAGCGTGCAGTTGGACGGAGATCCTGTGCCGGCGCCGTTGAAGCCGAAGGAGACGGAGGCGCCCGCGGCGAGGGTGCCGTTGTAGGACTTGTTCTTGGCGGTCCAGTGGGTGCCGGAGGAGGTGACGTCCGCGTCCCAGGCCGAGGTGACGGACGTACCGGAGGGGAAGTCCCAGTTGATCGTCCAGGAACTGATGCTGGTGGTACCGGTGTTGGTGACCGTCCACTTGCCTTCGAAGCCCGTACCCCAGTCCTGGGTCTTGGTGTACGTGGCGGTGGCGGAGGTGGCTGCCGAGGCGGGGCTCGCGAGCCCGACGAGGGCGGCGAGCGGAAGCAGCAGGGTGGTGAGTCCTGCCACGGTTCGCTGTCGGACTCTGGTTCTGAAGCGCATGCTGCGCCTCCTCGAGGTGTCGGGGGCATGACCAAGCGCAGTGCGGCGAGAATAGAAAGGTCTGGACCATAGGTCAATAGGTCTGGACCAGTGCGCCCACGAGGTGAGTCAGACCCCCAACTCCTGGGCAAGGACGGCCGCTTGGACCCGACTCCGCAGCTCCAGCTTCCCCAGCAGACGGCTGACGTGCGTCTTCACCGTCGCCTCCGCCATGTCCAGCCGCCCCGCGATCTCCGCGTTGGAGAGCCCCTCACCCAGGCAGGACAGCACTTCCCGCTCCCGGCGCGTCAGCGCGTCGAGCACGGCCGGGTCGGCGCTCGGCTCCCGTACCGGCTTCGCGGCGAACTCCGCGATCAGCCGACGCGTCACGGCCGGGGCGATCAGCCCCTCGCCGCTCGCCACCGTCCGCACCGCCACCAGCAGGTCCCTCGCCTCCGTGTTCTTCAGCAGAAACCCGGAGGCGCCCGCGCGCAGCGCCCCGAAGACGTACTCGTCGAGGTCGAAGGTGGTGAGCACGAGCACATCGGCGAGCTGCTCGGCGACGACCTGACGGGTGGCGGACACCCCGTCGAGCCGGGGCATCTGCACATCCATCAGAACCAGGTCCGGGCGGAGTTCGCGGGCGAGCGCGACCGCCTGCTCGCCGTCCGCGGCCTCGCCGACCACCTCGATGTCGGGCGCGCTGCGCAGGATGAGGACGAGCCCGGCCCGTACGGCGGACTGGTCCTCGGCGACGAGCACGCGGATCATTCGGGTTCTCCTTGGACGAGGGGCAGAGTGGCGCGTACGGCCCAGATCGCACCGTCCTCGCCGTCTTTCCCAGCCTTGCCGTTCTTGACGTTCCCGCGGTCGGGGGCGGGCTCGGGCCCCGCCTCGAAGCTGCCGCCCAGCAGGTCGGCCCGCTCCCGCATCCCCACCAGACCGGCGCCGGAACCGGGGGCGCGGGGGCCGCTCGGACCGCCGTACGGACTGGTCACCGCGATGGCGAGCCGGCCGCCGCGCTGGGTGAGCGTCACTGTGACATGGCCCTCGGGCGCGTGCTTGAGGGCGTTGGTCAGCGACTCCTGGACGATCCGGTACGCGGCGAGTTCGACCGGGGCGGGCACCTTGCCGTGTTCGGTGGTGAGCGTGACGTCGAGTCCGTTGGTGCGGGCGCCGGCCACCAGGGAGCCGAGGCCGTCGAGGGTGGGGGCGGCGGACGGCTCGCGGTCACCGCTGCCGTCGCGCAGGATCCCGATCAGCCGGCGCATCTCGGCGAGCCCTTCGACGCTGTTCTCACGGATGACGGTGAGCGCGTCCTTGGACGTGTTCGGGTCGCCGATGGAGAGCGCGGCCGTGGAGTGGATCGCGATCGCGGAGAGATGGTTGGCCACCATGTCGTGCAACTCCCGCGCCATCCGGGCCCTCCCCCAAGCTCTTCGAGCAGGGGGTACCCCCAGGCGGCGACGGCCTGGGCGCGGTCCATCTCGGCGAGCAGGGCGGTCTGTTCGGCGCGCAGTCGTTCGGCGACGGCGGTGTCGCGGTGGTTACGGACCACCCAGCCGGTGGCTGCGGGCGCCAGAGCCACGACGCCGATACCGACGCCGATCAGCAGGGCCCCGGGAACGCGCCAGAGCGCGGCGGGCACCACCGCACCGGCCACCGTGAGCAGCCCGGTGATCCAGGGGATGCGCCGGGCGGAGGCGGGGGTGCCGTACAGGACGGCCGCGTACACCAGGTCCGTGAACATCACGACGGTGGCCACGTTGCCCCGCGTGATGGTGTCGACCGTCAGCGCGGCGGTGCCGATCAGCAGGGCCGGGCGGGGCCGGGTACGCCGCAGCAGCTCGCAGGCCGCCGTGACCACGAGGGGCACCAGGGCGTTCCAGTTCCCGGACCAGAGGACGAGCGCGTCGTCCGGTCGCCGGGGAAACAGGCCGAGGCCCCACAGGAGGAGTCCGCCGAGGAGTCCACCGACCGCGATGCGTACGTCGTCGCGGTGCGGGCGGGGGAGTCGCATGGCCATGACTCCATCCAACACGGCGCACCGGCTCACCGCCTGATCCCCGGGAAGGGTCCGGAACTGCATCTTTCGATGTACCGGGACTTCGTCACCGCCGATGACGATCCGAGCCGCCCCGGACGCGAGCCTGGAGGGGTGACCGAGAGGAGCGAACCGTGATCGTCGGGTTGATCGTCGCGTGCGAGGCCGGTTTCTGGCTGTTGCTGGCCGCGGGCCTCGCCGTGCGCTATCTGCTGGGGCTGCGCCGCACGAGTGTGGCCCTGCTGCTGTGCGAGCCGCTGCTGGAGGTGGTGCTCTTCGTGGTGACGGCGATCGACCTCAGAAACGGCGCCGAGCCGAGCTGGGAACACGGCCTGGCCGCGCTCTACATCGGCTTCACCGTCGCGTACGGCCACTACACCATCCGCCGGCTGGACGGTCACGCCGCCCACCGCCTGGCCGGTGGCCCGCCCCCGCCGAAGCCCCCGCGCTTCGGCCTGCCCCGGGCCGCGCACGAGGGCCGCCTGTGGCTGCGCACCCTCCTCGCGGCGACCGTCGCGTGCGCCCTCCTCCAGGGCGCGGTCTGGTTCGTGGGCGCCGGCGACACCTCGTCGCTGCGCGCCTTCCAGTGGGTGGCGCTACGGGCGGTGGGGCTCCACGGCCTGATCGCCCTCACGTATCTGCTCTGGCCCAAACGCGCCCCGGTCACCCAGGGCCGGACCGGCGGCTAGCGCTCGCCGCCGGGGACCCACAGCACGTCCCCGGTCTCCTTGTTCGCGGTGCGGGCCAGGATGAACAGGAGGTCGGAGAGCCGGTTCAGATAGGTGGCGGTCAGCGGGTTCATGATGTCGCCGTGGACCTCCAGCGCCGCCCATGTCGACCGCTCGGCGCGGCGTACGACCGTGCACGCCTGGTGCAGCAGTGCCGCGCCCGGGGTGCCGCCGGGCAGGATGAAGGAGCGCAGCTTCTCCAGCTCGTCGTTGAAGCGGTCGCAGTCCGCCTCCAGCTTGTCGATGTAGAACTGCTCGACGCGCAGGGGCGGGAACTTCGGGTCCTCGACCACCGGGGTCGACAGGTCCGCGCCGACGTCGAAGAGGTCGTTCTGCACCCGGGTGAGGACCGCGACGACCTCCTCGTCGAGGCCGCCCAGTGCGATCGCCGTTCCGAGGACCGCGTTCGCCTCGTTGGCGTCCGCGTAGGCCGAGATCCGGGGATCGGTCTTGGCGACCCGGCTCATGTCCCCGAGAGCGGTGGTGCCCTGGTCGCCGGTCCTGGTGTAGATGCGCGTCAGATTGACCATGGGGCCAATTTAGACGGTCTCTCGAGGGGGGACGACGTGTGACCGAGCACTGCTTCGGCCTCTCTGCACCGTTCCTCTCAGGTGTGCAGCAGGCCCGTGAGGTGGCCGGGGCGAAGGTCGAGCACTCCTGGCTGAAGGCCGCGCCGTCCCACATCCTTCAGCGGACGCTCCGGGACTTGGATAAAGCGTGTCGCAGAGTTTTCTGGTGGAGGATGGCGTGAAGGCGCCCGCGGTGTCGCTGGAGCGCGGCCGGATGGGTGTGGACCGGGGAGTTGGCGTTCTGGCCGCCACCAGCGACGGTCAGTTCCTTGACCGTGGCTTCGGCTCCCCGGGCGAGGCCGCGCGGTACCGGCGTCTCCAGCGACAGCTTGCCCGCACCGGGAAGGGATCCACGAGGCGAAGAGCATGCCGGGCGAGGATGAGGGTCATCATGCGCAGGGGCCGCGACCGTCGCCGGGACTTCCATGCACAGAGCGCCCGTCAGATCGTGGACGGCAATGCCCTCGTGGTCCTCGAAGACCTCAATACCGCGGCCACGACCGCCACTGCCAGGGGATCCGTGGCGGAGCCCGGTGTCAGGATTCGCCAGAAGTCCGGACTCAATCGCGCCATTCTGGATAAAGGGTGGCATTCCTTCGAGTTGGCAATGCGCAACCGTGCCCGACGCGCCGGTGCCACGGTGCGCACGGTGAATCCCGCTCATACGTCGACGACGCGCCCTGTTTGCGGGCATGTGCATCCGGACAATCGCAAGAGCCAAGCGAAGTCCGTGTGCACCGCCTGCGGTCACAAGGAGCACGCTGACGCAGTCGGCGCGAAGAACACACTGGCCCGCGGGCATGCGGGTCACAGGGCGTGGAGACCTCGGCGTCAGCCGGTCCGTGAAGCGCCAACCAGCGCTGAACCGCAAGGAATTGGCGCACCGACCGCTGAGGTCAGAATCCCCTTGGCTTCGGTCGGGGGAGGATCGCCAAGTCCGTCGGTCGAGACGTGACGACCGTCTCACGGCGTGAGACCGTGACACGCATTACTTACCCGTCACACAGGCCCTCACGAGCGCTAGTGTCCGCCCGAGAGGCAGACATATACACCGCGTCAGGGGAGTCGCACAGTGGCAGGGAAGCTCGCCGTCATCGGAGCCGGGCTCATGGGGTCCGGTATCGCCCAGGTGTCCGCGCAGGCGGGCTGGGACGTCGTTCTGCGGGATGTCACCGACGAGGCGCTCACGCGAGGCCTCGACGGCATCAAGGCCTCGTACGACAAGTTCGTGGGCAAGGGCAGGCTGGAGGCGCACGACGCCGATGCCGCGCTCGGCCGGATCACCGCGACCACCGATCTCGACGCCGCCGCGGACGCGGACATCGTCGTCGAGGCCGTCTTCGAGAAGCTCGAGGTCAAGCACGACATCTTCCGCGCGCTCGACAAGATCGTGCGGGACGACACCGTGCTCGCCTCGAACACCTCCGCCATCCCGATCACCAAGATCGCCGCGGCCACCGAGCGCCCGGAGCGGGTCGTCGGCGTCCACTTCTTCTCGCCCGTACCGATGATGCAGCTGTGCGAACTGGTGCGCGGCTACAAGACGAGCGACGAAACCCTCGCCACCGCACGGGAGTTCGCCGAGTCCGTCGGCAAGACCTGCATCGTCGTCAACCGTGACGTGGCCGGCTTCGTGACGACCCGTCTCATCTCGGCGCTCGTCGTCGAGGCCACCAAGCTGTACGAGTCCGGCGTGGCCACCGCCGAGGACATCGACCTCGCCTGCAAACTGGGCTTCGGCCACGCCATGGGCCCGCTCGCCACGGCCGACCTCACAGGCGTCGACATCCTCCTGCACGCCACCGGCAACATCTACACCGAGACCCAGGACGAGAAGTTCGCCCCGCCGGAGCTGATGCGCCGGATGGTTGACGCCGGTGACATCGGGCGCAAGAGCGGGCAGGGCTTCTACAAGCACTGAATCAAGCGAGTCATCCAGCATCACCCGTCACGGAAACCGCACGTGCCTCTGGGGTGTCACCCCATGAGGTGAATTCGGTATCGGTTCGCTTACAGACGGCAACCTCTGCGGCCTCAAGCCAGTCAGACGGTGCACACGCACAACGCGGACTGACACCGACACTGACGCAGAGAGACTGACGCAGAGCACGAGACGCACTCTCGGGGAGCGCATATGTACATCAGGGGCGACCACGCCGAGCTGGTCGTCGGGGGCCGCCTCGACGTACGCAGCGCGGCGGACGCCCGTACGGTCCTGCACTCGGCCGTCGACGACGGAGTCGGCGACCTGGTGCTGGACCTGTCCGAGCTGGACTCCTGGGACGCCACCGGCCTCGGTGTCATCATGGGGGCCCACCGAAGGGCCGGGCGGTGCGGCCGGCGGCTCGTGCTGCGCCGCGTACCACCGCAGATGCAGCGCCTGCTGGTGGCCACCCGGCTGCACCGGATCCTCGCGATCGAGGGCGGCATCGGAGTCGAGTCACTGCCCCGGGTGTGACCCGGCGTACGCCTCCTGAGCGGCGTACGAATCGCATCTCGCGCACAATCCTCACGAGACTGTGACGTCTCGGACGGCGCGGTACCCCGGCCTGTCGGAGATACTGTGCGAAGGTTTAGGGTTCGGCTGCCCGCCACCCGAAACCCTACGAGCGGGCACCGGACCAGAAGCGACAGCGCGGTGTGCAGCAAGGCCGGGAGGGGCCTGGGTCCTTGTCACCGGACTCCCGGCGACAAGATCCGCACACGACGCTTTTGGGGGGCTTGGAACATGGACCCGAACAACCGGGGACCCGAAGACTACGGCCATGACGACGACGGCCAGGCGCCTCGCTCGCGCCCACCGCGTGATGCGCTCACCGCCGACCTGGGTCAGCACACACCCGCACTCGCCCGTACCGTCCAACTCGTCTCGGGCGACTTCCTGCTCACGGTCAATCCCGTCGACGGCAGCGAGATAGAGGTCTGCCCGCCGGGAGAGCGACCGCAGCGGCCCACGAAGTTCAGCGCCGCCGAGCGAGCCGATCTGGCCCGCGCCGCCCTGCCGCCCGTACCGCCGGGCCCCGCCCAGCCCCGACTGCCGCTCCTGGAGCGCCAGGAGGAGCGCGAGCGGCTCGTCCGCCTGCTGGCGCGCGGGCGCTCCGTACGCCTCACCGGCCCCGCCGGCTCCGGCCGTACCAGCCTGCTCGACGCCGTCGCCGACGACTGCGCGGACCTCGCCCCCGACGGCGTCGTCCGCCTCTCCGGATACCGGCGCACGGCGACCGACCTGCTGTACGACCTGTTCGCCGCCGTCTACAACGCGCCCCTGTACCGTCCCGAACGGGACGAACTGCTCGAACTCGTCCACGGGATCGGCGCGGTCGTCGTCCTCGACGACGTGGAGATCGGCGGCACCGCGCTCGACGAACTCCTCGATGCCACCCCCGAGTGCGCCTTCGCCATCGCCGCGACCCCCGACGTCCCCGCGCCCTCCACCGACTCCCTCCTCGAAGAGGTCTTCCTCGGCGGACTCGACCGCAGCGGCGGCCTCGAGCTCCTGGAGCGGACCGTCGGACGCGTGCTGACCGAGGACGAGGCGAACTGGGCGGGCGACCTCTGGTTCGAGTCCGAGGGTCTGCCGCTGCGCTTCATGCAGGCCGGCGCCCTGCTGCGACAGCGCGACAAGCTGCAGGCCAAGGAGAACGCCTTCGACGACTTCGGCGTCTTCCATGACGCCCCGGTCGACCTGCCGGTCGACGCGCCCTTCGAGGCCGCCGACGGCCACGACGTACCGCTGCCCTCGCTCGCCGAGGGGGCCGCGCCCGCCGCGCTGCTCGCCTCCCGCCTGAGCGGGTCGGCCCGCGCAACTCTGCGCTTCGCCATCGCGCTCGGCGGTGAGGTGCCGCACCAGACGCATCTGCCCGCCCTCGTGGACGACACCCACGCCGACGCCGCGCTCGCCGAACTGGCGGGCTGCGCGCTGGTCTCCCCGGTCGGCTCCCGTTACCGGCTCGCCGCCGGTGTGCAGGCCCAGTTGGAGGCCGCCGGATACGCCGACGGGCTGGAGGAGCAGGCCCGCACCGCGGCCCAGCACTACACCTGGTGGGCCGGACACCCCTCGGTCACCCCGGAGAGAGTCTGCGCCGAGGCCGACGCTGTGCTCGCCGCCCTCACCGTCCTGGTCCCGCTCACCACGGTCCCGGCCGACGAGCAGGACGAGAGCGTCGCCGTGCAGCTGGCCCGCACGGCCGCGCCCGCCTTCGCCGCGGGACTGAACTGGAACGCCTGGGAGCGCGCGCTGCGCTCCGGCGCGGAGGCCTCCCGGCTCGCCGGCGAGGTCGGCGAACAGGCCTACTTCCACCACGAGTTGGGCATCCTCGCGCTCTGCGGCGGTCAGCTGGACCGGGCCCGCGCCGAGCTGGAGTCCTCCATCGGGCTGCGCGGTGCCCTCGCCGACAAGCGTGGCACCGTCGCGGGCCGCCGGGCCCTCGCGCTGGTCGCCGACCGCTCCGGGGCCGTACTGCCCGGCGGGCGCACGGCGGCGGGCGAGGAGGTGCCCGACGCGCGGCACGAGGAGTCGGCGTCGCCGCCCGGCGGCGTACCGGCCGCGTTCGTGCTCTCCGCTCCGGTCGGGGAGCCCTCGACTCTGGTCACCAACCGGGCCGAACCTGGTCCGGCGTCGAAGCGCGTGGGCATGGGCGTGGGCAGTCGTCTGGTGGCCGGCACCCGGCGCAACCTGGTGGCCGCGGGCGCGGGCGCGCTGCTCGTCGCGGTGCTCGGCACCGTGGTGACGCTCGGCGCGACCTCGAACAACAACACCGACAACCCGTCCGAGAAGGTCGGGGTCAACCCCTCGGCCAGCCAGGGCGGCCAGGACGACAGCCTCGGCGCCGACAAGGCGAAGAAGGGTGGCGGGGACAGCGGCGACGCGGGCGTGGTGACCACGCCGACGGATCCGGGCCCCGACGGCACGTACGGGACGTCGGACGACCCGACGCCGCCGACGGGTACGAGCGGGCGGCCTTCCGGCAGCCCGAGTGGGACGAAGGGGGGCGGGGGTACGTCGACGTCGCCGTCCAAGTCGACTTCCAAGCCGCCGTCCAAGACCCCGTCCAAGACGCCCTCGCAGACGCCGTCCAAGACGCCGACCCAGACGCCGACACCTACTCCGACACCCACCCCGACACCCACTCCGACCCCCACTCCGTCGACGACGCCGTCCACCACCGACACCGCCAGCGGCCCCGCCTCCAGCGTCCCCGCGAGCACCACCGCCGGCGCGCCGCAGAGCAGTGCGGCGAGCGTGCCCGCGAGCAGCAGCGCCGCCGGCTCGCCCGGTGGTTCGGTGATCTGAGCACCACGACAACAGTGAGGGCCGGGTCCGATTTCGGACCCGGCCCTCACTTCTGACCGGTGAACTACATGGCCGATTGAGTCAAAGTCGTTCGAATCAGAACAACCGCAGCTTGTCGTCCTCGATGCCCCGCAGCGCGTCGTAGTCCAGGACCGTGCAGCCGATGCCGCGGTCCGTGGCGAGGACGCGGGCCTGCGGCTTGATCTCCTGGGCGGCGAAGACGCCGCGGACCGGCGCGAGGTGCGGGTCGCGGTTGAGCAGCTCCAGGTAGCGGGTGAGCTGCTCCACACCGTCGATCTCGCCGCGGCGCTTGATCTCGATGGCGACGGTCTGGCCCTCGCCGTCGCGGCACAGGATGTCGACGGGGCCGATGGCCGTCATGTACTCGCGGCGGATGAGCGTGTAGCCCTCGCCGAGCGTTTCGATGCGGTCCGCGAGGAGCTCCTGGAGGTGCGCTTCCACGCCGTCCTTGATCAGGCCGGGGTCCACGCCGAGTTCGTGCGAGGAGTCGTGGAGGACTTCCTCCATCGTGATGATGAGCTTCTCGCCCGCCTTGTTGATGACGGTCCAGACGCCCTCCTCGTCGCCCGAGCCCTCCTTCAGGGTGCAGGGCGGCGACATCCAGTTGAGGGGCTTGTAGGCCCGGTCGTCAGCGTGGATCGAGACGCTGCCGTCCGCCTTCACCAGGATGAGACGGGGGGCCGACGGGAGATGGGCGGTGAGCCGGCCCGCGTAGTCAACGGAGCAGCGGGCAATGACGAGACGCATGGTCCGCAACGCTACTCGACGGGCGGAGGTCCACGCGATTCGCCCTGGAAGACGCCTGTTCGGTCGTGGCTGATTGTGGGCCTACTGGGAGTTCGCTATGTGCGCATTCTCCTGGTGCCGTCACCGTACGTTGCTTACCGTATAAACGGGAGGTCGCGATGCGTGTACTCAGAGTGTTCGACATCGCGAATGTCCCTTACCTGTCCGGCAACCCCCGAGGTCTGGGGGTGCGAGAGGAGAACCCATGTCGCTCGACGTCTCACCGGCCCTACTCGAGAAGGCCGAGCGAGGCGAGGTCGACGAAGCAGAATTCGTCGACTGCGTCCGGACCTCCCTGCCCTACGCATGGGAGATGATCAGCTCCCTGGTGGCCCAGCTGAAGGTGGACGGCGGCAACTTCGCCGACAACCAGACGCCTCCGCCGGACGAGCAGGCGCGTGGCCAGCTGCTGCGTGCGCTCGCGAGTGACGCGATACGCGGCGCGCTGCAGCGGCACTTCGGTGTGCGGCTGGCCTTCCAGAACTGCCATCGGGTGGCGGTGTTCCCACTGGACACCTCAGTGGACGACACACTGGCACGCTTCACCTCGGTGCGCAGTCAGCTGCTGAATCAGTCGCCGGAGTTCCGAGACTGCTGACGTGACGCCTTGATGCCGCATTGCTTGCCGCTCTGTACGCGGGAGGTGCATCTGTACGGGGCGGCAGGCTCCCCCGGATCCCCGGGCCGACGGCGGGACGCGGATCGTGGGTGGGTGGGTGTGTGCGTCGGGTCAGGGAGACCGGGTTGTCCGGGCCGCGGGGCGGGACAAAGTCGGTTGTGGGGCCCTGGAGACCCTTGGTGGGCCCAGGGCGCCCGCACCCTCTCCCGGGCCCACGCCGTCCGCGGTGACCTGTCTCAGCCGAGGTGGGGGAGTACCTCGGAGCCGAGCCGTCGGACGTTCTCCTCTGTCGCCGCCAGGTCGCCGGAGCCCTCGACGAGGAGGGCGAAGCGGGAGATGCCGGTGCGCTCCGAGGTGGCCGCGAGACGGTCGGCGCACAGGCGCGGCGTGCCCACCGGGTGCAGCCCGCACAGGAGTTCCGTGTACGCCAGTGGGTCCCGCATCCCGCGGGCGCGGCCGTCGACCGTCACATGCGCGTCCAGCCCCTGCCTCAGCCAGCCGGGCATCGCCTTGAGGAGTGTCTCGACGGCGTCGGTGCGCCGGTCCGCGATCTGGCAGACGCCGGCCGACACATGGGCCGCGCCGAGGATCTCGTCCGTCGAACGGCCTGCCACACGCGCCAACTGTCGCCACAGGGATACCATTTCGGCCTTCTCCTCGTCACCGACATGCATACCGAGGAGCATCGGCAGCCCCCGCTCGGCGGCGAGCCGCACGCTCGCAGGCGAGGTGCACGCGACGACGACCTCGGGGCCGGGGGAGCCGCTCAGTGACTCCGACGGCCGGGGCACGACGGGCACTTCGCGGAACCTGAACCGCTCGCCCCGCGCTTCCACGGACGGCTCGCGCAGCCAGCGCACCAGCAGATCGAGTGATTCAGGGAACCCCTTCTCGTATGCCTCCAGGCCCGCGCCGAAGACCTCCAGGTCCACCCAGGGCCCGCCCCGCCCCACGCCCAGGGTGAAACGGCCGCCGGACGTCACGTGCAGCAGCGCGGTCTGCTCGCCGAGGGCGACGGGGTGGACGGTGGGCAGTACGCTCACCGCCGTACCCACGCGGATGCGGCTGGTGCGGCCCAGCAGCAGGGCGGCCAGGGTGACCGCCGACGGGCACGTCCCGTACGGCACGAAGTGGTGCTCGGCCAGCCACACCGCGTCGAGCCCGGCCTCTTCGGCGACCTCGGCCGTGCGCACCGCGCGGTGCAGGGCCTCCCCCTGGCCCTGGCCCGGGAACTGGGCCGCCAGTACAAAACTTCCAACGTGCATGGTGCTTTCCTGCTTCCTCGGCTCCGACGCGGAGCTCCCCCACCGGCATAACCGCCCGACACGTGCCGAGGACACGGCCTGTCGGAGAGATTTGCGGATTGTCTGCAGAATGAGCCGACGGGAGGGCGATCTGAGGGGGTTGGTGAGGTACGGCTACCCCTGTCTGCTCCGCGTAGGCTGGAGCAGACCCTGCTCCCTGTATAGCTCCGTGAGGTGTCCTGTGTCCCCGCGTCGCAACCGTCCCAAGGGTTCCGACCCCTCCGACCGGAGCGCGGAGGACGACCGCTCCGGGCGGTACGGCGGCTGGCAGTCCACGGAGAGCTGGCAGGGCGAGGAGTGGAGCGTGCGTCATGTGGCGGGCGCCAGCGCCGAGGGCAAGACCTACCGCTGCCCGGGCTGCGACCAGATGATCCCCTCCGGCGTCCCGCACGTGGTGGCCTGGCCGGAGCACTCGGGCGTCGACGAGCGCCGCCACTGGCACAAGGCCTGCTGGAACGCGAAGGACCGCCGCACCTCAAGGGTGCAGCGGTCCCGTAACGCGCCCAGGTTCTAGGCCACTTCGGGTTCTGGGCCACTTCGGCCCGGAGCGGACTCACACGTCCCGGCGCTCCAGCAGCACGTACGCGCCGGCGATCGCCGCCGCCGTCACCCCGGCGAGCAGGCCGAGCTGCGCGCCGCCGCCGCTGCTCTCGTTGTCCAGCGCGAACATCCTGGCGAGGGCGTTGGGAGCGGCGTACTCCTGCATCTTCTCGCCGATCGTGCGCATGCTCTGCGACATCATCAGGAAGGCGGGCAGGATCGCGGGCACCAGCACGACGCCGAGCATCGTGGTGATCGCGCCCGCCGAGTGCCGCAGCATCGAGCCCACCGCGAGGGACAGGACGCCGAGGAGTGAGACGTACAGTGCGCCCTTGACGACCGTGCCGCCCCACGAGACGTTCGAGGAGCCGCTGTGCATGGCCGAGGTCATGAGGCCGACCAGGCCGATGGAGAACACCGAGACGGCGAACGCCACCGCGAAGAAGATGATCAACTTGGCGGTGAGCACCCGGTGGCGCTGCGGCGAGGCTGTGAACGTCGTGCGGATCATGCCCGTGCCGTACTCGGAGGAGACGACCAGGACGCCCAGCGTGATCAGGCAGATCTGGCCCAGGATCAGCCCGAAGAAGGCCGGGATCGTGTACGGCACGTCGGTGAAGTCGGAGTCGTGGGTCTGCGCGGCGACCAGGAAGCCGATGCCGACCACCAGGAGCAGGAAGATGCCGAGCGTCCAGAGCGTCGAGCGCACCGACTTGATCTTCGTCCACTCGGAGGTGAGCGCGTGGCCGAGGTGGGTGCGGGTGACCGGGATCGGCGAGCTGTACGAAGTGCCGGGCGCCGCCTGCCAGGTGGGGGCAGCGGCGGCCTGCTGCGGCATCGGGGGCGGGGGCGTGCTCATCGGGCGTCCTCGGGCTTGGTCAGGTCGGGGGTGGCGGGAGCGGCCGGCGCCGGGGGCGCGGGGGTCTGGGGAGCGGGCTGGGCGTACGGGTTGACGTCCGCGGCACCCGGCGCACCCGGGGCGCCCGGAGCGCCGTAGGGACCCGCCTGCGGGGCGCCCTGGGGCATCGCGAACGGCTGCCCGCCCTGCTGGGGCGGCGGCGGTGCGTACCAGCCCGGCTGGCCCTGTCCCGCGACCGGCAGCTGCGGCGGCATGGCACCCGGCGGCAGCTCCTGCTGGAGCCCGGCCTTCTGGTCGATGGTCGAGCGGTAGTCGACAGCGCCCTGCGTCATCCGCATGTACGCCTCCTCCAGCGAGGCCTGGTGCGGAGAGAGCTCCCACAGGCGTACGTCGGCGGAGTGCGCGAGGTCGCTGATGCGGGGCAACGGCAGGCCCGTCACGCGCAGCGCGCCGTCCTGTTCGGGCAGCACCTGGCCGCCCGCCTCGGTGAGCGCGGCGGTCAGCTTCTCGCGCTGCTGCGGCTCGGTCTCCGGGGTGCGGACCCGGGCGAAGTCGGCCGAGTTGTGCGAGATGAAGTCCTTGATGCTCTGGTCGGCGAGCAGCTGACCGCGGCCGATCACGATCAGGTGGTCGGCGGTCAGCGCCATCTCGCTCATCAGGTGCGAGGAGACGAAGACGGTGCGGCCCTCCGCCGCGAGCGCCTTCATCAGGTTGCGGACCCAGAGGATGCCCTCGGGGTCGAGACCGTTGACCGGCTCGTCGAAGAGCAGCACCTGAGGGTCGCCGAGGAGCGCGGCGGCGATGCCGAGCCGCTGTCCCATGCCGAGCGAGAAGCCCTTGGAGCGCTTCTTGGCCACGTCCTGCAGCCCGACCACGCCGAGCACCTCGTCGACCCGGCGGGCCGGGATGCCCGACAGCTGGGCGAGGCAGAGCAGGTGGTTGCGGGCGTGCCGGCCGCCGTGCACGGCCTTGGCGTCGAGGAGCGCGCCGACCTGACGGGGGGCGTTGGGCAGCTTGCGGTAGGGGAAGCCGCCGATGGTGACCTGCCCCGAGGTGGGGTTGTCGAGGCCGAGGATCATCCGCATCGTCGTGGACTTGCCCGAGCCGTTGGGCCCGAGGAAGCCGGTGACGGCACCCGGCCGCACCTGGAAGGAAAGGTTGTACACGGCCGTCTTGGCGCCGTAGCGCTTCGTCAGGCCGACTGCCTCGATCATGCTCCGCACCCATCGAAAGGTTCAGGACGTCGGGGCGCACGCCCCCGTAAGGGTTAGGAGGATAGCGGGGCGCTGACGGTTCCACTCAAGAGGAAGTAAAAATGTGCAGGTCACGCGGGGGACGGGCGGGAGAACGCTCTTACCTGGGGCCTTACCCGCACCCTACCTTTGTCAGGTACCCGTCCTGCCTGGTCAGGCTGGAAACGGAACCTCCGCACCCGATACCGAACACGCCTCACGCCCGACGGGGCAGTGAGTCGTCCAGCGGCGGCAGATCGTCGTACAGCCGCAGCTCGGACGTGTCGTCGACGTACGGCAGGAAGTCCGTCTGCGGCAGTACCCAGCCCTCCTCACCGAAGACCAGCGTGCCCCGCTCGCGCAGCGCCTGGTCGGCTCCCGCGCGCCGCACCCAGGTGGCCGGGTCGGGACCGAGCAGTTCGCGCAGCCGGGCGGAGCCCGCCAGCAAGGCGGCGAGCAGCTGCGCCTGGTCGCCGCCGCCCGGACGCGGCTGCCCGGTGGCCGGATCGGCGAGCACCCCGTGCGCGCTGAAGTAGATGTACGCGCCGCCGAGCCGCTCCCCGGAGGGCATCGTCATCGCGAACGCGTCGCCCGGGAGTATCGCCCGCCGGTAGTCGGGGAACTCGGTGTCGTCGACCGCCTTCAGCTGCGTCGAGTCCAGCCAGGTGACGACGAGCGTGGTCTCGGCGCGCGGGTCGACGTACGGCGTCCCCGCCACGTACCCCGCCGGACTGATGTGTCCCGAGCAGCCCACCCCGATGCCGTGCACCCGCACCGGCACCATCGGCACCGTCGCCGGGATGCCGAGCCGGGTCAGCTTGTGGGCGACCTGGCCGGGGGAGGCGTTGGAGCCGACGGCGATCACCGGGTGGCGGTGCCCGGTGCCGACCTGGCCGAGGTCGGCGAGCGCCTCGTCGAGCCGCTGCTGCTCCTGGCGCTCCTCCACGTACCACTCGCCGAGCCGCAGCGGTCGCACGTCGAGCTGGAGCAGTTCGCCGCCGGTGAGCAGCGAGGGCTCGGTGGTGGGACGGCCGGGATAGGTGAGCGGCTGCTGCGCGGGCACGTCGTCCAGGCCCAGCGCGTGCAGGCTTCGGTCCTTCGTCGTCACGGTGACGCCCTTCGGGGGTGGTCGCGCGATACCGGCAACAGCGTTCCACGCGAGTTGTACCCGGGGCGGGGCCTGGTCTCCCCGTCTGGGCGGGGTTGGCCGGAACGGACACCGGGAATCATGCCGTCCCATTGTACGAGTGGGGGCGAAGTGGGTTACGGGGGACGTGAGTTGAGGTTGATGAGACGCGGGTGGAGTCGGGTGGGGTCCTCGGGGCGGGGACGGGCCCATCCGCGCTTCCGTACGTCCGTTCGCTGGTGGATCGCCGGACGTACCGTCCACGCCCTCCTCCTGATGACGCTGGGCGCGCTGGCCGGGCTCTCCGTCGTCATCGCGACCGCGTGGACGCTCACCGAGCACTCGTCGCGGTCGATGGCGCAGCGGTTCTCGAACGGGGAGCGGCTCTTCGACCTCAGCCTCGCGGTGCTGCGGGCGAGTGTCGGCACGGACAATCTCAGCCCCGAGCCGGACAGCACCGCGCACCAGCTGCTCGCCACGGTGGCCTCCGTCACGGGCTCCCTGGTGCCCGCTGTGCTGCTGGGCATCGTCCTGATCAAGATGTTCGCGCTGCGGCCGTTCGTCTGGCGGCAGCGGGCCAGCGTCTCGCACGCCTGGACCGCGGACTTCCCCGGCTACTCGAGGCGCCACGCCGACAGCGAGGACGCGATCATCGCCGTCCGCTTCTACAACCGCTTCGACAACCTGTCCGTCGTGGATCTGCGTGCCCGTGCTCATCTGCGCTACCTGGAGCGCTCCCCGCACGACGGCAGCCTGGTCATCTACAAGCAGTGGCTGAAGGTCCTGGACGCGCAGGGCGAACCGGCCGACGAGCGGTACTGGCTCGCGGTCGAGCGCGGGGCGCCGTTCACCGTGTGGATACCGGTCGAGGCACCGGTGCCCGAACTGCCGTTCCGGCGTATCCAGGGCAAGGATCTGTCCGGCTCGTACGGCGTCAAGCTCCTCGTCCGGCTGACGGCGCGGACCGTGGGCCTGGGCACCGAGGTCGCCGACGAGCGCTGGTTCGACCTGGAGGCGGGCGACTTCGAACTCGGCCGCTTCGTGCCGCTCCAGCCGGACCTGGACAAGGACGTGTGGCGCTGGGAGGGCTGGACGGACTTCGACGCCCTGGAACCCCACCCGAACGGCGAGGACCCCAGGCCCTAGGCGTCCCGCCTCTTCAGCAGCAGATAGCCGCCGAGGAGCGCCGCGACCACCCAAAGGACCATGATCGCCAGGCCGCCCCAGGGTCCGTACGGGGTGTCGTCGCCGATGGGGGTCACCACCCGCATGATCTTGCTGCCGGCCTGGTCGGGCAGATAGCGGCCGATCTTCTTGGTCGCGGACACCGCGCCGAGGATGTTGGAGATCAGGAAGAAGAACGGCATGAGGATGCCGAGCGAGAGCATCGGGCTGCGCAGCATCGTCGCGACGCCCATCGAGAAGACCGCGATCAGCGTCATGTAGAGGCCGCCGCCGAGCACCGCGCGCAGCACCCCGGAGTCGCTGATCGACGCGCTGTGCGTGCCGAGCGCCGCCTGTCCCAGGAAGAAGGCGATGAAGCTGGTGATCATGCCGACGGCGAGGGCGAGGCCCGTCGCCACCGCGATCTTGCCGAAGAGGAACGTGCCGCGCTGCGGGACCGCGGCCAGCGAGGTGCGGATCATCCCGGTGCTGTACTCGTTGCCGATCACGAGCACCCCGAACACGATCATCGCGAGCTGACCGAGGGTCATCCCCGCGAAGCTGATGAACGTCGGGTCGAAGGAGAGCCGGTCCTTCTCGCCCATCTTGTCGAACTCGTTGTTCGACAGCAGCGAGATCAGGATGCCCAGCGCGATCGTGACCACCGCGGCGAGACTGAGCGTCCAGACGGTGGACGCGACGGACCGGATCTTGGTCCACTCGGACTTGAGGACCTGGGTCGCCGCCATGCTCAGGTCTCCTTGTTCCAGCCGCCGCCCCACTGCTGGGGTGGGGCATCGGTGTGCGCGTGGTACTCCACCGACTCCGCGGTCAGCTGCATGAACGCCTCCTCCAGGGAGGCCTGCTGGGGGCTCAGCTCATGCAGCACGATCTGGTGCTGTGCGGCCAGCTCACCGATCTGCTCCGACTTCGCGCCGTCCACCTCCAGCGCCCCGCTGCCGCTCTCGACGACGGTGATCCCCGCCCCGTGCAGGACGTCGAGCAGCCGTTCGCGCTGAGGGGAGCGGATACGGACGTACGACCGCGAGTTCTGCGCGATGAAGTCGGCCATGGAGGTGTCCGCGAGGAGGCGGCCCTGGCCGATGACGACGAGGTGCTCCGCGGTCAGCGCCATCTCGCTCATGAGGTGACTCGACACGAAGACCGTACGGCCCTGGCCGGCCAGCGACTTCATCAGGTTGCGGATCCAGTGGATGCCCTCGGGGTCGAGGCCGTTGACCGGCTCGTCGAACATCAGGATCCGCGGGTCGCCGAGCAGCGCGCCCGCGATGCCGAGTCGCTGGCCCATGCCGAGCGAGAAGCCCTTGGCCTTCTTCCTGGCCACCGAGGTGAGGCCCACGGTGTCGAGGACCTCGTCCACCCGCGCCTTGGGGATGCCGTTGCTCTGGGCGAGACAGAGGAGGTGGTTGAAGGCGCTGCGGCCGCCGTGCATGGCCTTGGCGTCCAGCAGGGCGCCGATGTACTTCAGCGGGTCCTTGAGGTGGTCGTAGTGCTTACCGTCGATGCGTACGTCGCCCGCGGTGGGGCGGTCGAGGCCGAGCATCATCCGCATCGTCGTGGACTTGCCCGCGCCGTTCGGACCGAGGAACCCCGTGACGATACCGGGTCTGACGGTGAAGGTCAGATGGTTGACCGCCACCTTCTCGCCGTACCGCTTGGTCAGCCCCTCTAGCTCGATCATGCGCACACGGTAGGACGCCGCGTTGGGCCGTGCCACCTGAGAAGAGGGGTCTTTGCCGCTTGTTCATCGTGCTTGACCGCGGCGCCCTCGTGGCTTGTCGCGCCCACGCGGCGGAGCCGCGAAATGTCACAGCCCCGCGCCCCTCACGGGGCACGACAACGGCCCGCATCCCGAGGAGGGATGCGGGCCGGAGCCGATACCAGGAACCGGACCGGAACTACCGGGACTGCTGGGCCGGAACCCCGCGGGAGACCGGCTCGTCCTCGGCCGGCGTGGTCGCGGCGGCCACCGCGGCGCCCGTGAGCGTCGCGAGCATCTCGCGGACGTTCGTGAGCTGAGCGTTGATCGAGTCGCGACGGTTCGTCAGCGCCGCCAACTCGCGCTCGGATTCCGAGCGGATGCGGTCGGCCTTGGCGTTCGCGTCGGCCACGATGTCCTCGGCCTGGCGCTGGGCCGTCTCCACCGTCTGGCGGGCGCGGCGCTCGGCGTCCGTGCGCAGCTTCTCGGCCTCCAGGCGGAGCTGCTCCGCGCGGTGCTCGATCTCCGCGAGGCGCTTCTCGGCCTTGGCCTGACGCGACGCGAGGTCACGCTCGGACTGCTCGCGGCGCTTGGCGAGGTTCGTCTCGAAGTCGGCGGCGGCCTGCGCGGCCTTGGCACGGGTCTCCTCGAAGAGGGCGTCCGCCTCCTCGCGCTTGGACTGCGCGTCCTTCTGCGCCTCCTGGCGCAGCTGAGAGGCGTCGCTCTTGGCCTTCTCGACGATCCGGACGCCCTCGTCCTCGGCCTTGGACTTGCGGTCTGCAGCGAACGATTCTGCGTCGTTGCGGACCTGCTGGGCGGCCGACTCGGCGAGCTCACGGTGCTGCTCGGACGCGCGACGGGCCTCCTCGCGCAGATCCTTCGCCTCCTCCTCGGCGAGGCGGAGGATCTTCTCGACACGCGCGCCGAGACCCGCGTACGACGGCTCGGCGTCGGTGACCTGGGCCTGGGCGTTCTGCGTCTCGAGGTGGAGTTCCTCGATGCGCTTTTCGAGAGCAGTGATACGGGCCAGAGCGCTGTCACGGTCGGAGACGAGCTTCGAAATGCGTTCGTCCACCTGAGCGCGGTCGTACCCACGCCGCACAAGCTCGAAGCCGTAGGGGGAAGTGTCGCTCATGGGGTTCCTGTCGAATGAGACCGGTGAGGTGATAGGGGGAATCCTAGGGGCCAAAGCGGTGTGTCATCGAGCGGATGCGTGTTTGATCTGGAGAATGAGACTCCTTTTGGGTGGCTAACTGTCAGACGGCTTGCCAGAACCTGTGGCAAAGGTCCGTGCAAAGCACGGAATGGGTGGTTATGGCTACCCTTCTGACGACTTGCCACTCGAACGAGTTGCACCGGCGGCAGCGCCCGCTTTGACCCCACCGTCCTTGCCTGCGGACGGGGCCTCAAAGGACTCCAACGCCTCCAGGACATCCTGGACACGGGAGATCTCGGCGTTGATGTCCTCACGCCGGCGGATCAACACCTCCAGCTCGCGCTTGCCCTCCTCGACCGCGGCCCGCGCCTCGCGGATGGCCTCGGCCTTGATCTCCGTCGCCTCCGCGATGAGCGAGCTCTTCTTCTGCTCGGCCTCCTTGAGGAGCCCCTCGGCCTTCTTGACCGCGGCGATACGGACCTTGCTCGCCTCGGAGTTGGCCTCCGACACCAGGTCCTTCGCCTTCGCCTCGGCCTCGGCGAGCTGGTCCTCGGCGGCCCGCACCAGCGCGTCGCAGCGCTCGCCCGCCGTCTTCATCGCCTCGGCCGACTCACGCCTGGCCCGCTCGTGCAGTTCCTCGATCTCGGTGGTGACGCGGTCGCGCAGCTCCTCCGCCCGCTCCCTTATGGCAGTCGCGTCCCGGCGCGCGCCGACCAGCAGCTCGTCCGCGTCCGCACGGGACCGCTCCACCAGGGTGTTGCCCTCGACGGTCGCCTCGGAGACCAGCCGCTCGGCCTCGTTGCGTGCCGCGCCCACCATCGTGTCGGCCTGCGACTCGGCGTCCGCCGTGGTCTTCTGCGCGCTCTGCTGCGCCTCGGCGAGCAGCTTGTCCGCCTCGGACGCCGTCTCCGAGATGAGGGTGTCGACCTGCTCGGCCGCCTCGGAGCGCCGCTTGTTGGCCTCCCGGCGTGCCGCGTCCAGCGTCCGGTCGGCCTCCTCGCGGGCACCGGACGTGAGCCGCTCGGCCTCCGCCGCCGCCTCGGCCTTGACCCGCTCGGACTCGCTGCGGATCCGCTCGGCGTGCTGCTGCGCGGAACCGACCGTCTCGGCGGCCTCGGCCCGCAGCCGCTCCGCGTCCCCGGTCGCGTCCGAGACCAGCCGCTCGGCCTTGGCCACGGACTCCGCGCGCACGCGCTCGGCCTCGGCGTTCGTCTCGTTCGTCAGCCGCTCCGCCTCGGCGCGCGCCTCAGTGATGAGCGTGTCGACCTGCGTGGCCGCGTCCGAACGGATCCGGTTCGCGTCCTCCCGGGCCTCGGCACGGCTGCGCGAAGCGTCCTGCTCGGCGTTCGCGATGGCGTCGGAGGCCTCGGTGCGCACCCGCTGGGCGTGCTCGGCGGCCTCCGAACGCAGCCGCTCGGACTCGGCGATCGCCTCCGAAACCGTACGCTCCGCGAGCGACTTGGCGGCGTCCGTCTCCTCGGCCGCCTCGCGCCGGATACGGCTCGCGTCCTCGGAGGCCCTCTCCCGCTCCGCGTACGCGTCGGCGCGGACCCGGTCCGCCTCCTCCTGCGCCTCGGTCCTGGTCCGGTCCGCCGCGTGCTCGGCGGCGCTGCGCAGGCCGGTGATCTCCTCCTGGGCCTGCTCGTGCAGCCCCGCCACGGCGTCGCGTACCTGCTGCGCGGTCTGCTCGGCGCTGGAGACCATCTCGGTCGCGCGCCGGTCGGCCTCCTCGACCAGCCGTACGGCCTCGGCCTGGGCCTCGTCGACACGGTTGCGCGCGGAGGCGAGGAGCTCCTCGCTCTGCTCGCGGGCCCGCTCGCGCTCCTGGTCGGCCTCCTGGCGCGCGGAACCGAGGAGTTCCTCGGCCTCGCGGCGGCGCCGGGCGGCCTCCTCCTGGGCGGCGGCCAGCGTCTCCGCGCCCTCGGTGGCCAGCCGCTCGGCCGCGGCCTGGGCCTCGGCCCGTACCCGGTCGGCGCTGTCCTGGGCCTCCGACTTCAGCCGCTCGGCCTCCGCCGCGGCCTCCGACCGCAGTCGTACGGCGATGTTCTCGCCCTCGGCACGCGACGCGGAGGCGTCCGCGGCGGCCTCGTTGCGCAGCCGCTCCGCCTCCGCCTCGGCCTGTGCCTGGAGCGTACGGATCCGCTCGGCGGCCTCCGAACGCAGCCGGTCGCTCTCCTCGGCGGCCTCGCGGCGGATCCGCTCGGCGTCCGCCCGTGCGTCGCTCAGCGCCTGCTCGGCCGAGGCGAGCCGCTGCTCGGCCTCGGTGTGCAGCCGGGTCAGCTCCTCGGCGGCCTCCGTCCGACGGGCCGCTATGGCGCGCTCGGTCTCCTCGCGCAGCGCCTCGGCGGCCCGCTCGGCCTCCGCCTTGATCGTGTCGGAGAGCTCGACGGCCTCCTCGCGGCCCCGCTCGGCCTCCTTGCGCGTGCGCTCCAGGGTCTCCTCGGCCTGGCGGCGCAGCGTCGTGGCGCGCTCGATGGCCTCGGTGCGCACCCGCTCGCTGTCGCCGGTGGCCGTGTTCCGCAGCTCGTCCGCGTCCGCCTTGGCCTTCGCGAGCAGCTCTTCGGCGGTCTTGGCCGCCTCTTCGATCTGCTGGACGGCCTCGCGCCGGGCCTCGGAGCGGATCCGCTCGCCCTCGGCATTGGCCTCGGAGCGCAGCTGCTCGGCCTCGCCGCGCAGCCGGCGCGCTTCCTCCTGCAGTTCGACCGTCTTGGCGCGGTACTCCTTGGTGTCGTCCTTCGCCGTGCCCTTGAGCTGCTCGGCGATGTCGTGCGCCTCGGCACGCAGCCGGTCCGCCTCGGACTCCGCCTCGGTGCGGATCCGCTCGGCCTCCTCGGCCGCCGCCTTCCTGGTCGCCTTGGCGTCCTCGGACGCCTTGTCCAGGACGTCCTCGGCGGTACGGGCCGCCTTGGAGAGCTGGGAGGCGGTCTCCTCGGCGGTGAGGCTGCGTGCGGTCTCCTCGGCCTCCGCGACGATCTTCTCGGCCTTGGTCTTGGCGTCCGCGACGGCCTGCTCGGCGTCGGACTTGGTGGTCTCGGCCTCCTTGGTGGCCTCGCTGACCAGCCGGGCGACCTGTTCCTTTGCCGTCCGCGTGCGCTGCTCGTTCGCTGACTCGGCGCTCGCCAGGGCCTTGGCCGCGGTCTCCTTCGCCTCGGCGACGACCTTGTCCGCCTCGGTCCGCGCCTCGCGCAGCGCCGACTCGGCCTCCGTCATGCGCTGCTCGGCGGCCCGGCTCAGCTCGGTGGCCTGGCGGCGGGCGCTGTCCGACTCGTTCGCCGTGGAGCTGCGCAGCTGCTCGGCGTGGTCGGTGGCCTCCTGGGCCTGCATCGACGCGGCGTTCAGCAGCCGCTCGGCGTCCGTACGGGCCCGGCGCAGCAGCGCCTCGGCCTCCGCGCGGGCCGACTCGGCGTCGTTCGTCAGCCGCTGGCGGGCCTCGGCGGCGGTCCGCTCGGCCTCCGCACGGGCGGCACTCAGCGCCTGGTCCGCCTCCGCGCGCGACTCCTCCAGGAGCCGGCGGGCCTGCTGCTCGCTGCGGGCCCGCAGCTGCTCGGCCCACGCCACGTTCTCGTTGACGTGCGACTCGACGGTCTGACGGCGCTCGGCCAGTTCCTGATCGAGCTGCTGGCGGCGCGCGACCGCCTCCTGGTGCAGCTCGGCCTGCAACCGGGCGGCCTGCTCAGCGTGCTCCTGGAGGATGCGCTGCGTCTGCGCCCGGGCCTGGCTCATCTCGCGCTCGGCGTCGGCGCGCAGCTGATCGGCCTGGATCTGGGCATTACGGAGCAACTGCTCGGCCTGATAGCCGAGGTCGCCGCCGCTGTCGTAGGCAGGCCGGGTCGCCAGACTGCGGCGCGCCTCGTGCAGCTTGGCGCGCAGCACCTCGACCTGATAGCCGAGGTCCTCGGCGTGCTGGACGGCCTTCTCCCGCTCGGTCTTCAGCCGTTCCATCTCGGCCTCGAACCGAGAGAGGTGGTCGACGTCAGCCGCCGGCTCTCGCTCCTGGCGTTCGTAGCCCCGCACTGCGCGGTCCCATCCGTCCCCTGGTCGCAAGTCTCTCCAAACGAACCCCGTCCATCCGCCGAACGGGGCCCCCGGGGAATGGTGTCAGATCAACAGCGGAGCACGGGCTGCCGCCCTGACGCTCGTCCCCCGAAACCTGGACCCCGGCCCTTGACCACGCCGTCCTGAGGACGGCATGACCTCAGGGCCCGTCGCCGGACAGGCCCTGGGCCGCCCCGAAACGGCAGCGGCCACCCCCAACCCTACCGGCCCAGATATACGGAGGTCAGTGCTCAGGTGACTCAACAGCCGCCGAAGTGACCAGTTCTGTCAGGACACCATGGCAATCCTTTGGGTGAAGGAACGTGATTCGTGACCCCATGGAGCCGCGTCGGGGCTCGTCGTAGAGCACTCGTACGCCTTTCTCCCTGATATCGGCGGCATCGGCGTCGACGTCCGCCGTACCGAACGCGATGTGATGGACACCTTCGCCGTTCTTCGCCAGCCACTTCCCGACGGCCGAGTCCTCGCGGGTCGGCTCCAGGAGCTGGAGGTAGGAGGCGCCGCCGTCGGACGTCTCATTGATCTTGAGCATGGCCTCGCGGACGCCCTGCTCCTCGTTGACCTCGGAGTGGAAGACCTCGAAGCCGTACGTCGCCCGGTAGAACTCGACAGTCGCGTCGAGGTCGAAGCAGGCGATACCGATGTGGTCGATTCGCGTCAGCATGGAGTCAGTGCAGCGCTCATACGGCGGTTACGCAACGTGCGCGCGATCACACTGACTGCCGGATGACGGGTGGCCTACCGCTCAGTACATTCAAGTAAACCCTCGTTCACTCCTCGGCTGTGCAGCCGGTAAGGGGATCGCACCTCATGTCTGGAACGAACAGCAGTACCTCGGTGATCGTCGCGGGCGCCCGGACGCCCATGGGACGGTTGCTGGGCTCGCTGAAGTCCTTCTCCGGGGCCGACCTCGGAGGCTTCGCGATCAAGGCCGCCCTCGACCGTGCGGGGATCGGTGGCGACCAGGTGCAGTACGTGATCATGGGTCAGGTGCTGCAGGCCGGCGCGGGCCAGATCCCGGCGCGCCAGGCCGCGGTCAAGGCGGGCATCCCGATGAGCGTCCCGGCGCTCACGATCAACAAGGTGTGTCTGTCCGGCCTTGACGCCATCGCGCTCGCGGACCAGCTGATCCGCGCGGGTGAATTCGACATCGTGGTCGCGGGCGGCCAGGAGTCCATGACCAACGCGCCCCACCTGCTCCCCAAGTCCCGCGAGGGCTTCAAGTACGGCGCGATCGAGATGCTCGACGCGATGGCGTACGACGGTCTCACCGACGCCTTCGAGAACATCGCCATGGGCGAGTCGACGGAGAAGCACAACACACGCCTGGGCATCGCCCGCCCCGAGCAGGACGAGATCGCGGCCCTCTCCCACCAGCGTGCGGCCACCGCCCAGAAGAACGGCATCTTCGAGGCGGAGATCACGCCCGTGGAGATTCCGCAGCGCAAGGGCGAGCCCGTCGTCTTCAGCAAGGACGAGGGCATCCGCGCCGAGACGACGGTGGAGTCGCTGGCCAAGCTGCGCCCCGCGTTCACCCGGGACGGCACGATCACGGCGGGCACCTCCTCGCAGATCTCCGACGGCGCCGCGGCCGTGGTCGTGATGAGCAAGACCAAGGCGCAGGAGCTCGGCCTCCAGTGGATCGCCGAGATCGGCGCGCACGGGAACGTCGCGGGTCCGGACAACTCCCTCCAGTCCCAGCCCTCGAACGCGATCCTGCACGCCCTGAAGAAGGAGGGCCTCGACGTCTCCGACCTCGACCTGATCGAGATCAACGAGGCGTTCGCCGCGGTCGCCGTGCAGTCAATGAAGGACCTCGGCGTATCCACGGAAAAGGTGAACGTCAACGGTGGTGCCATCGCCCTCGGTCACCCGATCGGGATGTCCGGCGCCCGTCTCGTGCTGCACCTCGCCCTGGAGCTGAAGCGGCGCGGCGGCGGGGTCGGCGCGGCGGCGCTGTGCGGTGGCGGCGGGCAGGGTGACGCGCTGATCGTGCGGGTACCCAAGGCCTGAAGCCGTTGTCTCTTTCCTGAACGGATCTGAACGGAGCTGTGATGCAGGACGTCTCCTCGCTGGTGGCCCAGGCCAGGGAAGGCAGGCCGCGGGCCGTGGCCCGGCTGATCTCCCTGGTGGAGGGGGCGTCCCCGCAGTTGCGCGAGGTCATGGCGGCGCTGGCCCCGCTGACCGGCAACGCGTACGTCGTCGGGCTCACCGGCTCTCCGGGCGTGGGCAAGTCGACCTCGACCTCGGCGTTGGTGACGGCGTACCGGCGGCAGGGCAAGCGGGTCGGGGTCCTGGCCGTCGACCCGTCCTCGCCGTTCTCCGGAGGCGCCCTGCTCGGCGACCGTGTGCGCATGTCCGAGCACGCCTCCGACCCCGGCGTCTACATCCGCTCGATGGCCACGCGAGGCCATCTGGGCGGTCTGGCCTGGGCGGCCCCCCAGGCCATCCGCGTCCTGGACGCGGCGGGCTGTGACGTGATCCTGGTGGAGACGGTCGGTGTGGGCCAGTCGGAGGTGGAGATCGCCTCCCAGGCCGACACCTCGGTGGTCCTGCTCGCCCCCGGTATGGGCGACGGCATCCAGGCGGCGAAGGCCGGAATCCTGGAGATCGGCGACGTGTACGTGGTGAATAAGGCCGACCGGGACGGTGCCGACGCGACCGCGCGTGAACTGAACCACATGCTCGGGCTCGGCGAGTCCCGGGGGCCCGGGGACTGGCGGCCGCCGATCGTCAAGACGGTGGCGGCGCGGGGCGAGGGCATCGACGAGGTCGTCGAGGCCCTGGAGAAGCACCACGCCTGGATGGAGGAGCACGGTGTCCTCGACGAGCGCCGTCGCGCCCGGGCGTCCCAGGAGGTCGAGACGATCGCCGTCACGGCGCTGCGCCGGCGTATCGGTGACCTTCACGGTGACCGCCGTCTCAGTGCGCTCGCGGAGCGGATCGTGGCGGGCGAGCTGGATCCCTACCGGGCGGCGGACTCATTGGTGGAGGGCCTGACGGAGGCCTGAACCGGGGGTTCCCGCCCCCCGGGCGCGTTCTTCGCCTGCGGGCCGCCGGGGGCTGCTCGCGCAGTTCCCCGCGCCCCTTGGACGGGGCTGCGCCCCGAATCGCGGCCTGCCCGTTGTCGTTCGGCTGCGGGTGGGTGGGGGCTGGTCGCGCAGTTCCCCGCGCCCCTGAGGCGGGGGCTTCGCCCCGCATCTCCCGGCCGCAGGAGGTTCTTTGGCTGACGGCCGGTGGGGGCTGGTCGCGCAGTTCCTCGCGCTCCTGGGGCGGGGGCTGCGCCCCGCATCTCCCGGCCGCTGGAGGTTCTTTGGCTGACGGCCGGTGGGGGCGGGGCGCGCAGTTTCTCGCGCCCCTGAAGGGCGCTGGCGCGCGTCTTCAGCCCGTCCGGCGTTTGAGGACGAGCCCTTCGGGCGATGCGGGGGTCGAAGGGGCGGAGCCCCTGGGATGGGACGGGTAGGGGCGGCGGGGGCGAGGAAACCGGTGGCTTTCGGGGCTCGGCGGTCGCTGTTACGTTAAGGCGCATGTTCCTCCTCTTGGCATAGGGCCCGCCCCGGCCCGCGACGAACACCGGTGGGTGAGTCGTCGCGGCACTCAGGCGACCCCTTTCCCCCTCCAGGTCGAGGAACCCCGACATGTCTGCGCCCGCGCCGCGGCCCTCGTACGCCGCGTTCTTCCGCATCCCCCACACCCGCCACACCTTCACCGCCGCCCTCATCGGCAGACTCTCCTACGGCATGGTCTCGCTGGCCGTGATGCTCAGCGTGACCGAGGCCACCGGCTCGTACGCCGCCGCCGGCACGGTCATGGCACTGTTCGGCGCGGCAAGCGTGCTCCTGTCACCCGTCAGGGCGGCCCTGATCGACCGCCACGGCCCCCGCCGCGCCCTCATCCCGATGGCCTCGCTCTACGCCACGCTGCTCGCGACCCTCGCGGCAGCGGCCTGGCGGCCCGGAACACCCGCACCCGCCCTCGCCGCCCTCGCCGTCACCGCGGGCGCCTGCACGCCGCCCCTCGGCCCCACGGTGCGCGCCCTGTGGGGCGAGGTCATCGAGGACGACCGGGTCCTGCAGCGGGCGTACAGCCTGGACGGGATCGCCGAGGAGATCCTCTTCGTCTCGGGTCCGCTGCTGGTGGGTGCGGTCGTCCAGTTCGCACCCCCGGCCGCCGCGCTCGCGCTCTGCGCGCTGCTGGTGTGGGCCGGAACCCTCGCCTTCGTCCTGTCGCCGGCCGTGGCGGGCGTACGCCCGGCCGTCACGAAGCCCGTCGCACGTCCAGGGCGCCGTTTCCGCGACGGGCGCGCGCTCCTGCAGCCCGTCGTCGTCGCGGCGGGCGTCGGCCTGTCCGTGGGAGCCGTCGACCTTCTGGTGATGGCCTACGCCACACGGCACCATCACGGGAACGACGTGGTGGCCTGGGTGCTCGCCGCACTGTCGCTGGGCAGCGCCCTGGGCGGCCTCCTGAACGGCGCCGTCGACTGGCGTAGGCCCGCACGGGCGCGGCTGCCGCTGCTGGCGGGCGGCCTGGGCCTCGCCCTGGCGGCCGCGGGCCTCGCTCCCGGCCTCGGCATCCTGACCGTCGCCGTGGCCTGCGCCGGATTCTTCGTCGCCCCGGCCCTCACGACGTCGTACCTGATCGCCGACGAGGCGGCCCCGCCGGGCCGCCGTACCCAGGCCGGGGCCTGGGTCAACACCGCGGTGAACGCCGGAAGCGCGAGCGGCACCGCGGGAGTGGGCCTTCTGGTGGGCCACCTGCCTCTGGGCCTGTGCTTCGCGATCGCGGGAGCCGTGGCGGTGGCGGTGGGCGTGCTCTCGGCGCAGGGTGCTCGTGCGGCGAGGGCGTCGCACGGAGCCTCCAGGGACACGCCCGAGCTGACCCGCGGAACGGCGCGACCAGCCACGGACTACCCGCAGTGACAGGCAACCCGCGGCTACGGCCGGCCCGCACTCACCGAGCCGTTACGGCTTACCCCGCTGCCCCCGCAAATGCTCCGCGATCGGCCGCAACGACTTGTGCAGCTCCTCCAGGGCCTCCGGGGACAGCAGATCCATGAAGTGCCTGCGCACGGACGCCACGTGGTGCGGGGCGACCTTCTTCATCGTCTCCATGCCGTGCTCGGTGAGGACGGCGAACAGTCCCCGGCGGTCGGACTCGCAGTTCTCGCGCCGGACCAGGTCCGCGTTCTCCATGCGGGTGATCTGGTGCGAGAGCCGGCTCTTGGACTGGAGGGTGGCGGCCGCGAGGTCGCTCATCCGCAGCCGGAAGCCCTCCGACTCGGAGAGGTTCACCAGGATCTCGTAGTCGTTCATCGTCAGCCCGAACGGCTGCAGATCCCTTTCGAGCTGGTACGTCAACAGCCTGTTGACCTCCAGGTGGGTGCGCCAGGCGCACTGCTCCGCATCGGTCAGCCAGCGCGTGGCCGTCTCGGTCTCCATGAATGAAGTCTACCTAAAATGTTGAAAGGCGAACTAGTGAGGGTGGTGTGACTACGCGCACGCGTTCGACGTCACACTCCGCAGACTACCGCTCACAGACCGAAGCGACGCTGGAGGTCCCCGAGCTGTCCGGGAAGACGCGGTGTGCCGGCTTGCTGACCGTGCTGCCCCTGGTGACCAGGTACCCCGCCACCGCCGGGCACGCCCGGCTCATGGGGAACGGCCCCCGTGGCCTGCTCGGCCATGAGGACCTCCGTGGACTGCAGCAGGACCGTGCCGGCCCCTACGAACTCGAACTGGTGCTCCTCTCCAGAGGCCCCGCCGAGGCCTGTCAGTGCACGTAGACCGCCCATGAGGCCTGTCATGTACCCGTGGTCGTAGTGATGGCACGGGGACGGGCAGTCGGCCCAGCCGACAAGCGCTTGCGGATCCACCCGGATGGGAGGCTCCATGAACACCACCGGACCGTTAGAGGCCGCCACGAACTTGCCGGTTCCGATCAGCGTCAAAAAGCCCGGCACGATCGATTGCTTGAGCGCGAGACTTGGCTGAAAAGCGAGCAGGTTGCCGGAGCGAATGGTCAGGTTGCCCTCGTCCAAGTCATACGAATTCACGTCGAAGGCCCGGTCGGCGAGGAGCATCTTGCCCGAGCCCTCCGCCACCACCCAGTCGCTCGCGTGCAGAGGCGAATGGAAAGATGTGCGCACGAGACGGTCCAACCGGCCGTGCCCGATGCCGCTGAAGTCCATCGACCCGTAGTAGGCGATCATCTTGCCCTTCTGCAGGAACCACTGGCTCCCCTTGAGCTCCACGCAGAAGGTGTACTTGTTGACGTTGTCGTCGACCGGCAGCGTCATCGGGTCGTAGATCACCGGGCTGCCCGGAGTCCCGTACGCGCTCACAGCTTCTCCTCCGAGGCCTGGACGTACACCGCACCACTGCCGCTCAGCTCCAGCTGGAACGCCTCGCCCGAGCCGCGGCCCACCATGTCGCGCCAGCCGAGCGCCGTGGACAGCTTGTTGCGTACGTCACCGTGGTGCGCCACGTACGCCTGGGGGTCGACGTGGACGGGGCGCTGGGGGGAGATGGGGACCTCGATCACGCCCCCGTGGGCCATCACGGCCACCGCGCCGTGCCCCTTGAGAGTGGTCGTGAAGAGCCCCTGGCCCGTCACCTGGCCGCGGACCATGCCCATGACCCCGCCCTGCGAGCCGAGGAACATCGTGCCCTGCTGGAGGGTGCCGTCGAAGGCCAGCAGCCGGTCCGCCTCGACGTACAGGGTGTCGCCCGCGAGGTTGATCACCTGGATGTGATGGCCGCCGTGCCCGAAGAAGACCGTGCCGCTGCCCTCGACGGTCATCAGCGGGGTGGCCTCGCCCGCGACCCGGCGGCCGATCATCGACATGATCCCGCCCTGGCCGCCCTGGACGTTGGGGGTGAAGGAGACCTCGCCCTTGTAGGCGAGCATCGCGCCGCGCTGACTGAACAGGCGCTGACCGGGCAGGACCGTCGCCTCGATCATCTTGGAGTTCACTTCGCGGAACGGCATGTCACAGGTCCCCCGCGATCGTGTTGCGCTCACTGGGCTGTACGTAGACGAGTCCGTCGCCCTCGAAACGGATCTGGAAGGCCTCGCCGCCGCCCTCGCCCATGAACGTGCGGAAGGTCACGCCGGCCTGGAAGGACTGCCGGACATTGCCCTGGTGCGCGATGTACGCCCCCGGGTCGACCGTCAGCGGGTACTGGGAGCTGACCCGCAGCACCACCGCCGGGCCGTCGGACGTGATCGCCGCCTGGCCGTGGCCCTCGACGGTGGTCGTGAACAGCCCGTTGCCCTGGGAGGCGCCTCTGAGGCCGGTGAAGGACGTGCCCGTCCGCAGGCCCGCGTCGGTCGCGAGCAGGTTGCTCGACTCGACGTACAGCTTGTCCCCCTGGAGGTTCACCAGGTTGATCTCCGAGGCCCGGTCCGCGAACCAGCAGGTCCCCTGCCCCCTCACCTCCATCACCGTCATCTGCTCACCGGTGATGCGCCGGGTCACCATCCCGCGGATCCCCTCCCCACCGCCGCTCAGCTTCTTGAACGCCATCTGACCGTCGTACGCGACCATCGAGCCGTTCTTCGCCTTCACGGCGTCCCCGGTCATGTCGACGGCCAGCACCTTGCTGCCTTGAAGTCGGAACATCGCCACGTGGTGAAGGTAGCGGCAGGGCGGGAACGCGGACAGGGCCCACGGGTGGATCTCACCCCTGAGCGGACCCTTAGGGGCCAAGCGGACATCCCCGCCCCGCACCCCGGGGCGGGGGCGCCGCGGGTCGGGTGCCACAATGGTGGACGCTTGTGCTTACGTTCACAAAGCGGCTCCCCGCCGAAAGCGAATCTCCCACCGAAGGTGACCCGTGGACATAAAGACCGCCACCGCCCTCCGCCGCCTGCGCCTGGTCTCGGCCCCCGAGGCCGTCTCCTTCCTGCTGCTGCTCCTCTGCTCGGTGCTGAAGCGGACCACGGACTTCAACGGGGTGCCCGTCATGGGCTCCCTCCACGGGATCCTCTTCATCCTGTACGTGATCTTCTGGGCGGACGCCTGGAGCCGCACCAAGTGGAGCAAGAAGACGGCGGCTTTCTACTTCGTCCTCTCCGTGCTGCCCACCGGCGGCTTCTTCGCCGAGCGCAAGCTGCGGCGCGAGAGCGAGGACGCGGTCATCGCCTCCCGTGCCCGCCGTGAGGGAGTCGTGGAGTCCTCATGATCGTCGCCTTCTCCGTGACGCCCCTGGGTGTCGGCGAGGACGTGGGGGAGTACGTCGCCGACGCCGTCCGGGTCGTGCGTGAATCGGGGCTGCCGAACCGCACCGACGCCATGTTCACCTCCATCGAGGGGGAGTGGGACGAGGTGATGGACGTGGTCAAGCGCGCCGTCGCCGCCGTCGAGGCGCGGGCGCCGCGCATCTCCGTCGTCCTGAAGGCGGACATCCGCCCCGGTGTGACGGACGGTCTGACCTCCAAGGTGCAGACGGTGGAGCGGCATCTGTCCGCGTAGGGCGTCCGGCGGGAAGACCCGAAACCCCGGTCCAGCAGGCCGGGGTTTTTCGCGCCCGATTGTTTGAGCGATCGCTCAAACCCCGGTAATCTCAGGCGTGATCGATTGAGCGATCGCTCAAAAGTGGTCACTGATCTGGGGGTTCGGTAAATGGGGCTCTACGTAGAGGCACATGTACGAGGCGATCTCGACGACCTGTGGGCACGGACGCAGGACCCCGCGCAGCACCAGCGCTGGGACCTGAGGTTCACCTCCATCGACTACCTCCCGCGCATCGAGGGCGAGCCGCAGCGCTTCCGGTACGCGACCCGGGTGCTGCCCTTCCTGACCGTCGCCGGGACGGGTGCCTGCGCCGGGGAGAAGGAGCGCCCCGACGGCACCCGCACCTCCGCCCTGCGCTTCGCCTCCCCGCACCCGCTCTCCCTCCTCGCCGAGGGCAGCGGCTACTGGCGCTACGTCCCCGACGCCCACGGCGTCCGCTTCCTCACCGGGTACGACTACCGCCCGCGCTGGGGACGCCTCGGAGCCGTGGCCGACCGGCTCCTCTTCCGCCCCCTCATCGGCTGGGCCACGGCCTGGTCCTTCGACCGGCTGCGGATCTGGCTGGAGCGGGGCATCACACCGGAGCGGGCGCTGCGCCACTGGCTCGCCGAGTGCGCCGTGCGCGGCTTCGTCCTGCTGGCCGCCTGCTCGGGCACGGTGTACGGCGCGCTCGTGGACGCGGCGGGCCCGCTGGCGCCGCTCGCCCTCTACTCGACCCCCGTACTGGCCGTCGTCGCCGCCCTCCTGGCCCTCTTCGTGCCCCCGCTGCCCGGCACCCCGGCCGCCCGCCGCTGCCTGCGCACCCCGATCACGCAGGCCCGTGCGCCGCGCGTCCTCGCCACCCTGGAGCAGCGGTGACCCCCTCCATCTTCCGCACGGCGATGGGTGCCGACTTCGACCGTCTCCACCCTGAACTGCGGCGACGCTTCTCCGTGGGACTGGCCGGCGGCGAGGCGTGCACCGGCCGCGGCGTCATGGACCGCGTCTGGCACGGGAGGGGCTTCGTGAAGCCGTTCCTGGCCCTCGGCGGCACCCGCAACATCCTCGTCCCGCGTGCGGGCCGCAACGTCCCCTTCATGATCGAGAATGTGCCCTACGCCGACACCTTCGGCCGTGAGACGGTGAGCTTCGTGCGCACCTTCGACCTGCCCGGCCGCTCCCGCCGCTTCGACGCCCAGATGGTGCTGAGCCCCAAGGGCGACCGCGTCCTCGACTACCTCGGCACACATCAGCACCTCGCCAGCGACCTGCACCTGCGCGCCGAGCCCGACGGTTCCCTGCTGATCCGCTCCGGTGAACACCGCTTCCGGGAGGGCCCGGTGGACGTCCGCGTCCCCGAACTCATCGGCGCCGACGCGGAGGTACGCGAGTCCTTCGACGACTCCACGGGCCGCTTCCACATCCGGGTCCGGGTCGTGAACCGCCACTTCGGTCCGCTCTTCGGTTACGAGGGCAGCTTCCGGGCGACGTACACCGACGTCCGTACCCGCGGGGTGAGGCCCGGGCTGCGGCCCGTCCGCGAGGAGGCGCGCGCGTGAGCGAGGCTACCCGGGCGAAACTCCTGGCGGGCGCCCTGCGGACGCTCACCGAGCAGGGGATCGCGAAGGCCTCGGCCCGTACGATCGCGGCGACCGCCGGGGTCAACCAGGCACTCGTCTTCTACCACTTCGGGTCCGTGGACGAGTTGCTGTCGGCCGCGGTCCGCCACGGGGCGGAGCAGCGGGTCGCGAACTACCGGGAACGGCTCGCCGAGGTCGGGTCGCTGGCGGAACTCCTGGCGTTCGGGCGGGAGATGCACGAGGTGGAGCGGGCCGAGGGGCATGTCGCCGTCCTGGGGCAGCTCCTCGCCGGGGCGCAGACGGACGCGCGTCTGGCGCCCGCGACCTCGGCCGGGCTCGATCTGTGGATCACCGAGATCGAGCGGGTCCTGGTCCGGGTCCTCGCGCCGACCCCGCTCGGCGAGTTCACCGATCCGGCCGGGCTGGCACGTGCCGTCGCCGCGTCCTTCGTCGGCATCGAGCTGTACGAGGGGGTCGACCCCGAGGGTTCCCGGGCCGCCCTCGACGCCCTGGAACAGCTGGCCGCCCTGGTCGCCGCCCTCGACACCCTCGGCCCGGTCGCCCAACGAGCCATCCGCCACCACCTGCGCCGCACCACGCGCGGCTGACCGGGGTGGCGCGGGCTACTGCTCAGGACCCGACGCCAGCGCCATCCCCAGGGGAGTGCGTTCGTACAGGACCTGGTGGCCGTAACGGCGTGAGGTGAGCAGGCCTCCGGCGCGCAGGACCGAGAGATGGGCGGAGACGGACGACGGGGCGAGGCGGAGGCGGTGGGCGAGGGCTGTGGTGGTGGTGGGTTCGTCCAGGGCCGTGAGGACGGTGGCCCTGCCCCGTCCCAGGAGTCGTACGAGGGCGTCGGGGGTGTGGTCGGTCGGTTCGGCCCACAGACCGCCGATGCCGCGGGCGGGGTAGGCGAGCGTGGGCTGCCAGGGGGGATCGAAGGAACTGACCACCTCCGGCCAGATGAAGACACTGGGCACCAGCATCAGGCCCTGGCCCGCGAGGTCCCGCTCGTGCCGGCCCTTCCACTCGATGGTCAGCGTGTGGGAGCGCCAGCCGAACCGGCGGTCGATCTCCGGCAGCAGCCCGCCCAGACCGACCTCCGCGAGCCGCCGCGAGTGGAACGCGATGTCCGCCTCCAGCAGGGCGCGCAGCCGCGGCCAGTCCGGCTCGACGAGCGCGTGCCAGGCCGTCTCCATCAGGTCGGCCAGCTCCTGGACCATGCGCGTCGGGTCCTTCAGCAGCGACCGGCCTCGAGGCGATTCGAGGGCGCCCGGAGTGTCCGCGAGTGACCTCGCGGTCTCCTCTCGGGCCGCCTCGGGGTCGGCCGCGCGGACCGCCGCGATCTCCTTCTCGAAGGTGGCCGCAGCACCGATCGGGGGCGGGCAGAGCCAGTCGGGGCAGTAGCCGCGCTGCGGCATCAGCAGCCACAGCGGCGCGAGGTCGAGTCCGGCGGCGGCCGCGCGGATACGGCGCAGCCAGTGCGCGTGGTAGCCGTGCCGCGCGGGACGGTCGAGCGTGCGGACCGCCTCCTGCGTCTCCCACAGGGGCGACACCGCGAAACGGCAGTTGAGGAGGTCGTCCTCCCCGAAGTGCAGAAGGGAAGGCAAGGAACGGCACCCCTGAAGAACAGAAGATTCGGCTGGAGCCGAAACTCTACGGCCCGGCCCGCCGGGTGCGCACGCTGTTGCCCATGCCGGAAGCAGAGATGGCGGAGACGAAGACCACACCGATGCCGCCCACCCCACCGAACACCCCCGAAGCCACGGGCTACGGCCGAGTCTTCGCCGTACGCGAGTTCCGCGCGGTATTCGCCGCCCACGCGTTCTCGCTGCTCGGGCTCGTGGTCAGCGAGCTCGCCCTGTCCGTCCTGGTCTACGACCTGACGGGCTCGCCCCTGATGAGCGCCCTGACGTTCGCGCTCGGCTTCCTCCCGTACCTCGTCGGCGGCACCCTCCTCGCCGGCGCCGCGGACCGCTTCCCGGCCCGTCGGGTCCTCGTGGTGTGCGACCTGGTGTGCGCGGGCTGCGTGGCCGTCATGGTGGTGCCGGGCGCGCCCATCGCCGTACTGCTGGCCATGCGCTGCGCGCTCGCCGTCGTCTCACCGCTCTTCCAGGGGGCGCGGACGGCGACGCTGACCGACGTCCTCGGCGACGGCGACCTGTTCGTACTGGGCCGCTCTCTCCTGCGGATCGTCTCGCAGGGCGCGCTGCTCGCCGGGTTCGGGCTCGGCGGCGTGCTGCTCACCGTCGTGTCACCGCGCGGCGCGCTGCTCATCACGGTGTGCACCTTCCTGACCTCCGCCGCACTGCTGCGCTTCGGCACCCGGCGACGGCCCGCGCGGACCCGACACGAAGGCGCGCTGGTGCGGGACTCGCTCCACGGAACCCGCCGGATCCTCGCCGACCGGCGGGTACGGGCCCTGCTCCTGCTGTTCTGGGTGCCGCCGATGTTCGCCGTCGCGCCGGAGGCGCTGGCCGCGCCCTACGCCGACGGGCTCGGCGCCGGATCGGCCGGGCTCGGCCTGCTGATGTGCGCCCTGCCGGTCGGCACGATCGCGGGGGAGCTGTTCGCGGGGTCCAGACTGCGGCCCGCCACCCGCACCCGGCTCGCCCTCCCGCTCGTCTGCGTCACCCTGCTGCCCTACGTCGGCTACGTCCTGCGGCCGGGCCTCGGCTGGTCGCTGGCCCTGCTGCTGCTCGCGGGCACCGGATCCGCGTACTCGCTCGGCCTGGACCAGTGGTTCGTGCGGGCCGTGCCCGAGGAGCTGCGAGGGCGGGCGATGACGCTGAACACCGCCGGTCTGATGACCGTCCAGGGGGTGGGGATGGCGCTGTCGGGGGTGGCGGCGGAGTTCGCCGGAGTGCGGGCGACCGTCGCGGGCGCGGGGGTGCTCGGGACCGTCTGCTGCGTACTGCTGGCGGTGGAGGCGCGGCGTACGGAAGGGGCCGCGACCCCCGTCGTGGAGGGGGCCGGGACCGAAAGGCGAGACGGGGCTGACCAGCATATGACCGGCGGGTAAGGTCTTATGCCGTGCCGAAGCCGCTCAGCCTTGCCTTCGATCCCATCGCCCGCGCCGACGAACTCTGGCAGCAGCGCTGGGGATCCGTGCCGTCCATGGCCGCGATCACCTCGATCATGCGCGCGCACCAGATCCTGCTCGCCGAGGTCGACGCGGTCGTCAAGCCGTACGGACTCACCTTCGCGCGCTACGAGGCACTGGTCCTGCTCACCTTCTCCAAGGCCGGCGAGCTCCCGATGTCCAAGATCGGTGAGCGCCTCATGGTGCACCCGACCTCCGTCACGAACACCGTGGACCGGCTGGTGAGGTCCGGGCTCGTCGACAAGCGGCCCAACCCCAACGACGGGCGCGGCACGCTCGCCTCCATCACCGAGAAGGGCCGCGAGGTCTGCGACGCGGCGACCCGCGACCTGATGGCGATGGACTTCGGGCTCGGGGCCTACGACTCCGAGGAGTGCGCGGAGATCTTCGCGATGCTGCGGCCCCTGCGCATCGCCGCGAGCGACTTCGACGAGGAGTAGACGAAAGCAAGAGGAGCACAGGGGCGCAGACGCGCCGGGGCGGGGGTGCTCGTAGATCGCGCAAAAGGGGTCGTTACGCTCATCCCCATGAAGAAGAGCGTGCTGACCCGCTACCGCGTGATGGCCTACGTCACCGGTGTGCTGCTGGTCCTGCTGACCCTCGGTGTGATCGCCAAGTACGTGCTCGACATGAACGGTGCCGTGGACTTCACCCGCGTCGTCGCCATCGCGCACGGCTGGCTGTACGTCGTCTACCTGGTCTTCGCCTTCGACCTGGGCGCCAAGGCGAAGTGGCCGGTGGGCAAGCAGCTGTGGGTGCTGCTCGCGGGGACCATTCCGACGGCCGCGTTCTTCGTGGAGCGGAAGGTCACCCAGGAGCTGGAGTCGAAGATCGCGGAGGACTCTCCGGCGGTCGTCAAGGCGTAACCCCTACCGCCACGGGAGTGGTCCGTGGCGGTTCCCCATCGACATTTACTAGGACGTCCTAGTAAATTCGAAGCATGGACGCTGACGCCATCGAAGAGGGCCGCCGCCGCTGGCAGGCCCGGTACGACACCTCGCGCAAGCGTGAGGCCGACTTCACCACGCTCTCCGGTGATCCGGTGGAGCCGGTGTACGGGCCACGGCCGGGGGACAGGTACGACGGCTTCGAGCGGATCGGCTGGCCAGGCGAGTATCCGTTCACCCGCGGCCTGTACCCGACCGGCTACCGAGGGCGTACGTGGACGATCCGCCAGTTCGCCGGGTTCGGGAACGCGGAGCAGACGAACGAGCGCTACAAGATGATCCTCGCCGCGGGCGGCGGCGGACTGTCGGTCGCCTTCGACATGCCGACGCTCATGGGGCGCGACTCCGACGATCCGCGCTCCCTCGGCGAGGTCGGGCACTGTGGGGTCGCGATCGACTCGGCGGCCGACATGGAGGTCCTGTTCAAGGACATCCCGCTCGGTGACGTCACGACGTCGATGACGATCAGCGGACCGGCCGTACCCGTCTTCTGCATGTACCTGGTCGCGGCGGAACGGCAGGGGATCGACCCGTCCGTCCTGAACGGCACCCTCCAGACCGACATCTTCAAGGAGTACATCGCCCAGAAGGAGTGGCTCTTCCAGCCCGAGCCGCACCTGCGCCTCATCGGCGACCTGATGGAGCACTGTGCCGCGAAGATCCCCGCGTACAAGCCGCTGTCCGTCTCCGGCTACCACATCCGGGAGGCCGGCTCCACGGCCGCGCAGGAGCTGGCGTACACGCTGGCGGACGGGTTCGGCTACGTCGAGCTGGGGCTTTCGCGCGGCCTCGACGTGGACGTCTTCGCCCCCGGCCTCTCCTTCTTCTTCGACGCGCACCTCGACTTCTTCGAGGAGATCGCCAAGTTCCGGGCGGCGCGGCGGATCTGGGCCCGGTGGATGCGGGACGTGTACGGGGCGAAGTCGGAGAAGGCGCAGTGGCTGCGCTTCCACACCCAGACCGCGGGTGTCTCGCTGACGGCACAGCAGCCCTACAACAACGTCGTCCGTACGGCGGTGGAGGCGCTCGCGGCCGTTCTGGGCGGCACGAACTCCCTCCACACCAACGCGCTGGACGAGACGCTCGCGCTGCCGTCCGAGCAGGCCGCCGAGATCGCCCTGCGGACGCAGCAGGTGCTGATGGAGGAGACCGGCGTCGCCAACGTCGCCGACCCGCTGGGCGGTTCCTGGTACGTCGAGCAGCTCACCGACCGGATCGAGGCCGACGCGGAGAAGATCTTCGAGCAGATCAAGGAGCGGGGGCTGCGGGCGCATCCCGACGGGCAGCACCCGATCGGTCCCATCACCTCCGGCATCCTGCGGGGCATCGAGGACGGCTGGTTCACCGGGGAGATCGCCGAGTCGGCGTTCCAGTACCAGCGGGCGTTGGAGAAGGGTGACAAGCGGGTGGTGGGCGTGAACGTCCATCACGGGTCCGTGACCGGGGATCTGGAGATCCTGCGGGTCAGTCACGAAGTGGAGCGGGAGCAGGTACGGGAGTTGGGGGTGCGGCGGGGTGGGCGCGACGACGCGCGCGTACGGGCCTCGCTGGACGCGATGCTCGCCGCTGCGCGGGACGGTTCGAACATGATCGTGCCCATGCTGGAGGCGGTGCGGGCCGAGGCCACGCTCGGCGAGATCTGTGACGTGCTCCGGGACGAGTGGGGGGTGTACACGGAACCGGCGGGCTTCTGACCTGCTCGGGCTCAGCCCCAGACCCCGGGGGCCCTTCTGCGACCGCGGGTGCGTGGGGGCTGGGCGCGCAGTTCCCCGCGCCCCGAAAGGCCTTGGGCCGACCGGTGTTTGAGGGTGAGGTCGGTGACCGTGCCCGATCCACCCCGGCCCGCTCGGGTCAGGTCGTGGTCGGCGTGCCGGTCAGGCCCAGGAGGAGCATTTGGGTGAACGCGCGGACCCAGGCCTCGTCCGCGGGCTCCGCGCTGACGAGTGTGCGATGCACCACCGCCCCCGCGACCACGTCGAAGATGAGGTCCGCCGTACGCGCGGCCACCTCGGGGTCGGACTCCGGAGGGAGTTCGCCGCGCGCGGTGGCCCGGGCCCGCCCCTCCACGACGAGCCGCTTCTGGCGGTCGACGATGGACGTCCGGATGCGTTCGCGCAGCGGCTCGTCACGGGTCGACTCGGCCACCACCGCCATCAGGGCCGTCGCGGTCTCGGGCCGGTTCAGGAGCGCCGCGAACTGAAGCACCACGCCCTCGATGTCGGCGGCGAGGCTCCCGCGGTCGGGGAGCTCCAGTTCGTCGAAGAGGACGGCCACCGCGTCGACCACGAGCTCGTTCTTGCCCGCCCAGCGGCGGTAGAGCGTCGTCTTGGCGACCCCGGCCCGGGTCGCCACGTCCCCCAACGTCAGTTTGGACCAGCCCAGTTCGACCAGCGCCGCGCGCGTCGCCTGCAGGATCGCGGCGTCCGCGGCAGCGCTGCGCGGGCGTCCCGTGCGGGGGGTGGTGGCGCGACTCTGCATGTCAGGACCTTATCCGCCGCCCCGCCCGGCCAAATCAGGCGGTTGTGTGAAGTCGTGAGGGAGATCACCGGGGTATGGCGGACAGGGGAGCCGCTGGGCAGTTACGCTACGAGCCGTAGCGAAAGCTCGTACACAGTGACTCGTGGGCGGGCGGCAACCATGGGCGCCAGGTGGGGACCCGGCGCCCGACAGCACGGATCGAGTCGGGTCGCGTCGTAAAGCGGCCCGGCTTTCACAGCGCTTTTCACACGTGCGCGAGGAAGGGGGAGGATGTACTCATGCAGCCACGGAACATGTCCATGAGCGGAGTCGTCGACCTCGCCGCGGTGAAGGCGGCCCAGGAGGCCAAGGCGAAGGCGGAGCAGGCGCGCGCCGAAGCGGCCAGGCAGGGCGGCGGAGGCGGGGCCGTGTCTCCCGCCGGCCTCGTCATCGATGTCGACGAGGCGGGATTCGAGCGCGATGTCCTTCAGCGGTCCACCGAGGTTCCGGTCGTCATCGACTTCTGGGCCGAGTGGTGCGAGCCCTGCAAGCAGTTGAGCCCGGTACTCGAACGGCTGGCCGTCGAGTACAACGGACGCTTCGTCCTTGCCAAGATCGACGTCGACGCCAACCAGATGTTGATGCAGCAGTTCGGGATCCAGGGGATCCCGGCCGTGTTCGCCGTCGTGGCGGGACAGGCACTGCCGCTCTTCCAGGGTGCGGCGGGAGAGGCGCAGATCCGCGGGACGCTCGACCAGCTCGTCGAGGTCGCCGAGCAGCGCTTCGGCCTGACCGGCCTGACGGTCGACCCCGACGCCGAGCCCGACAGCGCCCCGGCGGTGCACGAGGTGCCGGCAGGGCCCTACGACGCGCTCCTGGAGGCCGCTGTGCAGGCCCTGGACGCGGGTGACTTCGGAGGCGCCGTACAGGCGTACAAGAACGTGCTGAGCGACGACCCGGGCAACACGGAGGCCAGGCTCGGCCTCGCGCAGGCCGAGTTGCTGCAGCGCGTGCAGGGTGCCGACCCGCTCCAGGTGCGCAAGGACGCCGCCGAGAAGCCGAAGGATGTACCGGCGCAGATCGCGGCCGCGGACCTCGACCTGGTGGGCGGGCACGTCGAAGACGCGTTCGGACGGCTCATCGACACGGTGCAGCGCACGGCGGGCGACGACCGGGACGCCGTACGGCTGAGGCTGTTGGAGCTCTTCGAGGTCGTGGGCGGCGACGATCCGCGGGTGATCGCGGCGCGCCGGGCGCTGGCGCGGGCGCTGTTCTGATCGACTCCGGGACCGGGTTCCGCCCGGTGTGCTGACCTGTTCCTAAACGCCAGGGCCTGTGATGCCCAGGTGAAAGATTTGCCGAGAGAGCGGCAGGTGGCCGCGCTTTACCAAAACTTGGTAAACGCGGCCGCTGTTACTGGGAGTAAGTCGAGGGCGTTGTTCTGTCGGATTCTGTCCGTGGATCAACTGTTTTGACGTCACCCTTGGTGCCACCCAGAGTTGCCGACCGATACCGCCGGGTCGTTGTTCGGTTATCCGGCCGTTACTAGCCAGTAACGAACCCCCTTGTGCGGGCGGCCAGAATGCACCACGATCGGCGACGCTCGGTCCATTCCCCCTACTCCGACAGCCAATCGGGTCAAGGGGTTTTCTGGGTCCCCACCGAGTAGGGGCGGCGGCAGTGGCGCCGGCCCTTGGACAGGGGGGTCTCTGCCGTTCGGCGGAGCCTGTCCAGCAGGTTGTGCGTGATGCGTGTCAGGCGCGACCAGTGGTTGTCGCTCGGGGGTGATCGCCGGTGATGTGGGGCGCAGTTGGCGCTCGACGAGTACGGGCGCTCTCCTTCCCGAGGACGTAGCACTTCTCCCATCCCTGCCCGGCTGAGCCGCCGACATGGGTCAGTCAGGGCCAGGAGATGTACGTCCGAGAAGGAGGAAATATGGAGTCCCAGGTGCGTGGCGGGACCAGATGGAAGCGGTTCGCGGTCGTGATGGTGCCCAGCGTGGCCGCCACGGCAGCGATAGGTGTCGCCCTCGCGCAGGGCGCTCTCGCCGCGTCGTTCAGTGTGTCGGGTCAGTCGTTCAAGGTGACGGCGGACTCGCTTCACGGTGAAGGCTTCTCGCAGTACGGAGCCATCGACTCGGGGTACACCCTCGACGGCCAGAAGACGGCTCACCCCGTCGCGGTCTCGGCGTTCAAGTCCGCGTCGATCACCAATATGTGCCAGTCCGTGGTCACCCCGAACATCCCGCTGCTCGGATCGGTCAGTCTGGTCCTGAAGGCGGGCGGCGGTGGCACGCCGGTACAGGCCGAGAACCTGTACATCGACGTCGAGGACCTGCAGGCCGACGCGGTGTTCCACAACATCGACATCGGTGTTGCGGCCAAGGACGCCAGCAAGGGTCCGGGCATTGCCAAGGGTGACCAGGCGAACCCGTACGGATTCGCCCAGCAGGCCGACTCGGCCGACCTGACCGATGTGAAGCAGACGGCGTGGGCGACCACCGCCGGTACGTTCAAGCTCAGCGGCCTGAAGATGTCGCTGTCCAAGGGCGTCAAGGAGTGCTACTAGGCACTCCAGGGGCGGGCGGGGGAGCCGGCAGCTGCCCCGCCCGCCCCACCTTTTCCCGCAGTACGTGAACCACTCAAGCGCGTACGCCACACAGTAAAGCCGTTCCAGGGAGCCGTTTCCATGAGCGCCGAGTCACCCGGGCAGAGCGAGCACTATCTCCAAGTCTTCCGGCGGAACTTCCGTACCTGGAGGGGCGATCGCCCGTTCTGGGCCGGCTTGTTCATCCTGCTCGGCGGCTTCCCCATCGCCTACTTCCCGTACGCGAACCTCCAGATCGGCCATCTGACGCTGGCGATGTCCACCACCGCCGGCGCCGGCTCCCTGATCATCGGCGTGCTGCTCTGGGTCCTGGGCATCAGTCTCTGGTTCCAGAAGCACGTACGGACCTTCGCCGGGGTCGCGGCGATCCTGCTCGCGCTGGTCTCCATCCCGGTGTCCAACCTCGGTGGCTTCCTCATCGGCTTCCTCTTCGCCATGACCGGCGGCGCGATGGCGGTCTCCTGGGTTCCCGGAGAGCCCGGCGAGGAGCAGCGCGCGCCGGTGCACAAGAGCGAGGGCGGCGCCCCGGGCGCCCCCGACACCACCCCGAACACCCCGCACCTGCCGCAGAGCCCGGAGTCCACGGGCATCCAGCACGGTGCCGACAGCGCGGGCCCCGCGGTCGCCGACGAGTCGGGCGAGCCGAAGGACCTGTCAGGAATGAGCTCCGCTCACGGGGCGAACGGGAGGCACAGTGCCGGCTGACGAGGTGACCCGCGGGACCGAGGTGGACGAGTCCCGGGTGAGAACCGGGCCGCGCCACGCGGCCCCGAGGAAGCCGCTGTTCACCAGGTTCCACGTGCCCGCGGGCAAGGCCGTCGCCATCGCGGCGATGCCGACCGCGGTTCTCATGGGGATGGGGTTCACGCCGACACTCGCCCGGGCCGACGACCACTCGCCCGCCAAGAGCCTGACCGCTGACGAGTACCAGAAGTGCGTCGAGGCCGTGGACGGCAAGGACACGTCGGCCAGCCCGACCCCCTCCGCTTCGGCGTCCTCCTCTTCCTCGGCGAGCGCCTCCGCGTCCGCCGACAAGCCCACGCCGACCCCCTCGGCCAGCACGTCCTCGTCGCCGGACAAGACCTCTTCGCCGGATTCAGGTTCCGACGACAAGGCCGGGTCCACGCCGACGCCGTCCGCGAGCAAGTCGGCGCAGAGCAGTGGCGGTGGCAGCGCTTCGACGGCGACCCCGTCGGCCTCCGCGAGCACCGGGGGCGACCTGCTGGGCACCATCGGCGATGCGATCACGGGCATCTTCACCGGCGGCAGCGGCTCCACGTCGAGCGCCACCGCGAGCCCCACGCCGTCGTCCTCCGCGTCCGCCTCGGCGAGCGCGACCAAGGACACCGGCGACAAGACCACGTCCGACACGCTCAAGGACACCACCGGCAAGGTCGCCGACACGGTCAAGAACACCGTGAAGGACACGACCGACACGGCGACCAAGGCGGTCGACGACACCACCAAGGCGGTCAAGGACACGACCGACGCGGTCACCTCGTCCCCCAGCCCGTCCGCGAGCTCCACCACCGACGCGGCGGACTGCCCGGTCGCCACCGACGCCGAGGGCGGCGTCGACAACCCGGTGACCCTGCCCGACGACCCCTGGTACCTGAACGCCAGTTCGCTGCTCCTCAAGGGCGCGGACTACCAGGGCATCGTGAAGGTGAGGACCGCCAACGGCACCGTCAAGAAGGTCCTGAAGTACGTCATCTCCGACGGGACGGACATCGGCGACCTGCACCAGACGGTGAACGACAAGCAGTCCGGCAAGACGTACCACGTGCAGGCCGGCAGCGGTACGACGTCCACCATCCGTGACGGCAAGACGGTGATGTACACCGAAAGCATCTCCGGCAACCTGCTCGGCCTGATCCCGATCACGTTCAGCCCGGACAACCCGCCGCCGCTGAACATCCCGCTGATCTACTTCACCAAGGTGAAGGTCGTTCAGGCCGGCCAGTTCGGCGGCACGCTGACCGTACCCGGGATGCACCAGTACGTGACCGGCTGACGGCCGGTCGCGACCAAGACCCGTTCGGGAGCCGCACAGGACTGTGGCCCGGTTCCTCCGCGCACGCGGAGAGCCGGGCCACAGCCCTGAGCGGAGCAGCTCGCGAACGGGCGCTGGACGCCATGCCGATGAGCCCGGGGGAGGCAGCCGGGCTCGCCCCGCGGTGGCGCGAGCCGGAGCCTGCGCGGATGCGCTCGCTCCGGATGGTCCGGCAGTGATCGTCGAACACCGAGGAACACCGAGGGCGCCCCCTGTCACAGGAGGCGCCCTCGGTGGCGTGCGGGGCCGCGAGTCAGGCGGTGCGGCCGCTCTCGCCCAGGTGGTGCACCCGGACCATGTTGGTGGTGCCGGGGACGCCGGGGGGCGAGCCGGCGGTCATCACGACGATGTCGCCGTCGTTGAACCGCTTGAGCTTCTGGAGCTCGTGGTCGACGAGGTCGACCATCTCGTCGGTGCTCTTCACGAACGGCACGACGTGCGACTCGACGCCCCAGCTCAGCGCGAGCTGGTTGCGGGTGCCCTCGTCGGTGGTGAAGGCCAGGATCGGCTGGGCCGCGCGATAGCGGGAGAGCCGGCGGGCGGTGTCACCGGACTTGGTGAAGGCGACCAGACCCTTGCCGCCGAGGAAGTCGGCGATCTCGCAGGCGGCACGGGCGACCGAACCACCCTGCGTGCGCGGCTTCTTGCCGGGGACCAGGGGCTGCAGACCCTTGGAGAGGAGCTCTTCCTCGGCCGCCACGACGATCTTCGACATCGTCTTGACCGTCTCGATCGGGTACGCGCCCACGCTCGACTCGGCCGAGAGCATGACCGCGTCGGCGCCGTCGAGGATCGCGTTGGCGACGTCGGAGGCCTCGGCGCGGGTCGGGCGGGAGTTGGTGATCATCGACTCCATCATCTGGGTCGCGACGATCACCGGCTTGGCGTTGCGGCGGCACAGCTCCACGAGGCGCTTCTGCACCATCGGGACCTTCTCGAGCGGGTACTCGACGGCCAGGTCGCCACGGGCCACCATGACGGCGTCGAACGCCGCGACGACGGCCTCCATGTTCTCGACCGCCTGCGGCTTCTCGACCTTGGCGATGACGGGGACCCGGCGGCCCTCCTCGTCCATCACCTTGTGGACGTCGTTCACGTCGTTGGCGTCACGCACGAAGGACAGGGCGACCATGTCGCAGCCCATCCGCAGCGCGAAGCGCAGGTCCTCGACGTCCTTCTCGGACAGCGCCGGCACGTTCACGGCCGTGCCGGGCAGGTTGATGCCCTTGTGGTCCGAGATCACACCGCCCTCGATGACGACCGTCTTGACGCGGGAACCGTCGACCTCGACGACCTTCAGCTCGACATTGCCGTCGTTGATGAGGACCGGGTCGCCCTTGGAGACGTCACCGGGCAGGCCCTTGTAGGTCGTGCCGCAGATGTGCTTGTCGCCGGGCACGTCCTCGATGGTGATGGTGAACTCGTCACCGCGCACCAGCTCGACGGGACCCTCGGCGAAGGTCTCCAGACGGATCTTCGGGCCCTGAAGGTCGGCGAGGACACCGATGGCCTTGCCGGTCTCGGCCGCGGCGGCCCGGACCCGGTCGTAGCGGCTCTGGTGCTCGGCCTGTGTGCCGTGGCTGAAGTTGAAGCGGGCCACGTTCATGCCGGCTTCGATCAGCGCGACGAGCTGCTCGTGGGAGTCGACCGCGGGGCCGAGAGTACAGACGATTTTCGAACGGCGCATAGGGCGATCCTATCGGTTTGTTTCGCTACGGAATATTCCGTCTGGCGGAAGATACAAAGGGGCGGGCTGCCGCTCAGCTGAGGTGGCACCTGCCCCCCGTTCGAGGCGTGGTGCCGCTCAGATGAGGTCGTGGGACGCGCCCACGAGTGCGTAGGTCTGCGTGGCGATCTCCAGTTCCTCGTCGGTCGGCACCACGGCGACCGCGACCCGTGCGCCCTCGGGGGAGACGAGTCTGGGCCCGTCCCCTCGAGCCGCGTTCAGGTCGGCGTCGACCGCCAGGCCGAGTTCCTCCAGGCCGGCCACCGCGGCCTCGCGCACCGGAGCGGCGTTCTCGCCCACTCCGGCGGTGAAGGCGATCGCGTCCACCCGGCCCAGTACCGCGTAGTAGGCGCCGATGTACTTCTTCAGGCGGTGGATGTAGATGTCGAAGGCGAGCCGCGCCTGCTCGTCACCCTCGTCGACACGGCGACGGATCTCCCGCATGTCGTTGTCGCCGCACAGACCGATCAGGCCGCTCTTCTTGTTCAGCAAAGTGTCGATCTCGTCCGTGGACATCCCGCCAACGCGCATCAAATGGAAGATGACCGCGGGGTCCATGTCGCCCGACCGCGTGCCCATGACCAGTCCCTCCAGCGGCGTGAGCCCCATGGAGGTGTCCACGCAGCGGCCGCCCCGTACGGCGGAGGCGGACGCGCCGTTGCCGAGGTGCAGCACGATGACGTTCACGTCCTCGGGGGCCCTGCCCAGGAGCTGGGCCGTCGCCCGGGACACATACGCGTGCGAGGTGCCGTGGAAGCCGTAGCGCCGGATGCGGTACTCGTCGGCGGTCTTCACGTCGATCGCGTAGCGCGCCGCCGACTCCGGCATCGTCGTGTGGAAGGCGGTGTCGAAGACGGCGACCTGGGGCAGGTCGGGGCGCAGCGCCCGGGCCGTACGGATACCGATCAGGTTCGCCGGGTTGTGCAGCGGGGCGACCGGGATCAGCCGCTCGATCTCGGCGAGCACGGCCTCGTCGATGACCGTGGGCGCGGTGAACTGCTGTCCGCCGTGCACCACCCGGTGACCGATCGCGGCCAGCTCGGGGGAGTCCAGGCCGAGGCCGTCCTTGGCCAGCTCCTCGGCGACGGCCTTGAGCGCGGCGGCGTGGTCGGCGATGGCGCCGGTCGTCTCGCGGGTCTCGCCCGTGGTGAGCGCCGTGTGCTTCAGCCGGGAGGTGCGCTCGCCGATGCGCTCGACGAGGCCCATGGCGAGACGGCTGCTGTCGCGCATGTCGAGCAGCTGGTACTTCACCGACGAGGAGCCGGAGTTGAGGACGAGGACGCGGGTGGCGGTCACTGCGGGGGTGCCTTCTGGGTCGAGGATGGTGGTGGTCATGCCCTGCTCGAAGTCTGGGCCTGGATCGCCGTGATCACGACCGTGTTGACAATGTCCTGTACCAGTGCCCCGCGGGACAGGTCGTTGACGGGCTTGCGCAGGCCCTGCAGCACCGGGCCGACGGCGATCGCGCCGGCCGAGCGCTGTACGGCCTTGTAGGTGTTGTTGCCGGTGTTCAGATCGGGGAAGATCAGCACCGACGCCTGTCCGGCGACCTCCGAGTCCGGCAGCTTGGTCGCCGCGACGGACGGCTCGACCGCGGCGTCGTACTGGATCGGCCCCTCGATCTTCAGGTCGTCGCGGCGCAGCCGCACCAGGTCGGTGGCCTCGCGCACCTTGTCGACGTCGACGCCCGACCCGGACGTCCCCGTCGAGTACGACAACATCGCGATCCGCGGCTCGACCCCGAACTGTTCGGCGGTGACGGCCGACTGGATGGCGATGTCGCAGAGCTGCTCGGCGTTCGGGTCGGGGTTCACCGCGCAGTCGCCGTAGACCAGGACCTTGTCGGCGAGGCACATGAAGAAGACGGACGAGACGATCTTGGTGTCCGGCTTGGTCTTGATGATCTCGAAGGCGGGCCGGATGGTCGCGGCGGTGGAGTGCACGGAGCCGGAGACCATGCCGTCGGCGAGCCCCTCCTGCACCATCAGCGTCCCGAAGTAGTTCACGTCGGCGACGACGTCGTAGGCCAGCTCGACGGTGACGCCCTTGTGGGCGCGCAGGGCGGCGTACTTCTCGGCGAAGCGCTCGCGCAGCTCGGAGGTGACCGGGTCGATCAGCTGGGTGCCGCCGAGGTCGATGCCGAGGTCGGCGGCCTTCTTGCGGATCTGGTCGACCGGGCCGAGCAGCGTCAGGTCGCACACCCCCCGGCGCAGCAGCACCTCCGCGGCGTGCAGGACGCGGGCCTCGGTGCCCTCGGGGAGCACGACGCGGCGCTTGTCGGAGCGGGCCTGTTCGAGGAGCTTGTGCTCGAACATCATCGGGGTGAGGCGGTCGCTGCTCGGTGCGGAGACGCGCCTGAGGAGATCGTTGGTGTCGACGTACCGCTCGAACAGGCCGAGGGCGGTCTCCGCCTTGCGGGGGGTGGCGGCGTTCAACTTCCCCTCCAGGGAGAAGAGTTCGGCCGCGGTGGGGAAGGAGTTGCCGGCCACCGAGATCACCGGGGTGCCGGGGGCGAGACGGGCGGCGAGGGTGAGGACCTCGGCGCTGGGCCGCTCGTTCAGGGTGAGGAGCACGCCGGCTATGGGCGGGGTGCCGGCGCTGTGCGCGGCGAGCGAGCCGACGACCAGGTCGGCGCGATCGCCCGGGGTGACCACGAGGCATCCCGGGGTCAGGGCGTTCAGGAAGTTCGGCAGCATGGCGCCGCCGAAGACGAAGTCGAGCGCGTCCCGGGCGAGGCCCGCGTCGTCGCCGAGGAGCACCGTGCCGCCGAGGGCGTGGGTGATCTGCGCGACGGTGGGCGCGGAGAGGGCGGGCTCGTCGGGCAGCACGTAACAGGGGACGGGCAGACGGTGGTCGATCCGCTCGCTGATGTCGGCGCGGTCGGCCGGCGCCACCCGGTTCACGACCATGGCGAGGACGTCGCAGCCCAGACCGTCGTACGCGCGGTAGGCGTTGCGTGTCTCGGCGCGCACGGACTCGGCGGTCTGCCCGCGTCCGCCGACCACGGGGATCACGGAGGCGCCGAACTCGTTCGCGAGCCGCGCGTTCAGCGCCAGCTCGTCCGGGAACTGGGTGTCGGCGAAGTCGGTGCCCAGGACGAGGACGACTTCGTAGTCGCGGGCGACGAGGTGGAACCGGTCGACGAGGGAGGAGACCAGTTCGTCCGCGCCCTGCTCGGCCTGGAGGGCGGACGCCTCGTGGTAGTCCATGCCGTACACGCTCGCCGGGTCCTGGGTCAGCCGGTAGCGGGCGCGCAGCAGCTCGAAGAGCCGGTCCGGGCCGTCGTGGACGAGTGGACGGAAGACGCCCACCCGGTCGACCTGGCGAGTCAGGAGCTCCATGACCCCCAGCTCGACGACCTGGCGGCCGTCGCCGCGGTCGATCCCGGTCACGTAGACGCTGCGGGTCACGCGTGCTCTCCATCCGTTGCGGCGCTGGGTGGTTTCGGGGCTCGGAAAAATGGCCCACTGGGGTGAGCGGAACCCTCTTGACAATACCTCTGAGGGTAGCTAAGGCGCCCGCCAGGACAAACGTCCTGGTGGGAAGGAGGGAATCGTCGGTGCCCTTCGTCTCATGAAACAATCGGACCGGCTCACACGTACCAGCAGCGAGCAGGAGACACAGCACGATGCGTATCGGAGTTCTCACCGCAGGCGGCGACTGCCCGGGCCTGAACGCCGTGATCCGGTCGGTCGTGCACCGAGCGGTCACCAATTTCGGGGACGAGGTCATCGGCTTCGAGGACGGCTACGCGGGCTTGCTCGACGGCCGCTACCGCACCCTCGACCTCAACGCGGTCAGCGGCATCCTCGCCCTCGGCGGCACGATTCTCGGTTCCTCGCGACTGCAGCGCGACCGGCTTCGCGAGGCCTGCGACAACGCGCAGGACATGGCCCGCGAGTTCGGCATCGACGTGCTGATCCCGATCGGCGGCGAGGGCACGCTGACGGCCGCCCGGATGCTGTCGGACGCGGGGCTGCCGGTGGTCGGCGTCCCGAAGACGATCGACAACGACATCTCCTCGACGGACCGGACCTTCGGTTTCGACACGGCGGTGGGTGTGGCCACGGAGGCCATGGACCGTCTGAAGACCACCGCCGAGTCCCACCAGCGTGTGATGGTCGTCGAGGTCATGGGCCGGCACGCGGGCTGGATCGCCCTGGAGTCCGGCATGGCGGCGGGCGCCCACGGCATCTGCCTGCCCGAGCGCCCCTTCGACCCGTCCGACGTGATGGCGATGGTCGAGGAGCGCTTCGCCCGCGGCAAGAAGTTCGCGGTCATCTGCGTCGCCGAGGGTGCCCACCCCGTCGAGGGCACCATGGACTACGGCCACGGTGCCATCGACCAGTTCGGCCACGAGCGCTTCCAGGGCATCGGTACGGCGCTGGCGTACGAGCTGGAGCGGCGCCTCGGCAAGGAGGCCAAGCCGGTCATCCTCGGCCATGTGCAGCGGGGCGGCACCCCGACCGCGTACGACCGGGTGCTCGCCACGCGGTTCGGCTGGCACGCGGTGGAGGCGGCGCACCGGGGTGACTTCGGTCGGATGACGGCGCTGCGGGGGACGGACGTGCTGATGGTGCCGCTGGCGGAGGCGGTCACGGAGCTGAAGACGGTGCCGAAGGACCGGATGGACGAGGCGGAGTCGGTGTTCTAGGTCGTACCGGCCCGGGTCGTACGGCCTGAGGTCGTACGAGCTCGGTCCGAGCGGACTCAGTACGTGGTTCTCTGGACCATCGCCCAGAAGTGATCGACGATCCGGTCGAGGAAGTCACGGCCGGAGTCGTCGGCGTCGGCGGCGGCCGGTCCGCCGCTCCAGCTGAGCGTGACCACCATCTGCCCCTGGTACTCCGTGTGCATCTCCTGGAGGACGTCCTCCAGGAGGCGCCGGTCCAGCGGGATCATCTTCCCGAGCGGACGGACGTACGCCTGCCAGCGCGTGGTCACCGCGCTGCGCAACAGCTCGGCCAGCTTGCCGTCGCGTCCCGTGACGGTGATGAAGTCCCGCAGCGACAGTTCGAGGGTGTCGGCGAGGGCGACCGACTGCCGGTCGTTGCCGCGCCACTCGTCGGCCTCCTCCATCCGCTGGTAGGCGAGGAGTTCGAGGCCGACGGTACGGGCGACGTCCTCCTGGGCCAGCCCGCGTGACACGCGGTGCTCGCGCAACGTCCTCGGCGCGCCGATGAGTTCACCCGGTGAGCACCACAACACGCCTGCGAGCGCGGTGAGTTCGGGCCCGCCGGGGGTGGTCGTCCCTCTCTCCCAGGCCAGGACGAGGTCGGGGGTGACGTAGGGCAGCCCGTAGGAGGCTCTCATCCCGTACGCGACGTGCTCGGGGCCCATGCCGAGGGCAGCCCGCAGTCTGCGGGCGGCCGGAGCGTTGAAGGGCGGGGTGGGCTGATGGGCCTGCGGTCGCTGCACGCGCACAAAATATGGGGCCGGGGTGGTGGTGACTACGGTCTGTTCGGCCACAATCACGGATCGTACGAACATACGGCTCTGCCCTCACTGCCCCTTGATTCGGTCACCTAGGGTGAAGGCATGACGACCGCACCGCGCCTTGAGAAGATCACCCCCGGCAATTTCGACACCGCGATCGGGGTGAAGGTCCGTGCCGATCAGGAGCACCTGGTCGCGCCGGTGGTGAAGTCGCTGGCCCAGGCGTATGTGCATCCCGGAGTCGCCTGGCCCCGCCTCATCAGGGACGGGGAGCGGACCGTCGGGTTTCTGATGGCCTTCTTCGACATCGACTGGAAGGGAGACGGCACGGGCACCGACCTCCGCTCCGGGCTGTGGCGTCTGAACATCGCGGCCGGGGAACAGGGCAGGGGGTACGGCCGCTTCGCGGTCGAGGCCGTGGCCGCCGAGATCAGGCGCCGTGGCGGCACCCGTCTCACGGTCACCTGGCACCCCGGCGAGAGCGGCCCGGAGGGCTTCTATCTCGGGCTGGGATTCAAGCCGACCGGAGAGACGAGCGGGGATGAGACGGTGGGGGTGCTGGAGCTCGAGGAGGGAGTGGGCCTCGGCCTCGGCGGGTAGCGCGCCCGGCCGTCACCCCTTGACCGCGCCGCCCAGCGCGAACCCCCCGCCCAGTCGTCTGGCCACCAGCACGTACAGCAGGATCACCGGCGTCGAGTAGATGACCGAGAACGCGGCCAGCTGTCCGTAGACCACCGTTCCCCGATTCCCGAAGAAGTCGTTGATGCTCACGGACGCCGGCATCTGGTCCGGTGTCAGCAGGAGCATGAACGGGACGAAGAAGTTCCCCCACATCATCACGAACGAGAAGACCGTCACCACCGCCACCCCCGGACCCATCAGCGGCAGCACGATCCGCACCAGGGACTGGAGCGACGACGCCCCGTCCGTCCACGCCGCCTCCTCCAGTTCCTTCGGCACGCCGTCCATGAAGTTCTTCATCAGCCAGATGGCGAAGGGGAGTTGGGACGCGGCGAAGAAGAAGATCGTGCCCTGCACGGTGTCGATGAGGTTCACCCGTACGAACAACGCGTACACCGGAACCATGATCGCCGTGATCGGCAGGCACGTCGCGAAGAGGATCGTCAGGAGGAAGGGACGGTTCAGTCGCGAGCGGAACCGCGACAGCGGATACGCGGCCAGCGCCGCGCACACCACCGTGAGCAGCGTCCCGCCCCCGCACAGGACCAGGCTGTTGAGCAGCGGTGTGTAGGTGATGTCCGGTTTCAGGACCGCGTCGAAGTTGTCCAGCGTGAGACCGTCCGGGACCCGCACCCTGAGGCCCGCGTGCGGGTCGAGGGCGGACAGGACCACCCAGGCCAGGGGGAGGGCGAAGGCGGCCGCCACCACCAGCAGGCCCGCGTCGGCAGCCAGGCGGCGGCCGGTGCGGCGGGAGCCGAGCGTGCGTGGCATCTCAGACCTCCGTCCGCAGCAGCCGCATGTACACCAGCGAGAACAGCGAGCCCACCACCAGTAGGAGCAGCGCCACCGCGGTGCCGTATCCGATCATGCTCTTCTGGAAGGCCTGCTCGTACATGAAGAGCGGCAGCGTCTGGCTCCTGTTCCCCGGGCCGCCCCTCGTCATCACCCAGATCAGCCCGAACACCGACAGCGTCTGAAGGGTGTTGAGCATCAGGTTCGTGCCGATCGAGCGGCGGATCATCGGCAGCGTGATGTGCCACATACGGCGCCAGCCACCCGCCCCGTCCACCTCCGCCGCCTCGGTGATCTCCTTCGGTATCTCGTTCAGGGCCGCCGAGTACACCAGCATGGAGAAGGCCGTCCCCCGCCAGACGTTCGCGAACGACACCGCCAGGATCGGCAGCGTGAACAGCCAGTTCTGGGTGGGCAGGTGGAGCCAGTCCAGGATCGCGTTCAGCGTGCCTTCCCGCCGGAAGAACGCGTACAGCAGGAACCCCGCCACCACCTCCGGCAGCACCCACGCCGTGACCACGATCCCGCCCACGACCGTCCGCACCGGCTTCGACGCCCGCTGCATCAGCGAAGCCAGTGCCAGGCCCAGTGTGTTCTGGCCGACCAGTGACGACAGGACCGTGAACACCAGCGTGAGCCAGACCGCGTTCAGGAACGCGTCGTCCTTGAACGCCGCCCGGAAGTTCTCGAAGCCGACGAAGGACGAGTGCGCCTGGCCGGTGAGCTGGAGGTCGGTGAAGGCGATGTACGCGCAGTACGCGATCGGGCCCGCCAGGAAGAGGAGCAGGAGGGCGACGGCGGGGGTGAGGGGCAGGGCGCGGGTCAGGGTGCGGCGCAGCCTCACTTCCTGATCACCTGGTCGTCGGTGGCCGTCTTCAGCTCCTCGTCGTACCCGCTCGCCGCCTTGTCGACCGAGCTGTCACCCGTCGTCACGCCCTCCATGGCCTCCTGGACGGCCGTCGAGACCTTGGGATAGGCCGGGTACGCGGGGCGGTAGTGCGTGCTCGCGACCAGGTCCGTGAAGAACTTGATGCCGGGCTGCGCCTTCACGTATCCGGGGTCCGAGGCCACGTCCTTGCGCACCGCGATGCCGGAGTTGGCGATGTACCACTTCTGCGCGTTCGCCTTGGTCTGCATCGTCTCGATGAACTTGAAGGCGAGGTCCGGGTTGGACGCCTTGGCGGGGATCGACCAGGTCCAGCCGCCGGACATGCTCACCTTGCCGGGAGCCTGGCCGGTCTGCGTCGGCATGTACGCGAGGCCGAGTTTCTGCGACCACTCGGGCCACTCGTGCCCCGCGCCCTTCAGCCAGTCCTGCGGCAGCCAGCTGCCGTCCAGGTTGATGCCGAGCTTGCCCTCGGGCATCAGTTCGCCGCGGACAGTCGTGGGGAAGTTCGGGTCCAGGGCGTCCGAGACATCGGGGCCCAGCTTCTCCTTGTAGACCGTGTGCACGAAGGTGAGCGCGTCCTTGAAGGCCTGACTGCCCGCGATCCACTTCTTCGACGCCGTGTCGTACAGAGGGTCCGACGTGCCGTCACCCGTCCCGTACAGCAGCATCTCGAAGCCCTGCATGGTGGCCGCCTCGCCCGCCGGCTTGCCCGTGTAGACGTTGAGCGGGGTGACGCCGGGGACCTTCGCCTTGATGGTGCGCGCGGCGGCCAGCACCTCGTCCCACGACTTCGGCTGCCAGTCGGCGGGCAGGCCCGCCTTCTTGAAGATGCCCTTGTCGAACCAGAGGCCCCGGGTGTCCGTGCCGTCCGGGACGCCGTACGTCTTCCCGTCCTGCGCCTTCGCGGCCGACTGCGCCGTGTCGATGAACTGGCTCCAGTCGGGCCACTTGTCGAGGTAGGGGTCCAGGGGCTTCAAGTACCTGCTCGTGATGTCCGAGTTGATGAGGAAGGTGTCCTCGTAGACGAGGTCGGGGGCCGTCTTGGGGGATCTCAGCATCTGCTGGAGCTTGGTGTAGTACTCGGAGTCCGGGGCCTTGATCGGGACGAGTTCGACCTTCTTGCCGGGGTTGGCCTTCTCGAACTCCTTCTTCATCTCACCCAAGTAGGTGTCCATGACGCGGATCGAGTTGTCCGTGGACTGCTTGAAGGAGACCTTCACGGTGTCCGGATCGCTTCCGGAGCCCGATCCGCAGGCGCTGAGCGCGGTCGCGGTGAGCAGAGTGGCGAGGAGCAGCGGGGCGGCGGTGGGGCGCACGGGCACGACCTCCTACTGGCCGACGTCTTTGGTGGCCGAGTTGTCTGCCCGGTGAACGTAAGAGCGTGGACTAGTCCACGTCAATGACCTTGCAGCGGCTCGTGACCTTGCGGTGGCCTACGGAGAGCGGGAAGCGCGTGAGGCCGCGCGGTGTCCCAATGGGACATGAGTCTCATCGGGTCTCATGTCCCACTGGGACATCTGGTGGGGTACGGTCGGGAACATGAAGGTCAACGAGGACACCTTTCCCGACCCCGTCCCGGCTCAGGACGGAGTCGAGGACCGTCGGCAGCGCAAGGCCCGGCAGACCCGCAACGCACTGGCCGCCGCCGCGCTCGACCTGATCCTGGAGCGCGGCCTCGCCGACGTCACCGTCGGGGCCGTCGCCGACCGCGCCGACGTCACCCGCCGCACCTTCAGCCGCCACTTCGTGGGCAAGGAGGACGCCGCCCTCGACTTCGTCCGGGGCGACGGGGACCGCATCAACGCCCTCCTGCGGGCCCGGCCCGCCGACGAACCCCCGCTCCTCGCCTACCGCAGGGCCGTCGCCGACTGGCTCGCCGACCGGGAGAACCCGGCCTCGCACATACGGCCGCGCATGCGCGCGCTGCTCGCCCTCGTCGACACCGAGCCCGCGCTGTTCGCCGCGTACGAGCGCATCCGCGTCGACGCCCAGGAGGAGTCGATCCGCATCATCGCCGACCGGCTCGCCGTCGACGACGTCCGCGATCTGCGCCCGGCCGTCGTCGTCGACGCCGCCGCGGGCGTCCTCACCGCCGCGCTGCGCGCCTGGGCGCGCGGCAGGCAGGCGGACCACCCCGACGCGCACCCCGGCGACCACCCCGAAGACCACCACGAACCGGACGCCGTCGACCTCGCCGCTCTCGTGGCCCAGGCCTACGACGCCCTGATGGGAGAGGCCGCCCTCGCGGCCTCCCACCGCACCACCCCCGTATCAGGAAAGTGATCAGCGACATGGCCCTCACCACCCCCAGCGCCCCCGTCCCCGACTACTCCACCGAGTTCTCCGGCAAGGCCGCCCTCGTCACCGGCGCCGCCTCCGGCATCGGCCTCGCCACCGCCCGCCGCCTCGGCGCCGGCGGTGCGGGCGTCGTCATCGCCGACCACAACGCCGAGGGCGCCGAGAAGGCCGCCGCCGAACTCCGGGCCGAGGGCATCCACGCCGCCGCCGTCGCGGTCGACGTCACCCGGCCCGAGTCCGTCGAGGCGGCCGTCGCGTTCACCGTCGACACCTTCGGCGGTCTGCACCTCGCCGTGAACAACGCGGGCGTCGGCGGACCGGTCGTGCCCACCGGCGCGTACGACATCGACGCCTACAACCGGGTGGTGCGCACGAACCTCGACGGTGTCTTCCACTCCCTGCGCTACGAGCTTCCGGCCATCGAGGCGGCGGGCACGGGCGGCGCGATCGTGAACGTCTCCTCGATCCTCGGCTCGGTCGCCTCGGCCGGCTCGTCCGCGTACGTCGCCGCCAAGCACGGTGTGGTGGGACTGACGAAGGCCGCGGCCGCCGAGTACGCCCCGAAGGGCATCCGCGTCAACGCGGTCGGCCCCGGCTTCATCGACACCCCGCTGCTGAAGGAGATGGAGAAGGCCCAGTACGACGGCCTGGTCGCGCTGCACCCGGCCGGCCGCCTCGGCCGCCCCGAGGAGGTCGCCGAGCTGATCACCTTCCTGCTCTCCGAGCGCGCCTCCTTCGTCCACGGCAGCTACCACCTGGTCGACGGCGCCTACACGGCCGTCTGAGCCGCCGGCGGCCCCCTTTCGAAGGAGTTGGAAGAATGAAGGCACTCCAGTACCGCACCATCGGCGCCGCCCCCGAGGTCGTCACCGTCCCCGATCCCGAACCCGGCCCCGGACAGGTCCTGTTGAAGGTCTCCGCGGCGGGCGTCTGCCACTCGGACATCGCCGTGATGAGCTGGCCCGCCGAGAGTTTCCCTTACGCCCTGCCGCTGACCCTCGGACACGAGGGCGCGGGCACGGTCGCCGCGCTCGGCGACGGAGTCAGCGGACTGACGGAGGGCGACCCGGTCGCCGTGTACGGGCCGTGGGGCTGCGGCCTCTGCGCCAAGTGCGCCGAGGGCAAGGAGAACTACTGTCTGCGCGCCGACGAGCTCGGCATCCGCCCGCCGGGGCTCGGCGCGCCCGGTGCGATGGCCGAGTACCTGCTCGTCGACGACGCCCGTCACCTCGTACCGCTCGACGGTCTCGACCCGGTCGCCGCGGTGCCCCTGACGGATGCCGGGCTGACCCCGTACCACGCGATCAAGCGGGCGCTGCCCAAGCTGCTGCCCGGGTCCACCGCCGTCGTCATCGGCACCGGCGGACTCGGCCACGTCGCCATCCAGCTGCTGCGGGCGATGACCGCGGCCCGGGTGATCGCCCTCGACGTCAGCGAGGACAAGCTCGCGCTCGCCCGCACCGTCGGGGCGCACGAGACCGTCCTGTCCGACGCCGGGGCCGCCGCGAAGGTGCGCGAACTCACCGGCGGCATCGGCGCCCAGGCCGTGTTCGACTTCGTCGGCGCGGAGCCGACCGTGCGGACCGCCGGGGCGCTCGCCGCGGTGGAGGGCGAGATCAGCATCGTCGGGATCGGCGGGGGCGCCCTGCCCGTCGGCTTCGGCGCGCTGCCCTTCGAGGTGTCGGTCCACGCCCCCTACTGGGGCTCCCGCGGCGAGCTGATCGAGGTCCTCGACCTCGCCCGCACCGGAGCCGTCTCCGTGCACACCGAGACGTACTCCCTCGACGAGGCACCCCTCGCGTACGAGCGGCTGCACGCCGGGAAGGTGAACGGCCGCGCCGTGATCCTGCCGAACGGCTGACGCCCCGCGCGATCAGCCCTTGACCCACCGGTACTGCAACTCCGGCCGCCCCACCTGCCCGTACTGCGGAGCCCGCGCCGCCCGTCCCGCCTCCACCAGGTGCTCCAGATAGCGCCGGGCCGTGATCCGGGAGATGCCGACCGACTCCGCGACCCCGGCCGCCGTCAGGCCCTCGACGCTGTCCCGCAGCGTCCGGGTGACCCGCTCCAGCGTCGGCGCGCTGAGGCCCTTGGGGAGGGCGGCCGGGCCGGGGGCGCGCAGGGTGGCCAGGGCGCGGTCCACCTCGTCCTGGCCGCTTGCCTCGCCCACCGCCGCGTGGAACTCGGCGTACCGCACGAGGCGGTCGCGCAGGGTGGCGAAGGTGAAGGGCTTCAGGACGTACTGGACGACCCCGAGCGAGACCCCTTCCCTGACGACCGCGAGATCCCGCGCGGACGTCACCGCGATCACGTCCGCGTGATAGCCGGCGGCACGCAGGGAGCGGGCGAGCTGCAGTCCGTGCACGTCCGGCAGGTGCAGGTCGAGCAGCAGCAGGTCCACCGGCGTACGGTCCAGCGCGCGCCGCGCCTCCGCGCCCGTGTGCGCCTTGCCGACGGCGGTGAAGCCGGGCACCCGGCCCACGTACATGACGTGCGCGTCGGCGGCGACCGGGTCGTCCTCGACGACGAGGACGCGGATGGGGTCGGCGGTCATACGTCGCCTCCAGGCAGGGCGTGCTGGGCGGACTCGGGCTCGGCGGCGGCCCCCTCGGCGGTGGCCGGGGCCGGTTCTTCGGCGGCCTCAGGCACGGGTGCGGCAGGGGCGCCCGGGGCCACCGTAGGCAACGGCAGTCGCACCTCGAACTCCGCCCCGCCCCCGCGCGCCTCCGCCACTGTCAGCGTGCCGTGGTGCCGGCTCACCGCCTGGCGCACGAGGGCCAGCCCGAGGCCCCGGCCGCCGGGCCCCGCCGGTTTGGTGGACCAGCCGCGCTGGAAGACCGCCTCCGCGTGGGCGGGGTCGACTCCCGCGCCCGTGTCGGCGACCCGCAGGACCAGGCCGGAGTCGTCCGTGAAGGCCGTGACGGTCACCCGCGCCCCCACCGTGCCCTGCGCCGCGTCCATCGCGTTGTCGATGAGATTGCCCAGCACGGTGACCAGGTCACGGGCCGGCAGGCCGGTCTGGAGCAGCCCGTCGTCGATACCGCTCTCCTCCGACACCACCAGCTCCACGCCCCGCTCGTTCGCCTGGGCCGCCTTGCCCAGCAGCAGGGCGGCGACGACCGGCTCGCTGACCGCCGAGATCACCTCGTCGGTGAGCGTCTGGGCGAGTTCGAGCTCGGCGGTGGCGAACTCGACGGCCTCCTCGGCGCGCCCGAGCTCGATCAGCGAGACCACCGTGTGCAGCCGGTTCGCGGCCTCGTGCGCCTGCGAGCGCAACGCCTGGGTGAAGCCGCGCTCGGAATCCAACTCGCCCATCACGGACTGGAGTTCGGTCACATCGCGCAGGGTGACCACCGTGCCGCGCCGCTCGCCGCCGGACACCGGGGAGGTGTTCACGACCAGCACGCGCGACGCCGTCAGATGCACCTCGTCCACCCGCGGCGCCGCCGACAGGAGGGCGCCCGTGAGCGGTGCGGGCAGCCCGAGTTCGGCCACGGAGTGTCCGACGACCTCGTCCGTCACCCCCAGCAGCTCCCGCCCGCCGTCGTTCATCAGCGCCACCCTGTACTGCCCGTCCAGCATCAGCAGCCCCTCGCGCACGGCGTGCAGCGCCGCCTGGTGGTAGTCGTGCATCCGGCTCAGCTCGGCCGCGTTCATGCCGTGCGTGGAGCGGCGCAGCCGGGCGTTGATGACGTAGGTGCCGATGCCGCCGAGCACGAGTGCGCTGCCCGCGACGCCGATGAGGGCGGTCACCTGGTCCTGCACGCGCTGGGTGATGGCCTCGACCCTGATGCCCGCGCTGACCAGGCCGACGATGTGGCCGTTGTCCAGGACCGGGGTGACGGCACGGACGGACGCCCCGAGGCTGCCCGTGTACGTCTCCGTGAAGGACTTGCCGTGCAGGGCGGGCCCGATGTGCCCGAGGAAGTGCTTGCCGATCAGCGTCTCGTCGGGGTGGGTCCAGCGGATGCCCTGCGGGTTCATGATCGTCACGAAGTCCACGCCGGTGTCCCGCTGTACCTGGAGCGCGTACGGCTGGAGGTCCTTGGTGGGGTTCGTGGTGCGGATGGCGTCCCGGACGGAGGGCGCGTCGGCGATCGAACGGGCCACGGCCATGGCCTGGCGGCCCGCCGCGTCCTCGGCCTGGCTGCGGTCGCTGACGTAACTGAACAGCGCGTACCCCGCGACGAGCACCGCGATGAGCACGGCCTGCATGGCGAAGAGCTGGCCGGCCAGGCTGCGGGCTCGCGGGACGGGGAGGAAGCGCATGTCGTTCAGTCTGCCTCTGCTGATAAGCGTGAACTAAATGAACGGAAGGGTGACCGCCCTCACAGGGCGGGAGATAGTCACCGCATCCCCCGGAGCGAGCCGCACCCCGGGATCCCCCGAGTGAGCCGCATTCCGGGATCCCGCGGAGCAGGCCGTACCCAGGGTTCCGCCGGACGTGAGCCGCACGCCGGATGATGCCGATGACGTCGTCAAGGAGGGCAGCCGTGGCCAGCACCCCAACGGCACCTGCCGCACCCGCCGCCAAGCGGGACCGCACCCACTATCTGTACATCGCGGTGATCATCGCGGTCGTGCTCGGCATCGCCGTCGGGTTCGCCGCGCCGGACTTCGCCAAGGAGCTCAAGCCGATCGGCACGGGCTTCGTGAGCCTGATCAAGATGATGATCTCCCCGATCATCTTCTGCACGATCGTGCTCGGCGTCGGCTCCGTACGCAAGGCCGCCAAGGTCGGCAAGGTCGGCGGGCTCGCGCTCGGCTACTTCATCTGTATGTCCTTCGTGGCGCTGGCCATCGGCCTGGTCGTCGGCAACATCATCCACCCGGGCAGCGGGATGCACCTGACCGAGGCCGTGAAGGGCGTCGGGCACACGCAGGCCGAGGCCGCCGCCGAGGGCCCCGTCGACTTCATCCTCGGGATCATCCCGACCACCTTCGTCTCGGCCTTCACCGAGGGCCAGGTGCTCCAGACCCTGCTGATCGCCCTCCTCGTGGGCTTCGCGCTGCAGGCCATGGGCCGTGCGGGCCAGCCGGTGCTGAAGGGCGTCGAGCACATCCAGAAGCTGGTCTTCCGCATCCTGGGCATGATCATGTGGGCCGCGCCCGTCGGTGCCTTCGGTGCCATGGCGGCCGTCATCGGCGAGACCGGCATGGACGCGCTGAAGGCGCTGGGCACGATCATGCTCGGCTTCTACATCACCTGTGCGCTCTTCATCGTCATCGTGCTCGGCACGCTGACGAAGCTCGTCGCCAAGGTCAGCCTCTTCCAGCTGCTGAAGTACCTCGGCCGGGAGTTCCTGCTGATCGTCTCGACCTCGTCGTCCGAGTCCGCGCTGCCGCGGCTCATCGCCAAGATGGAGCACCTGGGTGTCAGCCGCCCGGTCGTCGGCATCACCGTGCCGACCGGCTACTCCTTCAACCTCGACGGCACGATGATCTACCTGACCATGGCGTCGCTGTTCATCGCCGACGCGATGGACCAGCCGATGAGCATCGGCCAGCAGATCGGTCTGCTGCTCTTCATGATGGTCGCCTCGAAGGGCGCGGCGGGTGTCTCCGGCTCCGGTATCGCCGTCCTGGCCAGTGGTCTGCAGTCGCACAAGCCCGCGCTGGTGGACGGCGTCGGCCTGATCATCGGTATCGACCGGTTCATGAGCGAGGCGCGCGCGGTCACCAACTTCGCGGGCAACGCGGTCGCCACGCTGCTCATCGGTACGTGGACCGGTGAGGTCGACAAGGAGCGGGTGAACCGGGTTCTCGCCGGGGAGCTGCCGTTCGACGAGACGACTCTGCTGGACAGCGACGAGGACGACGTCCCGGTCGGCGTCGCGGACGTGCCCGAGCAGGGCGGGGAGAAGGAGCTGGCGAAGGCGTAAGCGCCGTTTGGAGCTGCGGGTCCGTTGTGGCTGGTCGCGCAGTTCCCCGCGCCCCTTCGGGGCGCCCCAAGCCGCCGGGCGGCCAGGTTCTCCCCCCGTAGACCTGGCCGCCCGGTGTTGTGCCGAAGAAGTCCGAAGAACGACCTCAACAGCTCAATCGCTCAGCTTGGTCACCAGTTCGGTGGCTCTGGAGGCGGGTACGCCCGCCGCGGTCAGCATGGTGATCGCGGCGGAGCGGCCCGCCTCTTCCGGTGCCAGCAGGCCGTCGTTCACCGCCTCCATGAGGGCGAACAGCATCTGCTCGTGCACGTACGCCAGCGCGGGCGCCGGCAGCGGAGACTCGAACACGCCCTGGTCGAGGCCGCGCCGCAGCAGCTCCGTGCAGGCCTCGCGCACCGGCGTGAGCCGCTCGCGGATGCCCTGGACCGTGACGCTGCGCTGGGCGAGGGCGACCAGCAGCCGGTAGCGGTCGGCGATCTCCCAGACGGCGAGCGTCGAGCGGACCAGTGATTCCGCCGGGTCCCGGCCACTCTCCCGGCCCGCCGCGTGCGCCGCGGCCACCGCCTCCACCGCGCCGTCGGTCAACGTGCTGATCAGCACCTCGCGGCTGGGGAAGTGCCCGTACACCGTGCGCCGTACGACGCCCGCAGCCCGTGCGATCTGGTCCATGGACGCGTCGGGGTCGCGCAGCAGCTCGGCGAGCGCGACGTCGAGGATGCGGCGGCGGTTCGCGTCCGCGCGGCTGGCGCTACCCGTGGTCATGGCTGCCATTCTGCACGCCCCCGGATCCGCGCGAGGTGATCACTCGTGCCCTCCACAAGGGCTCCACCTCCTCTATTTGCGCAGTGCTGTGCATCGACGTACATTGCACATGGTTGAGCAATTGCACATCAGTGTGCAAGAGGAACGAGAGAGAGGGCGACCGTAGTCATGCGTCTCGTCATGAACGAACCGGTCGAGGGGATGGACCGGCCCTACGCCCGGCGCTGGTGGGCGCTGCTGGTGCTCTGCCTGAGCCTGCTGATCATCGTGATGGCGAACACCGCCCTCACCGTCGCGGCCCCGGACATGACCCAGGACCTGGGCCTGTCCAGCGCGGACCTGCAATGGGTCATCGACGGCTACACCGTCCCGTACGCCGCGCTGATGCTGCTGCTCGGCGCGATCGGCGACAAGTACAGCCGGCGCGGGGCGCTCATCCTGGGGCTCGTCGTGTTCGGCGGGGGCGCGGTCGCGGGCTCGCTCGTCGACAGCTCCACCGGGGTCATCGCGGCCCGTGCCGTGATGGGCGTCGGCGCCGCCCTGATCATGCCCGCGACGCTCTCCCTGCTCGCCGCGACCTTCCCGCGCGAGGAGCGGGCGAAGGCGATCACCCTGTGGACCGCCACCGCCGGACTCGCCATCGCGGCCGGGCCCCTGGTCGCCGGTGCGCTGCTGGAGCACCACGGCTGGTCGTCCACGTTCCTGATCAACATCCCCATCGCCGCGCTCGCGATCGTCGGCGCCCTCGTCCTCGTACCGCCGTCCAGGGCCGCGCACCACCACCGCATCGACCATGTCGGCGGCCTGCTGTCCGTGGTCTGGATCGGCTCGCTGGTCTACATGATCATCGAGGGGCCGCACTTCGGATGGGGCGTCAAAGCCGTGACCGCCGCGGTCGCCGCGGGTGCCGGCCTGGTGGCCTTCGTGGCGTGGGAGCTGCGCCATCCGCGCCCGGTCGTCGACGTACGCCGCTTCGCCCACCGCCGGTTCGCGGGCTCCAACCTCGCCGTCGCCCTCTTCTTCCTGGCCGTCTTCGGCGCCTTCTACTACCTCACCCAGCACCTCCAGTTCGTCCTCGGCTACGACGCGCTGGACACCGGGGTGCGGATGCTGCCGCTCGCCGGGGCCGTGTTCGTCGGCTCGGCGCTCACCGGATACCTCACCCCGCGCATCGGCATGAAGATCACCGTGACCACGGGGATGGTCGGCGGCACGGCGGCGCTCGCGCTGCTCACCCGGGTCGACGCGGCATCCTCCTACGGCGATCTCGTGCTGCCCCTCACCCTTCTGGGCCTGGCGATCGGGCTCGCGCTCTCGCCCTGCACGGACGCCATCATGGGCGCGTTCCCCGAGGCCGAACTCGGCGTCGGAGGAGCCGTCAACGACACCTCGCTGGAGCTCGGCGGCTCGCTCGGCATCGCGATCCTCGGTTCCGTGCTGGCGAGTTCGTACTCCGCGCACCTCTCGGACGCCACCGCGGGCAGCAAGCTCCCGGCGGGCGCCCTGTCCACGGCGCAGGACTCGGTCGGCGCGGGCTACGCGGTCGCCCAGGGCATCGGTGACAAGGCCCGGCAGCTCGGCGAGCAGGCCGCGCGGGCGGGGCACGCCGGGAACGCCGAGAAGGCCGCGCAGCTGAAGGCGCAGGCCGACCAACTCGCGCACGGGGCGCAGCGGATGGCGGACGCCGTCGGCTCGTCCTTCTCGGACGCGGTGGCGCACACCAGCCTGATCGGCGCGGTGATCCTGGGCGTGGGAACCGTGCTGGTCGCCTTCCTGCTGCCCCGGAAGGGCGGCGCGCACCCGGGCCAGGCCCCGGAGCAGACGGCGCAGGAGCAGCCGGAACTCACCGGCGCGGCGACGCGCTGAGCCCGCCCCCGCCCGCCTCGGAACCGTGACCCTCGGGCCGCCGTCTCGTAGAACATGCACTACCGTGCCGTGCCGGACTGACCGGCACGGCACGGCATGTTCTGCGGAGGACACGGAGTATGAAGATCGACTGGGACCGGCGGACGTGCGCGCGCAAAGGTCATGTGACGTATGCGCCCGGCGAGCCGGAACTGCGCGGGCGGCTGCGCGCCGAGACGAGCCTCGGCGAGGCCTGGCGCTGTCTGCGCTGCGGCGACTTCGTGCTGGGCGAACCCCATGGCTCGGGCCCCGCGCAGGACGCGCCCCTGGTGCCGCGCGGCAAGGTGCTGCGTGATCTGTTCATCCTGCGCTTCCTGGCGATCGAACGGGCCGTGCGCGGGGTGTTCATCGTGCTGGTCGCGGCCGCGGTGTGGAAGTTCAGCAACAGCCAGGACTCGGTGCGCCGGCTCTTCGACGAGAACCTCAATGTCTTCCGGCCGGTCTTCAAGCACTTCCACTACGACCTCGACCACTCGCCGGTCGTCGGCACCATCCAGAAGTCCTTCGGCTACAAGCACTCCACGCTGGCCCTGGTGGCCGCGGCGCTGCTGGCGTACGCGCTGATCGAACTCGTCGAGGCGGGCGGCCTCTGGTACGCCAAGCGCTGGGCGGAGTATCTGACGGTGGTCGCCACCGCCGCCTTCCTGCCCCTGGAGATCTACGAACTCACCGAGCACGTCAGCTACTTGAAGATCGCCACCCTGGTCCTCAACATCCTCGCCGTCCTCTACATCGCCCTCGCCAAACGCCTCTTCGGACTGCGCGGCGGACGCAAGGCGTTCGAGGAGGAGCGGCACAGCGCGTCGCTGCTGGAGGTCGAGGAGTCGGCGGGCGTGGCCGCGCACGCCTGACGCCCCGCACGGCGTCGCGCCCGCGGCTACGGGCGGTCGGAGCCCAGGGTCTCGGCCACGGCGCGCGGCAGCCACGTCCGTGCGTCGCCGAAGGCGAACCCGAGCAGGGCGGCCCGGGAGTTGTCCATGCCGTAGGAACGGCTGAAGGAGAAGGGCGAGACCGCGCCGGCCTCGACGGGCCGCAGGAGGGTCTCGCCGTCCGGGAGGTGCGCGGCGATCGCCTCGCACAGCTCCCGCGTGGTCAGCGGCCCGTGGGAGGCCGCGTTGACCGGGCCCGTGAAGTCCTCGCCCGCCGCCCAGAACAGGAAGTCGGCGATCTCCTCGACGTGGATGTACGTCGCCGGGCGGTTCACGGGCGGTACGGCGATCGCCTCGCCCGTGCGGATGCGCTCCGCATAGTGCTGGAGGCGGCCGGTGAAGTCGTCGTCTCCACCCAGGACGTGGGCCACCCGGACGGCCGTGTACGGGAACGCGGGGTCGGCCGCGAACACCGCCTCGGCCTGGCGCTTGCCCTCCCCGTAGTGGCCCTCGAGGAACTCCGGCTCGTCCCAGGGGAGTCCGAGGTCGACGGGCACGGTACGGGGGTCCACGGCGTCCTCCCGTACGAGATCCGCCGAGTCCTCGTACTCGTACACCTCGACGGTGGAGGTCATGACGTACCGCCGGGTGCGTCCCGCGAAGACCCGTCGGGCGATCTCCGCCTGCCGCGGTGTGTAGCAGACCTGGTCGACCACGACATCGAAGGCGCGTGAACCCAGCGCCTTCTCCAGGGAATTCCCGTCATTGCGGTCCGCGACGAGATGGACCGCCCCGGCGGGCGGTGCGGAGGAACCGCGATTGATGACGGTGACGTGGTCTCCGGCGGCCAGCAGTCGGGCAATCAGCCGCTTTCCGAAATAGCGGTTTCCGCCAATGACAGCTATCTCGCGTATCTCGCGCACGCGTTCCTCCCCCTCGCACTTCCCGCACGCACCGGGCCTCTGTGGTCATAATTCTCCCGGCGTACGCGCCACGTCTGAAGGGGGAGACATGGGAGATCCGACCGCTGCACCGAAGGAACCACGGCAACCGCGCGCCGGCGCCGACGAAACATCGGTGGCCTTCGACGCGGTGGACCGGCAGATCCTGGAACTGCTGCAGAGCGACGGCCGGATCAGGCTCAGCGAGCTGGGCCGGCGCGTCCGGCTGAGTCCGGCGGCCGTCGCCGAACGCGTGCGCCGGCTGGAGTCCACGGGAGCCGTCACCGGTTACGGCGCCCATGTCTCAGCGCCCCTCCTCGGCTACGGCATCCAGGCCTTCGTCCGCGTCGACCCGCACGGCGGCTACACCCTGCGCCACCCCAGGACCCTGGAGCTGATCTCCCGCCCGGAGATCATCGAGGTCCACCACGTCGTCGGCGAGGACTGCTGGATCCTCAAGGTCGCCGTCGCGGACACACTCCACCTGGAGGACGTCCTGGAACAGACCTCCGCACTGGGGCGCACGACGACCTCGATCGTCCTGTCCTCACCGGTGCCGCGTAAGCCACTGCTGCCCTTGCGTTGACGTCGGCGTCAAGGAATACCGTCGGTGCATGCGAATCGGCGAGCTGGCGGCGCGGGCCGGGACCACCACGCGGACTCTTCGGTACTACGAGTCGCGGGGGTTGCTGCCCGCGCGACGGGGCGAGAACGGGTACCGGACGTACGACGAGCACGACCTGCGGCTGCTGCGGCAGATCAGGACGCTGCAGGACTTCGGGTTCGACCTGGAGGAGACCCGGCCCTTCGTGGAGTGTCTGCGGGCGGGGCACCCGGAGGGCGACTCCTGTCCGGCCTCGCTCGCGGTCTACCGGCGCAAGCTGGGCGAGCTCGACTCGCTGATCGACGAGTTGCAGGCCGTACGGGCCGAGGTCGGCGCGCAGCTGGCGCGGGCCGAGCGGGCGCGTGACGAGCTGGCGGCCGAGGCGGAGGTTCCGGGCGGCCCGGAACCCGTATGCGAACTGGAAGGGCGGACACGGTGATCAAGGTGGCAGGCGTGGCTTCGGTGACGGACGCGGACTTCGAGACGGAGGTGATCGGCGCCGAGCTCCCGGTGCTGGTGGAGTTCACGGCCGACTGGTGCCCGCCGTGCCGGCAGATGGGGCCGGTGCTCAGTGCCCTGGCGGCCGAGGAGGGCGAGCGGCTCAAGGTGGTCCAGCTGGACGTGGACACCAACCCGCTGACGACGAACGCCTACCGGGTGCTGTCGATGCCGACGTTCATGGTGTTCCGCGGTGGCGAGCCGGTGAAGTCGTTGGTGGGCGCCCGGCCGAAGCGCCGGCTCCTGGAGGAGCTGTCCGACGTGCTCTGACCGTCCGGCGTGCTCCGACCTCGCCGATATACAGCAGAACTACAAGAAATCCCCCGAGCAATTGCGCTCGGGGGATTTCCCTGCGTATATTGAATGATTCGCGACTTCAGAAGAATTGAGTCGCGGAGAAGTTCACTGGGCACAGTATATCCGGCCGGGAGCGGAATTGTCAAACAGGGGCGCAAACGCAGAGGGCACCACAGGATTTCCCGACGATGAATTGCTGCACGAGCAGGAATTCATCGACGGGTTGTACGCACGCGTGGACGTGCTGCGGGGCGACACCGAGGCCTCCGTCGGCGACGCGCTCGCGCAGGGCAACACACCCATGCAGGCCAGGCTCGAACGGGACGTGCTGGTCGCCGAGCGCTCGGGCCTGCTGGCCGCGCTGAACGCCGTGGACGGCTCGCTCTGCTTCGGCCGGATCGACCTCACCTCCGGCGTCAGCCATCACATCGGCCGTATCGGCGTCCGCGCCGACGACACCGAGCACACCCCCATCCTCATCGACTGGCGGGCCCCGGTCGCCCGCCCCTTCTACCTCGCCACCGGCCACACGCCGATGGACCTGCGCCGCCGCCGGCACATCACCACCGACGGCCGCCGGGTGACCGACCTGCACGACGAGATCCTCGACCTCGGCGACCACGAGCGCACCGGCCACGAGGACCCGACCGGCGACGCCGTACTGCTGGCCGCGCTGAACTCGGCGCGCACCGGCCGCATGAGCGACATCGTGCAGACCATCCAGGCCGAACAGGACCGGATCATCCGCGCCCCGCACAAGGGCGTGCTGGTCGTCGAGGGCGGCCCCGGCACCGGAAAGACGGCCGTGGCGCTGCACAGGGCCGCGTACCTCTTGTACGAGTACCGGGAACTGCTGGCGAAGCGCGCCGTCCTGATCGTCGGACCGAACCCCGCCTTCCTCGGCTACATCGGCGAGGTACTGCCCTCGCTCGGCGAGACGGGCGTGCTGCTCGCGACCGTCGGTGAACTGTTCCCCGGCGTCCGGGCGACCGCCACCGACGCCCCGCGGGCCGCCGCCGTGAAGGGCCGCGCCGACATGGCCGAGGTGCTCGCCGCCGTGGTCCACAGCCGCCAGGCGCTGCCCGACCCGGTCATCGCGATCGAGCACGACCGGGACATCCTGATGCTCGACGCCGGGCTCGTCCAGGTCGCCCGCGAGCGCACCCGCGAGGCGCAGCTGCCGCACAACGTGGCCCGCGAGTACTTCGAGGGCCACATCCTCAACACGCTCACCGACATGCTGGCCGAGCGCATCGGCACCGATCCCTTCGACGGTTCGAACCTGCTCGACCCGAGCGACATCACCCAGATCCGCGACGACCTCGCCGAGAACCCCGAGGTCTGGTCGGCCATCGACCAGCTGTGGCCGCGGCTGACCCCGCAGCGCCTGGTCGCCGACTTCCTCGCGGACCCCGAGGGATACGTCCCGGACGAGGACGCGGCCGCGATCCGCCGCCCGGTCACCGGGGCCTGGACCACCTCCGACGTCCCCCTCCTCGACGAGGCCGCCGAACTGCTCGGCGAGGACGACCGCGTGGCCCGCGCCCTCGCCGACCAGGAACGCCGCGCCCAGGTGGCGTACGCGCAGGGCGTGCTGGACGTGTCCTACGCCTCCCGCACCTACGAGTTCGAGGACAAGGACGAGGAGGACTCCGAGGTCCTGTCCGCGCACAACATCATCGACGCCGAGCGGATGGCCGAGCGGCACGAGGAGGACGACCACCGCAGCGCCGCCGAACGCGCGGCGGCCGACCGGACCTGGGCGTTCGGCCACATCATCGTCGACGAGGCGCAGGAGCTCTCGCCGATGGCCTGGCGCCTGCTGATGCGGCGCAGCCCGACCCGCTCGATGACCCTGGTCGGCGACCCCGCGCAGACCGCCGAAGCAGCCGGAGTGGGCTCCTGGTCGGAGATCCTCAGCCCCTATGTCGAGGACCGCTGGGAGCACCAGCGTCTCGCCGTCAACTACCGCACCCCGTCCGAGATCATGGACGTGGCGGCGGGCGTCCTGCGCGCGCGGCACCCGGACTTCGAGCCGCCGCGTTCGGTGCGTTCCACGGGCGTACGGCCGTGGGCACGTGCCGCAGGGGACGACCTGCCCGGCACCGTCGCGAAGGCCGTCGCCGAACTGACCCCCGCCGAGGGACGGCTCGCGGTGATCGCGCCCCGCGAACTGCACAACTCGCTCGCGGCCCGGCTGGAGGACGTGACGGCGGGGGAGGAGCCCGACCTGACCCGGACGGTCGTCCTCCTCGACCCCCGGCAGGCCAAGGGGCTGGAATTCGACTCCGTCCTCGTGGTCGAACCGGCGCGGTACGGCACGAGCGACCTGTACGTGGCGCTGACGCGGGCGACGCAGGCGCTCGGGATCGTGTACGAGGGCGAGCTGCCGGAGGCGCTGCGGGCGGCGACGGTCTGACCACCGGGCGGGGCGAGGAGTGCCCGCTCCTGCGCCCCGCCCCGCGTCGTGGCCACCGAAGTCGTCAGGCGGGGCGCAGCCAGATCGTGGCCAGGGGAGGCAGGGTCAGGCGGAGGCTGGTGGGGTGGGCGTGGGCGGGGTGGGCCTCGGGTTTGACGGGATGGGGGTTGTGGATGTCGCTGCCGCCGTAGCGGGCGGCGTCGGTGTTGAGGACTTCGTGCCAGGCGGGGATGTCTTCGGGGATGCCGAGGCGGTA